>NZ_JBVHFT010000006.1:0-445175 GCF_055562215.1 Kribbella sp. NPDC020701 | reverse complement strand
CTGTTGCCTGTGTGGCCCCCTTAAAAAAGGAGCACACAAAAAATGGGCACCCTCCCCTCTCTTGGTCCCGCGAGCCCACGCTTGGGGGACCGGCGCGCGGTTTGTGTTGTCAGCAGGGTTTTCGAAGGGAGGAGTGCACGATGTTCGAGGCGGTTCAGACGCTCAAGGCCGAGTACGCCGAGCTGGAGCGGCAGATGGCGGATCCGGAGCTGCACTCCGACCAGGCCAACGCCCGCCGGGTCGGCAAGCGGTACGCCGGGCTCGCACCCGTCGTCCGCACGTACGACGAATGGCTGCAGACCGGGGACGACATCGAGGCGGCGCGTGAGCTGGCCGCCGAGGACCCGAGCTTCGCGGAAGAGGCGACCAAGCTGGCCGCCCGCCGCGAGGAGCTGGCCGAGAAGCTGCAGGTGCTGCTCGTCCCGCGGGACCCGAGTGACGACAAGGACGCGATCCTCGAGATCAAGGCCGGCGAGGGCGGCGACGAGTCGGCCCTGTTCGCCGGCGACCTGCTGAAGATGTACCTGAAGTACGCCGAGTCGCAGAACTGGAAGACCGAGGTCCTCGACTCCGCCGAGTCCGACCTGGGCGGGTACAAGTCGATCACGGTCGCGGTGAAGGCGAAAGGTACGCCGGAGCCGGGTGAGGCGCCGTACGCGAAGCTCAAGTTCGAGGGCGGCGTGCACCGGGTCCAGCGGGTGCCGGTGACCGAGTCGCAGGGGCGGATCCACACGTCCGCGGCCGGCGTGCTGGTGCTGCCGGAGGCCGAGGACGTCGATGTCGAGATCGACCAGAACGACCTGCGGATCGACGTGTTCCGGTCGTCCGGGCCGGGTGGGCAGAGCGTGAACACGACCGACTCCGCCGTTCGGATCACCCACTTGCCGACCGGCATCGTGGTCTCGATGCAGAACGAGAAGTCGCAGCTGCAGAACCGCGAGCAGGCCATGCGTGTCCTGCGGTCCCGGTTGCTTGCCGCCGCGCAGGAGGCCGCCGACCAGGAGGCGTCCGACGCGCGCCGGTCGCAGATCCGGACTGTGGACCGGTCTGAGCGGATTCGCACGTACAACTTCCCCGAGAACCGGTTCTCCGACCACCGCGTCGGCTACAAGGCGCACAACCTCGACCAGGTCCTCGGCGGCGAGCTGGCGCCGGTGATCCAGGCCCTGACCGACGCCGACCTGGCCGCCCGCCTCGAGGCCGTCGAGTCCCAGTGAGCGGAGTGAAAGCTCTGGTAGCCGAGGCGACGGCTCGGTTGCGGGAGGCGGGGGTTGCGTCACCGGACTTCGACGCAGCCGAGTTGCTCGCTTTCGTCACGGGATCGAGTCGGCTGCACCTGGCTGAGCCCACGGACGAGCAGAGGCAGCGGTACGACGTACTGATCGAGCGCCGGGCTGGTCGCGAACCGTTGCAACACCTCACCGGTACGGCGGCCTTCCGCTATCGGGAGCTCGCGGTCGGTCCGGGGGTGTTCGTGCCGCGGCCGGAGACCGAGGTGATGGTCGGCTGGATCCTCGACCGCCTCGAGGACGTGAAGGAACCGCTCGTCGTAGACCTCTGCACCGGCTCAGGCGCGATCGCCGGCGCGATCGCGACCGAGCGCCCGGACAGCGTCGTGCACGCGGTCGAACTGTCGGCGGAGGCGTGCGTCTGGGCCCGACGGAATTTGGCCGGCACCGGGGCCGTCCTGCATGAGCGCGACATCGACGGATGTCTGCCGGAGTTCGACGGTCAGGTGGACGCGGTGATCTCCAACCCGCCGTACATCCCTTTGACCGCGTGGGAATCCGTCACCGCCGAGGTCCGCGACCACGACCCCGCGCTCGCGCTGTGGTCCGGTGACGACGGCCTCGACGAGATCAAGGTGGTCGCCGCGACCGCGGCCCGCCTGCTCAAGCCCGGCGGCTGGTTCGCCTGCGAACACGCCGACGTCCAAGGCGAATCCGCCCCCGCCGTCTTCACCACCACCGGCCTCTTCATCGAAGTCCGCGACCAGCTGGACCTAGCCGGCCGCCACCGCTTCGCCACCGGCCGCCGGATCTGACTACTCGTAGACCACGAATTCTGGGCGGGGCTTGAGGGCCATCACTTGGGTCGGTGTCATGAGGGGACCGTGGCGGGTGTCCTCGACGTAGAAGAGTTTGAAGCCGGCGTGGACGCTCGGGGCAAGACTCGTGGTGAGTTTGGTCCAGGTTTTCAGTTTGTCGACGCGGGCGCCGATGCCGTCGACGGACTTGATGGTGACGACGCCGGGATGTTTCTTCAGGGCCTGCTCGTTGGTGACGATCCGCGTCGACAGCTGGTGAAAGACGAACACCTTCTCGGGCAGGTTGCCGGCCTGCACCAGTCCCGACAGGTACGAAGCGATGCTGTCGAGGTCGGCGCCCGTGGTGTGGCCGAAGACCCCGCCCGGGACCTGACTCGGCCCGACCGCCCACTCCGGGTCGAACGCGAGTCCCACGTCCGGCTCCTTCAGCCAGCGCTCGAGCCGCTTCACCTCGGGCAGGATCTTGGCCCGGCCCGGCTGGATGTCGAGCAGCAACAGCATCTTGTGCTTGCGGGCGACGGCCAGGTACTCGTCGATCGTCGCGTCCGGCAGCCGGCCGCGGTACATCCCGTCCGTGCCCCGGGATCCCTTCGCCACAACGGCAATCAGCTCCATCACCGGGAGCGGCGTCCGCCCGGCCGCGTAGGCCTTGGACAGCGTCTCCAGCTTCGCCGCCTTCGCGTCGAGGTCCTTGTCCAACGGCCCGAGCGCGGGTGATCCGGGCATGCCGACGTACCCGACCAGCTGGTACTTCGGGAAGATCACCCGCCCGCCCCGCGGCAGCTCACCGTCGGCCGGCGGGGTGGGGACTGTTGGACTCGGCCGGACGGCCGTCGGTGCCGGCTCGGAGGTCGTTGAGGTCGTGGCAGCGGGGACGTCGCTGCAGGCCGCCACACTCACCAGGACGACCGCCAGCACCCCACAGACTCTCCGCACCGGACCAAGGTACCCAGGCCTAGCTCACGTACGCGTCGATCTCCGCCAGCAGTTCGTCCTTGACCGAGTCCTCCGCGAACGACACCCGGACGGCGGTCTTGGCGAGCTCGGCCACGCCGGTCTCGTCGAGGTCGAGGAGGCGGGCGGCGACGGCGTACTCGTTCGTCAGATCGGTGCCGAACATCGGCGGATCGTCGGAGTTGATCGTGACGACGAGGCCGGCGTCGACCATCGCGCGCAGCGGGTGCACGTCGTACGACGCGACCGCGCGGGTGGCGATATTCGAGGTCGGGCTGACCTCGAGCGGGATCCGGTGCTCACCCAGGTAGTCGACCAGAGCCGGGTCCTGCATGGTCGACGTACCGTGGCCGATCCGCTCGGCCTTCAGCATGCGGACGGCGTCCCAGATCGTCTCCGGCCCAGTGGTCTCGCCTGCGTGCGGCGCGCTGTGCAGGCCGGTCGCGACGGCGGCCTCGAAGTGCGGCTGGAACTGCGGCCGCGGTACGCCGACCTCCGGCCCGCCGAGCCCGAACCCGACGAGGCCTTCCGGCCGGATCTTGGTCGCGATCCGCAGCGTCTCCTCGGCGGCCGGCAGCCCGGCCTCACCGGCGATGTCGAAGATCCACCGCAGGGTGATGCCGAATTCCTTCTCGGCGGCCACCCGGGCGTCCTCGATGGCCTCGCAGTACGCCTCGGCCGCGATCCCGCGCTGCACGGAGGTGTACGGCGTACAGGTCAGCTCGGCGTACCGGAGGTTCTGCGCGGCCATCTCGCGGGCGACCTCGTAGGTCAGCAGCCGGACGTCCTCGGGCGTCTTGATCAGGTCGACGACGGTCAGGTAGACCTCGATGAACTTCGCGAAGTCGGTGAACTTGAAGTACTCCGCGAGCAGCGCCGGGTCGGCCGGCACCGGCGACTCGGGGTGCCGGGCGGCGAGCTCGGCGACGATCCGCGGCGAGGCCGATCCGACGTGGTGAACATGCAACTCGGCCTTCGGCATCGCGGCGAGGAACTCACGCGACACAGTCATGGGGCCTCCCGGCCTGGACTGAGGAGCGCAGGGAGCGAAGCGACTGGAGCGACGAGGGAAGGTCGGGAGCCAAGGCCCCATGACCCGCCGGGCCGGAGGCTCGGCAATTCAAAACAGTCATGAGCGGGATCCTAAGGAGTACTGGGGGCGGGCGGCTGGAAAGCTCACAATCATTTGTCAGGAACGGGTGGGGGTGCAGCCCGGTTGGAGTCGGGGCCCGCGTGAGTGGCACGATTCACTCCGTGAGTGAGCGCTTCGACTTCAGCGGCGACGAACTGGCACCGGCCTACCGCGCGGCCGTGGATGCCATCGAGGCCGGCGACCTGGTCGTCCTACCGACCGACACCGTGTACGGGATCGCCGCGGACGCCTTCAAGGCCGACGCGGTCCAGCGGCTGCTGGACGCCAAGGGCCGCGGGCGGGACATGCCGCCGCCGGTGCTGATCTCGGTGGTCGAGTCGCTGGACGCGCTCGCCACCGACGTCCCGGACGCGGGCCGCAAGCTCTGCCAGGAGTTCTGGCCGGGGCCGTTGACGGTGATCTGCCACGCGCAGACGTCGCTGATGTGGGACCTGGGGGAGACCCAGGGGACCGTCGCGCTCCGGGTGCCCGATCACGAGAACACCCGCGAACTGCTGTCCCGGACCGGGCCGCTCGCGGTCAGCTCGGCGAACAAGTCCGGCCGGCCGGCCGCGCTGGACGTGTACGACGCCGAGGAGCAACTGCAGGACTCGGTCGCGGTCTACCTCGACGGCGGCGCGGTGACCGGCGGGGAACCGTCGACCATCGTCGACCTCACGGGAGAGACGCCCAAGGTCGTCCGCCTCGGAGCCCTCTCCTTGGAGCAACTGCGCGCTGTCGTGCCTGAGGTCGCGTCAGACTCTGATGAGGAAACCGCAGCGGAAACCACAGAAAAGCCAACCGAAGATGTGGTCGAGGCGTCCAACGCAACGGATGACGAGAAGCCGACCGATCCTGATGTGAGGCCTGCGGACTAGTGCGCGAGTACCTGCTGGTCCTGTTCGTGGCGATGGCCACGACCTTCCTGCTGACCGGCGTGGCCCGACAGATCGCGCTGCGGTACGGCGCGGTCGCGAAGGTGCGGTCCCGGGACGTGCACAAGGTCCCGATCCCGTACTTCGGCGGCATCTCGATCCTCGGCGGCCTGATCGCCGCGTTCGCGGTCGCCTCCGCCCTGCCGTTCCTCGGTGACAGCCTGCAGGTCGCCCACGACGCCCGGGCGATCCTGATCGGCGGGGTGGTGATCTGCGCCGTCGGCGTGGTCGACGACCTGTACGAGCTGGACGCGATCACCAAGCTGGCCGGCCAGGTCCTCGCGGTCGGCGTGATGGTTGTCCAGGGCATCCAGTTGTACTGGCTCCCGCTGCCCGGTGGCGTGATCTCGCCGTCACCCGCGCAGCTGGCCGTGCTGACCGCGGGCATCCTGCTGGTGTCCTGCAACGCGGTGAACTTCGTCGACGGCCTGGACGGCCTGGCCGCCGGCGTCACGGCGATCGGCGCGACCGCGTTCTTCACCTACTCGTACCTGCTGAACGTCGAGCAGAACCTCGACCGTGCGACCACCTCGACCCTGATCACGGTGGCCCTGGCCGGTGCCTGCCTCGGCTTCCTGCCGCACAACTTCTTTCCCGCCAGGGTTTTCATGGGCGACTCCGGCGCCCTGCTGATCGGCCTGATGCTGGCCGCGTCGACGATCAGCCTCACCGGCCAGATGGACCCGAACGCGGTCCCGTACGAGGTGGGCGGCTCCAGCCTGCTGCCGGCGCTCCTCCCGCTGATCCTCCCGATCGCCGTCCTCGCGATCCCCGCGCTGGACCTGACCATGGCCTACGTCCGCCGGACCAAGGCCGGCCGGTCGCCCTTCGCCGCGGACAAGTTGCACCTGCACCACCGGCTGATGCAGCGCGGTCACTCGCACCGCCGGGCGGTGCTGCTGATGTACCTCTGGACGGCTCTGATCGCGTACGGCGTGGTCGTCCTCGGCCTGGTCCTGTTCTGGTGGACGGCTCTGATCGTGCTGGCCGTGACGGTCACCGCGATCCTGCTCACGACCGGTTTGCCACGCCGTTCCCGGAAACCGCTCGCCAAGGTCTGACCGCGAACTTGGAGGGACCAGACCACTCACGCACGTGGCCTACCGATAGGGTGTGCGTGTACAGCGGCAGGGGCCCCGTTTTGCTGACCGTGCAGACTTTGTGCTAGTTTTCACAAGCACCAGCAAAGAACAGCGACACCCCTGACCCCGCCCACCCGACGACCAGGCCGCGAGACCTGGTCGCCAGCAGGACGGAACCACCAGATGGCTCCTTCGGCTCACAGCCCGAAAGTCGCCGGCCAAGCCACGAGGCACCCGGCGCTAGCGATGTTGCGTGGCGCTTTGGTCGCCGCCCTCGTCGTCGGTATCAATGCGGCCGTGGTGTCCACCGTCGCGGCCGGTCTGCCCGGCTTGTGGGGAGCGTTGCTGGGTCTGCTGACGGTGATCGTCTTCTCCGGCGTCGGCCTGATCGCTCTGCACCTGTCGCGCAAGACCTCTCCGACCATGCAGCTGGCCGTCGCGATGGCGTCGTACTCCGGACGGATCGCGTTCTTCGGCGGTCTGCTCGCGATCGCGCTGAGCTCCGACAGCCTGGCGCGGCACGTGAATCTGACCGTGCTCGGCGTGGTCGCCCTGGTGGTCGTGATGGCCTGGCTGGCCGGCGAGATCTGGGCCTGGTCGCGGCTGCGCATCCCGATCTACGACCTCGACAATGAGGTGACGGCATGAGCACCCTGGGTAATGATTCCCCTGCTGTGGCAGAGGTTACGGGTGCCGATGTGACCGGTCCTGTCCACTCCTGGTACGTTTCGGGTGCCAATGAGCGAGCACGAGGATCCGAAGCCATCACCCCCCAATTCGGGCGACGGCTGGCGGGTCCTGTCCTACTTGATCGGCGGTGTCGTGGTGTACGGCGGCATCGGGTTCGGGTTGGATCGCCTGCTCGGCACTCAGTTCTTACTCCCGGTGGGCATCGTCCTCGGTGCCGGGCTCACCATCTTGTTGCTGCACTTCCGGTACGGAAAGTCCTGAATCCTTCAGGGTTCGGCGCGATCCGCACCGGGTCTGACGTTGTTGACCGCCATGCCCTGAGCCGCCCTGCCCTTCACTACAAGGCGTCCGACTTGAGCACGACGCGAGAGGAGACCCGGTGACCGCCGGCGTTCCGACCGAGTTCATCGCACCCGGTCCACAGAGCTTCGACACCCCGCCGATCATCGATGGCGTGGACTGGTTCACCAAGCCCGTGCTGGTGTCCGCATTGTCCGTCGTCGTCATCCTGTGGTTCTTCTGGGGTGCGTCCCGCAAGGCCGGTGTCGTCCCTGGCAGGCTGCAGTTCGCCGGCGAGCTCGGGTACAACTTCGTCCGCAACTCGATCGCCCGCGACGCGATCGGCAGCCAGGAATACATGAAGTACGTGCCGTACCTGACCGGCCTGTTCTTCTTCATCCTGCTGAACAACATCGCGGCCACCATCCCGCTGGTCCAGTTCCCGACCTTCAGCCATATCGGCTGGGCGTACAGCGCCGCGATCATGACCTGGGTCATCTACAACGCGGTCGGCATCAGGAAGCACGGTCCCTGGGGCTACTTCAAGCACCAGACCATGCCGCCCGGTGTGCCGTGGTGGCTGATGCCGCTGATGATCCCGATCGAGTTCATCTCGAACATCGTGGTCCGGCCGATCTCGCTGAGCCTGCGGTTGTTCGCGAACATGTTCGCCGGCCACATCCTGCTGCTGGTGTTCGTGCTCGGCGGTGAGTACCTGGTGTTCGAGGCCGACAGCATCGCGCTGGCCGGCGTCGGCATCCTGACCTGGATCATGGGCCTCGCGATCGGCGGACTGGAGCTGTTCGTGCAGTGCATCCAGGCCTACATCTTCGTCGTGCTGACCGCGCAGTACATCGGCAGCGCCATCGCCGAAGACCACTGATCCGCAGTACCCCTAGACCCGTAGTAACGGAAACCCGGATAGCCCCTATCCGTACCGAAAGGAAACACCTGAGATGGCTCTCGAGATTGCCGGCAACATCGCAGTCCTCGGCTACGGCCTGGCCGCGATCGGTCCGGGCGTCGGCGTCGGTCTGATCTTCGCCGCTGTGATCAACGGCACCGCGCGGCAGCCGGAGGCCCAGAGCAAGCTGCAGTCGATCGCCTGGATCGGCTTCGGTGTCACCGAGGTGCTGGCGATCATCGGTATCGCACTCGCCTTCGTCTTCCGTACCTGAGCTACTTCCTCCGACTGACAGGATCCAGACATGAAGACGCTGGTGCTACCGCTCAGCGAAGCGGCCGGTGAGACCGCGAACCCGCTGCTCCCGCACACGGCCGAGATCATCTTCGCCTTCGTTTTCCTGATCCTGCTGGCCGTCGCCTTCGCCAAGTACGTCGTCCCCCGGTTCGAGAAGGCGTACGCCGATCGGACCGCGGCGATCGAAGGCGGGATGAACGAGGCCAAGCAGGCCCAGGCCGAGGCGAAGGCGGCTTTGGAGAAGTACAACGCGCAGCTGGCCGAGGCCCGGCAGGAGGCTGCGAAGATCCGCGAGGACGCCCGCGAGCAGGGTGCCCAGATCATCGCGGAGATGCGCGAGCAGGCGAACGCCGAGGCCGAGCGGATCGTCACGCACGCGCGGACCCAGATCGACGCGGAGCGGACCCAGGCGGTCGCTTCGCTGCGCAGCGAGGTCGGCACCATGGCGACCACGCTGGCCGGCCGGATCGTCGGCGAGTCGCTCGAGGACGAGGCGCGTCAGCGCCGCACCGTCGAGCGCTTCCTGGCCGATCTCGAGGCGTCGGAGTCCGCTCGTCAGGCCGTCGGAACGGACGGCTGATGCGCGGCGCGTCGAACGAGTCACTCGCCCGGGCCGCGGAGGCCCTGGCGGGTGTCACCGTGACCGAGGGGCTGGGCGCCGAGCTGTTCTCGGTCGCCAAGCTGCTGGACGGCAGCGGCGCGCTCCGGCGTGCACTGACCGATCCGGCCCGGCCCCGCGACGCCCGCGTCTCCTTGGTCCAGCAGCTGTTCGGCGGCAAGATCTCCACCCAGGCGCAGGAGATCCTGACCACGGCGGTGGCCGGTCGCTGGGTCGGCGGCCGGGACCTCGGGAACGCCCTCGACCAGCTCAGCGTGCAGGCCGAGGTGGCGTACGCCGACGGCCGGCGCAAGCTGGACGACCTCGAGGACGAGCTGTTCCGGCTCGACCGGATCGTCGCGGCGGAGCGGGGACTGAGCGACAAGCTCAGCGACCGCAACATCCCGCTCGCGGCCCGGCAGGAATTGCTCGCCGGACTGCTGCAGGGCAAGGCCGATGCCGTCACGGTGCGGCTGGCCGAGCGTGCTGTGGACGGCCGGGGCCGCAGCTTCGCGGCCTCGATGCGGACGTACCAGGTCGCCGCGGCGGCCCGGCGCAACGCCAGCATCGCGACCGTGCGGGTCGCCACCGACCTGACCGAGGGCGAGCGCGAACGGCTCGCCGCGACGCTGGGACAGCAATACGGCCGGGACATCCAGCTGAACGTCATCGTCGACCCGAACGTGGTCGGCGGCGTCCGGGTGGACATCGGCGACGAAGTGATCGACGGAACCATCGCGGCCAGGCTCGACGAAGCGCAACGGCGCATCGCGGGCTGAACCCCCTTAACGACATAAAGCGGCGCTAAGGGTCGGGAAAGCCTTTAGAGCCACAACAGGCCAGCAAGGGTCAAGGAAGCAGGAAACACAATGGCTGAGCTCACGATCAGGCCGGAGGAGATCCGGGACGCCCTGGATCGGTTCGTCACCGAGTACCAACCGGAGCAGGCGAGCCGGGAAGAGGTCGGCACCGTGATCGACGCGGGTGACGGCATCGCGCACGTCGAGGGCCTGCCCTCGGCGATGACCAACGAGCTGCTCGAGTTCGAGGACGGCACCCGGGGCATCGCGCTGAACCTGGACACCCGCGACATCGGTGTCGTCGTCCTCGGTGAGTTCGACGGGATCGACGAGGGCCAGCAGGTCCGCCGGACCGGCACGGTGCTCTCGGTGCCGGTCGGCGAGGGCTACCTCGGTCGCGTCGTCGACCCGCTGGGCAAGCCGATCGACGGTCTCGGCGAGATCAAGGACCTCGAGGGCACCCGCGCGCTGGAGCTGCAGGCGGCCGGCGTGATGGACCGCCAGGAGGTCCGCGAGCCACTGCAGACCGGCATCAAGGCGATCGACGGGATGATCCCGATCGGCCGCGGCCAGCGCGAGCTGATCATCGGTGACCGCAAGACCGGCAAGACGGCGATCGCGGTCGACACGATCATCAACCAGAAGGCCAACTGGGAGTCCGGCGACCCGAAGAAGCAGGTCCGCTGCATCTACGTCGCGGTCGGCCAGAAGGGCTCGACGATCGCCGCCGTCCGCGGCGCGCTCGAAGAGGCCGGCGCGATGGAGTACACCACCATCGTCGCCTCCCCGGCGTCCGACCCGGCCGGCTTCAAGTACGTCGCGCCGTACACCGGCTCGGCCATCGGCCAGCACTGGATGTACCAGGGCAAGCACGTGCTGATCGTCTTCGACGACCTGACCAAGCAGGCCGAGGCGTACCGCGCGATGTCGCTGCTGCTGCGCCGCCCGCCGGGCCGCGAGGCCTACCCGGGCGACGTCTTCTACCTGCACAGCCGGCTGCTCGAGCGCTGCGCGAAGCTGTCCAACGAGCTCGGCGGCGGCTCGATGACCGGTCTGCCGATCATCGAGACCAAGGCCAACGACGTGTCGGCGTTCATCCCGACCAACGTCATCTCGATCACCGACGGCCAGATCTTCCTGCAGTCCGACCTGTTCAACGCCAACATCCGGCCGGCCATCGACGTCGGTATCTCGGTCTCCCGGGTCGGCGGCGCCGCGCAGGTCAAGGGCATGAAGAACGTGTCCGGCTCGCTGAAGATCGACCTGGCCCAGTTCCGTGCGATGGAGGCGTTCGCGATGTTCGCGTCCGACCTCGACGCCACCTCCCGCCGGCAGCTCGACCGGGGTCAGCGGCTGGTCCAGCTGCTGCGTCAGCCGCAGTACTCGCCGTACCCGGTGGAGGAGCAGATCGTCTCCATCTGGTCCGGTACGACGGGCAAGTTCGACGACGTCCCGGTGGACGACGTACTGCGCTTCGAGCGGGACTTCCTGGACTACCTGCGGCGCGAGAGCAAGGTGCTCGAGGCGATTCGCGAGTCCGGGCTGTTCGGCGACGACGAGGCACAGGCCGTGACCGAGGCGCTGGACGCGTTCAAGCCGACCTTCCAGACCTCCGAGGGCACGCTGCTCGGCACCGAGGCGGAGGCCGAGCCGATGGACGAGGGCGACGTCGAGCAGGAGCAGATCGTCCGGCAGAAGCGGGGCTGATCGACCGTGCCAGCCAATCTGCGGGAGCTGCGCGATCGTAAGGCCTCGGTCTCGACGATCAAGAAGCTCACCCGGGCGATGGAGCTCATCGCGGCGTCCCGGATCGTCAAGGCGCAGCAACGCGCCGGGGCGGCCGGTCCGTACGCGCGTGAGCTCACCCGTGCCGTGTCGGCGGTGGCGACGTTCTCGAACGTCGACCACCCGCTGACCACCGAGAAGCCGAACCCGAAGCGGGCCGCCGTCCTGCTGATCACCTCCGACCGCGGTCAGGCCGGGGCGTACTCGTCCAACGTGATCCGCGAAGGGGAGCGGCTGAACCAGCTGCTGCGCGAGGAGGAGAAGGAGATCGTCCCGTACCTCAGCGGCCGCAAGGGCATCGCGTACTACACCTTCCGGCAGCGCGAGATCGCGCAGTCGTGGAGTGGCGACTCCGACAACCCGAGCTTCGCCCGGGCCAGGGAGATCGCCGACGCGCTCATCGAGGCCTTCCTGACCCCGGCCGAGGAGGGCGGCGTGGACGAGATCCACATCGTCTTCACCCGGTTCGTGTCGATGCTGACCCAGCGCGCGGACGTGATCCGGTTGCTGCCGCTGGAGGTCGTCGAGGGTGAGGAGGCGCCGGCGCCGGACGACGTACTGCCGCTGTACGAGTTCGAGCCGTCCGCCGAAGAGGTGCTCGACGGGCTGCTGCCGAAGTACGTCGCCAGCCGGATCCACTACTGCATGCTGCAGGCGGCGGCGTCGGAGCTGGCCAACCGGCAGCGGGCGATGAAGTCCGCGACGGACAACGCGCAGGACCTGATCGAGAAGCTGACGCGGGACCTGAACCAGGCCCGCCAGGCCCAAATTACCCAGGAAATCAGCGAGATCGTCGGTGGCGCCAGCGCGCTGGCCGACGCGAGCGCCGGGAGCGAGTGAGAGAGATGACTGCCACGGTTACCGAGAAGAACGACGACGGGGACAGCAGCGGCCGGCCCTCTGCTAACACAGTTGGCCGCGTCGCCCGGGTGATCGGCCCGGTCGTCGACGTCGAGTTCCCAGCGGACGAGATGCCCGACATGTACAACGCGCTCGAGGTGGACATCACCCTGGGCGACACCACCCAGACGATCACCCTCGAGGTCGCGCTGCACGTCGGCGACAACATCGTCCGGGCGATCTCGATGAAGCCGACCGACGGCCTGATCCGCGGCACCGAGGTGCGCGACACCGGTGCGGCGATCTCCGTTCCGGTCGGCGACGTCACCAAGGGCCGGGTCTGGAGCGTCACCGGCAAGTGCCTGAACCAGGACGAGTCCGAGTTCGAGATCACCGAGCGCTGGCCGATCCACCGCAAGGCGCCGGCCTTCGACCAGCTCGAGTCCAAGACCGAGATGCTGGAGACCGGCATCAAGGTGCTCGACCTGCTCACGCCGTACGTGCAGGGCGGCAAGATCGGCCTGTTCGGCGGTGCGGGTGTCGGCAAGACCGTGCTGATCCAGGAGATGATCTACCGGATCGCCCACAACTTCGGTGGTACGTCGGTGTTCGCCGGCGTGGGCGAGCGGACCCGTGAGGGCAACGACCTGATCAACGAGATGGAAGAGGCCGGCGTCTTCAAGGACACCGCGCTGGTCTTCGGTCAGATGGACGAGCCGCCGGGCACCCGGCTGCGGGTCGCGCTGTCGGCGCTGACGATGGCGGAGTACTTCCGCGACGTCAAGGAGCAGGACGTGCTGCTCTTCATCGACAACATCTTCCGGTTCACCCAGGCCGGTTCCGAGGTCTCCACCCTGCTCGGCCGGATGCCGAGCGCGGTCGGTTACCAGCCGAACCTGGCCGACGAGATGGGTGTGCTGCAGGAGCGGATCACCTCGACCCGGGGTCACTCGATCACCTCGATGCAGGCGATCTACGTGCCCGCGGACGACTACACCGACCCGGCGCCGGCGACCACCTTCGCCCACCTCGACGCGACCACCGAGCTCTCCCGTGACATCGCGTCGCGTGGTCTGTACCCGGCCGTCGACCCGCTGGCCTCGACGTCGCGGATCCTCGACCCGCAATACATCGGCCAGGAGCACTACGACGTGGCCGTCCGGGTGAAGCAGATCCTGCAGAAGAACAAGGAACTGCAGGACATCATCGCCATCCTGGGTGTCGACGAGCTCTCCGAAGAGGACAAGATCACCGTCGCCCGCGCGCGCCGGATCGAGCAGTTCCTCTCCCAGAACACCTACATGGCGGAGAAGTTCACCAACATCCCGGGCTCCACCGTGCCGCTGAAGGACACCATCGAGTCCTTCAAGAAGATCACCGAAGGCGAGTGCGACCACATCGCCGAGCAGGCGTTCTTCAACGTCGGTTCGCTCGACGACGTCGAGCGCAAGTGGGCCGAGCTTCAAAAGGAACAGTGACTGACATGGCTGTTTCTGATACAGATTCTGCCAAGCACCTCGAGGTCGCGCTGGTCGCGGCCGAGCGGACCGTGTGGCAGGGCCAGGCCAAGATCGTCATCGCCCGGACCACGGACGGTGACGTCGGGATCCTGCCCGGCCACGCGCCGCTGCTGGGCCTGCTGCAGGGTGGCACCGTGCAGGTGCGGACCGTCGACGACGAGTTCTTCGTCGCGGCCGCACCGGACGGGTTCATCTCGGTGGCGAACGACCGGGTCTCGATCCTGGCCGAGAACGCCGAGATGGGTCACGACATCGACCTCGAGGAGGCCCGTCGCGAGCTCGAGCAGGCGCTCGCGACCGGCACCGCGAGCGAAGCCGACGCCGATGAGGTGCGACTCGCCGAGGCCCGGGTGAGGGCCGCCGAGAAGACGACCTGAACCGACCTGCCATAATCGAACATCGTCACTGAAAGTACGGTTCTCCGGCGGTGCCCGGAGCAGTACCAAATATATTGGGCACCGGAAATGGGGTCGGCAAGGTATGAGGGTAGCCCTCGATGTCGTCGGGGTCTGTCTGCTTGCCGCCGTACTGCTGATCATCATCTTCGCGTTCCGCCGTCGCTGGTTGTCCAGGGACGGCGGAACGTTTGATTGCAGCCTCCAGTTGGCCCAGAAGGACCACGGCCGCGGCTGGGCTCTCGGCCTGGCCCGCTACGTCGGGGACGACCTGCAGTGGTTCCGGGTCTTCAGCCTCGCCTGGTGGCCCAAACTCGTCGTCAACCGCCGCCAGCTCGAAAGCGTGAGGACCCGCCGCCCGATGGGCAACGAGCCCCTGGTCACCTACGCCGGCCACGTCATCGTCGACGCCGAGCTCCGCGACCGCACCGTCCACTTCGCCATGACCGAAGAAGCCCTCACCGGCGTCCTGGCCTGGATGGAATCCGCACCCCCCAGCACTCAGACGTATCTCTAGACCTTCTCGGTCTTGACATGCGGTCGTAACGTTCGTAGGTTCCTGCGCATACGTAAGAGCAGCTCCTAACTAGTTCATAGGCGAGTGCTCATACGTATGAACGTGCAACAGCAGCTCTAGTCCTGGGGTGAGAGATATGCGCAGTCGGTGGCGGGTCCTGGCAGTGGTCGGTGCGGTGCTGCTGGCGGGGTGTTCGGGCCCCGTGGCGACGAAGGCCGGTGGTGGCGCGAGCGACGCCACGATCGTGTACGGCAAGACCGATGGTGGTACGACGTTCGTCCGCAACTACAACGTGATGGGTCCGGCCACCGACAAAGCGCCGAACATGGAGCTGGTGTACGAGCCGTTGATGCGGGTCGACTACGGCGCCGGGGGAGTGGTGAAGCCGTGGCTGGCGGAGAGCTGGGCGTTCGCCGACGCGGGCAAGCAGCTGACCATCAAGCTCCGCACGGACGTGACCTGGTCCGACGGGCAGAAGTTCACCGCGGATGACGTGGTCTATTCGCTCGGGCTGCCGATCGAGAAGCCGGACTTCAGCATCGCCGGGATCACCTACAAGTCCGTGGCCAAGGTGGACGACAGCACGGTGACGGTGCGGTTCGCGGAGCCGTCGTACGCGACGGTGAACCAGTTCGCGAACATCCTGCTGCCGATGGTGCCCAAGCACATCTGGGCGACCCAGAACCTCAACACCTGGACGAATCCCGAGCCCGTCGGCACCGGCCCGTTCACGGTGGCCGAGTTCAAGCCGCAGCAGATCACGCTCAAGGCCCGCACCGACTACTGGGGCGGCAAGCTGCCGATGAGCACGTACAAGATCATCCCGACCAGCGCGGACGCGCTGAAGGCCCAGCTGCTCAAGGGCGATGTCGACTGGTCGTCCGCGAGCTGGCCGAACGGCGAGAAGGAGTACGTCGCCAAGGACCCGGACAAGCACCTCTACCAGCTGTACTCCAACGGCGGTGCGATGTCCGTCCTCTTCAACACCGCCAACGCACCCTTCGACGACGTCCACGTACGGCGTGCGCTCGCCCTCACCATCGACCGGACAGCAGTCGTGACGACGCTGCAACGCCCCGGCACCGAGGCCGGGCCGACCGGACTGTCCGACCAACTGTTCGCCGACTGGCTCGACCCGGCGTACAAGGGCCAGGTGCAGAAGGTCGACGCGGCCGCGGCCAAGGCCGAACTGGCGGCCGGCGGCTGGACCGTCGAGCAGGGCGCGCTGGTCAAGGACGGCAAGCGCTACCAGCCGTCGATCCTGTTCAACGCCGACTGGGGCTGGGGTAACTACGCCGACATCCTGATCAACACCTGGAAGCAGTCCCTCGGCCTGCAGGTGAAGGGCGCCGGCCAGCCGAGCGCCGGGTACTACGACAAGCAGAACCTCGGCCAGTTCGACCTGGCCGCCGCGTCCACCGGTGGATCCGGTGTGTACGGCGTCTACCGGTTCCTGAGCAGCTCCTTCAAGGTGCCGGTCGGTAAGTCGGCGACGCTGAACCAGGGCCGCTGGAGTGACCCGGAGACCGACACGATCATCGCCGCGATGCAACGCACCGACGACGTCGAGCAGCTCAAGACGCTCGGCCGGCAACTGCAGAAGATCGTCGTGGACAAGGTGCCGTTCAGCCCGATCTACAACAACTTCTACTTCGTCGACATCAACGCGAGCCGCTGGACCGGCTGGCCGACGCCGGACGACTTCGACCACATCCCGTTCGTCGGTATGGGGCCGGACACGATCCTGACCATGCTCGGCCTGCAGCGCCGGGGGAGCTGACGATGCGATGGGCCTTCCTGGTCCGGCGGCTGGGTTTCTACCTGGCCGCCGCGGCCGCCGCGATCGGCCTGAACTTCCTGCTCCCGCGCCTGATGCCCGGTGACCCCTCGTCCGCGATCGTCGAGGAGCTCGAACGGGTCAGCGGCCAGCAGGTTCCCGCCGAGACGCTGATGTCGATCCGCGCGATCTTCGGCAACCCGTCCGACAACCTGGCCCACCAGTTCGCCGACTACCTCCGCCAGCTTTCCCACGGTGACCTCGGCGTGTCCGTGGTCAACTTCCCGGTCCCGGTCGCCGACCTGGTCTGGCAGGCCCTGCCCTGGACGCTGCTCCTCGTCGGTACGACGACCGTCACGGCGTTCGCGATCGGCACCCTGCTCGGTGTCGTCGCGGGCTGGAAGGCAGGCAGCCGGCTCGACGCGATCCTCACACCGTTCACCACGTTCCTGAGCTCCGTCCCGTACTTCTGGGTCGCGCTGCTCGCCCTCTGGATCTTCGGTTTCGTCCTCGGCTGGACCCCGCTCTCGGGCGGTTACGACGCCGACCTCCCGCAGGGCTTCAGCTTCGCGTACGCCGTCAGCGTGCTCCATCACGGTGTGTTGCCCGCAGCAACCATCGTGTTCTCCGCGTTCGGCGGCTGGCTGCTCGGGATGCGCAACATGACCGTCACCACGGTCCGCGAGGACTACGTCCTGCTCGCCCAGGCGAAGGGTCTCTCGCCGGGCCGGGTGATGTTCCGGTACGCCGCCCGCAACGCGATGCTGCCCAGCTTCACGGGCTTCGCGATGGCGCTCGGCGGTGTCGTCGGCGGCGCGCTGCTGACCGAGATCGTCTTCAGCTACCCGGGGATCGGCTACCTCCTCTACGAGGCGTTGCAGAAGCGGGACTACCCCATGATGCAAGGCGTCTTCCTGCTGATCACGTTGGCCGTACTGCTGGCCAACCTGGTCGCCGACCTGGCCTATGTCCTGCTCGATCCGCGCATCCGGGCGAAGGGGTGATGATGCTCTCCAGTTGGAAGGTTCGCTTCGGTCTGTCGGTCCTGGTCTTCTTCGTGCTGCTGGCGCTCTTCGGGCCGCTGCTGCCGTTGGATCCGCGGGCGAACGACATCTCCGCCATCTCGCAGCCACCGAGCGCCGATCACCTGTTCGGCACCACCCAGTTCGGCCAGGACGTACTCGCGCAGACCATCGCCGGCGCCCGCGGGTCGATGCTGGTCGGTCTCCTCGCGGCCGCCATCGGCACGCTGATCGCGATCAGCGTCGGGGTTCCGGCCGGGTACTTCGGCGGCGCGGTCGACAACGGGCTGAACTTCCTCACCAACCTGTTCCTGGTGATGCCGGTGCTCCCGCTGATCCTGATCGTCGCCGGGTACGTCCAGGGCACCGGGCCGTGGGTGATCGCGCTGATCATCGGCCTGTTCGGGTGGTCGGGCGGCGCGCGGACGCTGCGGGCCCAGTCGCTCAGCCTGAGCAGCCGGGACTTCGTGCTGGCGATGAAGATGGTCGGCGAGCCGCATCGGCGGCTGATCTTCTGCGAGATCCTGCCGCATCTGACCGGCTGGATCTCGGCGATGTTCTTGCACGGCATGATCGGCGGCGTGATGGCCGAGGCCGGACTGGCCTTCCTCGGGATCTCCGACTCCGGCTCGATCAGCTGGGGCACGATGATCCAGTCCGCTCAGCAGCAGAGCGCCGTACTGCGGGGACTGTGGTGGTGGTTCGTACCACCGGGGTTGTGCATCGCGCTGATCGGTACGGCGGCCACCCTGGTGAACTTCGGTGTCGACGAACTGTCCAACCCCAAACTCCGGATGGCCCGTCGCTCGGTCGTCGTCCGCACCCGCAAGGTGGTGGAGGCATGACGATCACGCAGGTGTCCACGCGGACGGCGGTCCTGTCCGTCGCGGGGCTGACCGTCGACTACGTGACCGGTGACCAGCCGGTCCGGGCATGCGACGACGTCTCGTTCGAGCTCCGGCGGGGCGAGATCCTCGGCGTCGCAGGGGAGTCCGGGTCGGGCAAATCGACGCTGATCACCGCGCTGACCCGACTCCAGCGCCCGCCGGCGGTGACTACGGCCGGACGCATCGAGTTCCATCGTGACGGTGACACCGTCGAGCTGGTCGGTCTGGCGCCGGCCGAGTTGCGGGCGCTGCGATGGACCTCATTAGCGATTGTTCTGCAGAGTGCGATGGACGCGCTCAACCCGGTGATGCGGGTCGGTGCGCAGTTCGTCGACGTACTGCGGGAACACGACAGGCACCTGAGTCGCCAGGACGCCTGGGCGCGGGCCTCCGAACTGCTCGGCATGGTCGGGATCTCGGCGGATCGGGTCCGCAGCTATCCGCACGAGCTGTCCGGCGGGATGCGGCAGCGTGCGAGTATCGCGCTCGCCCTGGCCTGTGGTCCCGAGCTCGTGGTGATGGACGAGCCGACGACGGCCGTCGACGTCGTGATGCAGCGGCAGATCCTGGCTCAGGTACTGCGGCTGCGGCGTGAGCTCGGATTCGCTGTCGTCTTCGTCACCCACGACCTGTCCCTGCTGCTCGAGCTGGCCGATCGGATCGCGATCATGTACGCGGGCCGGATCGTCGAGATCGGTACGGCGGAGTCGCTCTACACCAAGCCCCGGCATCCCTACACCCGCGGCCTCCGGGACTCCTTCCCACCGCTGCGGTCGCCGATCACCCGCCTGACCGGCATCCCCGGCACCCCGCCGGACCTGCGCAACCCACCACCGGGTTGCCCGTTCCATCCCCGCTGCGCCGACCGCTTCGACGGTTGCGACGAGCAACAACCCGCCCTGCTGACGATCGAGGACCACGCCGTGGCCTGCCGGCTGTACCCATCGGGAGATGATCGAGCATGAGCCAACCCGTGCTCGAGGCCCGTGGGGTCTCGAAACACTTCCCGGCCGGCAAGGCCGTCGTCCGGGCGGTCGAGGATGCGACGCTGGCGTTGCAGCCTGGCCGGATCGTTGCGCTGGTCGGGGAGAGCGGTAGCGGCAAGACCACGCTCGCTCGACTGCTCGCCCGGTTCTACGCGCCGACGAAGGGCGAGGTTCGCCTGCGGGGCAAGGCGGTCCGGGGCAAGCCTCGTTCGTACTACAGCGACGTCCAGCTGATCTTCCAGGACCCGTTCGGTTCGCTGAACCCGCTGCATCGCGTCCGGTACAACCTGGAGCGGGCCGTCAAACTGCATCACGCCGTACGCACGAAGGCCGACGTGGACCGTCGGGTCGTGGAGTTGCTGGAGCGGGTCAGCCTGTCGCCGGCCGAGCAATTCATCGACAAGTTCCCCCACGAGCTGTCCGGTGGGCAGCGGCAGCGGGTGGTGATCGCGCGGGCGCTGGCCGTCGAGCCGAAGGTGCTTCTGGGCGACGAGCCGATCTCGATGCTGGATGTGTCGATCCGGCTGGAGATGCTCAACCTGCTGGACCGTTTGCGGACCGAGGACGGCCTGGCGCTGCTCTACATCACCCACGACATCGCCAGTGCCCGCTACCTGTGCGACGACATCGTGGTGATGTACGCCGGCCAGATGGTCGAAGGCGGTCCGAAGGAGGACGTGATCGCCAAGCCGTTGCATCCGTACACGCAACTGCTGATCGACTCGTCACCCGATCCCGAGCGCGAGCGGTCCGACCGGGACTCGTTGTTCGATGCCGAGGATCTCGGTGAGCCGCCGAGCCTGATCGATCCGCCGGCCGGGTGCCGTTTCCACCCGCGGTGCCCGTTCGCGATGGATGTCTGCCGTACCGAAGCGCCGCCCCGGACCGAACTACCCACTGGGCAGTGGACGCACTGCTGGTTGCAGGAGAAGCGATGAAAGCACCACGACAGTCCGACGTCGCCCGGCTCGCCGGGGTCTCCCAGTCCGCGGTGTCCCGCGTAGTCAGCGGGGACGTCGACCGGATTCCGGAGGAGACCCGGGAGCGGATCCGGGCGGCGGTGAAGCAGCTCGGCTACGTCCCGAACGCGGCCGCGCGGAACCTGCGGAACAAGCGCAACCGGCTGCTCGGCGTACACACCTTCGAGGCCGTCTTCCCGCATGCGCGGGAAGACTTCTACTTCGAGTTCCTGCTCGGGATCGAGGAGCGCGCCGAGGAGATCGGATACGACCTGGTCCTGTTCACCTCGACCGGTACGAGCGACGGCCGCCGCCGCATCTACCGGGACGGCACCAACCGCCTCAACCTCGCCGACGGCAGCGTGCTGCTCGGTGCCGCGACCGACCGCGAGGAGCTTGCCCGGCTGTGGCACGACGGGTACTTGTTCGTCCACATCGGTCGCCGGGAGGTCGCGGGCGCGGAGATCCCGTGCATCATCCCCGACTACGTGTCGGCCGCCGACCGGCTGGTGACGTCGTTGGCCGAGCGCGGTCACCGTGACCTGGCCTACCTGCGCTCGGGGATCGAGCAGGAGGCGTACGCCGATCGCCGTACGGGCTATCGCGAAGCGATCGAACGGCTTGGTCTGCAGGACCGCTCGCCGGGTCTCCGCGGCGAGCCGGGGCTGACCGACGAGTGGCTGGACGACCTGGCGTCCGGGCCGGAGACCGCGGTGGTCGCCGAGAACATCGGGCTGGCCGAGGACCTGCGGACCGGGCTGGCCGCGCGTGGGCTGAGCATTCCGGCGGACGTGTCCGTCGCGGTCCTGGAGGGATCCGGCGACGAACCCGGGCACCGCTGGGACTGCCTGGTGATCCCGCGCAAGGAGATCGGCCGGATCGCGATCGACGCACTGGTCGCCCGGGTCGAGGACCCGGACGAACCACCGGTCAGTCAACTGGTGCCCTGCGATCTGGTGGCCGGCGAAACCGTCGCCGCGCCACCACAAACACCGCGAACGAAGGAGTGAACGGGTGGAACTCGAGACGGATGTGCTGGTCGTCGGCGGCGGTCTGGGCGGGGTCGCGGCGGCACTGACCGCGGCGAAGCTGGGCCGGCGCGTCGTTCTGACCGAGCCGACCAACTGGTTGGGCGGTCAGTTGACCAGCCAGGCGGTGCCGCCCGACGAGCACCCGTGGATCGAGGAGTACGCCGCCCCCGGGTACGCCGAGCTCCGTCGGCGGATCCGGGACTACTACCGGCGCAACTACCCGCTCCGGCCGGAGGTGGCTGCTGACCCGCTGCTCGACCCCGGCCGCGGCGTGGTGAGCCGGTTCTGCCACGAGCCACGCGTCGCCGCCGCGGTCCTGGAGGAGATGCTGGCGCCGTGGCAGGCGTCCGGCCGGCTCGCCGTGTATCTCGAGCACGAGCCGATCGCGGCGCATGCCGAGGGCGACGAGATCGACGCGGTGACGACCAGGGATCTGCGGAGCGGCACGGAGCTGACCGTGTCGGCCAGCTACGTCGTGGACGCCACCGAGCTCGGCGACCTGTTGGAGCTGGCCGGCGTCGAGCATGTGGTCGGCGCTGAGAGTCGCGCCACGACCGGTGAGCTGCACGCTCCTGAGATCGCGGATCCGCTGGACCAGCAGGCCTTCTCGTGGTGCTTCGCGCTGGAGCACCGGCCGGGAGAGGACCACACCATCGACCGCCCGGCGGGGTACGCGCACTGGCGTGATCACGTCGCCCCGTTCTGGCCGGGACCGCAGTTGTCCTGGGAGGACGTCGTACCGGTCACGCTGGAGCGGCGGAAGTGGCGGTTGTTCGAGGCCAACCCGGAGCAGCGGGCGCCGTTCTCGCTCTGGCGCTACCGGCAGGTGCTTGCCAGCAGCAACTTCATCGACGGCGTGATCCCGGATGTCACCGTGGTCAACTGGCCGCAGCTCGACTACTGGGAGCGCCCGTTGATCGGGGTGGAGGATCCAGCCGCGGCGCTGGCGGCGAGTCGGGACCTGTCGCTGTCCTTCCTGTACTGGATGCAGACCGAAGCCGGCTACCCGGGTCTGCGGCTGCGACCGGACATCACGGGGACGGCGGACGGTCTGGCCAAGGCGCCGTACATCCGGGAGTCGCGGCGGATCCAGGCCGAGTTCACCGTGCTCGAGCAGCACGTCGGGGTGGAGGCGCGGCCGGACGGGGCGGGGAGCGAGGTGTTCGCCGACAGCGTCGGCCTCGGGCGCTACCGGATCGATCTGCATCCGAGTACGGCCGGGCGGAGCTATGTCGACATCGAGGCCTACCCCTTCCAGATCCCGCTCGGCGCGCTGATCCCGGTCCGGGTCGACAACCTGCTGCCGGCGAACAAGAACATCGGCACCACCCACATCACCAACGGCTGCTACCGCCTGCACCCGGTCGAGTGGAGCATCGGCGAGGCCGTCGGCGCGCTCATCAGCTTCTGCCTGACCCAAGGACTCTCGCCGCGCAAGGTCCGCAACGATCCCACCCACCTGGCCGACTACCGACGCCTGCTGGCGGACAGTCTGAACATCCCGCTGGCCTGGCCGGAACACATCCGCACCCATCGCGACTGAAAGGAACCGCCGTGCTCAGGAAGTCCGCCCTAGCCCTGTGCTCTGCCCTCTTGTTGTCCGCGGTAACCCTGGTGAATGCCTCGGCCCAGACGGCCGCCCTCCCCGCCCTCCACACCGACGGCAACCACATCAAGAACAGCGCCGGCACGAACGTCACCCTCAAGGGTGTCTCCGTCATCGCCCCCGAGCAGAACGCCGTCTGCACCGACTGCAACAACAAGCCGATCAACGACCTGATCGACATGACCGTGTCGAACGGCTGGAACTCCAAGATCCTCCGCCTCCTGGTCACCGAGGCGATCGGCAAGGACCTGAACGCCTACGACGCCACCTACATCAAGCCGTACGTCGACCACGCGGTGGCCAAGGGTCTCTACGTGATCATCGACCTGCACCTGGTCCGCAACTACGGTGACGCGGCCGGCGCCGTACCGCAGTCGGACGTGAAGGGGTTCTGGGACTTCATCGCCCCGCGCTACGCGAACAACCCGAACGTGCTCTTCGAGGTGTTCAACGAGCCGATCGCGCCGGACAACTGGGCCACCTGGAAGTCGTACATCCAGCCGGTCGTGGACTCGATCCGGTCCGTCGCGTCCAACGTGATCCTGATGGGCAGCCCGTCCTGGAGCACCCGGCTGAACGGTGCCCTGACGGCCCCGATCACCGGCGGCAACATCGCCTACGTCTACCACCTCTACCCGAACCAGGGTCCGGCGACCGCGACCAACCTCGACCCGAAGTTCGGCAATGCCGCCGCGACGCTGCCGGTCGTGCTGACCGAGTTCGGCTGGGATCCGTCGTCGTCGGCCAACAACGTCACGGCAGGCACGACCTCCGGCTGGGGACTGCCCCTGCGGCAGTACCTGGACGCCCGCCCACAGATCGGCTGGCTCGGCTGGATCTTCGACAACTTCTGGGCTCCGGTGATGTTCGACAAGAACTGGAACCTGCTCAGCGGCGAGTACCAGGGCCCCTTCGTCCGCGACTGGCTGGCCGGTGCTCCCGCGGTCTCGCCGTGCTCCGATCACCTGGCCCGAGGCGCCACCGTCACCGCCTCCTCGACGTACGACGCCTCGTCCGGCGCGGCGAAGGCGGTTGACGGGTCATGCATCGACAGCGGACGCTGGATGTCCGCCGAGGGCGACACGGCACCGGTCCTGACGCTGAATCTGGGTTCGTACAAGGAGGTGAACCAGGTCGACGTCTACAGCGGGTACGGCTTTCCGAATGTTGCCACCGGCACCGTTCTGACCGCGTTCGGGGTCGAGGCCCACACCGCGGCCGGCTGGGTCCAGCTGGGCAGTGTCACCGGTAACACCCGATCTCTGGTCTCCATGCCCGGCCCGTCCGCGACCGTCGACCAGCTCCGCCTGACCATCACCGATCCGTCCAGCACCACCCCTGACATCGCCCGCGTCTACGAGGTCGCCGCCCACTGATCTTGGAGGACCCGTGAACCGCTCCCGATCAGCCGGTCGTCTGCTCGTGGTACTCGCCTGCCTCCTCGCTGTCGTGGCCCCGTTGACTCCAGCCGCGGCGTCCAGTCGGTTGGCGCTGGAGATCCTCTCGAGCCGTCCGGACTTCGTGACCGGAGGCGACGCGCTGGTGCGCGTCGCCGTACCGGCTCAGGTCCCGCCCGGTGAGGTGAAGGTCGAGCTGAACGGCAAGGACGTGACCTCGTCCTTCACCGTCGACAAGCAGTCGCTGGTCGGTCTGGTCGGGAGCATGCGGTCAGGCCCGAACACCTTGCGGGCCGCCGCGCCCGACGGGTCCACCGCACGCCTCGATGTCCGCAACTATCCACGCCAGGGGCCGGTCTTCTCCGGCCCACACCAGCAACCCTTTGTCTGCGAGACCGCGCAGTTCACCATCCCGGTGATCGGCGGCACGCTGGGCGCCCCACTCGACGCCGACTGCACGGTCAGGTCGCGCGTCGACTACTGCTACAGAACAACCGCTGGTCAGTGGGCGGCGTGGCCAGCCGGTGCCACGTCGTACCCGGCCGACCTGGCACACACGAAGACCTCGCTCGGTCGGCGCGTTCCGTTCATCGTGCGGATGGAGACCGGCAGCGCCGACCGGGCCGTAGTCCAGACCAGCATGCTGCACGATCCATTGAACGATCCGGCTCCTGCACCTGTGCGGCGTACGCCGGGCTGGAACGGGCGGGCGATCTTCACGCTCGGCGGTGGATGCGCGGGCGGCTGGTACCGCTCGGGCAGCACGACCGGTGGTGTGACGGACGCCTTCCTGCTCGGCCGCGGCTACGCGCTGATGTCCTCTTCGCTGAACGTCTTCGGCCAGAACTGCAACGACCTGACCGCGGCCGAGTCGGCGATGATGACGAAGGAACTCTTCGTCGAGCACTACGGCCGTCCCGACTACACGGTTGGTTTCGGCTGCTCCGGTGGTTCGTACCAGGCACACCAGATCACCGACAACTACCCGGGCATCTTCGACGGCATCATCGTCGGCTGCTCGTTCCCCGACGTCGGCTTCGGGACCGTGACGTTCATCAGCGACGCCTGGCTGCTGGACTCGTACTTCACCGCGCGGACGACCGTGCCCTGGACCCAGGAGCAAAAACGGCAGGTCGCCGGCTTCGCGACGTACGCGACGCTGCCGAGTATGGCGATCAGCGCCGGCCGGATCGACCCGCGCCGCAACTGCGGCATCATCCCGCCGGCGCAACGCTACGACCCGGTCGGGAACCCGCACGGCGTCCGCTGCGATGTCTACGACCACACGATCACGGCGTACGGCGCTGATCCGGCGACCGGGTTCGCCCGGCGGCCGCTGGACAACGTCGGCGTGCAGTACGGGCTCAGCGTGTTGAAGTCCGGGGTCATCGCGGTGGACCAGTTCCTCGATCTGAACGAGCGGATCGGCGGCTTCGACGTGGACGCCAACCTCGTGCCGGCCCGGACGGTTGCCGATCCACAGGCCGTGCAAGCGGCGTACCGGACCGGTCGGCTGACCAGCGGCGGGGGAGGGCTGAAGGACGTGCCGATCATCGACTACCGCGCGTACTTCGACTCCCAGTCGTACGGCGACATCCACGTCCGGTACCACACGTTCTCGATGCGCGCCCGGCTGGAGAAGGCCAACGGTACGGCGGCCAACCAGGTCAGCCTGCTGGAGGACGCGAAGTACGGCCTGTTCAGCACCGACAGCCCGCTGGTGCAACACGCGGTCGACTCGATGGATCGTTGGCTGACCCGATTGGCCGCGGACGGGTCGTCCCGCCCGCGCATCGCGAAGATCGTCGCCGCGCGGCCGTCGGGGCTGAAGGAAGGGTGCCGGGGGCCTTCGGGGTTCATCGCGCAGCCACTCGACCGCAACCCGGCATCGCGGTGTGAGCAGCTGTTCCCGTCGGCGTCGTTCCCGCGCGAGGTCGCCGGCGCCGGGGTGGCCGCGGACGTCATCAAGTGCCAGCTGCACGACCCGGTCCGGTCCGACTACCCATCCTTCACCGACGCCCAGTGGGCCCGCCTGCACACGATCTTCCCCGGCGGCGTGTGCGACTACTCCAAGCCGGGCATCGGTCAGCAACCACTCGCCGGCACCTGGCTCACCCTCCCCCGCTGATTACCGGTGTGCGTCGTCCGATATTCGGATGACGCTCCGCTCAAGCTGCGACATCCCCCAAGACACGACAAGATCGAACAGGGGGGAACGGAAAGCGCTCTCCAGAGGGCGCCGATGATGACGCAGGGAGTGAGGCGTGTCCCGAGCAGAAGAAGTTCTCAGCCCCGAAACCACCCGATCCACCCGGGTCGACCCAGCCGGTGCCGCCGGCTCCGGGCCACCGGGTCCGGCCGTACCGAAGAGATCCGCCCGTCCATCCAAACAGGGCCTGTCCTGGTGGGCGCGAGCACGGCGGGACAAGATCCTGCTGCTGATGGCCCTGCCCGGCCTGGCGCTGATGCTCGCCTTCCACTACCTGCCGTTGCTCGGCAATCTGATCGCGTTCCAGGAGTACCTGCCGTTCGTACCGCTCGGACGCAGCGCGTGGGTCGGTCTGGACAACTTCGCGGTGATCTTCAACGGCGACCAGGAGTTCCTCAACGCGCTGAAGAACACTCTGCTGATCACGCTGGTCCAGGTGATCTTCGTCTTCCCGGCGCCGATCGCACTGGCACTGCTGCTGAACAGCCTGCTGTCGGAGCGGATCAAGCGCGTCGTCCAGTCGGTGCTGTACCTGCCGCACTTCCTGTCGTGGGTGATCGTGATCGCGATCTTCCAGCAGATCCTCGGTGGTAGTGGCCTGATCAACAATGTCCTGCGATCGCACGGCATCGACACGATCGACTTCCTCGGCAACCCCGACAGCTTCATCACGCTGCTCACCAGCCAGGTGATCTGGAAGGACACCGGCTGGGGAACGATCCTGTTCCTGGCGGCGCTGACGCAGATCGATACCGGGCTGTACGAGGCCGCTCGGGTCGATGGAGCGTCGCGGATGCGGCAACTGTGGCACGTCACCGTGCCGGGCATCCGCGGGTTGATCATCCTGTTGCTGATCCTGCGGCTCGGTGACTCGCTCACCGTCGGCTTCGAGCAGATCATCCTGCAGCAGAGCCTGGTGGGTAGACCGGCCAGCGAAGTGCTCGACACCTACGTCTACAACAACGGCGTACTGGCGGGCCAATGGGGTGTATCGGCCGCGGTGGGCCTGGTCAAAGGATTGTTCGGCGTCGCCCTGGTGATCGGCGCCAACAAGGTTGCGCACATCTTCGGCGAGGCGGGGGTGTACCGGAAATCATGAGTACCCAGACGAACGTCATCCGGCCGCCCGGTACCGACCGCAGGCCGAAGCAGATCGACGACGGCCCCGCGATTCCGACGCGGGCGCTCAAGGGCATCGTGCTGCTGCTGTGCTGCGCGGTCGTGATCATCCCGTTCATCGGCGTGATCTCGACCAGCATTGCCAGCCAGGCCCATGTCACCAACTCCGGCGGCTTCGTTCTGTGGCCGGACGGCATCAACCTGGACTCCTACCGCTCGATCTTCAACGGGGGTGTGGTGCTGCGGGCGCTGCTGGTCAGCGTCGTCATCACCTCCGCCGGCACGCTGGTCAGCCTGGCCGGGTCCACCATGCTGGCCTACGCGCTGAGCCGGCCGGGTTCCTTCGGGCAGCGGCCGATCCTGATGATCGTCCTGTTCAGCATCCTGTTCAGCCCGGGGCTGATCCCGAACTACCTGGTGGTGAAGGAGTTCGGGCTGCTCGACTCACTGCTGGCCCTGGTGCTGCCGACCGCGATCAACGGTTTCAACGTGATCGTCCTCCGCTCGTTCTTCATGGCGATACCGGACTCGGTACTCGACTCGGCCCGGATCGACGGGGCCGGCGACTTCCGGATCTTCTGGTCGGTGGTCCTCCCGCTGTCCCGGGCGGTCCTCGCGGTGGTCGGCCTCTTCTACGCGGTCGGGTACTGGAACGCGTTCTTCAACGCGATGCTCTACATCAGCGACACCGCGAAATGGCCGCTGCAACTGGTGCTGCGGACGTACGTCATCAACAACACCGAGCTCAGCAGTGGTGATCTCGGTGGTGCGGCGGCCGACCAGCTTCCGCCGCAGGAGTCGATCCAGATGGCGATCCTGGTGGTTTCGCTGGTACCGATCCTGATCGTGTACCCGTTCCTCCAGCGGCACTTCGCCAAGGGAATGCTGACCGGGGCGGTGAAGGGATGACACCGATCAGCAGAAGGACACTCCTCGGTGGGTCGCTGGCTGCCGCGGCCGGCGTCGGTGGTCTGACCGGCTGCAGTACGGTCACCAGGTCGACCGATATCGCGGCTCTGAACAGGCCCGTGGCGCTACCGACGTACAAGCGGTTCGACGGACCGAAGCCGGACCTGCCGCGGTCTCATCCGTTGATGCCGGACTGCTTCTACAGGTTCCCGGCCGAGCCGGCCCGGGTCACCGACGGCGCACCCGGCGATGGCAGCGATGTGTCCGGGTCCGCTCCGACGTCGAACCCGATCCCACCGACTGCCGACCGCAACCCGTACTGGCAGGAGCTGAACCGCCGGCTCGGGTCACCGTTGGAGCTGACGATCACCTCGGCTACCGACTACCCCAACAAGTTCGCGACAGCCGTGGCCGGCGACACCCTCGGTGATCTGTTCAACGTCGACAGCGGGTTCGCGTATCTGCCGCAGTTCCTCGAGGCACGGGGGCAGGACCTGACCGAGTACCTGTCCGGCGACGCGATCCTCGACTACCCGTTCCTGGCCAACCTGGCCCCGGACGCCTGGCGTGGGTGCGTGTACTCCGGCGGGATCCGGGCGGTCCCGATCCAGCGCGGGGTGATGTCGTCCAACCTGCTGCTGGCGCGGCAGGATCTCCTCGATCAGCTCGGGGTAGAGCTCGGGTCGCCCGACGTGGACGAGTTGCTCGCGGTCGCCAAGGCGGTGACCGACGAGAAGAAGAACCGGTGGGCATTCGCGGTTCCGCCGACGGCGGCGCTGGGCGCGATGCTGCGGCTGCCGAACGACTGGGAGGTTCGCGACGGTCGGCTGCTGCACAGCCGGGAGCTTCCGGAGCACAAGGAGATGCTCAAGGTCACCCGGCAGATGTCGGCCGGTGGGCTGATCCATCCCGACGGGATCGCGAAGAACAACCAGAAGGTCTGGTTCAGCCAGGGCTCCGCGGTGATGACGCAGGACACGTACTCCTCGATCCAGAGCTTCTACCGGCGCAGTGTGGTGAAGTCCTTCGCCATCTCGATCCCCGTCGTCCGTGATGACGCCGGGAAGACAGGCCGGTTCCTGCTGGGCAAGCCGATCAACTCCATCGCGGCGATCAAGCCCAGTTCGCCGGAGCGGACCCGGATGCTGCTGGGGGTGCTGAACTGGATGGCCGCGCCGTTCGGCACCGAGGAGTACCTGTTCCGTAAGTTCGGGCTGCCCGGTCGGCACTACACGCTGACCGGCACCGATCCCAAGCTGACCGAGGCCGGCGGGAGTGAGGTCTGTCTGGGGGAGTTCCCGATCCAGTACCTGGCCGACGGGGGCTACCCGGTCTACTTCCCGGGTCACCCCGAGGCGGTCGACGTGGCCTACAACCACCTCAAGGCCATCCTGCCGACCGCGATCCTGCCGCCGACGTACGGCCTCTACTCACCGACCCAGTCCACCAAGGGCAAGGTCCTCGACAGCCGACTGGACGCAACCACCAAGGACATCCAGCTAGGCCGTGCCGACGTCGCCTCCTGGGACAAGGCCGTCGCAGACTGGCGCAAATCCGGCGGCGACGCCATCCGCCACGAATACGAAGAAGCCATGTCAATCCAAGGCCGCAAGTAACCGCCGGGCCGGGGCGTCCTCGCCCCGGCCCGGACCCGTCAGGGACAATGGGTGGCGATGACGCTGACTGAGCAAGTGCCGGGGACTACTGAGCCTGATGACCTGTACGACGCGTTCGCGCGGTGGGTGGGTGAGCAGGGGATCTCGTTGTATCCGGCGCAGGAAGAGGCGTTGATCGAGGTGATGACGGGATCGAACGTGATCCTGTCGACGCCGACCGGGTCCGGGAAGAGCCTGGTCGCCACCGGCGCGCACTTCGCCGCGCTCGCGAACGGGCAGCGGACGTTCTACACCGCGCCGATCAAGGCGCTGGTTTCGGAGAAGTTCTTCGCGCTGTGTGATGTGTTCGGGGCGGACAAGGTCGGCATGCTGACCGGCGACGCGTCGGTGAACGCGGGCGCGCCGATCATCTGCTGCACCGCCGAGGTGCTGGCCAACGTCTCGCTGCGTGAGGGCGCGGCCGCCGACGTCGGCCAGGTGGTGATGGATGAGTTCCACTTCTACTCCGAGCCCGACCGTGGCTGGGCGTGGCAGGTTCCGCTGCTGGAGCTGCCGAACGCCCAGTTCGTGCTGATGTCCGCGACCCTCGGTGATGTCGAGCGGTTCAAGATCGACCTGTCCCGGCGGACCGGCCGCCCGACTGCGATTGTCGCGTCCGGCGAGCGCCCGGTGCCGCTGATCTACAAGTACGTCACCACCGCGCTGCACGAGACGCTCGAGGAGCTCCTCACTACCCACCAGGCCCCGGTGTATGTCGTCCACTTCACCCAGGCCGCCGCTCTCGAGCGCGCCCAGGCACTGATGAGTATCAACGTCTCCTCGAAGGAGGAGAAGGAGAAGCTCAACGAGCTGATCGGCAACTTCCGGTTCAGCAAGGGCTTCGGCCGGACCCTGCAGCGGCTGGTCAAGCACGGCATCGGCGTCCACCACGCCGGCATGCTGCCGAAGTACCGCCGGCTGGTCGAGCAACTCGCCCAGGCCGGCCTGCTAAAGGTCATCTGCGGCACCGACACCCTGGGTGTCGGCATCAACGTCCCGATCAGAACCGTCGTACTGACGGCGTTGAGCAAGTACGACGGACGCCGGCAGCGGATCCTGAAGGCGCGAGAGTTCCACCAGATCGCGGGCCGGGCCGGCCGGGCCGGATACGACACGTCGGGAACGGTCGTCGTCCAGGCGCCGGATCACGTGGTGGAGAACGTGAAGGCGCTGGCCAAGGCCGGCGACGATCCGAAGAAGCAGCGCAAGGTGCAGCGGAAGAAGCCGCCGGAGGGGTTCGTCACCTGGGGCGAGGACACGTTCGACCGGCTGGTCGCGGCCGAGCCGGAGACGCTGCAGTCGCGCATGCGGGTCAGCCACGCGATGCTGCTCAACGTCATCGCCCGCGACGGCAACGCGTTCGAGAGCATGCGGCACCTGCTCCGCGACAACCACGAGGACGCCAAGGTCCAGGTCCGGCTGATCCGGCGCGCGATCCAGATCTACCGGACGCTCCTCACGGCCGGCGTGGTCGAGCGGCTGGACGAACCCGACGAGAACGGCCGGACCCTGCGGCTGACCGTCGACCTGCAGAAGGACTTCAGCCTCAACCAGCCGCTGTCGACGTTCGCGCTGGCCGCGCTGGACCTGCTCGATCCGGCCGATCCGTCGTACGCGCTCGACGTGGTGTCGATCGTCGAGGCGACGCTGGAGGATCCGCGGGCGGTGCTGTGGGCGCAGGAGCACCACGCCCGGGGCGAGGCCGTGAACGCGATGAAGGCCGAGGGGATCGAGTACGACGAGCGGATGGAACTGCTCGAGGACGTCACCTGGCCGAAGCCGCTCAACGAGTTGCTCGAGGCAACCTTCGAGATGTACCGGCAGACCCATCCGTGGATCGCGGACACCGGGCTGTCGCCGAAGGCCGTGGTCCGGGACATGTTCGAGCGGGCGATGACGTTCGGTGAGTTCATCGGGTTCTACGGGCTCGCGCGCTCGGAGGGCGTCGTACTGCGCTACCTGAGCGACACGTACAAGGCGCTGCGGCAGACAGTGCCACCGGACAAGGTGAACGAGGATCTCACCGACCTGATCGAGTGGCTCGGCGAAGTGGTCCGGCAGACCGACTCCAGCCTGCTCGACGAGTGGGAGGAGCTGACCAACCCCACCGACGAGCCGGAGGCCGAGGTCACGCCGACCGGTCCGCGCCGGATCACCTTGAACACCAGGGCTTTCCGGGTCCTCGTCCGCAACGCGATGTTCCGCCGCGTCGAGCTCCTCGCCCTGCACCGCTGGGCCGAGCTGGGCCTGCTCGACAGCGAGTCAGGCTGGGACGCCGCCCGCTGGGCCGAGGCGGGTACGGCGTACTACGCCGAGCACGACGTGGTCGGCACCGGCCCGGCGGCCCGTGGTCCGGCGTTGTTCCTGATCGAGGAACACCCTGGGTACTGGGAAGTCCAGCAGATCATCGACGACCCTGAAGGCAACCACGACTGGCGCATCTCCGCCTCCGTCGACCTCGCCGCCTCCGACGAAGCCGGCGACCTGGTGATGGCGTTGGCCTCCTTCAAACCGTTGTAAGCACACGGGGTGAGCGGCCAGTCGCCGGCGTTCAGGCGGCTGTGGTGACCGGGGTCTCCAGGGTTCTGACTTCTCGGACGAGCATCGGCAGCGCGGACAACGCGATGCCCGCCGTGCCGACGGCGACGGCCGCCGTGGTGCCGAATGTGCTGCCGAGTACGCCGCCCAGCGCCGCGCCAATCGGGAGCACACCGAAGGTGAAGGTGCGGTAGGCACCGTTGCTCCGGGCAAGCGCCGTGCGAGGGATCAGCAGTTGGCGGATCGTCACCGACAGCACGTTCGCACTGCCGAGACCGATGCCGGCAAGGAACTGAATCGCTCCGAGAACTACGCCGTACTGCAGGCCGCGGCCGGGGATGAACGCCAGCAGCAGCGGCAGTCCGGTGGACAGGATGAGGGAGGCGGCGAAGGCACGTCCGTAGCCGAGTCGTTTGGCCAGGCGGAGGCCGAGCATCGCGCCGACGAAGGCGCCGGCGCCACCCGCGCTGAGGGCGATGCCGTAGCCGCCGGCGGAGAGGCCGCGTTCCTTGACGGCGAGAATGACGAGGTTGACGACGAGGATCTGCGCGGAGGCGTTGTAGAGGGCCGCGTGCGCGGTCAGCGATCGGAGGAACGGGCTGACCTTGATCTGGCGCACGCCCTCCCATAGCCCCGGTCGTTCGTCGGTCGCATGCGGTGGTGACTCCGGACGTCGCGCGGACGCGATGCCTGTCGCACTGGCCAGGTAGGAGATCGCGTCGACCAGGAGCGCGATGGCCGGGCCGAGGAGTTGCACGAGGAGACCGGACAGGCCGGGGCCGCCGACCTGCGCTGCCGTCGACGAGCCCTGCAATGCACGGTTGGCGGCCGGTAGGTCGTGCTCGGGGACGAAGTCCGGGAGGTAGGCGAACGACGCGATGTCGAACACCACGCTCGCCGCGCCGACGACGAACGCGACCACGACGAGCAACGGCAGCGTGAGCTGGTCGAAGGCCCAGGCGAGCGGGACGATCGCGATCGCGGCCGCGCGCATCAGATCGGTCGCGATCATGACGCCGCGTTTGCGCCGGCGCTCCAGCCAATGCCCGGCCAGCAGGGGCAGCGCCGCGCTGGGGAGGTAGCTCGCGGTCGCGATCGCGCTGACACCGGCGGCGCCCGTGTCCAGCGTGAGTGCCGCGGTCAGCGGCAGCGCGACCGCCGTCACGTGCGTGCCGACCGCGGAGATCGTCTGCCCCGCCCAGAACCGCTTGAAGTCGCCGTCCACTGGTGCCGCTGCCTCCGCCTCATCAATTGGTCGTTACCGATACTCAGCCTTATCGGGTAACCGTTACCGGATCATGCCCTATGAGCAGTAACGTGGCAACCGTGATCCAGCCAGGCGAGCGCACCCCGGCTCCGGAGCCGCTGGTGCTCGTCCAGGACCTGGTCAACACCGTCGACCTGGAGATGGAGCGGGACGTCCTGACGAAGCCCGCGGACCTGAGCACGTTCTGTGCCGGCCACGGACTGCCCGACCTGCGATTCGACCAGGCCGACCTCGATGAGGTGCTGATGCTCCGTGAGGCGATCCGCGACGTCTGCCAGGCTCACGCCGGGGTCGACGTACCGGCCGCGTCCCTGGCGGTTCTCGACCGACTGCTGGCCGAGGCGCCACTGACTCTGGCGCTAGCAGCTGACGGAGGCGCGACGATCCGCCCAGCCGACGGGCTGCGCAACGTGCAGGCCCTGGTCGCCCGGCTGGCCGCTGACATCAGCGCCTCCGTCGTGGCCGGCAACTGGCCACGACTCAAGGCATGCGCCGCCGACACCTGCCGGTGGGTCTACTACGACCGCAGCCCGGCAGGCCGCAGCCGCTGGTGCACGATGTCCCTCTGCGGCTCCCGCAACAAGATGCGAAAGTACCGCGCCCGAGGTTAGGGCCAGTCGACGTCAACCTCGGCCGGAGCCTCGTAGTCGACCCCAGGTACGTCGAAGCCGTACAGGCGGCGCACTTCGGCGAAGAACCACGCCGTATCCGCGACGTCTGCGATGTTGTCCTGCGTCGCGGACTCCCATTGAGCGCGGACGGCGTTCTGGGTCTCGTCGTTCAGTTCCCAGCGGTCGAGGCGGATGCGGCCTTCGTCGTCCAGGTCCAGGGGAGTCGCGCCGGTGAGTTGGTCCCACAGCGCGATCGACTGCTGGACCGGGGTCTGCAAGCCGTCGCCCAGAACCTTGTGGAGAAGGCTGACGTAGAGGCCGATACCGGGAATCGCTGACGATGCCTGGGTGACGGCGGCGCCGTTCACCGAGGTCATCGCCTGGACGCCGTCCTTGCTCAAAGTCAGCGCGGTGTGCTCGAGGTCGGCCTTCGCGGCGCCGATCGAGCCCTGGCGGTAGATCGGTCCGGTGAGCTCGGAGCCGATGTAGGTGAGCGCGACGGTGTTGAAGCCGGGCTTCAGCAGATCGCGCACCTCGAGGGCGGAGATCCAGCGGGACCAGTCCTCGCCGCCCATCACCTTGATCGTCTGGGCGATCTCGTCGTCGGTGGCGACCTCGATCCCGACCTCTTGGAGGACCGGTTCACCGTCGTCGAACGCGAGGCTCTTGGTCGTGTGCGCGGAGCCGATCGCCTTGATCGCCGACTGGTAGGTCTCACCGTTGCGCGGATCGACCCGACGCGGCGCGGCGACGCTGTAGATCAGGTGGTCGATCCCACCCCACCGCTCGGCGATCAGCTCGAGGACCTCCGTCTTCGTGGAGTCCGCGAAGGCGTCCGCGTTCACGAACCGGAAGTCCCGGCCGAGCTCGGCCGCGAGCGCGGCGGTCTCGGCCGTCCGATACCAGCCGGCCGTCGCGGTCCGCCGGGCAGTAGGTGCCTTCTCGAAGCACACGCCGATCCCATCGATCCCGTAGCGCGCTAGACCCGCGATCGTCGTGGCCAGTCCGTAGCCCGAGCTGGACCCGATCACCAGCGCGGTCCGGCGTTCCGGCCTGCGACGCTCGACCTGGCCGGCCACATCGCGGACCACTTGAGCACAACCGGCTGGATGCGAGTCCAGGAACAGGAATCCACGGCCCACGGGCTTGACCACACGCTCACTCATGCCGACGACCCTAACCCGCCGAATCGGCTAACCAGGGCGGAGTGCCGGAAGAATGCGCCGAAAAGGTGGGGTCAGTTCCAGTACAGTTCCGCGTCGTCCGGCTCGACGGTGACGTCCGCGCCGAGGCGGCGCAGGTTGCCGGCGAAGTCGGTGTAGCCGCGGTGCACGTGGTGCGCCGCGGACACGAGCGTCTCACCCTCGGCCGCGAGCCCGGCGAGCACCAGCGCCGCGCCGGCCCGGATGTCGCTGGCCACGACCGGAGCACCGGAAAGCCGCGGAACCCCGCGGACCACGGCGTGATGACCGTCGGTCTGGATCTGTGCCCCGAGCCGAGTCAGCTCCTGCGCAAAGGTGAAGCGGCCCTCGAAGAGGTTCTCCGTCACCATCGCCGCGCCGTCACTCACCGCGTTCAGCGCGATCACGAAGGCCTGCAGATCGGTCGCGAAGCCGGGGTAGGGGAGCGTCACCACGTCCACCGGCTTCGGCCGGTCGTGCATCCGGACCCGGAAACCGGACGTCAGCACGCTGATCTCCGCGCCGGCCTTGTGCAGCTTGTCCAGCGGCAGCTCGAGGTGCTCGGCATGGCCGTTCGTGATCGTGACATCGCCCTTGGTGATCGCCGCCGCGAACGCCCAACTGCCGGACACGATCCGGTCCGGAACCACGGTGTGGTCGACCGGCCGGAGCAGACCGTTCACACCGGTCACCTCGATCCGCGGCGAGCCGGCGCCGTCGATCTGGGCGCCCATCGCGACCAGCATCGCGGCGATGTCCTGGATCTCCGGCTCCCGCGCGGCGTTCTCGATGATCGTCGTACCGCGGGCCATCACCGCGGCCATCATGATCGTCTCGGTCGCACCGACGCTCGGGAAGTCCAGCCAGACCTCGGCGCCGTGCAGGCCCTGCGGTGCCTCGGCGATCACGAAACCGTGCTCGATGTGCACCTTCGCGCCCATCGACTCCAGGCCGGCGACGTGCATGTTCAGCCCGCGGGAGCCGATGTTGTCGCCGCCCGGCAGCGCGACCTCCGCCTGACCGCAGCGGGCCAGCAGCGGTCCGAGCACCGAGATCGATGCCCGCAGCTTGCGCACGAGCTCGTAGTCGCACTGGTGCCCGATCTCATGCGGTACGGCGATGGTCGCGATCTGATCGTCCGCGTTCACCTTCACCGAGCACCCGAGGGTGTCCAGCAATTGGGCCATGAACGTGACGTCGAGGATCCCCGGTACGCCGCGCAGTGTCGTCGGGCCCTCCGCCAGCAGGGCAGCCGCCATCAGCTTGAGCACACTGTTCTTCGCCCCGGCGACTTCGACGGCTCCTTCGAGCCTGGCCTCACCTGCGATCCGAAACCGTTCCACCGGTCGACTGTAGCGTTTGACGGTAGCGGGCTATGCGTAGAGTCCTCGCATGGCAGTGAACTTGACGCGGATCTACACGCGCACCGGTGACGCCGGCGAGACCCGCCTGGGCGACAACTCGACGACCTCGAAGACCGATCCGCGGCTGGCGGCGTACGGCGAGGTGGACGAGGCGAACTCGGCCATTGGTGTCGCGATCGCGGCCGGACACCTGAACAGCACGCTGGTGGTGCTGCTGACCCGGATCCAGAACGACCTCTTCGACGTCGGCGCCGATCTGTGCAACCCGATCACGCCGAATCCGGAGTATCCGCCGCTGCGCATCACCCAGGAGTACATCGACCGGCTCGAGGGCTGGTGCGACGACTACAACGGGCGGCTGACGAAACTCCGCTCGTTCATCCTGCCCGGCGGCACCGAGGGCGCCGCCTACCTGAATGTCGCCCGCGCTGTGGTCCGCCGGGCCGAGCGGGCCGGCTGGACCGCCGTCGAAGCGCACGGCCCGTCGGTCAACCTGCTCGCCATCACGTACCTGAACCGCCTGTCCGACCTGCTCTTCATCCTCGGCCGCGTCGCCAACCTCTCCTCCGGCGGCGACGTCCTCTGGATCCCCGGCGGCGAACGGACGCCCTAGTTCTAGCCCAGCTCCCAGTTGAGCGGCATCCGCAGCAGACCGGCAGGTGGCAGGCCCAGAGCGCTGTAGAGACCGGCGGTCAGGCCGTCAATCGTCAACGGCTGCGACGTGACGGCCAGGTCGTCCGTCGTTGTCGGTGCGCGGAGCTGGTCCAGCAGGTTGCGATGCGGCACGGTGGCCAGCGCGATCTCGTCGCGGTCCAGACCGGCTCGGTTACAGGCCAGTGTGAGGGCGTGCTGGAAGCCGCCGAGCTCATCGACGAGTTTGCGGGCGTGTGCGTCGGCACCGGTCCAGACCCGGCCGCGGGCGAGCGCTTCCAGCTGCTCCTCGGGCAGCCCGCGGTCCTGGGCCGCCTTGGCGACGAAGTCCTTGTAGATGCGGTCGAGTGTCTCCTCCAGCCGCGCCCACTGCTCGTCGGTGAACTCCTCCTGCGCCGAGTACATCCGCGCGTTCTCACCCTCGGACACGGCCTCCTGCGAGATCCCGACCCGCGCCAGCGCATCGCGGACGACGCCCTTGCCGGTCAGCACACCGATCGAACCTGTGATCGTGCCTGGCTGCGCGACGATCACATCGGCCGGCATCGCCACGAAATACCCACCAGAGGCCGCCACACTGCCCATCGACGCGATCACCGGACGACCGGTCGACCGCAGCCGCAAGACCTCGTTCCGGATCGCGTCCGACGCGACGTACGAACCACCCGGACTGTCGACCCGCAGTACGACGGCCTTGACCTTGTCGTTGTCCGCCACCGCTCGCAGGGCGGCACCGACCGTGTCTGAGCCGGACCCCGGCCCGCCTAGTGGGCTGTTGGAGTTGCGCCCCACAGTGATGCCACCGGAGACACGGACGACGGCCACGAGCGGCTTGGCCGGCCACGGGAGTGTCTTGCGCACGTCCTGCAGAGTGCGCGGACCACGCCGGATGTACCGCTCGGCCAGCAGCCGCGTGTCGTAGTCGAGCTGCTTCAGAAGCTCGTCGTACACGTCTGAGCGATAGCCGAGCCGATCGACGAGGCCTGCGTCCAGTCCGGCCTGGGCGGGCAGCGGTGCGCTGTCCACGAGCTCACGCACGCGTGCGGTGTCCAGACGCCGTCGTACGGCGATCCCCTCGGCGATCTGCTCGTACGCCGACTCCGCCAGCCGCGACGCCATCTCACGGGCCGGAGCGGTCATCTCCTTCTCGGTGAACGTGTCCGCGGCGGTCTTGTACTCACGCCGCTTGCCGAACTGCGGGATCACCCCGGCCTTGTCGAGCGCACCGCGGATGAAGACCGCCTGCACCGACACACCGGTGATGCCGAGATCGCCGGACGGCTGGACCCAGATCTCGTCGAACGCGGTGGCCAGGTAGTACGGGACCGTGCCGTAGCCGGTCTCCCCGAACGACTCGGTCCACGCGACCGCGGGCTTTCCCGACGTACGAAAGTCGGCGACTGCCTCGCGCAGGTCCTGCACCTGGGCCAGCGACAGCCGCTGACCGCCCAGATGGGCGACCACGCCGACGACCGCGTCGTCGCGGGCTCCCTTCCGCAGAGCTGCCACCAGCTCCCGCAGCGTCGGCAGATGACGGGCGCGGAACGCCGCCACCGGTGAGGCGGGCGGCGTCTCGAGGACACCGCGGGTCAGATCCAGCTCGAGCAGAGTCGCCATACTCCGACCTTAGGCCGTGTCTGGTAGTCCCGCGCCTACTGCGCCGAGCTACCGCACCAAGCACCTGCTCGCTACGGCGCGGGACTACCAGACACGACCTAGACCCGCCACAAAAGACCTGCCCCCGCTCGGCAGAGAGCCAAGCGGGTGCCGAACCGAGGGACTTGGGTGCGGTCGTCACCGTGTAGCGGTAGAGCGAGCCGTTGGTGTGCAAGCCGTACAGGAAGGAGTGCTCCTTGGCGCCGTACACGTAGTCTCGCCGTTCCGGCACGCTTTTGACCGCTCAGCGGACGGCTGGGGAGGGCGGAGTCGGCCGGTCGTCGGTCCAGCCGGATTCGAGGACGACGGTGGAACCGGGCTTCGGCCCGGCGACCGACGAGCTGAGCAGGCGGCCGGTGGCGGGATCGATGATGTACGAAGCGCCGCCCGCGAACAGGAACGTCCTGCCGCCGCTGGCCTTCGACAGGTCCGCGGTGAGGGTGATCTCCGTGCCGACGCGGCCGATGGGATCCTTCACGCCGGCGCGGATCTGGGTGCCGGGGAGGGCCGCGAGCACGCGGAGGGCGGCGCCGCGGAGCTTCGGCGGCGACGGCATCTCGAACAGGAGCCGGCCGGCCGCGGCGAAGACGGCGTAGTTCCGCTCGTCCGCGGTCTCGCGCGGGCCGACGCTCCTGGCGAGCACCCCGCGGAGCGCGATCGGGTCGGTCGGCAGCGCCGCGATCTGCTGGGCGGTCAGCGGTCTGTCACCGGTCAGGTAGTAGCCGGGCGGGACGTCGCGGAACGACATCTTGTTGACCACCGGTTCCCCGTCCTTCGTGCTGATCGGGTCCACCTCGTACGGCAGCTTCCAGGACTGCGGTGATCCCTGGGCCTGCCACTTCGCGACGTCGTTCACGGTCGCCGGGCGGTACGCGAGGTTCACCCAGCCGAACCACGACTCGACGCCGGGCTTCATCGGCATCCAGCTCTCGGTGATGGATCGCCGTTCGAGCGTGTACTCCGGGTTCCCCACCCGGGTCGTGGCGCTGACCTGCAGGCTCCGCACCCGGAAGAACTTCCCCGAGACCTTCTCGTCCACTTCCTGCCGCATGGCCGCCGCGATCAGCACCTGTGCCGCCGTCACCAGCCGTGGCGCCGTCGTCGTCCCACCGGCGCCAGGCACGACCGCGTCTCCGTCCCCGCCGCCACCGGCCAGCAGCGCCCCACCAAGTCCAGCCACAGCCACCACCGCGGTCGCGGCCGTCACAGCCGTCCCGACCCACCCCGCCCGAGCGACCCTGACCACACGACGCTTGCCGGACTTCGCTTCGCGGATCAACGCCTCCACCTGCTGCCGCGCGGCGGCGGCTGCCTCAGGAGTCGGCGCGTCCTGTTGCGGGAATGCGCGGCGAAGGTGCTCGAACTCGTTCATGACGGGTCCTCGAGGTGCGTGCGGAGAGTGCGGCGGGCTCGGGACAGGCGGGAGCAGACGGTGCCGTACGCGATCCCGAGCGCCGCCGCGACCTCGTCGTACGTGAGGTCGCCGAGAGCCACCAGCAGCAGCACCTCGCGATCCTTGGCGTTCAGCGTGGCGAGCGCGGCGGCGAGCTCACGACTCGCTCCCTGGGCGGTGACCTGAGCGGCGATCCGGTCCTCGGGGGCGCTCGCCGGGATCTGTAACGGCAGTTTCGCGAGCGCCCGCCAGGCGCGCACCTCGTCGCGGCGGTGCCGGCGGATCAGGTTCGTCGCGATGCCGTACAGCCAGGCCCGCACCACCCCGTTCCGCCGGTCGAACCGCTCCCGCTGCCGGAACGCGATCAGGAACGTCTCCGCGGCCAGATCGTCGGCGACATCGGTCCCCAGTCGGCGGGCGACGTACCCGTGCACCTGACCGAAGTACCGGTCGAAGATCACCGTGAAGCGATCCGGCTCCCCTACCGACGCTTCCAGCGCCCGCCCATCGGCATCGGCATCGGAGTCTCGTGCGGTGTCAGCGGGTACGGCGGCAGTCCGCGGCCGACCGGGGAACGCGAGGGTCGCCAGGGCCAGGTCGGGCGTCATCGAACTCCTCACGCGTGGTGCGCAGCCGGTCGGCTCACCCTGTTCTTGTCCGATGTCCCCAGACCCCTTCTCGTACCCCGAAATCCCCGAGCTGCCGGGAGATGGACGCGCGAGAGCGCTCTCCGGAGGACACCGGGGGAGAAATGGGTGAAGAGTCAGGAAGCGTCGAGCAGTCCGCGCGCGGCGGCCTCGTCCTTCGGCCAGACGTAGACGCTCCAGCCGTCCTTGGTGCGCGCCGCGGTCGCCTTGATGCCGAAGTCCTTCAGCCTCGACACCGTGACCCGGGCCTCGTTGTACGAGCGCACGGTGCGGATGTCGACGAGCAGCCCGAAGGCGTCGTGCTCCGCAGGACCGAGATCGACCCGCCGAACCAGCGACCCGCCCTTCGCCTTCGAGAAAGCCCAGCGACAGAGCAGTACCATCAGTCCGGCCAGGGCGATAGCCACGAACGGAAATACGAAGTACTCTCCACCACCGACCACGGACACCATTGTCTCGCGAAAAGAAAGATCGTGAGGTCTTGGCAACCTTCCGTGTCGCCAGGGAGTCTTTACCAACACAAACGCTGCCACGCGGCCGATGACTCGGGGGCCGCCGGAAGAGCGGAGGGCACGGACATGCTCGCACCGACCCACGACAACGTCGTACACCTGACCGGCATCTTGGACGTCCGCTCCGTCGGCGATGTCCGGCAGACCCTGAACAACCTGATCGACACTTCTGTCGGCGACGTCTTCGTCGACCTGGAGACGGTCGACGCGGTCGACGCGACCGGCCTCGGCCTGCTGGTCGCCACCCACCGCCGGACCCAGCAGCTCGGCCGCCAGCTCGTGCTCTGGCACCCGATGCCCTCGGTCATCCGCATCCTCGCGGTCACCCGCCTGCACCGCATCCTGCACGTCGAACGCAGTCCCCTGCCGATCAGCGCCTGAGTGTGACGTGGGCCCTGGTGACACCCGTCACGAGGGAGGGACTCACAAGGGAACACAGTCCTACTCTCGGGTACATGGCGACCGAGAAGGATCGACCGTGGGTGATGCGGACGTACGCGGGCCACTCGTCCGCGGCGGAGTCGAACGCGTTGTTCCGACGGAACCTGGCCAAGGGCCAGACCGGCCTGTCGGTCGCGTTCGATCTCCCGACCCAGACCGGGTACGACGCGGATCACCCGCTGGCCAAGGGTGAGGTCGGGAAAGTCGGCGTACCGGTCGCGCATCTCGGCGACGTCCGCGCGCTGTTCGACCAGATCCCGGTCGCGCAGATGAACACGTCGATGACGATCAATGCGACCGCGATGTGGTTGCTCGCGCTGTACCAGGTCGCCGCGCAGGAGCAGGGCGCGCTGCCCGACGAGCTGACCGGGACGACCCAGAACGACATCGTCAAGGAGTACCTGTCCCGCGGCACGTACGCGTTCCCGCCGGACGCGTCGCTGCGGCTGACCACCGACGTGATCGCGTACACCGTCGCCAACATCCCGAAGTGGAACCCGATCAACATCTGCAGCTACCACCTGCAGGAGGCCGGCGCGACTCCGGTCCAGGAGCTCGCGTTCGCGATCTCGACGGCGATCGCCGTACTGGACCGGGTCCGGGATGCGGGTCAGGTGCCGCCGGAGCGGTTCGGTGACGTGGTCCAGCGGATCTCGTTCTTCGTGAACGCCGGGGTGCGGTTCATCGAAGAGACCTGCAAGATGCGCGCGTTCGTCCGGCTCTGGGACGACCTGACGCTGAACCGGTACGGCGTGACCGACGCGAAGGCTCGCCGCCTGCGGTACGGCGTACAGGTGAACTCGCTCGGGTTGACCGAGGCGCAGCCGGAGAACAACGTCCAGCGGATCGTGCTCGAGATGCTCGGCGTCACGCTCTCCAAGAACGCCAGGGCCCGCGCGGTCCAGCTGCCGGCCTGGAACGAGGCGCTCGGCCTGCCCCGCCCGTGGGACCAGCAGTGGTCGCTGCGCATGCAGCAAGTACTCGCGTACGAGTCGGACCTGCTCGAGTACGACGACATCTTCGACGGATCGCACGTGATCGAGGCGAAGGTCGACGAACTGGTCGCCGGTGCGCTCGAGGAGATCGACCGTGTGCAAGCGATGGGCGGTGCGGTCGCGGCTGTCGAAAGCGGCTATTTGAAGAAGGCGCTGGTCGCCTCCCATGCCGAACGCCGGCAGCGGATCGAGTCCGGTGAACAGGTTGTCGTTGGTGTCAACAAGTTCGAGAACACCGAACCGTCGCCACTGACCGCGGACCTCGACACCGCCATCCAGACTGTCGATCCGGCTGCTGAGTCAGCCGCGTTGGAGTCACTGCGGAAGTGGCGGGCCGAGCGCGACGACGCGGCCGTCGACGCCGCACTGACCAAGTTGCGGGCCGCCGCCAAGACCACCGACAACCTCATGCCCGTCACGCTGGAGTGCGCTCGTGCCGGCGTGACCACGGGGGAGTGGGCCGGTGTTCTGCGAGAGATGTACGGCGAGTACCGCGCACCGACCGGGGTCTCCGGATCGGTCGGCGTCTCCGGCGGCGGTGAGGCGATCGCTGTGGTCCGTTCGAAGGTCGCCACCACCTCCTCCGAGCTAGGCGGTCGCCTGCGCCTCCTGGTCGGCAAGCCCGGTCTCGACGGCCACTCCAACGGCGCCGAACAGGTAGCGGTTCGCGCCCGCGACGTCGGCTTCGAGGTCATCTACCAAGGCATCCGCCTGACTCCCGACCAGATCGTCGCCGCCGCAGTCGCCGAAGACGTCCACTGCGTAGGCCTCTCCATCCTCTCGGGATCCCACATGGAACTGGTCCCCCAAGTAGTCAAGGGCCTCCGCGCTGCCGGCCTGGAAGACGTCCCCGTAGTAGTAGGCGGCATAGTCCCCGACGCGGACGCCAAAGCGCTGACCGCAGCCGGTGTAGCCGCCGTCTACACCCCCAAGGACTACGACCTCACCGGCATGATGTCCAACGTCGTCGACGTCATCAGACAAGCCAACAAGCTCTAGCGCGCACCTTGCTGGAAGCCCTTGAGCAGGGCGTTGAGGGCGAGGTGCCAGCGGCGGTTGGTGGATTGTTTTGAGGTGCCGAGACGGTGGGCGTTCTCGGCTGCGGCGAGGCCCTCGACGAAGGTGAAGAGGATGAGGGCGAGGTCGGTCGGGTCGCCGGACAGGCGGCCGGCGTCGACGGCGTCGCGGACGTGCTGGACGAAGATCTTGCGCACCTTGACGCCGGCCTTGGCTTCGTCCTTCGTGGGATCGAAGTCGGCGAACGGTCGGGAGAACATGACCTGGGCGAGCACCGGATTCGCCAGGATGAATGCGCGGAACGCGTCGGCCAGCCGGCGAAGGGCCCCGACCGGGTCCGTGGTCGGGGGCAGCGCCGCGAGGTTGTCTCCCAGCATCCGGAATCCCTCGAAGAAGACCGCCCGGACGAGACCCGCCTTGTCGCCGAAGACCTCGTAGATCGCCGGAACGGAGGCGTTCGCGCGGCGGGCGACGGTCCGCGTGGTCAGGCCTCCCACGCCCTCCTCGTCGAGCACCGCCAGCGCGCTCGCCAATCCGCGCTCCTGGAGAGCTTCGGTGCGTTGCTTCGGCCGGGGCACGCTCCGACCGTAGCAGATCAGCGTTATGGAACGATGATACAAAACAGTGTATAAAGGAGCGGTGACCGACGCTGTCCTTCAGTTGCTGCGCGATCGTAGGGAACAGGGAAGCGTTCCCGGCCATCGCCGCGACGATGCACGCCTGGTGCTGCTGGTCGAGGGCGGGAGCTCGCGTGGTGCCTACTCCAGCGGGATGACGATCGCCATCGAGCAGCTGGGGTTGTTGCCGCTGTTCGATGCCGTCTACGGAAGTTCCGCCGGAGCGCTGAACGCGGCGTGGCTGGTGTGCGGTCGCGCTGAGAGCACGATGCACGCTTGGTGGGATCCCATGATCATGGGGACGACCATCAACCCGCGACGTGTCCTGCATCGCCGGCGGCCCGTGGTGGACACTCGCTATCTCGTGCACACCGTCTACACCGAGATCATGCCGATGGGGTTCCAGGAGATCCTCGACAGCCCTGTCGAGCTCCACCCGATGGCCACGGACGCCTTGACCGGCAAGGGCGTCGACCTGCACGGGCACATTCACGACCAGCTGAGCCTGCAGGCTGCGCTGCGTGCGTCGGCGGCGATGCCGCTCCTCGCCGGCGAACCGGTCGAGATCGACGGATGTGCGTACGTCGACGCCGGGCTGAGCGAAGGGACGCCCGTACGCACGGCTCTCGCGCAGCAGGCCACGCACATCGTTGCCTTGCGCACCCGGCGCCTGGATGAGACCCAGTCACCTCCGTCCCGCGCCGCACTCGACGTACTCGCGCCCGCCGTCCAAGTGGCACTCTGAGAGAAGGAGACCGGCATGCGCGACGCAGCCCTTGGTGCAGGCAGGACCGTTGAGTTGCCGAGCGGCCAGGTCGAGTACGCCGAGCGTGGGTCGGGTCCGCCGGTTGTGTTCGTCCATGGCCTGCTGGTCAATGCCAACCTGTGGCGCAAGGTGGTTCCGGCCGTCGCCGACGCGGGGTTTCGCTGCATCGCCCCGGATTGGCCGCTCGGCGCACACCGGGTGCCGATGCCGGACGAAGCCGACCTGACGCCCTCCGGGGTCGCCGGCCTGATCGCGGAGTTCCTTGCCGAGCTCGACCTGACTGATGTCACCGTGGTCGCCAACGACACCGGCGGGGCACTCACGCAGATCTTGATGGCCGACCATCCGGAGCGGCTCGGCCGTGTAGTGCTCACTCCGTGCGACGCGTTCGAGGCCTTCTCTCCCGAGCCGTACGCACGGATGCCGAAGCTGGCACGCCTGCCCGGCATGATCTGGCTGGCCTGACGGCTTCTCCGGCTGCCGGTGGTGCAGCGGCAGCCGTTCGCGTTCGGTTGGCTGGCCAAGAACGGTATACCGGTCGAGATCCTCGACTCCTACCTGCGGCCGATCCGCGCCAGCCGGCAGATCCGGCGAGACGCCAAACGCTTCGTCGTCAGTGTGGACAACAGGTTCACCGTGGCTGCAGCGAAGTCGCTGAGCGGATTCCGCAAGCCGGTGCTCCTGGTTCGCGCGGCCGACGATCTGATCTTCCCCGCAACGCTCTTCGATCGGCTGTCGGCGATCCTGCCCGACGCAAGGCTGGTCACCCTTGCCGACTCGTATTCGTTCGTCCCGGAGGATCAGCCCGCCGAGCTCGCCCGCTTGATCGTCGACTTGGCCACGACTGGGCCGCGGGGCCGATCACCTGCGTCATGTTGAGTGCCATCGAGTTGAGCACGTTCGCGTTGCTGAGGTTCTGGCGGCCGACCAGGTCGGGCACCAGCGAGGCGCGGGCCGGCTGCGAGGGTGACTGAGCGAGCCCGAGTGCGAGGCCGCCGACGAGCAGTACGCCGTACGACGCTCTGCCGAGCGACGCGAGCGTGGCCACGACACTGACTGCCGCCAGCGCCCACGAGCACGCGATGACGAGCAGCCGGACCCGGTTGTGCCGGTCCGCGAACGCACCGGCGAACGGACCGAGCAGCAACGGCGCCAGCCGCACCGCGCCGAACACAGCGACCAGGAAGTCGGAGTGCGTGGTCTCCCAGGCAAGCCAGCCCAGGACGAGGGTCTGCGTCCACACACCGCCGAAGAAGAAGAGGTTGGAGATCCAGAGCAGCTGGAACGGCCGGTTCTCGCGCAGCGAACCCAGAGTCCGCCCGAGAACCGCGGGCGTACGGGCGCTCACACCTGGAGTTCGCCGTCGCGGACGACGACCTGTCCGCCGGCGATGACCACTTCGCGGCGTGGTGCGCGGACGAGTGCGTCCGGCACGTTCTCGGCGTCGATCAGGACGACGTCCGCGCGGGCTCCCGGGGCGAGCGCGTGGTGCTCACGGTGGACGAACGGCGCGGCGGCGGTCGTCGCGAGCTCGACGGCGTACGCGAGGTCCTCGTCCGCACGCAGCCCGTGCAGCCGGGCGAAACCGCGGGCGACCTGCAGGAGGTCGCCGTCGCCGTACGGCGACCACAGGTCGCGGATGCCGTCGGTGCCGAGGCCGACCGCGACTCCCGCCGTCCGCAGCTCGCGCCAGGGCAGCGGCGCCGAACCGACGGGTGCGACCGTCGTCCACGAGATCCCGGCCGCGCCGAGCTCCTCGACGAGTTCGCTCTGCCGCGTCGGGGACAGCTGGCCGAGGGCGAACCCGTGCGAGACGTTGACCTTTCCGGCGAGTCCGGACTGCCGGGTGCGCTCGATGATCAACTCGTACTGGAACGCGCCGAGCTCACCGCCATCGTGCAGGTGGATGTCGATCCCGGCACCACGCCGTACGGCGATCTCGAAGAGTGCGTCGAGCTGGCCTACCGGATCGCGGTCGATCGAGGCCGGGTCGAGCCCGCCGATACTCGTCGCGCCCTCCGCCGCGGCTTGGTCCAGCATGTCGAGTACGCCGGGCCGCCGGAGCACGCCGTCCTGCGGAAACGCGACGATCTCCACGTCGACCGCGCCGTCGAGCGCGGCGGCGACTACGGCAACACCTCCGGGCTGTCGGACGACCCGGCCAACCCGCCGATGGTCGCCTTCTGGTCGCGCAACGACAACCTGAGCCAGTGCCTGTCCTTCAGCCTCGACAAGGGCCGCACCTGGCAGCACTACGCCGGCAACCCGATCATGACAATGCCCGAGCGCGACCCGAAAGTGTTCCGCTACCACCCGGGTGATCACTGGGTGATGCTCCTGTACGGCGACCAGCAGTACCACCTGCTCACCTCGACCGACCTGCTGCACTGGATCGACACCGGCAACGTCGTACCGAACAGCTTCGAATGCCCCGACTTCTTCGAGCTCCCGCTGGACGGCGGGCAGACCAAGTGGGTGCTGGTGCGGGGCGACGGGAAGTATTCGGTGGGTGACTTCGACGGGACGTGCTTCACCGAGGAGTCAGAGCAGGTGCTGTCCGACGCCGGCCTGAACTTCTACGCCACCCAGACCTGGAACAACACCGAGACCGGCGACGGCCGCCGGATCCAGGCTGCGTGGATGCGGCACGGCGTCTATCCCGACATGCCGTTCAACCAGCAGGTCACGTTCCCGTGTGAACTCACCCTGCGGACGGTCGACGGACGCCCGCACCTGTTCCGTCATCCGATCCGTGAGCTCGCGAGCCTGCGATCGGGCACCAGGCACTGGTCCGGCACGGTCAAGCCGGGCGGCGATCAAGTTCTGACCACCGGTTCGCAAGAAGTCGAGCTCCACCTAGAGGTTGCGATCCCGCCTGGCGCCAGCCTCACTATGGACGTATCGGACACGCCCATCCACCTCACCAGCGAGACAGCAACCGTTCAGCTCCTCGTCGACCGGACCTCGCTGGAGCTCTTCGCCAACGACGGCGAAGTCTCGCTCTCGCGCTGCTACCTGCCCACCGACCGGGGAATCGTCCTCACGTCCACCGCACCCGTCCAGGTCACCACGACCGTTCATACCCTCGACTCGATCTGGCCGGATCGCTGAGCCGACTGATACAAGGGGTGCATGAGCCCTCAACTGACCCGAACGCTCTCGAATGGTACGGAGATTCCTGTGCTGGGCCTGGGGGTCTGGCAGGTCCGGGACGGACGGGAGTGTGAGCGGGCGGTCGCCTGGGCGCTCGAGCTGGGCTACCGGCTGATCGACACCGCCCAGGCGTACGGGAACGAGTCGAGTGTGGGACGGGCGATCCGGAACAGCGGCGTACCGCGCGAGGACATCTTCCTCACGACGAAGTTCTACCCGGGAGGCAAGGACCCGCGGGTCGAGGCGGAGAAGAGCCTGGCGCGGCTCGGCACCGACTACCTCGATCTCTATCTCATCCACTGGCCGCAGGGCGGGCCGACCTGGGCCTGGCCCGGGATGGAGGCGGCGAGTGAAGCCGGCCTGAGCAAGGGCATCGGGATCTCGAACTTCGGCGCCGCGGAGCTCCAGGAGCTCTTGAAGGTGAGCCAGATCCAGCCGGCGGTCAACCAGATCCTGTTCAGCCCGTTCGACTACCGCCGGGCTTTGGTCGAAGCGGGAGCGGACGCGGGCGTGGTCTCCCAGGCGTACAGCCCGCTGGGAACCGGGCGGCACCTCGGGGATCCGGCCGTCGAGCGGATCGCGTCCGCCACCGGACGGACGCCGGCCCAGGTCCTGATCCGGTGGGCGATCCAGAAGGGTCTCTCGGTCATCCCCAAGTCGACCCACCGCGAACGCATCGAAGCGAACTTCGACGTCTTCGACTTCGAACTCGACGAGCAGTCCATCTCCGCCTTGGACTCGCTCGACACCACCGATCAGACAGCCGACGCGCTGGCACAGCGTCAGAAATGGTGGTCGTGACCGCCGGAGGTTCATCCGCGCGGGGTGAGGTTCGCTGCGCCCGCGGCAGAGACGATCGATCCGCCGACGTGTAGCCGGAACCGCGAAGTAGTCGGCTTGTGACAGCCGCGGCGGGAGGCGCAGGTGAACATCGTCTGGGCGGCTCTGGTCACCGTCTTCGTGACCGCGGTCACCGTCACGGCGATGCTCCTCGTGCGCAGGCGGGCGCCCGACGGCGGCTACTTCAGCAACGGTGACCGCGCCTCGGGGGTCTTCGGTGTGCTCGCCACCGGGTTCTCCGTGCTGCTCGGGTTCATCATCTTCTTGTCGTTCACGTCGTACGACCAGTCGCGGTCCGGCGCCGAGTCCGAGGCGACGATCGTGGCGCAGCAGGTTCAGACGGCCCAGTTCCTGCCCCGGCAGACCGCGACGGAGCTCACCGGCGAACTGGCGTGTTACGCCCGGTCCGTGGCCGGGGTCGAGTGGGATGCTCTCGATACCGGCACGCTCGGGAACTCCGTCAATCCGTGGGGAGTGGAGATGTACCGGACGATCTCGGCCGTCAACCCGCGGACGTCGGTCGAGCAGTCGGCGTACGACCGCTGGATGGACCAGACCGCCGACCGGGAGCAGGCGCGCATCGACCGGGTGCACGGGGCGGAAGGCATCATCCCGACGCCCTTGTGGATGGTCCTCGGTGCGATCTCCGTGGTGATCTTCGTGTACATGCTGTTCTTCGCCGACCCGTCCGAGGGCCCGGTGACGCAAGGCCTGCTGATGGGCAGCGTGACCGTGGTCATCACCCTGCTGCTGTTCCTGCTCGTGTTCTTCGACCATCCGCATGGACAGGGCGTGGGCAGGCTGCAGCCGACCGCGATGGAGCGAACCATCGGCCTGATCGACACCCAGGCCAAGCTCGTCGGGGTCGACGTGAGACCACCGTGTGACGAGCATGGCAACCGCCGCTGAGGAGCAGCCCGGCCAGGGCCGCGCGTGGCAGGAGGTGCTCGTCACCATCCTGCTGGTGGTCGCCGCCCTCGGGACGTCGTGGAGCAGCTACCAGGCCACCCGGTGGAACGGCGAGCAGGCCAAGGCGGCCGGCCGGACGAACGCGATCAGGATCGACGCGGCCCGGGCACAAGGCCAGGCCCAGTTCCAGAGCCAGGTGGACGTCGCCACGTTCATCGCCTGGGCGGACGCGGACCGCCAGGGTGAGGCTGACCTCGCCACCTTCTACGCCAACCGCTTCCGCGCGGAGTTCCGGCCCGCGTTCGACGCCTGGATGGCGACCCGCCCGGCCACGAATCCGGAGGCGCCGCCGACGCCGTTCGCGATGCCGCAGTACCAGCTCGCGGCGCGGCAGGAGGCCGAACGGCTCGACGCGGCCGCCGCGACCTCCGCGGCCGAGGTGCTTCGGAACATCAAGATTTCCGGCGACTATGTGCTCACCGTCGTGCTGTACGCCGTGGTCCTGTTCTTCGCCGGGATGAGCACCAAGATCACCGGCCGCCGGCCGCGATTGATCCTGGCCGGGGCGGGCTGCGTCGTGCTGGTCGCCGCCATCGCCTGGATCGCGACCTTCCCGATCAGCCTCCAGGTGTGAGCGCGGGGTCACAGTCGTCCCCTGGGGATGATGCCGGACCCGAGGTGGTTGGTCAGCCTGGAGTCATCGTCCGTGGAGCGATCCGATCACGGAGAGCCATCGGGGAGAGCACAGGGGAGTGAACGACAGTGGCACAAGGCGCAGCAGCATCGCAGTACGACGCGGCGGGCGAGGAACACGAGGTCAGCAGTTGGGCCGTCGGGTTCGTCCTGTTCGCCGGCCTCATGATGATCATGGCCGGAGGCTTCCAGATGTTCTCCGGTCTCGTGGCACTCTTCGAGAACGAGTTCTACGTAGCCACCCGCAACTACCTGTTCCAGTTCGACGCCACCGCGTGGGGCTGGATCCACCTGATCGGTGGCCTGCTGGTGCTACTGGCCGGCTTCGCGGTCATCGCGGGCCAGACCTGGGCGAGGGTGGTCGGCATCATCCTGGCTGTGCTGAGCGCACTGGCCAACTTCACCTTCATCCCGTACTACCCGTTCTGGGCGCTGACCGTCATTGCCATCGACATCTTCGTCATCTGGGCGCTGGCCGCGCACGGTCGGGACGTCAAAGAAGCCTGATTCGGTCTGCCCCGATTCAGTCTGCTCGGCGCCGGGCGTCACCTAGGAACGGAAGCGGGTTGCTGGACGCCCGTGCGCCGGAGGCGAGCCAGGCGGCGAGTCCCTCCGGGGATCGCCGCTGGAACTCGTCGAGGTACTGCTGCCGCTGTTCGACGACGGCCAAGCGTTCCGCCGCCGACGCGGCAGCCTCCAGCAGCCGGAAGCTCCGGCGCCAGGCCAGGCACAATGCCTCGTTGCCGAGGGAACTGAGCTCGCTCGCCGGTGCGGCCGCAGGACCGTCGGCGAGCGAGGTCTCGGGGGCCCGACGTGCCGCCGGCTCTGGCTGATCAACGGGGGAGTCCCCCGCTGCCTGCCGTCGCGGGATTCTCGAGGTCAGAGCCGGCGTGGTCGCCGCGAGTGCCAGGACGACCAGGACGCCGGCCACATTGAAGACTCCGATCAGGCCCACGGCGGCCGGCGCCATCAGCCCGGTGGCGAGCGTGACCCGAGCGATCCTTCGCACCTCACGCCGCCCTTCGACTCCCCAGATGGCCAAGGCGGTGACAGCGCCCGCGGTCAGGGCAACGACCACACCGGTGACCGCCCCACCCAGTCCCCAGCGGCCCATCAGGCAGAGCAGGCCGATCGTGGTGGCCAGGTAGAGGCACCATGCCCGGACTCCTCGGCTCTTGCCGCGGGATGTGCCGGGATCAGGCCCATCGTTTCCGGATGACCGCCGCGTCGTCTCGCTCACGTCTCTGTCCTTTGCCCCGTTGCCCGATCTCGCGTTCCGCCACCGAGCTGAGTCAGACCGTCAGCATGCCCCGCTCCGGTGGGTTTCGCGTCCTCCGTCCGGGGTGAAACCGGGCGCCAAACCCTCCCAGGTGGATGAGGCGGCCGCCGGGCGGCGACGGTCAGAGTCGGATGAGCCAGTCCGAGCTATACGCGGCGCGCAAGGGCGGAGGCGGGGCGGTGACAGAGGCCACGTTCGCGGTGCTCGCGCTCCTGGTTCTCGCGTGGGCAGTGACCTCGGACCTCCTGGCCCGCCTGAACATCACCGGTCCGCTCCTGTTCGCCGTCGCCGGCTACGCACTGGGAAACCCCGACTGGGGCCTGCTCTCGGTGGACGTCGAGGCCCCGTCCGTCCATCGGATCGCGGAGCTGACGCTGGCGCTCCTGTTGTTCTCGGACGCGGCCAGGGTCAACCTCTCGAGGCTGAGACAAGACATTCGCCTGCCCGGCCGGCTGCTGGCGATCGGCCTTCCCCTGTCCGTGATCCTGGGCTCTCTCCTGGCCGCCTGGTTCTTCGACGATTTCACCTGGGCACTCGCGGGCTTCGTGGGCGCCACGCTGGCTCCGACCGACGCCGCTCTCAGCGCACAGGTGATCAACGACGGCCGGATCCCCATGCGTCTGCGCCGCGCACTCAATGTGGAGAGTGGGCTCAACGACGGCATCGTCACACCGGTCGTTACGTTCACATTGGCCTTCGCCGCCGGCCAACTCGGGGTCGAGAGTCACGACGGCGCCTCCGATCACGACGGCGCCTCCGATCACGGCGGCGGTGCGCTGCTCGAACTCGCGGTCGGTCTCGTCGTCGGCCTGGCAGTAGGGACAGCGAGTGCCAGGCTCATGACGATCGGCAATCGACGGCGCTGGATGGGTACGGGCGCGCGGCGGCTCGGAACCCTGGCGGCCGCACTGAGCAGCTTCGGCGTCGCCGTGGCGCTCAGCGGTAACGGATTCATCGCGGCGTTCGTGGCCGGCATCGCGTTCAGCGCAGCACTCGACGAGGAGACTGTCGACGCGGACGACACCGTCGAGTTACCGGAGCTTCTCGGTGAGGTCCTGGCACTCGCCGTCTGGTTCCTCTTCGGAGCCGCGCTGGTGCCGATCGCCGTTCACAACCTCGACCTCGCGCTTCTCGCGTACGCCGTACTGAGTCTGACCGTGGTCCGGATGGCGCCGGTTGCGGTGTCCCTGCTCGGAGCGGGGCTGGACCGCAGGACCGTCTTGTTCGTGGGCTGGTTCGGGCCGCGCGGCCTGGCATCGGTCGTGTTCGCACTGCTGGCCGTCGAGGAGCTCGGCAAAACCCCGGTGGTCGAGCGGGCCGTCGCCGTCGTGGCGCTCACTGTGCTGCTCAGCGTGGTGCTCCACGGTGTCACCGCCGGTCCTCTCGGAGGCCGGTACGTCCACCTCGAGCAGGCCGGCGAAGCTCCGGGAGCCGGCCCGCGATCACGCCGCCTCGCCCACGGCTCTCGGCGGACTGCTAGCCGGCCGACTTCTCCTTGATGAGGTCTTCGACCGCCTTGGGGATGGTGGTTTCGAAGTCGAGGAGCTTGGCCCAGGTGAGGGTCACCGTGATGACGACCATCTCGGTGTATAGGGCTTTCACGCCGGCTTCCCACTCCGGGTACTGCTCGTCGGTCATGACCTTGTGGCCGGCCTGGAGATAGCCCTCCGGGACGCCCTGGACCAGCTCGACCTCGGCGGTGCCGCGGAGCAGGAGCGCCTTCGGCGGGAACGCGCCGGTGTCGATGGTGAGCGCGACCTTCGGGTTCTTCCGCAGCGCCGCCACCTTGGCCGACTTCGGCACGGTGGCGATCACGATCTGCTCGCCCTCGACCCAGAAGCCGATCGGGATCACCCGCGGGTCGCCGTCCAGGCCGTCGTACGCGAAGCGGGCCGGCTCGGGGCCGGTCAGCAACTGCTGCCCGTAGGGCTTGGCCAGAATCTCCGCGATCTCTTCCCTGGTCATGCTGCTGATCCTTCCACTCGGAGGGTGTTCTCATCAGGGGGACGAAGCCGCCACCCGGTCCTCGACATCGATAGGTTGACGAATCGTGGAGATTTTCAGATTCGGTCCGGGCACGGTCCAGGTCGGTGACGACGGGGCGGTTGAGCAGGTCGTTCATCCGGACGGCCGGCGGGTGCTGCTCGATGCCGGAAAGGTGCACGACAGCCTGCATGCGTGGGGCAAGGGGTTTGTCGTCACCGATCGTGGGAGTCATCGGTTCGACAGCCCGGCGCTGGTTCGGTGGCGGCAGACCGGGATCGACTTGCTCTATCAGTTGGGCGGACTGGAGTTGCGGGTCGGTCGCCGGTTCGGGGAGCAGTGGACCGAGACCTACGAGCTCCGCAACACCACGTCGGAGCCGGTGGAGGTCGGTTCCCTCGCAATCAGTACGCCGTACCGCGATGTCTACACGTCGAGCCGGGAGAGTCTCACCGGCGCTGTCCACGCGCATGTCTGGACCGGTGGGGCGGACGCCTGGGTGTGGGCGGTCCCGATGGACGGCAGCAGTCCCGGTCTCGGGCTGCAGCTGAAAGAGGGCGAGCTCTGGGCGTACTCGATCGAGTCACGCGAGCCCGGGACGAGCAGCAACGTCCGCGGTCACATCTACCTCCACGTCACCGATCACGCCCGTGCACCGCATGCGATGGGCGGTCAGCCGACCGTGTCACTGGCTCCCAACCAGTCCTACCGCTGGACCTGGCAGCTGGCCTGGTACGACGACCTGCCCGCCTTCCACGCGGATCGTCAACCGCTGATCGACGCCGACCGACTCGCAGCCGAGGTAGGCGAGACGATTCAGCTCAGAGGCGCGAGTGAGATCACTGGCGAGGAGCCAGGACTCAGGTACGTCGAGGCGACCGACGGCAAGCGGACCGCGCGGATCGCCGTACTGTTTCATCAACCCCTGCAGGAGATCGCGGAGCGGAGGGTCCGGTTCATCCTCGACGAGCAGCGACGGCCGGAGTTGGCCGACAGTCGCAAATACGCGTTCGTGCCCTACGACAACGACAGTGGGCTCACTGTGCTGTCCGGTGCGTGGCGAGACTGGTCCGACGCGCGCGAACGGATCGGGATGGCTCTGCTCCTGCAAGAGGTCCGCGCTCGCGGCTGGGGTGACCGGGCGGAGTTGGACGAGGCGCTCGCCGGGTACGAGCAGTTCGTTCGCGAGCACGTGGTCGATGTGGACGGCACGGTCCACGATGACAGCATCCACCAGACCGATGTGCGGCTCTACAACTTTCCGTGGTTCGCGCGGTTCCTGCTCGGCCAGGGCGATCCGACCGGCGCGGCACGCATCCTCAACCGGTACTACGAACTCGGGGGAGACCACTTTCTCGCCTTCGACCTCGGTCCGCTGCTGAGCGAACTCGGGCTGCACGAGCACCTCATCCGCCATGCACGGACCTTCATCGAGTACGGCGACGAGCTGCCGCCCCACGAGGTCAACTACGAGCAGTCGATGGTCGCGCCGTTGCTCGAGCTGCTGGTGTCGGCGTACCGGATTGCACCAGGCGAGATCGACGGCGCCGAGCTGAGCCGCCGCCTACCCTGGCTGACCTCGTTCGCCGCGGACCAGCCCGACGTACGTCTGCGGCACGTGGCGATCCGGCACTGGGACGGCTACTGGTTCGGAAGGCTGCGGTTGTGGGGCGATGTCTTCCCGCATTACTGGTCCGCGCTCAGTGCGGTCGTGTACGGCGCTTGGCCGCGCGAGCTCGTGGACCCGGAACAGGCGGCCTGGCTGGACGCGGCGACCGAGTCGATCCTTCGAGCGAATCTGGTCAGCTTCGAGGCGGACGGCTCGGCGACCTGCGCCTTCGTCTATCCCAGTTGTGTGAACGGACAGCCCGCCCACGTGGCGGATCCGCTCGCCAACGACCAGGACTGGGCCTTGGTCTATGCGCTGAGAGGTCATGCATAGACCAAGGCACTTCTACGCCAACTTTGGGAGCAGGTCCCGCAGGTTGTCCATCAGATACCTGTGCAGGCTGGTGCCGTACGAGATCCGGGTGGCTCCCGCGGCGATCAGCTCGGCCGCCGTCGGGCCACCGGGCGCTGCGTGGGCGTTGATCGGTCCGCCGATGCCGCTGACCAGCTCGGGCAGCACCTCGGTCGGAGCCGCGATCGGATAGGTGCAGTCCGCACCGGCCCGGCGATACTCCCGGCCCCGCCGCACCGCCTCCGCGACCGCCCCGGCTCCGTCAGCGCCGGGGCGGACGAAGGTGTCGATGCGGGCGTTGATCACCAGGTCGGCTCCGGCGGCGGCGCGGACTTCGGCGAGGTAGTCGGCTTGCTGGGCCGGGTCCACCAACTGACCGCCGACCGAGTCTTCAAGGTTGCAGCCGACCGCGCCGGCCTCGAGGAGACGGTCGACGAACTCCTTGGCCGGCAAGCCGTACCCGGCCTCCATGTCCGCGGTGACCGGTACGTCGACCGCACGGGCGATCCGCGCGACCGCCGTGAACATCTCGGTGGCCGGCGTCAGCTGGCCGTCGTCGTACCCGAGGACGCGGGCGACCGCACCGCTGCTGGTGGCGACAGCGGCGAAGCCTGCGTCGGCGACGATCCTGGCGCTGACCGGATCCCACGCGTTCGGAAGGATCAGGGGAGTGCCGCCGTGATGGAGGGCGCGGAAGTCTTCGGCTGAGGCTGTCATCGCGGGCTCAGCTCGGCTTGTAATGGCCGGGCTCCATCCGTCCGGTGACGCCGACCCGGGTCCACATGTTGATGGTGATGATCAGGGCGATCAGCTGGGCCAGGTCCTTCTCGTCGAAGACCGCCGCGGCACCGTCGTACGCCTCGTCCGGCACGTGGTCGATGCTCACCAGCGTGATCGCCTCGGTCAGTACCAGCGCCGCCTGCTCCTGCTCGGTGTAGAACTTCTTCGCCTCCCGCCACACCGGCAGCAATGTGATCCGCTGCTGCTGGTCCTCGCCGAACTGCAGCAGGTCGAGCGAGTGCATGTCGGTGCAGTACGCACACCCGTTGATCTGCGAGGCCCGAACCCGCACCAGATGCGCCAGCTTCGGATCCAGCCCCCGATCGGAGACCGCATCCAGCTCGATCATCGCCTTGTAGAAATCAGGAACCACGTTGGCGAGCTTCACCCGCCGCGTCGTCGTTGTACTCATACCCCCACGCTATGACCGAACCGGCCCAGCCACGTGGTCCACTTCCCACCAGGATCCAGGGGCCAATCCGGCCGGTCGCGGTCGGTGGGCGTTCAGGCACGGGAAATCACCGGGCCACCAGCTGAACTTCAGGCGCGAGAACTGCATCTAGCAGGTGTCTGAGGGGGACTCCACGATGAAGACGACAACAGCTGTGAGCACGGGCCGTGCCGAATGGGGATTATTGCCTGAGGCAAGCGAGTACGGCGGTCCCGGACTGCTGACGAACGTCCGGACCGGCCGGCACACCTCCTTCGACCGCATCGTGTTCGACGTCAGCGGCCGGCCGTCCTGGCGCCTCGTGCACTACGTGAAGAACGTCGTCACCCTGGGGCAAGGTGACTTCGTGCCACTCCGCGGCGACGCCAAGCTGGAGATCGTCCTCTCGGTCCCTTCCCACGACACTGCCGGCCGCAGCACCTACAACCCCGCCGACCACGACGAACTGACTCTCGTGCTCGCCTACCGAACCTTCCGGCAGGTCGCGAACGCCGGCAGTTTCGAGGGGCAGACCACGATCGGCGTCGGCGTCCGCGCCCACCTCCCCTTCCGCGTCTTCACCCTGACCAACCGCGTCGTCGTGGATGTCGCTCACAACTGGTAGAGCCGAGCAACCAGCCGGATCGTCGTCGACGTCGCGCACACCTGGTAGAGACACCTAGTTGACCGGGAGCACGCGGCGCCAGCCTTCGCTCACGAGGGTGGGGGTCATGCCGACGGACAGGTAGAGGCCGAGGGCTGGGGTCGGGTTGTTGGTGTCGACGTTGAGGATGGTGCCGGCGCGGCCTTCGTCCGCGTCGGCGGCGAAGGCGTCCCGCAGCAGGAACTTCGCCAGCCCCCGCCCGCGGAACTCCTCGAGTACGCCGAGGACGCCGACGTACCCGCAGTTCTCGGTCTCGACGTGGTCGTCGTAACACACGCGGATCGCAACCGCGCGCCCGTCGATCTCGAGCAGGGTCATCTGGGACCAGTCGAACGTGGACGTGGCATCGAGGTACTCGACCCACTCCTCGTGCGGGCGAGCGACGAAGCCGAACTGCCCGCGCATGCTCTCGACGATGACCTCGTGCGCGGTCCGGCGAGTGACATCGTCGAAGGCTCCGCGCTGGACCACCACCCCGGCCGGCACCGCCGGGGCGGCGACCGGGTCGGTGTGATCGATCCGCATCCGGTGGTACGTCGTACTCGCGGTGAAATCGTGATCGGACAGCAGCGTCCGCTGTGCTTCGTCGGCACGATAGATGTCGGTGTCGACGGTGATCTCGGTGTGGCCGCTCTCGCGCCCCATCTCCCGAGCGCGGTGCATCGTCCGCTCGAACAGCCAATCGGCGATCGCCGGCTGCTGCGACCACACCTGGATCCCGACGACCTGACGGTCGCCCTTGCCGAACGTGGTGCCGTACCCCACCGGCAGACTGTCCCCGGCGAGCACCAGGAAGCCGTCCGTGCCACGGTCGAAGCCCGGCTCGACGATGCGGTCGGCGACTTCCTCCACCGTCCCGTCCGCGAATCCGATCAAGCGCATGTTGTAGGCCGCAAGCATGTCGAACAATGCCTCGGCGTCGGTCGGCTCAGGTGCCCGCACGGTGTAGCCGTGCGGCGGTACAGCAGTTGTATCCACACCTCACAGTGGTCTAGTCCTACTGCAGAGTCCAGTGTTCGGCAGAGTTGATCAGAGCAGATCGGCGTCGTGGATCCGGTTCGCGATCTGCACGCGGTTGGTGGCTTCGAGCTTCACCATGATGCGCGAGACGTGCGCTTTGACGGTCGCCATGCTCAGGTAGAGCTCCTCGGCGATCTGCGCGTTGACCTTGCCTTCGCCGACCGCGATGGCCACCTCGCGCTCGCGGTCGGTGAGAGTCCCGGCCAATGACCGTGCCCGAACGACCTGCTGGTTGTCCGGCTCATCATCACCCAGCCGGGCGATCAGCTGCGCGGTCACGCTGGGGGAGAGCATGTGGTCACCCGCGGCGACCTTGTGCACCGCCTCGACGATCTCCGCGGGTGGGGTGTGTTTGAGCAGGAACCCGCTGGCTCCGCCGCGGAGTGCCCGCAGGACATAGTCGTCGGCGTCGAACGTCGTCAGCACGATCACCCTGGGAGGTGCCGGTCGACCCATCAACCGGGCGAGGGCCTCGAGGCCGTCGAGTCGTGGCATCCGGATGTCCATCAGTACGACATCTGGCGCTACCCGCGCGACGAGTTCGAGCCCGGACTCGCCGTCGTCTGCTTCGCCCGCCAGTTCGATCGTGGCGTCGTCACGCAGAATCATCGCAAGTGCGGTGCGCACCAACGCGTCGTCGTCGATGATCACGACCCGGACCGAGTCACCAGCACGATTCGTCATGCCGGCCACGGCAACCAGGCGCGGACCACGAAATCTCCGTCGGACCTCACGTGCTCGAGGCGGCCACCGATCAGCTCGGCGCGCTCGGTCAGCCCGAGAAGGCCGAGCCCGGAGCCGGGCGTCGCACTCACCGCGGAGCCGAGCCGCAGCGGGTTCCGTACCTCGAGCATCAACTGCCCGCCGGCTCGACCGCTGAGCGTCACGTCGACCGCAGTGTCCGGTGCGTGTTTGCGCGCATTCGTCAGGCTCTCCTGGATCATCCGGTACGCGCCGCGCCCGATCGCGTCAGGCGCCTCCGCCAGGTTGCCGACCTGGTTGTGCAACCGGACTCTCGTGCCGGATCCGATGGCCTCCTGGACCAGTGCCGGAAGGTCGGCCAGCGTTGGTTGCGGACGTTCGGGTGATGCGTCGGTTTCGAGCGTACGCAGAACTCCGAGGATCGCGTGCAGGTCCTGCAGGGCGAGATGGGCGCTCTTGCGAGTGATGGCGGCCGCTCGGGCCACCTCGGCTTCGCTCAGCCCTCGGCAGTACTCCAGCGCGCCCGCGTGCAACGCCACGAGCGACAGTCGATGGGCCAGTGCGTCGTGCATTTCACGGGCGATCCGGGCCCGCTCGGTGACCTGCGCCTGCATGACCCGCAGGCTCTGCTCGCGTTCCGCGCGGTCCGCGCGTTCCCGCAGGGTGGCCAGCAGGTCGCGGCGGGCGCCGATGTACATGCCGGGAGCGATCACGGCGCTCACGAAGACGACCGTGAACAAGAGCGAGAAGAGCAACGAATCGTCGGCACCGGGATGGGTCTCGAAGAAGACCACGGAGGCGATGAAGCCCACCACCGCGACCGGCACGATCTCGCGCCACCGCCGGCGAGTGGCCAAGGACACCGTCGTGACGACCACCGCCCCCGATGCGGCCGTGGACAAGGAGCCGAAGACGTTGACGATCAGGGCAACGATCAGCGGACTGCGCCGTCTCCAGCGCATCAGAACCACGCTGACGGCTCCGAGCAGGAGATCGATGATCCAGAGCGCACGGATCTCTCCGGCGTACGTGTTGAAGTAGCTCGTGATCCAGAAACCGGCGCCGACGATGATGGCGAAGCTGTAGCGCCACGTCGACTGCCAGCGGCTCAGCGGAGGTGGTGGCGCGGCTTGGATGGCGTCCACCTCGCCCACGGTACGGGAGGTGCGTGGTTCAGGGCAGGGACCGCGGTCCGGCCCGACCCCCTACCGCGGGCTACACAGGTCTATCCCGTGGTTTGCGGTCATGGCACTGCGACCGATGTGCCGGTCCGGTGTTCAGGCCCAGGCTCGATGTCATGATCACAGTCGAAGAACTCAGCAAGCGGTACGGAGCACACCAATCCGTCGACCGCGTGTCCTTCCGGGCGCAACCCGGATCCGTCACCGGCTTCCTCGGTCCCAACGGGGCCGGCAAGTCGACCACGATGCGCATGATGACCGGCCTGACCCCGCCGTCTGCCGGCCGCAGCACCATCCTCGGCGTCCCGTACGCCGACCTCCCCAACCCGGGCCGGCACGTCGGGGTCCTCCTCGACGCCTCCGCGCAGCACACCGGGCGGACCGGGCGCGAGATCCTTCGCCTCGGCGCCACCGTCATGGGTCTTCGCCGCCAACGGGTGGACGAGATGCTCGGGCTCGTCGGCCTGTCCGGCGAAGAGGGCGACCGCCGGGTCGGCAACTACTCCCTCGGCATGCGCCAACGGCTCGGCATCGCACACGCCCTGCTCGGCGACCCGCAGGTGCTGATCCTCGACGAGCCCGCCAACGGACTCGACCCGGCCGGCATCCACTGGATGCGCGGGCTGCTCAAGAGTTTCGCCGACCGAGGCGGAACGGTCCTCCTGTCCTCGCACCTCCTGCACGAGATCGAGGTCATCGCCGACCACCTCGTCGTCATCGGTCGCGGTGTCATCGTCGCCGACGGCAGCAAGGCAGAGCTTCTGAACGCCGCCGGCACCCTGGTCCGTGGCCTGGAACCGGAGGCGTTGGCGCGCTGCCTCGACGTCGCCGGTTACCCCTACCGGTCCACCCCGGACGGCGCGTACGTCGTGGAGGCCACCCGCGAGCAGATCGCCACGGCCACCGCGCACAACGGCGTAGTCGTCACCGAGTTGCGTGGCGCGGACGGCGCCGGACTCGAGGACATGTTCCTGCAACTCACCGCTGACGACGCACGAGAGAAGGTCACCGCATGAGTACCACGACCCACCCAGCACCGTTCCACCTCGAAGTGTCACCAGATCCCAGCGTCACGTCCGTACCCTTCAGCCGGCTGCTGCGGGTCGAACTGCGCAAGCTCGTCGACACCCGGGCCGGCTTCTGGCTGCTCACCGCCATCGGTCTCATCACGGTCACCGTCATCGTCGTGTTCTTGTTCGTCGCCGATCCGGACCAACTGACGTTCCTGAACTTCGTCGGCGCGACGGCAACGCCACAGAGCATCCTGCTCCCGGTGCTCGGCATCCTCGCGGTCACCGCCGAGTGGAGCCAGCGCACCGGCCTGGTCACCTTCACCCTCGAACCGAGCAGGATCCGCGTCGCTGTCGCGAAGTTGGTCGCCGTGACCCTGGTCGGCCTGCTCGCCGTGGTCGTGGCGCTCGGCGTTGCCGCCCTCAGCAACCTGGCCGGCATGGCGTTCATGGACGGCGCCGGCAGCTGGAACGTCGGGGCTGCCAACGTCCGCGACTTCTTCGCCGTGCAGTTGATCGGCATCCTGCAGGGCTTCGCCTTCGGAATGCTGCTGATGAACACCGCGGCCGCCATCGTGCTGTACTACGTGATCCCGATCGCGTGGAGTGTGCTCTTCTCGATGGTGGGCGCTCTCGAGAACGCCGCGCCCTGGCTCGACCTCAACACCGCCATGGCACCGGCCTTCGAACAGCAGACGTTCCACGGTGACGACTGGGCGCACCTCGCGGTCGCCGGGACGATCTGGGTGCTCCTGCCCCTCGCCCTCGGCTTCCTACGGCTACTCCACCGCGAGGTGAAATCCGCCTGAACCCGGACGCCCCTGGTCGCGGGTCCGCGCCCCGCGCACTCCCTCCAGTGGGCGGGGCGCGCCGCATGCGCCCCAGGCTGGTCACCGTCCTCTGGAAGCCCGCGGGTGTCAAACAGGCCGCTAGCTGTCACCGCCGCCAGAGCCGCCCCCGTCGAAGCCGCCGTCGTGACCGCCTCCGTCGTGACCGCCGTGGCCGCCGCCGTCGTGCCCGCCCGTGCCATGGGCGCCTCCGTGAGCGCCGCCCCAACTGTCGCCCCAGGCGGCGTGGCCGCCTGATTGGCCGTCGAAGCCTGACAGGGCGATGTAGGTGGCGCCTCCTCCCGCGCCGGCGAAGTAGCCCTGGCCGTAGGGCGCGAACGCGCGGCCGGCCTCCCAGTACGGGACCTGGCGGGAGCCGATCTGCACATAGCGGATCTCAGGTTCCTCACCAGCGCCGACCCGCGCCGCGTCCTGAGCACACGCCGGCACCGTGCGAGTCCCGCGGCGCGGCTGCGTCCACACGACATCCGTGGTCGACGGCCCGTGCTGCGGATTGAAGAAACACGGAACGCGTCGCTCGGGTACGTCGACGCCGGCAACCCGAGCGCGGACACACGTAATGGCGTACCGCCCAGTGGCCAGCGTGTCGGTAATCGTGCTGATCGCATCAGTCGTCCGCAGCTCTTTGACAGCCAATTGCGCGGATTCGTACGCATCCAGCGCCACCTGGTAATCACGCCGTGTCGCAGCGTCGAGTTCCTGCCCGGCGACATCCACCCCCAGCCGCGACAATTCCTCGCCGAGCAGGGTGATGTCCTCTTCGGCGACTTTGCTGATCTGCAGCACATCCGCCGCGTCCGCCCGTCGCACCGCCCGTCGATCCCACACCCGCCGCGCGGCAACCACGATGCCCCCACCCAGGGCCAGGAACAAAAGCCACTCCATCCACCGACAGTACGCCCGAATCGAGGTGCTGACGGTCAGCGCGGAAGGGAGCTGGCGAGGCCGTCGAGGATGAGGTTGAGGCCGAAGTCGAATTCGTCGGCGAAGTCGTAGGTGGTCTTGAAGTAATAGCCGGTAGCCATTTCGACGAGGTGCGGATAGTCGCCGGCGGTGAAGTGCTTCATGATCGAGTCGGCGACCGGGGCCACGGTGTCGGGGCCCTCGAACGGCAGGCCGGCCTCCTGGAGTGCGAAGCCGTACGTGTAGCTGTCGATCAGGGCGTACGCGTGCGCGGTCATCTCCAGCGAGAAGCCCGCCGCGCGGAGGGTGGCGATGACCGCGTCGTGGTGGCGCAGGGTGGCCGGGCCGGGGGAGGTCCGCGACTCCATCAACCCGATCGCCCAGCGATGCTGCCGCAGCACCTGACGAGCCGATGCGGCGCGCCGGCGTAGCTCCGCGCGCCAGTCGCCGCCGGCCGACGGGAGCTCGATCTGGCTGAAGACGAAATCGACGATGCCGTCGAGGATCTCCTCCTTGCCGGCGACGTGGTAGTAGACCGACATCGGCTTCGCGCCGAGCTCCTGGGCCAGCGAACGGATCGTGAGGCCCCCGATCCCGCCCGCATCGGCCACGTCGACGGCGGCTCGCAGCACCCGCTCCCGGCTGAGCCGGAGACGTTGGCGCGGCTTCTCGGAGGTTCCCATCCCTGGACCATAGCAGTTTCGTACAAAGTACGGTACGGTTGCCGTACTTAGTACGAAATTCGGTGCGCTGGGGGCACCCGAACCCACCAGGGGGACACCATGGCCACCACCACAGCGACCACGATGAGAGCGATCGTCCAGGACCGGTACGGCGATGCCGACGTCCTGCGCCAGGACCAGATCGCCATTCCGCGGATCACCGGCCACGAGGTCCTCGTCCGGGTGCACGCGGCCGGCGTCGACCGCGGGACCTGGCACCTGATGACGGGTACGCCGTACCTCCTCCGCCTCGCGTTCGGACTGCGCCGACCGAGGAACCCGGTCCCGGGCCGGGACGTCGCCGGCGTGGTCGAGGCCGTCGGCCCGGCGGTGACCGCATTCAAGGCCGGCGACGAGGTGTACGGCGTCGCGCCCGGCTCCTTCGCCGAGTACGCCGTCGCCCGCGAGGACAAGCTCGCCCGGATGCCGGCCAACCTCTCCTTCGAACAGGCCGCCGTGGTCCCGATCTCGGCGCTCACCGCCCTGGACGCACTCACCAACGGCCGGATCAAGGCCGGTCAGCACGTGCTCATCACCGGGGCCTCCGGCGGCGTCGGCAGCTACGCCGTCCAACTGGCCAAGGCCTTTGGCGCGGAGGTCACCGGCGTGGCCAGCACGCAGAAGCTGGACCTGGTGCGATCGCTCGGCGCGGATCACGTCATCGACTACACCCAGGATGACTTCGCCGCGACAGGCCACCGCTACGACCTGATCATCGACATCGCCGGCAACCCGACGCTGTCCCGCCTGCGGCGCGCCCTGACGGCCACTGGCACGGCCGTCATCACCGGTGGTGAGGACGGCGGCGGCCTGACCGGTGGCATGAACCGGCAGTTGCGCGGCCTGATCCTGTCGCTGTTCGTGCGGCAGCGGATCACCATGTTCGTCAACAAGGAGAGCGGCAGCGACCTGGTCCGGCTGACCGAGCTGATCGAGGCCGGCAAGGTGACGCCCAGCGTCGACCGTACGTACCCACTCGACCAGGCCGCGGACGCGCTCCGCCACCTCGCCGAGGGCAAGGTGCGGGGAAAGGTCGCCATCGCGATCTGACCCCCGGGATAAAGTCCCGTGCCATGGAGAGTTCGGGGGATGCCGCCGGGGCGGACCTTCACCTGGATCTGGCCGCGGCCCGGGGACGCAACGAGCTGGTCCGGGCGTTGCACGAGTCGATCCGGACCGGACGCCTGCCCGCCGGGACCCGGCTGCCGTCGTCGCGGTCGCTGGCCAAGGACCTCGGCATCGCCCGCAACACCGTCGCCGACGCCTACGGACAGCTCGTCGCCGAGGGCTGGCTCACCGCCCGCCAAGGGTCCGGCACCGTCGTCGCCAACCGCGCCGGCACCGCACCGGCGCCGGTCGTGTCGTTGCCGCAAGCAAAGAACTTCCGCTACGACCTGACGCCCGGCTCACCGGATGTAGCGACCTTTCCGCGCGGGGAGTGGCTGACCGCGGCGCGGAAGGCACTGACCGTTGCGCCCAACGAGGCATTCGGGCTGGGCGATCCGCGCGGCCGGATCGAGCTGCGGCGGATGCTGGCCGACTACCTCGCCCGGGCGCGGGGGGTCCGGGCCGATCCCGAGCGGATCCTGATCTGCTCCGGGTACGTGCAGGCAGTGAGTCTGCTCAGCGAGGTGGTCAAGGCGCTCGGCGGTACGACGATGGCGGTGGAGGAGTTCGGCTACAGCCTGCACCGGGACGTGATCCAGGCGCGTGGCTTGGAGGTCGCCGCCGTACCGGTCGATGAGCTGGGTGCACAGGCGTCAGCGCTCACAGGTCAAGGTGTCTTGCTCACACCGGCCCACCAGATGCCGACGGGCGTGCCGCTTGCGCCAGAGCGTCGTACGGCGGCAGTCGAATGGGCTCGCTCTGCGGGAGCGGTGCTGATCGAGGACGACTACGACGGTGAGTTCCGATACGACCGGCAGGCGGTGGGTGCGCTGCAGGCCTTGGACCCCGAGCGGGTCGTGTACACGGGGACGGCGAGCAAGAGTCTCGCGCCGGGCCTCCGGCTCGCTTGGATGGTGTTGCCGCAGCGACTGATCGAGCCGGTGATCGCAGCCAAGCGGACCGCGGACTTCCAGACCGCGACGCTCGACCAGCTGACCCTCGCGGAATTCATTGCCTCCGGCCACTACGACCGGCACGTACGGCGCTCCCGCCTGCACTACCGCCGACGCCGCGACCGCCTGGTCGAGCTGCTCGCCGTCCGCGCCCCCGACGTCAAGGTCGCCGGTATCTCGGCCGGCCTGCACGTCCTCCTCGACGTACCCGCCGACGCCGACGACATCGTCACCCGCGCCGCCCGCCAGGGCCTCGGCCTCGCCACCCTCAGCAACTACCACGTCAACCCCACCCGATCCACCCGCCAGGCAGTCATCGTCGGCTACGGCACCCCGCCCGACCACGCCTACCCCGGCGCCCTCGACCTCCTCTGCCAGGTCCTAGGCGTCTAGCGCGTTGGCCAGGGCGCGGATGTCGGCCGGGCCGACCCGGCAGCAGCCGCCGACGTACGTCGCTCCCGCCGCGATCCACCCGGCTGCGAGAGTCGTGGGGTCGGCAGGGTCACCCGTCCAGCGGCGGCCGCCCGCATCCCAGGACTCCCCGCTGTTCGGGTACGCGATCGCCGGTTTGCCGGTCACCGCAACAGCTGTCTCGACAGCCGCCTGAACGTCGTCCGGGGTACAACAGTTGATGCCCACGGCAACTACTTCAGAGATGGCGGCGGTGGCGAACGCGTCGGACAAGGGCTGCCCGGCGCGGGTCTGCGAGCCCGCGATCGAGTACGAGAACCACGCCGGGAAGTTCAACTCCCGCACGAGCTCGACCAGCACTTCGGCCTCGTCCACATCAGGGATTGTCTCGATCGCGAGCAGATCGGGGCCGGCATCGATCAGCAACTCCAGTCGCGGTCCGTGGAAATCACGCAGCACCGCCCGGCTCACGCCGTACCGGCCGCGATACTCCGACCCGTCCGCGAGCATCGCGCCGTACGGTCCCACCGAAGCGGCCACCAGCCTGTCGCCGCCGAACTCGTCGCGCACCCCGCGCGCGATCCGCACGCTGTCACCGATCAGCCGTTCCGCCTCGGCCCGCGACGCCCCGGCGCGCTCGAAGCCGACCACACTCGCCTGATAGCTGGCCGTCGTAGCCACCATCGCCCCGGCCTCGTAGTACGCGCGATGCACCGCTGCAATCTCCTCCGGTGCGTCCCTCAGCAACCGTGCCGACCACAACGCATCCGAGAGGTCGTGCCCCCGATCATCGAGGGCGTTCGACAGACCGCCGTCGAGGATGATCGGCCGGTCAGACACCTTGGACAAGCTCGAAGACCTCATCTGCGCAGCCCCACGACAGGGTAACGCCGGAGCCGCCGTGACCGTAGCAATGGATGATGGGTTCGCCGGCGCGAGTACGGACGAGTTCGCAGCGGATCGTGGGACGCGCGGGACGAAGGCCGACGCGCTGGTGCAGGATCTTCGCCTTACGGAGCTGGGGAACGAGCTCGGCGGCGCGCGTGAGGATCTGGTCGCTGATCTCGGGGTCGACGGCCACGTTCCAGTCGCCGGGCTGGTTCGTGCCTCCGACGACGACGTCCTTCTCGCGCGGGACGACGTACGTCAGTTCGTGCGGGGCGCGGTCCGCGATCAGCCACTCGCTCAGACCGCACTGCTCGACCGTCATCACCTGGCCGCGGACCGGCGTCACGGTCGGGTCGCCGGCGGTCAGCCGGGCGCCGAGGCCGGTGCAGTTGATCACGAGGTCGGCCGCGGTCGGCAGGGCGGACAGCGCTGAGCGGGTCAGCGTCCCGCCGGCCAACTCGAGCCGCTTCACCAGCGCCTGCAGGTAGACCGGCATGTCGACCACCGGCGAGGTGAACGACCACCCGTCGGCGAATCCGGTGGGCGGCGACGGCACTCGGGCCAGATCAGGCAGTACGTCGGCCCAGCGCGGATCCGGCGTCCGTTCCACCAGGAACTCGCGCCCGTGCTGCATCCGCACCGACGGCTCGAGCTCCGCCAGCTTCGCGAACTCCTCGTACGTCGTCCTGGACCAGGCGGTGACGCGGTCCTCGGGCGCCGACAGGAACGGGTACCACAGCGCGGCCGCCACCGCCGATGTCGTCTCCAGCGGCAGATCGCGCGCGAACACCGCCACCTCGTACCCACCCTCGGCGAGCCGGACCGCGCAACTGAGCCCGATCACGCCCGCACCCACCACGATCACGCGCATTCACACATTGTGACGCGTCGGTCAGTGCAGGTCGACCGCCAGCGAGTAGAACCGGGTGATCTGGGTCGCGCCGTTGTTGTCGTCCGACATCAGATACAGCTGCCGCCGCCCACCCGGCAGCGATCCACCGAGGGCGAGGCCTTCCACGTTGTCGAGACCGGCAGCGAGCCGATCTGGAGACCGTCGGACAGCCGGAAGCGACGGATCGACGGCTCCCGCTCGGAGGTCGCGAGGATGGTCCGGTCGCCTCGCTCGACGACCAGCCCTTCACCGTCGAAGTCGGCACCGTTGTACGGCGTACCGTCCGGGCAGCGCAGGATCGTCATCCCGTCGACACTCGCCGACGTCGGCTTGCTGTTGATCTTCAGGTCGAATACCCGGGCCGGCGTGGTCGCGACGTTGTCCACCAGCGCGACCGCACTGTGGCGGCCGGTCACGTTGATCGCGGACAGTCCGGCCGCCAGGTGAACATCACCGCACCAAACAGGGCCGTTTCGGGTCGAAACTCCAGCCGTCGATCAGGTATTGCATCGCGATTGCGTCGTCGCGGGCCCCGAGGCCGTGGCGTAGATAGAGCTCGTGGGCTGCGGCCAGGGCTTCGTGGTTCAGTTCGACGCCGAGACCCGGACGAGTGGGTACGGCGATCTCGCCGTCGACGATCTGCAGTGGCTCCTTGGTCAGCGCCTGGCCGTCCTGCCAGATCCAGTGCGTGTCGAGGGCGGTGATGTCGCCGGGCGCGGCCGCGCCGACCTGGGTGAACATCGCGAGCGAGATGTCGAAGTGATTGTTCGAGTGCGAACCCCAGGTCAGCCCGAAGTCGTTGCACAACTGCGCGACCCGGACCGATCCGGCCATCGTCCAGAAGTGCGGATCCGCCAGCGGGATGTCGACCGCGTCGATCCGGATGGCGTGCGCCAGTTCGCGCCAGTCGGTCGCGATCATGTTCGTCGCCGTCCGCAGCCCGGTCGCCCGTTTGAACTCGGCCATCGTCTCCCGCCCGGAGAAACCGGGCTCGGCGCCGCACGGGTCCTCGACATACGCGAGTATGTCGTCCAGCCCCGAGCACACCGCGATCGCCTCGCGGACCAGCCAGGCGCCGTTCGGATCGACGGTGATCCGTGCGGACGGGAACCGTTTCGCCAACGCGCGTACGGCGTCGATCTCGACGTGAGCGTCGAAGACGCCACCCTTCAGCTTGAAGTCCGCGAACCCGTACCGCTCCTGAGCCGCCTCCGCGAGCGCGACGACCGCGTCGGGCGTCAACGCCGGCTGCCGTCGCAACTGGGACCACCGATCCGGACCGTTGTCGTCCGTCAGATACGGCAGGTCGGTGCGCGCCGGATCGCCGATGTAGAAGAGGTAGCCGAGCACGGGCACGGCCGAGCGCTGCTGTCCGTCGCCCAACAGCTCAGCGACCGGTACGCCGAGGTGTTGGCCCAACAGGTCGAGCAGTGCCGACTCAAGTCCGGTCACCGCGTGAACCGTCGTACGCAAGTCAAAGGTCTGTAGACCCCGGCCACCGGAGTCGCGGTCCGCAAAGTCCTGACTGACCTGCCGCAGCAGTTGGCGATGGCGGGCGATCTCCTGGCCTTGCAGGTGCGCTGCGGCCTCGCGGATGGTGGACGCGATCTTCTCGCCGCCAGGGACCTCGCCGAGACCGGTGTTGCCGGAGTTGTCGGTCACGATCACCACGTTGCGGGTGAAGAACGGTCCGTGCGCGCCGCTCAGGTTGAGCAGCATGCTGTCGTACCCGGCGACGGGCACGACCTCGACGGACGCGATCGTCGGGGTCACTTGATCTTGCCGATCAGGTCGGTCAGCTGAGCCAGCTCTTCCGTGCTCAGGTCCTGGAGTGGCGGACGGACCGGACCGGCGGAGCGGCCGATCGCAGTCAGGCCGGCCTTCACGATCGAGACGGCGTACCCCTTCGTCCGGTCGCGGATGTCCAGGTATGGCAGGACGAACTCGTTCAATTTGCGGTAGACGGCGTCACGGTCCTGGGCGCGGACGTCGGCGTAGAAGCCGAGCGCGAACTCCGGCACGAAGTTGAAGATCGCCGACGAGTACGTGCTCACGCCGAGCTGCAGCAACGGCAGCGCGAACGTCTCGGCCGTCGGCAGCCCGCCGATGTACGTGAGCCGGTCGCCGACCCGCGCGTACGTGCGGGTCATCATCTCGATGTTGCCGACACCGTCCTTCAGGCAGACCAGGTTCGGGTTGCGGTCGGCGAGCGAGGCAACGGTGACGTCGGTCAGGATCGCGTTCGCGCGGCTGTAGACGGTGACCCCGAGGCTGGTACTGCGGCAGACGGCCGACACGTGCTCGATCAAACCACGCTGACCCGCTTCGGTGAGGTACGGCGGCAACAGGAGCACACCGTCCGCGCCGGCTGACTCCGCGGCCTGGGCCTGGGCGATCGCGGTCGCCGTACCGCCGGTGGCGGGCGCGATCACCGGGACCTTGCCGTTCACCTCGGACACCGCCGTCCGCACGACGGTGTCGATCTCTGCCGGGGTCAGGCTGAATCCCTCGCCAGTGCCACCCGCGGCGAACAGGCCGGCGACGTCGTACTGGCTCAGCCAGGACAGGTGCTCGCGGTAGCCGATCTCGTGGAAGCTCAGGTCAGGGTTGAAGTGCGTGACCGGGAAGGACAGCAGTCCGGTCTTGAGCTGAGCGGCCAGTTCGGCGGGGGAGTAGTGGGTCACGTGCAGCAGCGTAGGAACCTCGGTGGATACCTGTCCAAGAGCATTTTTGGATCTAGTGATGCTCTGGGAGCATCGCGAGCACCCGCTGCACGACTGGGTTGGTGGTGTCGCGGTTCCAGATTGCGTGGAGTTCGACGGGCTCACCCGGTACGCCGACGTCGCAGTACGTCACTCCCTCGACGCCGAGGCTGCGTGCCGACGCGGGGACGAGGGCGACCCCGCGACCGGCCGCGACGAGCAGGATCACGGTGAGGATCTGCTGGACCCGCTGCTCGATCCGGGGATGGGCCTCGGCCAGGAACCGGACCGTCAGTTCGTGGAAGTAGCGCGCCTGGGTCGGCGAGTAGCTGATCACCTGCTCGCCGGCGAAGTCGGCTGGGGTCAGCGGCCGGCCGAGCAGCGCGAGCCGGTGGTTGCCCGGGACAACGGCACACAGCGGCTCGCGGAACACGATGCGCGAGTCGAGCACCCGGGTATCGAACGGCGGCCGGCCCAGCCCGAGATCCAGCTCACCGCGGAGCAGACCGTCGATCTGTCCGGGCGTCACCCGTTCGTGCAGGATCACGTCGACACCGGGCAACTCCTCGGACAGCCGCCGGAGCAGGGGCCCGAGAGTACGGATCGCCGAGGTGGCGGTGAAACCCAGGCGCAGCGTCCCGGCCGCGCCCTGATCGACCCGGCGGGCCAGATCGCCCGCGGTCTCGACCAGCGCGAGCAGGCGGCGGGCCTCGGTCAGGAACGCCTGGCCCGCTTCGGTGAGCGCCACCCGGCGGTTGTCCCGCTCGAGCAACTGCACGCCCACGGCGCGTTCGAGCTTCTGCACCTGCCGGCTCAACGGCGGCTGGGTCATGTTCAGTCGCTCGGCGGCACGGCCGAAGTGAAGTTCCTCGGCGACGGCCACGAAGGCGCTCAACTGATCGAGTGAGAACATCACGAGAGCCGTTCGCGCGTGTTGGCCAGGTGCACCCGCGCCGCGGCCCGGGCCGCCTCGGGGTCGGAACGGGCGACCGCGGCGTAGATGTTCTCGTGCTCGTGCACGACGCGGGTGAGGTGCTCCGGGTCCGAGATCTCGTACGCCGGATCGAGCCGGGTCCGCGGCAGCATGATCATCATCGGCCCGAGCGAGGCGATCAGGTCGGAGTAGAACCGGTTGCCCGAGGCAACCGCAACCTTGAGGTGGAACGCGAAGTCCGCCTCCACGGATCGGCTCGGGTCGTCCCCGATCCGCCGGAACTCGTCCAGCGCCCGCTCGATCCCCTTCAACTGATGCGTACTCCGCCGGGCCGCCGCCAACCCAGCGGCCTCACTCTCCACTCCGATCCGGAAGTCCATCAACTCCAGCACGTCCTGATGCGACCGCACCTCCCGCAGCCCGGAGGTCCGCTCAGGTACCTGCAGCACAAAAGACCCACGCCCCTGGAACGTCTCCACCAGCCCGGCGGCCTGCAGTCGCGAAACAGCCTCCCGTACCACCGTCCGACTGACCCCGAACTCCTCGACCAGGCTGTTCTCGGCCGGCAGCTTGTCCCCGGGGGAGATCTGTCCGCTGAGAATTCGCTGCTTCAGTTCCTCGACCAGGTCGTACGCCAACCCGCGTCCGTTCATCGAGTGCCGAACTCGCAGGCGTCGACCGTCCAAGCCGCGCACTGCTCGCTCGTGGTGAAGCCGAGTCCAGGGCGGTCGGGAACGACCATGCGGCCGTCCAGCGTCTCCAAACGCTCGTTGAACAAGGGATTCAGCCACTCGAAGTGCTCCACCCATGGCTCGCGCGGATACGCGGCGGCCAGGTGCAGGTGGATCTCCATCGCGAAGTGTGGTGCCAACTGAAGCCCCGCGTGGTCGGCGAGAGTGGCGAGACGAAGGAACGGCGTGATCCCGCCGATCCGCGGCGCGTCCGGCTGAATGATGTCGGCGGCCCGTGCCTCGATCAGCCGGACGTGTTCGCCGACACTCGACAGCATCTCCCCGGTCGCGATCGGGGTGTCCAGCGCAGCCGCGAGTTCCGCGTGTCCGAGAGCGTCGTACGCGTCGAGCGGCTCCTCGATCCACACCAGGTCGAACTGCTCCAGCACCCGCCCGAACCGCAGTGCCGTCGGCCGGTCCCACTGCTGGTTGGCATCCACCATCAGGGGTACGCCGTCGCCGAGGTGCTCGCGCACCGCACGGACCCGGTCGAGGTCGACCCGCGTGTCCGGTTGCCCGACCTTGATCTTGATCCCGCCGATCCCGTCCGCCAGCGACTTCGACGCGCGCTCCTTCACCTCCTCGATCGGCGCGTGCAGGAACCCGACGGACGTGTTGTACGCGCGCACCGAGTCCCGGTGTGCCCCGAGCAGCTTGGCCAGCGGCAGCGACGCCCGCTTCGCCTTCAGATCCCACAGCGCGATGTCGATCGCTGCGATCGCCTGCGTCGCTACGCCGGACCGCCCGACCGACGCGCCCGCCCACAGCAGCTTGTCGTACACCTTCGCGATGTCCGACGGATCCTCGCCGATCAGCCCCGCCGCGACCTCCTTGGCATGCGCGTACTGCGCCGGCCCGCCGGCCCGTTTCGAGTAGCTGAACCCGATCCCGTGCTGGTCCTGCTCGGTCGCGATCTCCGCGAACAGGAACACGATCTCGGTCATCGGCTGCTGCCGGCCGGTCAGCACCTTGGCGTCACTGATCGGCTGGCCGAGCGGAAGGACGACTGACGAGAGCCTGACGTGCCGGATGCGATCCATCCAGTGATCATACAAGTCATCAACTTGTACGATGAGTGGCTGTTTGACGCTGTCGTAACACCGGAGAACCGGCCCGGAAACACGGACCGGACAGGCTCGCCCGCATGGCCGAATTCGACGTGGAGACTCTGTTCCGCTCGCTCGACACCGACCGGGCGAACGTGGTCTGGAAGTGGAAGCTGCTCGAGGAGCTGAAGCAGGCCGGGCTGCGGGCAGACGACCCGCGAGTAGAGCGTGCGGTGGACTGGTCGGTGAACTCGAGTGCTCCCTTCGAACCCGGCCAGCCCGAATGGCTCGACCTCGAGCAGTTCCGCGCAGTCGTCCGGGAGCCGGTGATCTGGCGGGCGCTGCAAGGGCAGTTGTCGATGCCGCCGAGTGAGTTCGCCGAGTTCACCGAGGGCATCGAGCGGATCTACGCCGACCTCCAGGACGAGCGGTCCGGCGAGGTCGCGCAGTACATCCCGACGTTGCGCAACGCGGACCCCGACCGGTTCGGCATCGCGGTCTGCACCGCCGACGGCCAGGTGTTCCAGATCGGCGACGCGAACGTCGGGTTCAGTGTGCAGTCGACGTCGAAGCCGTTCAGCTACGCGATGGCACTCGAAGAGCGCGGCGCGGCCGATGTCCATCAGTGGGTCGGCCAGGAGCAGAGCGGCGGGACGTTCAACGACCCGAGGTTGTCGCTGGACGCGGGCGGCAAGCCGCAGAACCCGATGATCAACGCCGGCGCGATGGCGACCCTCGCGCTGGTCGAGTCCGACCAGGACGTGTCCGAGCGGTTCGCCAAGGTCGAGCAAACCTGGGCCAAGATGATGGGCACACCGCCCGGCTTCGATCACCGGACCTTCCTGGCCGAGCGCGACACCGGCCACGGAAACCGCGGCTTGGCCAGCCTGATGGCCGCCCAGGACATGCTGAACGTGGACCCGAAGGACCCCGATGGTCCACGGAAGGCGGCCGAGTTCTACTTCGCCGTTTGTTCGCTCGAGCTGGACGCCCAGCGTCTCGCGGCAGCCGGTGCGACACTGGCGAACGGCGGCGTAGCGCCGTACTCGGGTGAGCGGGTGTTCTCCCAGGAGACGGCCGGGCGGGTGCTGGCTGTCATGGGGCACAGCGGGATGTACAACGACTCCGGCCAGTTCGCCGACCAGGTCGGGTTGCCGGCCAAGTCCGGCGTCTCCGGCAACGTGATGATGGTCGTCCCCGAGAAGCGCCTGGCCGTCGTCGTGTTCTCACCGCGGCTGGATGCGGCGGGCAACTCGGTTCGCGGTGTCGAGGTGTGCAAGCGGCTGGTGAACGAGTACGGCCTGCACCCGTACAAGGGGCTGGGTGCCGACCGTGAAGTGGCACGGCTGGCGTTGGGGGGAGTGGCGAGGGTGGGCGGACCTGCAGGCCATCACAAAGCCGCGGCCCCCGCCACGACGAGCGTGACGAGGGCCGGCGGACTGCAGATGTGATGGCCTGGCGGTCCGGGTCCTACTCGACCGTGACGGACTTGGCCAGGTTCCGCGGCTTGTCGACGTCGTGGCCGAGGGCAACGGCCGCGTAGTACGCGATGATCTGCAGCGGGATCGTGAGCAGGATCGGGTCCAGCTCCGGCTCGTTCTTCGGTACGACGATCTTCGCCGCGACACCGTCCGGGACCTCGACGCCCGGGTGGGTGACGACGTACAGCGGACCGGAACGGGCGCCGATCTCGTGCAAGGCACCGATGTTGCGGTCGAGCAGCTCGTCCTGCGGGACGATCGCGACGCTCGGCACGTCCGGCGAGATCAGCGCGAGCGGGCCGTGCTTCAGCTCCGAGGTCTGGTACGCCTCGGCGTGCCGGTAGGAGATCTCCTTCAGCTTCTGCGCACCCTCGCGGGCCACCGGGTAGCCGCGGGTCCGGCCGACGAAGAACAGGCTCTCGTGCTGGGCGAGGCGGCCGGCGATCTTGGCCAGCTCCTCCTCCTGCGCGACGATCGACTGGATGTGCTCGGGGAGCTTCTTCAAGCCCTCGATCAGCCGGCGGCCATCGGCGGGGGAGACGTCGCGAATCCGGCCCAGGTGGATACCGAGCATCGCGAACGCGACCGCCATGTTGGTCAGCGCCTTGGTCGAGGCCACCGAGACCTCCGGACCGGCGTGCAGGTAGACACCGCCGTCGACCTCACGGGCGATGCTCGAACCGACAGCGTTGACCAGGCCGATCACCCGGCCGCCCTTGCGCTTGAGCTCCTGCACCGCGACCAGGGTGTCGAGGGTTTCGCCGGACTGGCTGACGGCGATGTACAGCGTGTCCCGCTCGACCACCGGGTTGCGGTAGCGGAACTCCGAGGCCGGCTCGGCGTCGGCGGGGATCCGGGCGACCTCCTCGATGAACTGCGCACCCATCTGACCGGCGTAGTACGCCGAACCGCAGCCGAGGATCTTGACCCGCTTGATCTCCCGGGCCTCGCGGGCGTCCATGTTCAGGCCGCCCAGGTGGACGGTGTGGAAGCGCTCGTCGAGGCGGCCGCGGATGGCCCGGCCGACCGCGTCCGGCTGCTCGTGGATCTCCTTCATCATGAAGTGCTCGTGCAGGCCGCGCTCGTACTCGTCGGCCTCCCACTCGACCGTCTTGGCGGTCTTGGTGGTGGGCGCGGCGTCCTGGGTGAAGGTGCGGTAGCCGTCGGCGCGGACGGTGGCCATCTCGCCGTCGTCCAGGTACACGACCTGGCGGGTGTAGCGGATCAGCGCGGCCGCGTCGGAGGCGACGTGCATCTCGCCGTCGCCGATGCCGAGGATCAGCGGGCTGCCGTTGCGGGCGACCACGATCCGGTCGGGGAAGTCCAGGTCGATCACGGCGATGCCGTAGGTGCCCTCGATCCGTCGCAGGGCGGCCATCACCTTCTCCTCGAGGGTGGCGCCCTCGGACTGCTCGATCAGGTGCGCGAGAACCTCGGTGTCGGTCTCCGAGCGGAGCTTGACGCCCGCGTCCTCGAGCTGGGCGCGCAGCACGCCGGCGTTGTCGAAGATGCCGTTGTGGACGACGGCGATCCGCTCGTTGCCACTGGCGTGCGGGTGGGCGTTGTCCTTGCTCGGGCCGCCGTGGGTCGCCCACCGGGTGTGGCCGATGCCCAGCTTGCCGCCGAACCGCTTCGGCAGCGACGCCTCCAGCTCACGCACCCGGCCGGCGTCCTTGTGCACCTTCAGCTCACTCGAGCCGAGGACGGCGACACCAGCCGAGTCGTAGCCGCGGTACTCGAGTCGAGCCAGTCCGTCCACCAGGATGGGCGCGGCCGGCTTGGTGCCGACGTACCCGACGATTCCGCACATGTAGTGGTGCCTTTCGAAGATTTGGCCAGAATTTGGACAAGGAGTGCCGGTCAGCCGTAGACGATCCGTCGCAGCTGCCGGGCGGAGAGTTCGGGTGAGCGGACCGGCCACTGCCGGAGCTCGGTGCCGAGCCGGGCGAAGATCTCGTCGTTGCGGGCACCGTAGGTCTGCAGTTCGCGGTGCCGGCGCCGGACGTACTCCTCGGTCGTCTCGGTGAAATACGCCAGTACGTCGGCGACCACGCGCCGCGCGTCGTCCGCGGACAGTCCCGTCGTCCGGCTGACCTGCTCGGCCAGCTCGTCCACCGGTCCCACCGTCGCCTCACTGATCACCCGTCAACTCTGCAGTGTCTGGCGGGTCAAAGCCAACGTTTTGCCCGAAATCGGGCAAATATGGTTTCCTGGTCAGGCTCAGGTGAACCTGTTGAGCCATTGGACTCCGACTCCGAACAGGAGGTCGGAGTCCAATTGGTATACCCGCTCGCGACCGCGGGTGCTGACGTGCACCAGCCCGGCCTGTTCGAGGATGCCGAGATGCCGGGTGATCGTCGGCCAGGAGTGGTCGAACCGGGCGGCGATCTCGCCTGAGGTCATCTCGCCGCCGCGCAGGTGCAGAACCAGCAGGATCGTCCGGCGGGAGTGGTGCGCGAGCGCGGTGAACACCCGGTCGAGCTCATCCAGCTCCCGCCCGCCGCGAGCGGTCAAGCCGACAGATCCTGCGGCAGATAGTGCGGAAACTCCCACTTCGGCCGTCCGTCCCGCTCCTCCAGCAGCGGATCCATCCGCTCCCACAACGTCAGCACATCCGGGTGCTCGTGCGCCCGGGCGAATCCACCGTCGACCCAGGTGAAGATCTCGACGTACGTCGTCTCGTCCACGTCGCGCAACACGACCGACCGCTCCTCGGTGACGAAGCCGAGCTCCCGGAGCGTCGACCAGTGCTCCGCCAGCAATTCGCGGAACTGGTTCTCCGCGTCCGCCCGGACGCGGTAGGTGCAGATCACCGTTTCCTTAGCCATGTTGCTAAGTAACTCTCCGGCACCACGCCGGGTCAAGAGGTCAGAACAGGCGGAGGACGTCGGATTCCATGCCCCGGAGGGCGTCGTAGTCGACGGTGATGCATTCCAGGCCACGGTCGGTGGCCAGGAACTGGGCCTGGGGCTTGATGAGTTGGGCGGCGAAGATGCCGCGGACCGGGGCGAGCAGGGGGTCGCGGTTCAGGAGTTCGACGTAGCGGGTGAGCTGCTCGACCCCGTCGATCTCGCCGCGGCGCTTGATCTCGACCGCGACGTGCTTGCCGTCGGCGTCGCGGCAGAGCAGGTCGACCGGGCCGATCGCGGTCGGGTACTCGCGGCGGACGAGGGTCCAGCCGTCGCCGAACGTGTGGACGTGCTCGGCCAGCAGCTCCTGCAGGTGCGCCTCGACGCCGTCCTTGATCAGGCCGGGGTCCGTGCCGAGCTCGTAGGCGGTGTCGCTGTGCACCTCCTCGAGGGTGATCCGCAGTTCCTCGCCGGCCTTGTTCGTGACGCTCCAGACGCCGTCGTCCTCGGTCAGCTTGCACGGCGGCGACATCCAGTTGAGCGGTTTGTACGACCCGCCGTCGGCGTGGATCAGCACCGAGCCGTCCGCCTTCACCATCAGCAACCGCGGGGCCATCGGCAGATGAGCCGTGAGCCGGCCGGAGTAATCCACAGAACACGTAGCAATCACCAAGCGCACGAGAAAGCACCGTAGTCCACAACCGGCCCGGAACCTATGTCGCCTGGCCGGGTCGGAGTGGGAGGGTGGTGTGCATGATGCCGAAGGTCAGTGACCAGGCGGTCGCCGCGTACGACGCGGTCGCCGCCGGACTGGAGTCGGCCGGGGTGATTCGGGGCAGCATGTTCGGCATGCCCTGTCTCAAGGTCGGCAAGAAGGTGCTCGCCGGGATGTTCGGCGACGCGATGACGTTCAAGCTCCCGCCCGAGCCCCGGGAGAAGGCGCTCGCGCTGCCCGGCGTCGAGCCGTTCGACCCCGGCATGGGCCGTCCGATGAAGGAGTGGGTGGTGATCCCGCTGGCCCAGTCGGCGGTCTGGCCGGACTACGCCGCGGAGGCGCTGGAGTACGTCCGCGGATGAATCTCATGTGTCCGGCGCGGATTCTGTTGTTGCCTGGGGATGTGCAGGATCCGGCGGTCGCGGAGCGGATCGCCCAGGTGTACGCCGGCCCGTTCGAGGCCGCGGCCGGAGCCCGGCTGGCGGATCACCTCGGCGTGCGGCTGACCGTCGTACCCGAGCTGGTACGCCGTCCCGACGACGAGCTGCAGTCGATCGCGGACTCGCATCGAGGAGAGACCGTGGTCGTCCTCGGGCTGGATCTCGGACTCAGGCTCCCCGCGATCGTCGAGCACACAGGGGACGGGTGGTCCCGGGTGCCCAGCGACAACGAGGTCACGCTGGCGACGTACGAGCAGGCGGCGGACAAGTTCCGCGAGTCGATCCCCACGGAGCCCAACACCGACCTGATCGGCCAGCTCGCCGAGCGGATCGCGCCAGGTGCGCGGGTGCTGGAGCTCGGCAGCGGGACCGGCCGGGACGCGGTCGAGCTCGAGCGTCGCGGTTTCGTCGTACGCCGGACCGACGCGGCGCAGGCGTTCATCGACATGATGCGGGCCGACGGGCACGCCGCCGACCGGCTCGACGCCCTCCACGACGACTTCGGCGGACCGTACGACGCGGTCTTCGCCGACGCCGTGTTCCTGCACTTCGATCGGGCCCAGCTCGCCGACGTCCTGCGGAAGGCGGCCCGCGCGTCGAAGGTGCTGGCCTTCAGCACGAAGGAAGGCAAGGGCGAAGAGTGGTCGAACCGGCATCTCGATCTGCCCCGGCATTTCGTCCTCTGGCAGGAAGACCCGCTGCGCGAGCTCCTCACCAGCACCGGCTGGGCGGTCCAGGACCTGCGCCGGGTCCAGCTCAAGGGCGGCGGCTGGTTCTCCGTCCTGGCGGCGCGCGCATGATCCGGGCCGGGATCGTGCTGATGTCGGGTGAGGGTGTCGCGGCGATCGAGCGCGTCCGGGACGGCATGACCTACCACGTGTTGCCCGGTGGACAGGTCGAGGATGGCGAGAGCTTGCCGGAGGCTGCGCGGCGGGAGGCGCACGAAGAGCTGGGTGTCCTGGTGAAGATCCGCGGACCTGTCGCGGTCGTGCATTTCGGCAACAGCACCCAGCACTACTTCCTGGCCGAGCTGATCGGCGGCGAGTTCGGGACCGGGGCCGGGCCGGAGATGGAGAGCCCGGCGGAATCCGAGCACGGCAGCTATCGCGCGGTGTGGCTGCCTGTGCGCGACCTCGTCGTACGACGACTGAAGCCGGAGCCGATCGCGGCCGCGCTGGCTGCGGCGCCGGATCCGGAGTGGTTGATGGACGGGTGGCTGGAGACGCCGACGGCGTTCGACGAGGACGTGTGAGCCCGGACGCGATGAGCTGTCCCACTGTGAGCAACGTCGCGGGTGACTCAGCTCATGGGCGGACCAGTAGCCGGACTGGCATAGTTCGCTCCATGGCTCGGGAACTGACGACAGTGGGTGTGGTGGGTCTCGGCACGATGGGCGCCGGGATCGCCGAGGTGTTCGCGCGCAACGGGCTGACGGTGGTCGGCGTCGAGCGCGACGAGCAGGCTGCCGAGCGCGGCCGCGGGCATATCCAGCACTCGACCGACCGGGCGGTGAAGCGCGGCAAGCTCTCGGTCGAGGAGCAGCAGGCGCTGTTCGACCGGGTCACGTTCGCCACCTCGATGGACGCGCTCGCCGACTGCGACCTGGTGATCGAGGCAGTGATCGAGCGTCTCGAGCTGAAGCGGGAGATTTTCGCCGAGCTGGACAAGGTCGTCCGTGAGGACGCCATCCTCGCGACGAACACCTCGAGCCTGTCGGTGACCGAGATTTCGGTCGCCACCCAGCGTCCGCGCCGCGTCGTCGGCATGCACTTCTTCAACCCGGCGCCGGTGCAGGAATTCGTCGAGGTGATCAAGACCGTCGTCACCGAGCCGGACGTCGTCGAGGACGTCCTCGCGCTGGCCCGCCGCCTCGACAAGGTTCCGGTGGTCGCGGCCGACCGGGCCGGCTTCATCGCGAACGCCCTGCTGTTCGGTTACCTGAACCACGCGGTCTCGATGGTCGAGTCCCGCTACGCCACCCGCGAGGACGTGGACGCGGCGATGCGGCTCGGCTGCGGTTACCCGATGGGCCCGCTGGCACTGCTCGACCTGATCGGCCTCGACACGGCGTACGAGATCCTCGACACGATGTACAAGCAGGGCCGCAACCGGCTGCACGCACCGGCCCCGATCCTGAAGCAGATGGTCACCGCCGGCCTGCTCGGCCGCAAGACCGGCCGCGGCTTCTACACCTACGAGGCCCCGGACTCGCCGGTCGTCGTGGATGACGAGCACACCCCGCGGCCGAACGGCGACCAGACCGCGGTCCGCCCGATCAAGCAGGTCGGCGTGGTCGGCTCCGGCACGATGGCCGTCGGCATCATCGAGGTCTGTGCCAAGGCCGGGTACGACGTTCTGTACGTCGCCCGCGGCACCGAGAAGGTGGACCGGGTCCGCGCCGGCCTGGAACGCTCGCTGGAGAAGGGCGTCCAGCGCGGCAAGCTGTCGTCGGACGAGCGCGACGCGGCCCTGCGCCGGATCACCGGTACGGCGAAGCTCGACGATCTGGCGAAGGTCGACCTGGTGGTCGAGGCCGTCGTCGAGGAGCTGAGTGTCAAGCAGGCCCTGTTCGAGACCTTCGACGAGATCTGCAAGCCGGGCGCGATCCTGGCGACGACCACCTCGAGCCTGCCGGTGATCGACCTGGCGATGGCGACCAAGCGGCCGGCCGACGTGGTCGGGCTGCACTTCTTCAACCCGGCGCCGGTGATGAAGCTGGTCGAGGTCGTCAGTACGGTCAGTACGTCGGCCGACGTCGCCGACTCGGTCGCGGCCCTGGCCGTTGCCGCCGGCAAGCACCCGGTCCGGTGCGGTGACCGGGCCGGCTTCATCGTCAACGCGCTACTGTTCCCGTACCTGAACGACGCGGTCCGGATGCTCGAGGCGCACTACTCCAACGTCGACGACATCGACGCCGCGATGAAGCTGGGGTGCCGCCTGCCGATGGGTCCGTTCGAGCTGCTCGACGTGGTCGGCCTGGACGTGTCGCTCGCGATCCAGCGCACCCTTTACCTGGAGTTCCGCGAGCCCGGCTTCGCGCCGGCCCCGCTGCTCGAGCACCTCGTCACCGCCGGGTACCTCGGTCGCAAGACCGGCCGCGGCTTTCGCGACTACAGCAGCTGAGGTCGCCCTCAGTGCAGGGTGAGTGCGGTTTCTGACTCGACGCGGGACAGCTTCTCCGGGTTGCGGACGTAGTAGATGCCGGTGACGTGGTCGTCCTCGATCCGCAGCGCGACGACGCCGTCGAGCTCCCCGTCGAAGCGGAACAGCAGCGCCGGGTTGCCGTTGATCACGGTCGGCTCGGTGGTGAGCGTGCCGCCGACCTTCTGCATACTGCCGACGAACATCCGGATCGCCTTCTCGGCGCCGACGATCGGACGCAGTGCGGTCAGTTTGAGGCCGCCGCCGTCGCTGACCAGGACCACGTCGGGTGCGAGCACGTCGAGCAGGGCCTTCAGGTCGCTGGCCTCGACCGCGCGCTGGAAAGCCTCGAAGGCCGCCCGTCCCTCGCCGGGGGAGACCACCGTGCCGGGCCGGCGGGCGTCGACGTCCTGCCGGGCGCGGTGCGCGATCTGGCGGACGGCCGCCGGGTTCTTGTCGACGGCCGCGGCGATGTCGTCGTAGCTGCGAGCTTGGTGAGCCGCCGCGCCACCGAGCGCCTGGCCCGCGGATGCAGGTACGGCCCGAGCACCTTTCCGCACACGAGAGTGACGTTGCGACCCTGCTCCGCCAGCTCGGATGCGGTTTCCAGGCCGGTCGGGCCGGCGCCCACCACCGTCAGGGCGGCCGATACCGGCGCAGCGTCGATGACTGGCTGGAGCCGCCGTGCCTGTTCCAGAGTGGAGATCGGGTAGGCGTACTCCGCCGCGCCGTTCACGCCGGGGTCCCCGCTGCCGCTGCCCACGGCGTAGATCAGGTAGTCGTAGCCGAGGGTGCCGCCGCTCGCCAGGAACACGCGACGTCCGGCCGCGTCGATCCGGGCGACAGCGTCGACCACGAGTTCGACGCCGCCGGCCAGAATGCTCTGATAGTCCACCAGCGCGTCGTCCGACCCGCCGACGAGCTGGTGCAGGCGGATCCGTTCGACAAGGCCGGACGCGGGTTGATCAGGGTCACCTTCACGTTGTCGCGCCGCGTCAGGCGGTTCGCAGCCATCACGCCGGCGTATCCGCCGCCGACCACGATGACATCGGTTTTCTCGGTCATGGCCACTCCTTCGTCTGAGGTGGCCTTAAAGACACCGGATGCCCGGCGGTTTGTGACAGCAGTGGCTCAGATCACTTGCCGAACTCAGGGCTCGGCGTCGGCGTAGTCGCCGCAGGGGCCGCCACCGATCGCCTCGGGGAGGATCGCCGTACGGCGGTCCGGCCGGACGAGCGGGTTGTAGAAGGCGGCGATCTCGACGCTGTCCTCCGGGATGTAGTGGAAGATCAGCGAGCGGCGGAAGCGGTCGGCGGTGGTGTTGGGTCGCGATCCGTGTACGACGCTGCCGTGGAAGAACAGCACGTCGCCGGCCCGCATCTTCGTCTGCACCCTGTGCAGCCCGTCCGGCACCGGGACCTCGGCGTTCGTGAAGGACTCGGTCAGGTCGGCCGGCTCGGGGCAGACGAGCTCGGTCTGGTGCGAGCCGGGGACGACCGCCAGGCCACCGTTGTCCGCGTCCACGTCGTCGACCGCGATCCAGGCGGCCAGGCAGGTCTCGGGATCGGCGCGCAGGAACGTGTTGTCCTGGTGCAGCGCCTGGCCGCGGGCGCCGGGCGGCTTGAAGTAGAACATCGACTGGGCGCCGAGGGCCGGGCCGATCAGTGCTGTGACGACATCGAGGATCCGGCTGTCCAGCATCAGCTCCAGCGCGAGCCGGCCGGCCGCCACATCGGTACGCCGATGTGGGTGCACGAACCGCGGGAACCGCGCCAGCGGGTCGTCCTCGGGTACGCCGTCGTCGATGGCCAGCGAGTGGTCCACCGCCACCTGGTCCATGAAGACCGACCTGAGCTGCTCGACTTCGGCGGCGTCGAGCAGCTGCGGAACCTGCACGATGCCGTCCCGCCGGTAGATATCGGCGACTGTGATCGTCATGCTTCAAGGATCCGCGCCGTTGGGTTGGACGAGCGATACTCTATCGAGCTGTGAACCTTCGAGATCCTGCTGAGTCTCCCCACCCGGAGGTCCGCCGGCTGGAGACCGGTGAGTTCGACGAAGGACCGGAGTACGCGACCTATCGCCGCCGCGGGACCACCGACTGGCTGCTGGTGCAGACCCTCGACGGCGCCGGCAGGTTCGGCGACATCTCCGCTGATCCCGGCACGGTCGTCCTGGTCCGGCCCCGAACCAGGCACGACTACGGCACCGTCGGGCACCGCTGGCATTTCCTCTACGCGCACATGCACCCCAAGTCGGACTGGCTCCCGCTGCTCGACTGGCCGGAGGTTGCCCCCGGCATCCTTCAGCTCCGGCCGGCCGCCGGTGCGGCGGAACGCATCGCGGCCCATCTCCACGACGCCGTCCGGCACCAGCGCAGCGTGCTCACCCAAGGCGAGCAGCTCAGCGCGAACGCCCTCGAAGCCGCGCTGCTGTGGTGCGACACCCAGAACCCGAAGGCGGTCCGGATCGACGATCGCCTGCTCCGCGTGATCGAGCTGATCGACCAGGACCTCAAGGCCCGGCTCGACCTGGCAGGGCTGGCCCGCGCGGTCAACCTCTCGGTGTCGAGGTTCGCCCATCTGTTCCGTGAGCAGCTCGGGGTCAGCCCGCAGCAGTTCGTCGAACGCCGCCGCCTCGACGCGGCCTGCCGGCTGCTCGAGCTCACCACCCGTCCGATCGCCTCGGTCGCCGCCGAGGTCGGCTACCCGGACCCGCTGTACTTCTCCACCCGTTTCCGCCTCCGCACCGGCCTGAGCCCGACGACGTACCGGGCTAGCGGGACGACAGATAGGTGAGGACTGCCATCACGCGGCGGTTGTCGTCCTCGGACGGCGGCAGGTCGAGCTTGGCGAAGATGTTGTTGGTGTGCTTGCTGACGGCCTTCTCGGTGACGAAGAGAGCGCCGGCGATGGCGGCGTTCGAGCGGCCTTCGGCCATCAGGCCGAGCACCTCGGACTCGCGCGGGGTGAGCCGGCTGATCGGTTCGTCGCGGGTGTTGCGGGCCAGCAGTTGGCCGATCACGTCCGGGTCCATCGCGGTGCCTCCGGCGGCCACCCGGCGTACCGAATCGAGGAAATCGGCCACGTTGGAGACCCGGTCCTTGAGCAGGTAGCCGACTGCGCCACCGCCGCCGGTGAGGAGCTCCCGCGCGTACAGCTGCTCGACGTACTGCGAGAGCACCAGGATCGGCAGGCCGGGAACCTGGCGGCGGGCCTCGATCGCGGCCTTCAGGCCCTCGTCGGTGAACGTCGGTGGCAGCCGAACGTCGACAACGGCCACATCCGGCCGGTGTTCCACCAGGGCGGGCACCAGCCGGGGACCGTTGTCGACTGCCTCGACGACCTCGAAGTCGTGCGCCTCCAGAAGGCGGATCAGTCCGTCCCGGAGGAGGGCGTGGTCTTCAGCGATGAGGACTCGCAAGGCAGCTCCATGATCACGGTGGTCGGCCCGGCGCTCGGGCTCACCACGGTCAACGTACCGTCGAAGGCGGCCAGCCGCCGCTCGATACCGTACAGACCGCCGCCGGGCCGGATCACCGCACCGCCCACGCCGTCGTCGCCGACGATCATGTGCAGTTTCTCCTGCTCGTGGGTGATCTGGATCCAGGCGTTCGTGGCCGCCGAGTACTTGACCGCGTTGGCCAGGCATTCGGCCACCGCGAAGTACGCCGCCGACTCGACCGGTGCGGCCGGACGGCCGGGGACGTCGAAGGTGACGTCGACCTTGAACGGGCAGGACAGCGCGAGCGCCTTGACCGCACCCTCCAGACCGCGATCGGCGAGCACCGGCGGGTGGATGCCACGGACCAGGTCGCGCAGCTCGGACAGCGCCGTACTGGCCGACAGGCGTGCCTCGGTGAGCAGGGCCGCCGCCTGGGCCGGGTCGCGGGCGACCATCTCCTCGGCCATGCCCAGGTTCATGCTCAGCGCGGCCAGCCGGGCCTGGGCGCCGTCGTGCAGGTCCCGTTCGATCCGGCGCAGCTCGGCCGCCTGGGTGTCGACGGTCTCGGCGCGGGACTCGGCCAGCTCACGGACCCGCATCGCCAGCTTGGCGCTCTCGGTCGGGCCGAGCAGCGAGCGGGCCATGAAGGCGTTGGCCTTCAGCAGCCGCTCGCCGGCCGCCATCCAGATCATGAACGCGATCAGCGCGACCGGCATCACCAGGAAGCTGGTCCAGAAGTTGACCGTGAACAGCCCGCCGAACGGCTCGGTGAAGACCCCCTCCGGGGTGACGCCGACGAGCAGCGGGTAGACCAGATAGAACAGCGAGGCCAGGAACAGTACGGCGCTCAGCAGGCAGAGGGTGAAGCCGAGGACGGCGTTCACCAGCAGCCAGATGATGTCACGCCAGGTAGCCGGGTCGGTCAGCGTCGTCCGCAGCCACATCAGTACGCCGGGCATCGGCGGCTTCTTGTACGGGCGCGGGATCGCCTCGCCGGTGAAGCCGGCCAGCATGGTCCGGTGGCAGTTCGCGAACCAGCGGGTGGCCGGGACGAACACCAGTAGCATCGGGATCCCGACCCAGACCGCGATCAGCGGAACGGCCACCACGTTGAGCACGAAGAAGGCGATCCCGAGCTCGGCGAGGACAGCCAGGAACAGCGCGATCCACGGCTGGGCGAGTTTGGGGTACCGCATCGGCGGCGCCTGGGTGGCAATCGTGGTCATGTCCTCCATCATGACGCAGCGTGAGACCTGACTCAGTGGTGTTAGGTCCACTCTGTTCATGGGCACTGTCACCCCATCGATTCGGGTAGTAGCACTCATGTTTGCGGTCGTTAGGCCGACCAGGGTTGATGCCGTACTCTGGCCGCGGCTGTAAGCCCAGGCCTTTACCGCTCTTGAGACGAGGACCTGATGGCTCAGCCTGTGGTATCCCCTGCTGCTACCCGCGGCTCCGATTTCTCGCCGTTGCTGCGCGAGATCAAGGCCGCCGGCCTGCTGGAACGGCGTACGGCGGCCTACGCGATGGCGATCGGCATCAACGTCGCCCTGATGGCGATGACCTGGGCCGGGATCGCCGTGATCGGCGCGTCGTGGTGGGCGCTGCTGCTCGCGATCCCGCTGGGGATCCTCACCACTCGGGCCGCGTTCTTCGGGCACGACGCGGGTCACCAGCAGATCGCCGGCTCCCGCAAGCTGCACGACTGGGTCGGAATCCTGCACGGGAACCTGCTGTGCGGGATGAGCTACGGCTGGTGGAACGACAAGCACAACCGCCACCACGCGAACCCGAACCACACCGACAAGGACCCGGACGTCGGCGAGGGCATTCTGGTCTGGACGATGGAGCAGGCCGAGGGCCGCGAGGGCCTGAACGGCTGGCTGAGCCGCAACCAGGCCCGCATCTTCTTCCCGCTGCTGACGCTCGAGGGCTTCAACCTCAAGGTCTCCAGCATCCGCTTCCTGCTCGGCCGCCCGCGCCGCGAGGCCCGCCTCGAGCTCGGCCTGATGGCCGCTCACCTCGGGCTCTACCTCGGTGCGCTGTTCGTGATCCTGTCGCCGGGGCAGGCAGTGCTGTTCGCCTTGATCCACCACATGGTCTTCGGTCTGCACCTGGGCAGCGTCTTCGCTCCCAACCACAAGGGCATGGAGATGCCCGACGACCAGACCTGCTGGGGTCACCTGGAGAAGCAGGTGCTCACCTCGCGCAACGTCAACGGTGGTCTGGTGACCGACTGGATGATGGGCGGCCTCAACTACCAGATCGAGCACCACCTCTTCCCGAGCATGCCGCGAGCCAACCTCCGCTTCGCCCAGCCGATCGTGCAGTCGTACTGCGAACGCATCGGCATGCCGTACCTCAGCACCACCCTGATCGATTCGTACCGAATGGGTCTCCGCCACATGCACGAGGTCGGCGCCGAACTTCGCGATCAGCGCTAGTCCATCTCTAGGCGACTCAGTCGCAGATCGGTTAGGTTCTCAGGTCTCGGGGCCGCCCACCTTTGAGGAGACCTGATGACCGAAAGATCCGGTTTGAGTCGCCGAGGCCTGCTCGGCGCTGTCGCCGGGGTCACCGCCGCCACTGCTCTTCCCGCCGCCCCTGCCTGGGGTGTCGACGAGCAGCGACCCGGTGCCGTGAATCGCCCGAAGTTGGACAAGTACGACCGCCAGATCGTGTCCGGTCTGTCCTCGGACCGCGCGCTGCGCCACCTGCAGGTGCTGTCCGAGACGATCGGCCCGCGGATCGGCGGGACCACGAGTGAGAAGCGAGCGGCCGACTACATCGCCGGCCAGCTCGACAAGTTCGGCTACGGGACCCGGCTGGAGCCGTTCCCGGTGGCAGACAAGTTCCTGGCCCAGATTCGAGGACGTCCGGGGGATTCTGCCGGACGACCTGTGCTGGCAGGCCGGAGCTGCTCCGGGAGGCAAGCTCGACGTCACCGTCGAGGGCCCGGTCCGGGATGTCGGCCCGGCGACGGCGCCGGTCTGGCCGGCCGATGTGGCCGGCTCGATCGTGATCGCGGATGACGTGGCAGCATCGCGCCCGGCCTTAGTCGCGGAGGCCGCGGCGCGGGGTGCTGTCGGAGTCGTCCTGCTGCCGGCCGACCTGGTGTTTCCACGCCGGGCGTCGGCGTTCTCGCCGAGCGGCCTGACCGACGCACCGATCCCAGTGATCGGCGTTGCCCAGGTGCAGAAGCGGCTGATCCGCGAGGCTCTCGCAGTGGTGAACTCACTGCCCTTGCGGATCAGTACGGCGGCGCACCGCGGACTGATGTCGAACAACGTGATCGGCGAGCGGCGGGGTAAGTCCGGCGCCAACGGACCGATCGTGGTGATCAGCGGTCACTACGACTCGGTGATCGGCGCACCGGGTGCGAACGACGACGGCTCGGGCACCGTGCTGACGCTGGAACTGGCCCGGGTGTTCAGCCGCCTCCCCACCAACGCGACACTGCGGTTCGCGCTGTGGGGTTCGGAGGAGCAGGGCCCGATCGGCTCGCGGTACCACGTCGCGCAGTTGGCACAGGATCAGCGCGACCGGCACCTCGCGGTCTTCCAGAACGACATGGTCGCCACCAGTTGGGACCCGGCGATCACGTACTGGCTGTTGTCCTTCACCGGGCTGGCCAACACGGCGACCGACGCGGTTCGGGCGGCCGGTCAGCGGCTCGGCTACGACCCGAAGCTGGTCGGTCCGGTACTGCGTGGTGCGTCGGACCACCAGTCGTTCCAGGAGGTCGGGATCGCGGCGGCCAACTTCTCCTGGCGTGGTGAGATCTCGCCGGCGTTCCTCGAGCCGCCGTACCACTCGCCCGAGGACACCATCGCGAAGAACGTCAGCCTGGAGCGCCTCCAGGTGTCGATGGAGCTGATCGGCACCGCGGCGTACGCGGTCGCCCGGGGGTGACCTAGCTCATACGGCTAGCCTTGAAGGGCTATGTCGCGCAGAAGGCCTTCCAAGTGGCAGCGGCCGGTCGGCGACCGGCCGCTGCTCGGTGGTACCCAGGCGCGCGAGCAGCGGTCTGACGGCGAGTGGATCGTCCGCCGCGTGTCCGGCTCCGCGTCGGCGAAGTCCTACCGCTGCCCCGGCTGCGACCAGCAGATCCCGCCGGCCACGCCACACGTCGTGGTCTGGCCGGAGAACCCCAGCCTGCTCGCCGCGATCGGTGGCGCCCAGTCCCTCGACGAGCGACGCCACTGGCACTCGGCCTGCTGGCAACGCCGGCGCTGAAAGGTGTGTGGATGAAGCTCCCGGTCACGTCGTACGGCTCGTCGGGCACGCCCGTGGTCGTGATGCACGGACTGTTCGGGTCGGGCCGGAATTGGATGACCGCGGCCCGGCGGCTCGCCGATCGGCATCGGGTGTTCGCGTTCGACCTGCGCAACCACGGGACGTCGCCGCACACCGACACGATGAGCTACCCGGAGATGGCCGAAGACGTCCGCGAGACGATCGAGTCGCTCGGGGTCGGACCGGTCGCGCTCGTCGGCCACTCGATGGGCGGCAAGACCGCGATGCTCACCGCGCTGCAGTACCCGCAGGTCGTCGAACGCCTGGTCGTGGTCGACGCGGCCCCCGTCGCCTATCCGCCCGCGTTCGTCGAGTACGCCCAGGCGATGCGCAACGCCGACCTGTCCTCGATCACGCGCCGCGCCGAGGTCGACGCCCAACTGGCTGCCGCCGTCCCCACTGCCGGGACCCGCGCCTTCCTGCTGCAGAACCTCATCCTCGACTCCGACGGCGCTCGGTGGCGCCCGAACCTCCCGGTCATCGAGGCCGCCCTGCCGGCCATCTCCGGCTGGCCCGCGGATGCTGCCGGCTTGTCGTACGACGGCCCGACGCTCTTCATCTACGGCGGCATGTCCGACTACGTCCAGCACGACCACCGCGCCACCATCGCGTCGTACTTCCCGCAGGTCCAGTACGCCGAGGTCCCCGAGGCCGGTCACTGGGTCCACGCCGAGCGCCTCGACGACTTCCTCGCGGCCCTCACGCCGTTCCTGCCCTGATCTGGCAAACGTTCGCCGGTAATCCATTGACCTTCGCCTGAATTCATCGGTAAGTTTTCAACCCAGTTCCTGCACGATCCACGATCTGGGGTGGTGGCGATGGCAGTCCGGACCGGTGCGGAGCGCCTGGCCGGAGAGCCGAGGCTGGTGGCCGATGGTCGCCTCGGACTGATCACGAATTTCACCGGCGTTCTGCCGGACCTGCGCCCGACATCCGTTGCTCTGTTGGATGCCGGCCTGCAGTTGACAGCCCTGTTCGGACCAGAGCACGGCCTACGCGGTACGGCGCAAGCCGGAGCAAGCGAAGCCGAGTGCGTCGACCCGGATACAGGGTTGCCGGTCTTCGACACCTACCTCCGGCAGGGTCGCGCGCTCGATGATCTGTTCTCCGGCGTGGATGCGCTGCTGTTCGACATCCAGGACATCGGGACGCGGTTCTACACCTACGTCTGGACGATGTACGACTGCCAGCAGGCCGCCGCGCGGCTCGGCAAGCCGTTCATCGTGCTCGACCGGCCGAACCCGCTCGGCGGCGTCCGGGTCGAAGGTCCGCTGCTGCAGCAGGGCTTCGAGAGCTTCGTGGGCCGAGCCCCGATCCCGCTCCGGCACGGCCTGACCGTCGGCGAGCTCGCCCTTCAGTTGGGTGAGGCAACGGTCGTCGCGATGGAGGGCTGGACGCGGAGCTCTGTGGAGACCGGCCTGCCGTGGGTGCCGCCGTCGCCGAACATGCCGACGCCTGACACCGCGCTCGTCTATCCCGGCACCGGTCTCTTCGAGGGCACCAATCTCAGTGAGGGCCGGGGTACGACGCGACCGTTCGAGACGATCGGTGCGCCCTATCTGGATGATCGGTTCGTCCCGGCGTTGCAGGCGTGCGAGTTGCCTGGAGTGATCTTCCGTCGTACCTGGTTCGAGCCGGTGTTCAGCAAGTACGCCGGCCAGGCGGTGTCCGGCGTACAGCTTCACGTGGTCGACCGGTCGGCGTACGAGCCGGTGCGGACCGCGCTGGTGATGCTCCGGGTGCTGAACGAGCTCTATCCCGACGACTTCACCCTGCTGCCGTCGCTGGACAGGCTGTGGGGATCGGACTCGCTCCGCAAGGCGCTCGAAGCTGGTGACGACCCGTTGGAGCTCTTGCCTGCGGCAACCACGCCGGCCGGCTGGGCGGAGCCCGGCGTACTGCTCTACGAAGGGACGGCCGGATGATTCGCTCGTTCGAGGTCGGAGATGGCCCGGCGCTCGCCGAAGCCTGGACCGCGGCGGCCCCAGCCGACCCGATCGGCTACCCACGCCTTCGTGACCTCTTCCTGCTCGACCGCAACTTCGACGCGGCCGGTCTCAAGGTCGCCGTTGTCGACAATCAGATTGTGGGCGCGGCCTACGCCGTACGCCGTCTGATCGCGGCCACGGGGGACGACCTCGAGCCGTCGAGTGGCTGGATCCCGTTCTTCTTCGTGCACCCCTCCTTTCGTCGCCGCGGCCTCGGCCGGGAGTTGTTGACCACGGCAACGGGCTGGCTCCGCGATGTCGGGCGCAACGAGGTCTTCTTCTCGTCGTACACGCCGAACTACTTCCTCCCGGGCCTCGACACCGCGCGCTACCCGGCCGCCGCCCGGCTGCTGTCGGCCCTCGGCTTCGAGCGCCGGTACGACGCGGTCGCGATGGACCGGAGCCTGGTCGGGTACGAGATCCCGGCCGAGGTCGGGAAACAGCTCGAGACACTGAAGACCGAGGGGTACACCTTCGGCACACCGACGGGCGACGAGCTGACGTCGCTGATCACCATCGCCGGTGACGACTTCAACCCGGACTGGGCCCGCGCGATCCGCGAGGCCGTCGTCGCCGGGATGCCCCTGGATCGCATCGTGGTGGCCCGTGACCCGGGCCGCGGAATCCTCGGCTGGGCGATGTACGGCACCTACGAAGGCGTGATCGATCGCTTCGGGCCGTTCGGCGTACTGCCGGCGTCGCGGGGGATCGGCCTCGGCAAGGTGCTGCTGCATCTGACGCTCGAGCGGATGGTTGCCCTCGGCGCGCACAGCGCCTGGTTCCTGTGGACCGGCGAGAAGTCGCCGGCCGGGCAGCTCTACCTGAAGACGGGGTTCAGCATCACCCGCACGTTCACCATCCTCCGGGCGCCGCTGGCCCCGGCCGAAGGGACTGACTGACATGCGAAGGTTCTCCAAGGGACTCCGGCTGGCGGTGGTCATGGGACTGCTGGCCACCGGCGCGGCCTGTGGCGGCGGCAGTGGCTCGGGCGGCAGCGACGGCAAGGTCCAGCTCACGCTGCTGAGCCACTACAGCGACGGCCCGTCGAAGGACGGGCTGGACAAGATGATCGCGCAGTGGAACAAGGACAACCCGAACATCCAGGTGAAGGCGGAGGTCGTCAAGTTCGACGATCTGCTGACCACCATGACGGTCCGGCAGACCGGCGGCCGCGGCGCCGACATCGTCAGCGCGTACGGCCTGTGGGGCGGGCAGCTGCAGAAGGCGAACGTCGTGGCCAAGGTGCCGGACGACATCGCCTCGAAGATCAAGGCCGAGTACAGCCCGGCGGCGCTGGGCGCGGTCACCACCGGTGACACGCTGCTCGGGTACCCGACCGAGCTGAACACCTACGTGCTGTTCTACAACAAGAAGATCCTCGCCGCGGCCGGTATCACCAAGCCGCCGAGCACCTGGGCCGAGCTCGAGGACGCGGCGAAGAAGACTGTCAAGCGGGACGGGAAGGGCAACATCCAGGTCGAGGGCCTGAGCCTGATCCAGGACGGCGACAACAAGTCGGTACACCCGTTCCTGTCGCTGCTCGACTCCGCGGGCGGGAAGTTCCTCGGTACCGACGGGACGGCGCAGTTCGACAACGAGCAGGGCAAGGCCGCGCTGAAGTTCGAGGCCGACCTCGCCGCGGTCAAGGCGACGAACCCGTCGATCTCGCCGACCAAGCAGTTCCGCAGCGGTGGCGTCGCGATGGCGATCCAGGCCGGCTGGTGGATCGGCAGCCTGCGGACGCAGATGAAGGACAAGTACTCCGATGTCGGTGTCGCGGCCATCCCCGGACCGAACGCGGGCGACAAGGGCTCGCTGGCGTACGGATTCTTCATGGGAGTGAACCAGCGCAGCAAGCACGCGGATGAGGCCTGGAAGTTCCTCACCTGGCTCAACGAGCACCAGACCGAGGGTGGTGTCACCGAGGTCGGCAAGTGGCTGGCCGACCAGGGCCTGATCCCGCCGCGGACCGCGGACCAGGCCACGTACAAGAAGTCGCTCTCGGATCCCAACCTGGCCCCGATCTACGACGCGGCGACGTACGCGATGGCCGAGCCGAACCAGCCGGGTGCGTACGAGGCGAAGACCGCGCTGCACAACGCGATCATGACTGTGCTTGCCGATGGCAAGAGTCCTGACGACGCGCTGGCGCAAGCGGCCAAGGCCGTCAAGCCGCAATGACGACCGCGGTCAGCAGGGTCGGCGCCGTCGCGGTGCCGGCCCAGCGGGTCGGCAGGCTGCATCGTGAGGGCCGGGCGGCGTACCTGTTCCTCGCGCCGGTCTTGCTGTTCTTCTGCGTGTTCCTGATCCTGCCGTTCATCTTCGCGATCGTGCTCGCGTTCTCGGACTGGGGCGGGTTCGACCTGGGCACTCTGCGGTGGACCGGGGTCTCGAACTTCCGTGATGCCCTGAGCTTCAACGGGACGTTCGTGAAGCCGATCCTGGTGAACACGCTGCTGTTCGCGTTCGGGTCGGTGCTGCTGGCAACGTTCGGCTCGGTGCTGGTTGCCTACTGCATCGACCGGCTGTCGTTCCAGGGCTTCTGGCGGGTGCTGTACTTCCTCCCGGTGGTCGCCACGGTGGTGGCCATCGGCAACGTGTGGAAGATGATGTACCAGCCGGCCGGGTTGATCAACGGTGTGCTGAACAAGCTCGGCGTCAACAGCGTCGGCTTCCTGTCGGACGCGTCGTACGCGCTCCCGTCGGTGACCGTCGTCCACGCCTGGGCTTCGATCGGCGGCGCCGTACTGATCCTGACCGCCGGTCTCAAGGCGATCCCGGAGATGTACTACGAGGCCGCCGAGGTGGACGGGGCCGGGTCGTGGCACCGGTTCTGGTCGATCACGTTGCCGTTGCTGCGGCCGGCGTTGCTGTTCGTGCTGATCACCCAGTTCATCGGCGGGCTGCAGTCGTTCGCGTTGATCATCGTCATGACCGGTGACGGTGGACCGGTCAACGCGACCAACGTGGCGGCGTTCGAGATGTACCAGCGGGCGTTCAAGTTCGGCGCCTGGGGGACCGCGAGCGCGATGGCGATGGTGCTGTTCGTGATCATCCTCGTGATCACCCTGCTGCAGCTGAGGATCGCTCGTCGGAGGGGAGAGGAGACGTCGTGAAACGTCGTGGTGGTTTCCCCTGGTTCGCGTACCTGGTCGTCATCGTCGGTGGTGTCGCGATGGTGATGCCGTTCCTCGACATGGTGATGAGCTCGTTCAAAGGACCAGGGGAGTACGGCGTCATCCCGTACAAGCTCCTGCCTTCCTCTTTTGATTTGTCGAACTACCGGGAGGCGTTCTCCCAGCTGGAGCTGCTCCGGTTGTTCCGCAACAGCGTGATCGTCACGGTCAGCGTGACGGTGTCGGTGCTGATCACGTCGTCGATGGCCGGCTACGCGCTCGCCAAGCTGCGGTTCCGCGGGCGGGCGGTGATCTTCCGGTTCATCCTCGCGACGATGATGCTGCCGCCGTTCCTGCTGCTCATCCCGACGTTCCTGATCATGCTGAACTGGCCGCTGGCCGGCGGCAACGACATCCTCGGGCGTGGTGGTGACGGTGGGCTGACGACGAGCCTGGTCGCGCTGATCCTGCCGTTCGCTGTTTCAGGTTTCGGGATCTTCCTGATGCGGCAGTTCATGGTGTCGCTGCCGGACGAGATGCTCGAGGCGGCCAAGATCGACGGTGCCAACCAGTGGCAGACCTGGCGCCTGATCGTGCTCCCGCAGACCAAGCCAGTGGCGATCACGCTCGGCCTGATCACGTTCATCGGCACCTGGAACGAGTACATCTGGACGCTGCTCATCTCGTCCTCCGACCCGTCCCTGCAGACCCTGCCGGTCGGCATCCAGTTGCTCCAGAGCTTCCTCGACCCCGACCGCACCATGCCGATCGTGATGGCCGGCCTGGTGGTCAGCACGCTGCCGGTGCTGATCGTGTTCCTGCTGTTCCAGAAGTACTACGTCCGCGGCGTCGTACTGAGTGGCCTGAAATGAGGAGATCCTTGTGACCAGAACAGTGCTCGCCATCGGGGCGCACATCGGCGACATGGACCTGACCGCGGGTCCCACCTTGGCCAAGCTGGCTCTGGAGGGGGCCGGGGTGACGATCGTCGCGCTGACTCCCGGCGAGCGCGGTCACCCCCGGCTGACGCCCGCCGAGTACAAGAAGCAGAAGATCGCCGAGGGCTCGGCGTTCGCGGAGGCGATCGGTGCCGATTTCATGGTCTTTGACCAGAGCGACGGCTTCCTCCCCGACACCGACGACGTCGCCCTCGAACTGGCCAGGGTGATCCGCGAGAAGCAACCCGACACGATCATCACCCACTGGAAACACTCCATCCACCGCGACCACGAACACGCCGCGAGCCTGTCCGAACGCGCCCGCTTCCTCGCCGGCCTCCCAATGGACCCCTCCTCCTCGCAGGATCCCTCGCAGCACCCTGAGCTGGTCCGCAAGCTCGCCGCCCTGCCCCGCCACGGCGTCCGCAGCTTCCTGCACGCCGAGAACTGGGAGGACATGGAGGGCTTCCGCCCCACCCAGTACGTCCCCATCCCCGACGAGGCCTTCTACCGCTGGATCTCCGCCATCCGCCACCAAGCCTTCGCCCGCGGCGAAACCTACGGCTTCCGCTACATCGACTACTACACAGCCCTCATGACCACCCGAGGCTGCCTAGCCGGCTACCCCCGAGCCACCGCCTTCCACTCCAACCCCACCCCCGAAATAACCAAACTCGCCGGCCCATAAGAGAGACCATCCCGCGCAGCACTACGCTCGCTCCTACGCAGCGTGCTACCCACCGCTCCCACCCACCCATGGCGGGTGTGACGAAGAGCCCGGGCTACCGTCCCATTTCTCTGCTGGCTGCTGTCGTCACCTCTGACACACGGGCCGCGAGGTCCACCGGGTAGCGGGATGTGTGCGAGCCGGACCCCCTCGACCAGCGCGCCGGCAGTCTCATTCTCGAGGTACTCGAGGAACTCCGCATTGGTCGCAACGAGCAAGCGCTGAGGTGCATCCGCGAGCGAGAGGAAGTACAACTCCGCGATTGCATAGCGGATCTTGCCGGACGGCTTCTTGCCGCCTGACGTTGCTCCAGAGCTGTTAAGCACCGTGGCGATGACGCGGCCGTCGGAGGAGACCGCGTTGAACGATCTCTTCCCGCCCGTGCGGAGGCGCACGGTGCTCTTGCCGAACGGCACCGAGTACTCCCGCGCGAGATCTCCCCGAACCCACTCAATCGCATCTTGCAGCGCTGCGGTGTTCGCCATCCGCCGAGCGTAACTACACCGCCAGATCCGGGTACACCTCCAGCGTCGTCTCAGTCCGGTCGGCTATGAGCTCTTCGGCCGTCAGGTCGGGCATTCGGGGTGAGGAGGGTCGACTTTGGTGGTGCCGGTGGGGTTGACGTGGAAGGTGAAGCCGTGGGGTGTGGTCCACTCCAGGGTCTTGTGGTCGAGGCGGCGTACGTTCCAGCCGTGCGCGTGGGTCTTGACCCGGTGGGTGAAGCGGCCCAGGGGTGCGAGGTTTGGTGTGCTGGTTTGGCCTGGTGGGCCGAGGGGGTCGTAGGGCTGGATGTGGTCCAGGTCGATGGTGCGGTTGGTTTCGCGGGTGCCGTAGGGGAAGAGTTCGACGGGGTGGGTGAGTTTGATGCGTTCGCGGATGCGGTCGGGGATTTCGTAGGCGTCGACGCTGATGGCGTCGTTGAGGTCGATGACTGGCTTGACGGTGTAGGGGCCGTAGCCAATGAGTTGGGTCAGCTGGGAGGCGAGTAGCGGGCCGATGGTTTCGGCGCGGAGTACGCCGGTGCCGGTGGCGAGGGTGTGGTCGGTGAGGTGTACGTAGATCTCGGTTTGCCCGGGTCGCAGCCGCCCACTCCGACGTCCCTCGCCAGCACTGGTGCCGCTGCGGGTGGTGGGGCAGACGCCGGCGCGGCCGGCGTCGGGGTCGCGACTGCCGTGGTGGCCGCCGACATGGTGTCTCGGACCGGTGTGGGCGTCGTGCTTGATTTGGGCTAGGCGGGCGCGCAGGGCACGCGCAGCCGTGGTGTCCGGAGGTTCGCCGTCGTCGGGATCGAAGCAGAGGCCGGGGTCGAACGACTCGATTGGCTCAGCAGATGGGATGTCGAGGGGGTCAGCGAGGTCGCACTCGCTCGGGTGGGGTGCGTCGCGGTCGGCCTCGTCGTTCGGGCCTGGCTCCTCCCCTTCACCACTTGTCCCGTCGTCGAGCAACTCATCATCGTCCGAGTCACCGACCCGGTCGGCAGCGTGATCGCCGTCTGGCTCGCAGCACGCGGCTCCGCCGGCTTGCGGAAGGTCGGGGTCGACATTCGATGCGTCGCTCTGCCTGGCGTGATCGCTCGGGGAGCGGCGGAGGGCGGCGCGGTCCACGTCGGGGGCGTCCACTTGGGGGGCGTGGTCGACGCCGGGAGCCTCCGCTTGGACAGCGTGGGGATTGTTGAAGAGGTGTTCTCTCGCCTGGGCTAGTAGCTCTTCGGTGTAGCGGGGGTCGGCGATGATGCCGACTGCTTCGGCGCGGCGGCTCTGCACCGAACGGGTGTCCCCGAAGATCTTCAGGGCATCGGCGATGCCGGCGATGGTTGCGTCGTGGCGCAGGGCGTTGCCGGTGGCGGTGCGGATATAGATGGTCTTGGTGCCGTGGTCGTCGGAGCGGCCGAGGTATACGCCGCGTTCGCGGGCACGTTGTTCGGCTTTGGCTCGGGCAGCGGCGGGATCGGCGTGGGCCTGGGCAGCCTTGACGATGTTCTCCAGCCGCTGTGGCGTCACTGTGTCGACGCAGCGGGCGAGACGTTTGTCGATGGATGCGGCCGATTCCTCGCTCAGACTCTCGCAGGCGGCGGCGATCTTGCAGGCGCGCCACGGGGTGGCCGTGCCGTCCTGGACTTTGGCCCAGATGCGTGGGAAGCGATGCCGAAGCGCGAGCGCCCGGCCGATGTAGCCTGCGGCCGCGGCGCTCGAGATGCCGAGGACGAGACCGAACTCGGCGGGCGCAAACTCCGCGATCGCCGGACAGCCGTCGCCGCCGAGGACGATGCTGCGCTCACGGCCGTCGGCAGTGCGGCGGCGGGGTCGGCGGCCGTCGGGATGGTTGCGGTCGGCAAAGACCTGGGCGTGTTCGAGGAGCCGGGCTTCGGCTCTGTTCGCCTCGGCACGGTGCTCGGCGGCCGACTCGAGCAGGTCGGCGGTCGACAACGTGGTCAAATTTCTCTCGAACATGTGTTCGATTCTAGCGTATGCTTCAGCTCGTGCCAACTCGACGACGGCGCAGAATCCGTTATCCACAAGGGGAAACGTCGCAGTCGAGCTGGCGACGAAGTGGATATGTTGCCAGGTAAGACGATCGACCTGGAGGTCAGAATGCCGTACTACCTGAACGCAGCGGCGACGCCCTCGGGTGCTTCGGTGTTGACATGTGGCGACGCGCGCGGCGGTTCTCGGCGACGGGCCGAAGTGATGACTGAAGAACCTTCGGTGGCCGGGGGCAGCGCTTCTGTTGCCTCCAACCGGCACACGCCCGCATCGACGGGGCTGACGCGGCCTCGACGGGCGGCCCAGCGCTTCGCGGGCTATTGGTCAGCGAGGAGAACGGCCAGCGGGGCACCGACCGCGCTGACGGTGGCGGCGGCATCGCTGCTGTTCAGCGTGCAGGCGCCGTTCCTCGGGCGGCGGCTGTACTGGACGAGGGCCGACCTCACAGCCTGGTATTCGACCGGACCGCCCGACGACGGCGACGAGGTGTTCCGTGAGATGCACAAATGACAACTGGCCGAGTGGACGAGGTGGACGGAGCGCGGGCGACGCTCGTGCAACGCAGGCATCGTGATTCTCGCGCTCGAGGTCACTCTGGTGCTGACTCCGCCGGATAAGTACGGCGGGACGCCGCTGACGACTGCGGACAAGTCCCTGCGGTGTGCGCTGCTGGGCTTGCGGTCGTCCTGAGCCTGGGTGAGCTGGTGTGGTGGTGGCCATCCTCGAGACTGCCCCCGTTGGCCATACGCCTGATCACAAAGGTTATTCGTAGCGGAGGGCTTCGGTGGCGGGGAGGTGGGTGGCTAGGCGGGCGGGGAGGGTGGTGGCGAGGGTTACCAGGAGGATGGTGGCGGGTGGGACCAGGGCCAGGGACCACCAGGGGGCGATGACTCGGTCTTCGGGGCTGCCGCCGGCGATGGCGTAGACGGTGATGTAGAGGAGGATGCCGACGGGGATCGACAGGATGACTGCGATGGTGGCGAGGGTGACGTGGGCGCCGACGAGGCTTGTGGCGATCTGGCGGGGTGTGAGCCCGATGGACTTCAGTACGCCGTACTCGCGGACGCGTTCGCGGACCGACAAGAGGGCGACCGCGACGAGGGTCGTGACGGTGATGAGGAGGAGGACAGCGTCGAGGGTGTAGACGAGGACGGGAAGTTCGCGCGGGACATCGCTGACTTCGCCGGCGGCGCGGGCCGCGAGGTTCGATTGCATCGAGAGCGCGAAGACGACCGCGGCGCCAGTGACGACGATCGCGCCGGCCAGTCGGATCGCTCGGTGTCGCCGGGCGAGGAGGTCCTTGAGGCCTAGCGATAGTACGACGGGAAGCGAGGCCCGGCCGATCAGGCGGCCGAGGCGTGAGCGTGACGCGGGCGTCGGGGATCCGGATTGGATTGCTTGCAGGACGCTGGATCTCGTACTGCGCCGGGCCGCCGAGGCAGCGCTGCCGACCAGAACCAGCAGCACTGGGCAGCCGGCGACAACGAGATGCCAAGGGTTCACCGCAATGGTCGGCGATCCGACCATCGTGGCGACGCTGGATGCGGCCAGCCGGGGCGCGAGCAGCACCCCAGCCACGAAGCCGATCACCACAGCGACCAGACCAAGTACGGCGGACTCGAGCGCGAACACAGCAGTGATCTGCCGTGGCGTGACCCCGACGGCCTTCAGCAATCCGATCTCGCGGTGCTGTGCGCTCGCGCGCGCCGTGACCAGAATCGCCACCACCGAGAAGACCACCGCAAGCAACACGATCGTGTACGTCGTCAGGATGAGCTGAGCCGGAGCTGCGTCTTGGAGCGCGCTGTCACGCTGGTCCTGCCAGGTCTCAAAAGCTGCAGTGCTCGGCGGAACAGTCCCAGCAGCACGTACGGCGAAGTCCGGAGCAGTAGCCGGATCCGTCAGTCGAACGGCCTCGGTCCAGCGCCAGCGCGCGCTGTCCGGCTGGACTCGCTCCAGCGTGGCCCGGGACACCCAAGCTAGCCCGGGAGTCCGCCGGGGATAACGCGGTTGGCTAGGCGATACCGCCGTCCCGACGATGGTCAGGTCGACCGGTCCGCCGGTCGCGGCGAGGCGCAGCGTCGTACCGACTCGGAGGCCGAGCGCGTCGGCAAAGCTTCGCTCGAGCACGATGCCGTCCGCGGGTCGCGTGGTACCGATGATCGGCACCGGCCGGTTGACCTGCGGCGCGGCAGCCAGCCCGGCGAGCTGCAACTTGTCGGTGCCGCCGGCAACGGGCGCGTTGGTGTTCGGGATAGCCGCATCACGTTCGGCGACTCCGGGGAGGCTTGCGATCTTGCCGGCATCCGCAGCCGAGGCGACGTTCGCGAGGACGTGTGCGCCGTTGGCCTCGGTGAAGGTCCGCTGCCACGGATCACGGGCGGTGGCGCCGACCTCCAAAGCGAGCACGATGGTCGCGGCCGCCGCGCTGCACAGCAGGACCGTCAGAGCACTCGCGAGCAACCGCGAACGCATCCCCGCGAAAGCGAGTCTTGCCAAAGTGACGGTCATGGTGGACCGCCCGCGTCGAAGGGAAGCGTGACCGGTCGGGCAGCCTGCAGTTCGGTGTCGTCGTTCACGAGCCCGTCGCGAAGGGTGATGACCCGGTCCGCCGCGGCGGCGACACGCGAGTCGTGGGTCACCAGCAGCAGGGTCTGGCCCCGATCCCGGGCGGCACGGAGGAGCGCGAGTACTTCACGGGCCGAGGCCGAGTCGAGATTTCCGGTCGGCTCGTCGCCGAGCAGGATGTCCGGCGTGTTCGCCAAGGCACGGGCGAGCGCCACCCGCTGTTGCTGGCCGCCGGACAATTGCGAGGGCGCGGCGTCGTACTTGTCGCCGAGGCCGAGGTCATCGAGCAATCTGCCGGCGGTCTCCCGGGCGTCCGTCCGGCGCCGGCCGACCAGGAGGAGTGGCAGTTCGACGTTCTCGATGGCGGACAGGGTCGGTACCAGGTTGAAGAACTGGAACACGAACCCGACCTTCTGCCGGCGCATCCGCGCCAGCGCGGTCTCGCTCAGCTGGTCGATCCGCTCACCGCCGAGCCAGACCTCACCGGCCGTCGCGCGATCGAGCCCCGCCAGCAGATTGAGCAACGTCGACTTCCCGCATCCGCTCGGCCCCACGATCGCGACGAACTCACCCTTGCTGATCGTGAGGTCGATCCCGCGCACGGCGAGGACGTGCGTACCCCCGGTGTCGTAGGTCTTCGCGAGCCTTCGTGTTTCGAGTACCGGTGTCATGCTGACTCCCGCTGCATCGGCAGCTTCTGCTCGATCAGATCGAGCCACTCCAGGTCGGCCTTCAGGTGCAGGATCGCCCCTTCGGCCAGCAGATCGGCGGCGGGCCGGCTGCCGTCGACCGACACGACCGCGTCGAGGTCGCGCAGGGACTGCAGGTACTCGCGCCTTTGCCCGGCGATCAGCGCCCTCGGCTCGGCCAGCCCGGCCGACGCGAGAATCACCAGCTTCATGAAGAACTCGTCCTTCAACCGGGTCCCCGGCACCGGCGCTTCGATCCACCCCGCCAGCGCCGTCCGGCCGGCCTCGGTCAGCTCGTACACCCGCTTGCGCCGGTTGTCGCCCTCGATGCTCTGACCGACCACGAGCCCGTCCCGCTCGAGCCGCGCCAGCGTCGAGTAGATCTGCCCGGCGTTCAGCGCCGGCAGCAACTCCCCGAACTCCTGCTCGAGCGTCTGCTTGATCTCGTACCCGTACCGGCTCTCGTCAGCGAGCAAGGCCAGGAAAAGTGACCGCATAGATAGCGAGAATATATACCCGCTACCTATTTGTCGAGAGCATCGCGAAGGGCGGCTCGGGTGGTGATGCCGAGCTTGGGGAAGATCCGGTAGAGGTGCCCGCTCACCGTGCGGGGTGAGAGGTAGAGCTGTGCGGCGATCTCCTTGTTCGTGAGCCCGGACGCGGCGAGGCCGGCGATCTGCAACTCCTGGGCGGTCAAGGTCTGCGCACCAGGAGCGGCAAAGGCGGAGGCTGAGGTGGAAGCCAGCCCAGCAGCCCGCAGTTCCTGCTCCGCCCGTGAGGTCCACGGATCCGCGCCGAGTGTCCGGAACGCGGTCAGAGCCGCCTGCAGCTGGACCTTGGCCTCAGTCATCGCGCGGGTACGACGCAGCAGTTCGCCGTACGCAAGCCGTACGCGCGCAACTTCGAACGGCCACTGATCGACAGTAGGAAGCCTCAGGGCCTGCTCGAAAAGCGCGGGATCCCCGGCCGCCATCCCCGCGGCCCCTGCGGTCAGGATGGCCAGCCTCGGCGAGAGCTCCGGCAACCTGGCCTCCTGCATGGCGCGGACATGGCGTTCGGCCTCGGCTCGCCGATCCGTGTGTACAGCGGCCTCGACGAGATCCATCGCGAGCCACAGGCTGTGCGGAACGTGTGAGGCGAGCGTGCCGGCGGGACTGACCATCATCGCGTGCTGATAGGCGCTCTCGAAGTCGCGGCGTCCGAGGTCGCCCAGGACGAGGGCATGGTGAGCGAAGACCCGTGCCGTGCCGACACCTCGCGGGCCTGCCCAGCCGATCATCTGTTCAGCCAGCGTCCGGCTGGTCTCGAACTCGCCTCTGACCGCCGCCAGCAACGCCTGGTGATAGCGGAAGTACCAGCCGAAGAATCTGCCACCACCCTCTTCGGTCAGGGACAGTCCTTCCGCGGCGAGTTCCGCGGCCTCGTCCCACCTGCCTCGGTGGAAGTCGTCCACGCAGAGGTCCATGAGTGCCACCAGGTGCCTTCTCGCCGGGCCACCCTCGCGACCGTGCAGCACCGCCCGCCACAACGGCTCACGAAGCTCCGCGAGACGGTCGGCATACCACGCGGCCGCTGCGACCCTACGCATCAGCTGAGAGTCATCGTGAACAGCCTGCAGCGCAGTTCGCAGACGAGGGACAGCTGCGACGCCCGTGCGGGCCGGATCGGCCAACAGGTCCAACGTCAGCGTGAGGAACGGTGGGGGTTCGTGCGAGAGCCGCCCAAGTGCGGCGTACAGCGGCTTCCACAGCTCGCTGCGACCGCCGAAGAAGCAGATCAGTAGCAGCGTCGCGAACCCGTCGACGAGTTCCATCTCGTCGGCATCGCCGCGGTCCAAACTCCCCTCGATTGCGCTGACCATCATGCGGTGGGCGGTGTCGACCTGCGCGTCGCTGTCGAGCATCACCAACGTGGCGGCCGACGCGTAGTGCAGTGACGCGCTCGCCCGGCTGCCGGCTCGTCGGCTGCCTTCGAGCAGTTCCGCCGTACTCCGGACCTCGCCCATCGCCTCTGCGCCGATATAAGCCGCCGCGGCCAGCCGGCGGCCGCGCTCGGCAGGGCTGGGGCTCAGATCCGAAGCGCGCGTGAGCAGGGCGACCGCGGACGTGTAGTCGCCTCGCGCGACGACGATGTGAGCCGCCTGCTCCATGACCGCCGCGACCTGCTCGTCAGGCTCGACTGTGGCTTCGCCAAGATGCCATGCCAGGTGCTCGGGCTGGTTCACGAGGACAGTGGCCAGCCTGCGGTGCGCCGAGCGGCGTTCTGCCGAGGTTGTCGCCTCGACGACCGCCGACCGGATCAGCGGATGCCGGAACTCCACTCGATGTGAGTGCTCGGTCACCAGCCGGTCCCGCTCGGCGGGCGCCAGATCCTCGATCCGGTACGCCCCGCCGCCCGCGGCCTCCAGTACGCCGAGATCCCCGGTGCCCTCGAGAGCCGCTGTGACCAACAGCGTCCTGGTTGCGTCGGGGAGTCTCGCAACCCGCGACACGAAGTGCCGCTGCAGGTTCTGCCCGAGTGGCAGTACGGCGGGTAGCGGTTCGGCGGCCGTCCGCTGCGACTGGCTCAATGTCCTGGGAAGCTCCAGCAGCGCGAGCGGGATGCCCTGCGCGGTGTCGAGGATCCGTGCCTTCACTGCGGAGTGGAGGTCGGGGAACCGTGCTGTCAGGAGTTGATTCGCGGCAGCGTCGTTCAGCGGCTTCAGCTCGTACTCCGGTAGTCCCGCCGGGTCGAAGAACCCTTGGTCCTCGCCCGTGCGGCTGGCGGCCAGCAGCCCGGCCCGACTGCCGGCGAGCCTCCTCGCGACGAAGCTCAAGACACCTGCACTGGCCCGATCGATCCAGGGAATGTCGTCGACGATGAGCAGGAGTGGGGATCGGGCCGCCGCCCTCCGCAGGAGCACAGTCGCGGCGTTGGACACCAGCAGCCGGCCCGGAGGTGGGCCGTCTCCGAACCCGAGAGCGACCTGCAGCGCGCCACGCTGAGCGGGGTTCAGTTCGTCGAAGTCGAGCGGATACAACGCCTGGTTCAGCGCGGCATAGCTCAGCCCGCCCTCGAGCTCGGTCGCGCCGACACGCAAGACGGTTGTTCCCGACTCCCGCGCGTACCGTTCCGCGGCGTCGAGCAGCGTCGTTTTGCCGACACCGGGACCGCCCGAAACCAGCACGGTTCCACCGTGGACGGCGGCCTCACGGACGAAGGCCCGGAGGAACTCGAGCTCCTCATGCCGCCCGACCAGCGCGGGGCTCATCACTGTCCTCCCGGTACCCGACTCGGTCATCTGACTCGATCGTACGAAGCGAGTCAGATGACTCATCCGCGCGGGCGCACCGATCCACGACTGTGGTCGTGCCGAACTCCCCACCTGAAAGGAAGGCATCGACCATGTCGCATCACCTCGACTCACCGCTGGCCCGTCAGGACGTCCGTCTCGACCTCACCGACCTGTACGCGTTCCGCGGCGAGACCGGCACCGTGCTGGCCGTCAACCTCTGCCACTCGCTCGCCGGTGACATCCCGACGCCGGGCTACCACCCCGAGGGCAAGTACGAGTTCAAGGTCGACCTCGACCACGACGGCGTCGAGGACCTCACGTACCGCTTCGTGTTCGGAGAGCGCGACGAACTGGGCCGGCAGAGCCTGACCGTGCATCGGATCACCGCCGATCCATCGGACGCGGGCAGCGTTGTCGTGACGGGGGAGACGGAGGAGACGCTCGACGGAGAGGGTGGACTGCGCGTGTGGGCCGGCAAGGCCGGCGACTCGTTCTGGATCGAGCCCGACGTCCTTCACGCCGTCGGCCACGCCTTCCAGGACGGTACGACGGTCGACCTCGGGACGTGGACCCCGGACCAGGCGCAGAACCTGTTCGCCGGGCACACCGTGTACTCGATCGTCCTCGAGATTCCCGACGCCGAGCTGCTCGATCCCGCACACACGACCCGTCCGATCGACGTGTGGGCGGTCGCGAGCCTGGCCACGGACGCCGGCGGCTGGCGCTCGATCAACCGGATTGGACTCCCGATGATCCACCCGCTGTTCACGCAGTTCAACGAGAAGCTCGGCGACGACCTCAACGACGGCCGGCCCGCCGACGACCCCGATACCTACGGGAAGCTGCTGACCCACGAGATCGCCGGCGTCGTCCGCGCGTACGGCACGGCTGCCGACCCGGAGGCCTACGCGGCGGCCGTCGTACGGCGGTTCCTGCCCAACATGCTGCCGTACGTCGTCGGAACGCCGGCCAGCTTCGGCTTCAACGCCTGGAACGGCCGGTCGCTGACCGACAACGCACCCAACGTGATGTTCTCCATCGCGGCCAACACGCCGGTCTCCCTCGGGATCGGCAAGGAGTCCGTGACGTCGAAGCCCAGGGACACCTTCCCGTACGTGCCGGCGGCGAGCTGACCATGAACGTCAGGGGGCGCAGCATCCGTCCGGTGACCGTGACAGTGGCCATGGCGGCCTTCATCCTGCTGTTGCATGTGGTCGGTTGGGGAGTCCTCGTCGGTCTGGTCGCGCCGAGGCACTACAGCCTCGCCGCGTCCGGCGGATTCGGGGTCGGTCTGGGGCTGACGGCGTACACGCTGGGGATGCGGCATGCGTTCGACGCCGACCACATCGCGGCGATCGACAACACCACTCGCCGGCTCACCGCGGCCGGGCAGCGGCCGGTGTCCGTCGGGTTCTGGTTCTCGCTCGGTCACTCCAGCGTTGTCTTCGGGCTGTGCCTCCTGCTCGCCTTCGGCGTGCGCTCGTTGGTCGGTCAGGTCGAGAACGACTCGTCCACGCTCCAGTCGGCCACGGCGTTGGTCGGTACGGCGGTGTCCGGTGTCTTCCTCGTCGCGATCGGCCTGGTCAACTTCGTCCTACTCGCACGCATCGCGGCGGTCGTGCGCCGGATGCGTCAGGGGGATCACGACGAGGCGGAGCTCGAAGCGCACCTCGACAGCCGAGGTCTGCTCAACCGGCTGCTGCGCCCGGTGACCAGGGCCGTGCGCAAGCCGCGCCACATGTACCCGGTCGGACTGCTGTTCGGTCTTGGGTTCGACACCGCGACCGAAGTGTCGCTGCTCGTTCTCGCGGGTGGAGCCGCGGCGTTCGCGCTGCCCTGGTACGCCGTCCTCGTCCTGCCGATCCTGTTCGCGGCCGGGATGAGTCTGCTGGACACGATCGACGGCTGCTTCATGAGCGTCGCGTACCGCTGGGCGGTCATCAATCCGGTGCGCCGAGCCTTCTACAACCTGGTCGTCACGGCGCTCTCGGTGGTCGTCGCCCTCGCGATCGGCACCATCGAGATCCTGTCCATCCTGACCGGCAAACTCGGCATCACGTCCGGGCCGCTGGTCGCGATCAGCCGACTCGACCTGAACCAGGCCGGTTTCGTCATCACCGGTTTGTTCGTCGTGATCTGGGCCGTCGCGCTGCTGGTCTGGCGCTACGGCCGGATCGAGGAGCGCTGGTCCTAAGAGTCGTTGGCCTTGCGGACCCAGACTTCCCGGATGATGAGCAGGATGGCGGCGGCGCTCGGGATGGCGAGCAGGGCGCCGACCACGCCGAGGAGCGCACCGCCGAGGAGGGCGGCGATGACGGTGACGGCGCCGGGGATGTCCACGGCCCGGCGCATGATGCGAGGAGCTACGACGTAGTTCTCGATCTGCTGGTAGATGATGCCGTAGATGAGGCAGGCGACGCCGATCCACAGGCCTGCGGTGAACCCGATCAGGGAGACGACCACGACGCCGATCAGGCCGCCGACCATCGGGATGAAGTCGCAGAACATCACCACGATCGCCAGCGCCACGGCGTACTCCCGCAGGCCGACGATCTCCAGGAAGATGAACATGCAGACACCGGCGCACAGGGCCACCATGAACTGGCCGCTCACGTAGCCGCCGACCCGGGTCAGGACCTCGTCGCCGAGGATCGAGACGCGGTTGCGGCGGGTGGCCGGGACCAGGCTGTACGCCGCGCGCTTCACCGACGGGAGCGAGGCGAGGAAGTACAGCGTCAGGATCATGATCGTGAAGGTGTTGAACAGGGCGCCCGCGACCACCCTGCCGACGCCGAGGATGCCGCCGAACGCACGCTGCGCCAGCGCCGGGTCCTGGATGTAGTCCTGGGCCTTCTGGATGTAGTGGTAGCGGTTGTTGAGTTCCTTCAGCGAGTTCGACTTCTGCAGCAGGTCGAGCCACTCAGGGGCGTTCCTGATCAGGCTGTTGACCTGGTCGGTGACGACCGGAACGATCGCGAAGCCGACGCCGGTGACCGCCAGGAGCATCAGCAGGAACACGACGCCGACCGACAGGCCGCGCCTCAGGCCGCGGCGCATGAACCACTCGACCAAGGGGTTCAGGCCGACGGCGATGAACATCGACACCAGCAGCAGGATCAGTACCGACTTGGCCTGGCCGAGGGCGTTCCACAATCCCCAGGCGACGAGTACGCCGAGAGCCGCGAAGAACCCGAAGACGAACGGGTTCGACCGCCGCAGCGCCGGACCGGGCATCCCCATGCCCTCGTCCGGGTGACGCTCCTCGATCAGCAGTTCATCGGCGAGGTCGTCGTCCTGCACAGCCTTCTCCGCTGCGGCCTCGGCCTTCTCTGCCGCTGCCTCTGCGTCGGCCGCCTTGCCGGCCGCCTCGTCAGCTTTGCCGGCCGCATCCTCGGCCTTGTCGGCGGACTTCTCGGCCTCGTCGGCTGCTTTTTGTGCCTCGGCGGCGGCGGTCTGTGCCTCCCTGGTCGCCTCGGCGAGGTCCTCGCCGGGGGTCGCTGTGGAGGTCTCGTCGCCGGGTGGGGTCACGTCGTCTTGTCCTTCGGGGATCTCGAACGGCCCTTGGCCTCGTCGGTCTTGTCGTCGTCGGCGGCAGCGGAACCGTTCGCCTGGACCCGAGTCTGCTCGTTCGCGAGGTCATCCAGCCGCAACTCGTCGATCCGGGTTGAATCGGCCGGCTCGTCGTCCTCGTCCTCGTCCTCGTCGTCGAGGTCTGCGTCCTCGATGTCCTCGTCGTCGATGTCCGCGTCGGCGGTCGGGGACGCGACGGGCTTGGCGGATGAGGTTGATGTGGCGGGGGAGTCGTCAGGCTCGGCTGGTCCGCCGGCGGTCTTGCCGGCGAGGTCGTCGGTGTCCTTGGGGTCGACCCGCAGGCCGCTGTCGATCCGGGTCTCGTCGACCCGGGCGTCACCCGCGCCGACCCCGACGAACGGGCTCGCCCCGGTGAACGGGCCGACCTCGTCCTCGTCCTCGGCGGGGCGGTCGAAGGGGCTACTGGTCGGGGCCAACCCCTCCGGCTCCGAGAACGAACTGCTGCTCGGGGCCGGGGTCTGTGGTGCCTCGAACGGGCTCGGTGCCGGGCCGTCCAGCGGGCCGGGGGCCGCCGGGGTCTGCGGACGGGCGAACGGGTTGACGTAGGCTGGGGCGGCCGTCTCGGAGTCGAGCTCGGCGGCCTGCCGGGCGATATTGCTGGCGATCTCGTTCAGCCCGGCGATCTGGGTCAGGATGCCGTCGCGCCGCTTGGCCAGCCGCTCGGTCTCGCGGGCCACGATCGTCCGCGACCGCTCCGCCTCGTCAGCGGCGTTCGCGAGCTCGGCCTCGGCCCGCGTCCGCGCGGTCGTGAGCAGCTGCTCCGCCTCACGCCGCGACCGCGAGATCGTCCGCTCGGCCGACTCCTCGGCCTCGGCGCGGATCTTGCGCGCCTGCTCGGTCGCCTCCGCCACGCGCCGCTCGGAGGCCTCGGCGGCCTCCTTCATCTGGGAGGTCAGGTTCTCGGTGTCGGCCGCGATCTGCTGGTGCTTGTCGGCCAGTTCCTTGGCCTGCTGCTCACGCTCGTCGGCCAGCCGCGCCCGCAGGGCCGCGGACTCGCGCTGGATCGCGGTGCGGATCTTCTCCGCCTCGTGCAGCGCGCCGTTCTTCAGCGTGCTCGACTGCGACTCGGCGGTCAGCTGCAGCTGCTCGGCCTTGCGCCGCGCTGCCGCCAGCACCTCGGCCGACTCGGTCTCGGCGGTCCGGCGGAGCTCCGCGGCGTCACCCTCGGCGGTCCGGCGCATGCTGTCGGCCTCGTTCAGCGCGACGGAGCGGATGTCCTCGCCCTCACGCACACCGGTGGCGCGGGTGGCGGCCGCCTCCTTGGTCGCGTTGGTCCGCAGCTCGTCGGCCTCCCGCCGGGCCTCCTCGAGCGCCTCGGACGCCTGGTCCTGGGCGAGCCGGAGGATCTGCGCGGCCCGGTCGCCGAGCCCGGCGTACGACGGGTTCGCACTGGCCTCGAGCTGGCGACGGGTCTCGTCGAGCTGGCGTTGCATGGGCGCGACACTGCCCTGGAGTTCGTCGGCGCGGTTACGCGCCTCGACGAGTTGCATTTCCAGCGCGCGGACATAGTCGTCCACCGCCTGCTTGTCGTACCCACGGCGACTGACCGGGAAGCCCCCGGCCGCGGTCGCCGTGCGGTCGAAGAACGGCAGGCTCGACTCGTCAGGCATTTCCCGAGATTCCCTTCTGGCGGCTCAGCTGAATCCCCCACCTTAAGCCTGTCAGAACCCGGGTGTAACCAGCTAATCCGCCCCTGGGGACAACTACCTGTTACGGAAGCGATTTATCGCCGCGGCGTGCTGTTCACGCAGCTCCGGGTCCCGGATCCCGAGTCCCTCGGTGGGAGCGAGGGTGAGCACGCCGACCTTGCCCTGATGCAGGTTGCGGTGCACGTCGTACGCGGCCTGAGCGGTCTCCTCGAGCGGGTAGACCCGGCTGACCGTCGGATGAACCATGCCCTTGGCAATCAGTCGGTTCGCCTCCCAGGCCTCGCGGTAGTTGGCGAAATGGGAGCCGATGATCCGCTTCAGGTTCATCCAAAGGTAGCGGTTGTCGTACTCGTGCATGAATCCCGACGTCGACGCGCACGTCACGATCGTCCCGCCGCGGCGGGCGACGTACACCGACGCTCCGAAGGTCTCCCGTCCCGGGTGCTCGAAGACGATGTCGGGGTCGTCCCCGCCGGTCAGCTCGCGGATTCGCGCCCCGAACCGCTTCCATTCCTTCTGGTCCTGAGTGGTCTCGTCCTTCCAGAACTTGTACCCGTCGGCCGACCGGTCGATGATCAGCGAGGCGCCCATCGCCCGGCAGATCTCCGCCTTTTCCGGCGAGGACACGACGCACACCGGGATCGCCCCGCCGTTCAGCGCGAACTGCGTCGCGTAGGAACCCAGTCCGCCGGACGCGCCCCAGATCAGGACGACGTCGCCCTGCTTCATGTTCGCGCCGTTCGCCGACACGAGCTGCCGGTACGCCGTACTGTTCACCAGCCCCGGCGACGCGGCCTCCTCCCAGGTCAGGTGGGCCGGCTTCGGCATCAGCTGGTTCGACTTCACCAGCGCGAGCTCGGCCAGGCCGCCGAAGTTCGTCTCGAAGCCCCAGATCCGCTGCTCGGAGTCGAGCATCGTGTCGTTGTGTCCGTCCGGCGACTCCAGCTCGACCGAGAGGCAGTGCGCGACCACCTCGTCGCCGGGCTTCCACGCGTTCACTCCCGGGCCGGTCCGCAGTACGACGCCGGCCAGGTCGGAGCCGACCACGTGGTACGGCAGGTCGTGTCGGGCGGTCAGCGGCGACAGCTTCCCGTACCGCTTGAGGAAGGAGAACGTCGACACCGGTTCGAAGATCGACGTCCAGACGGTGTTGTAGTTGATCGCGCTCGCCATCACCGCGACCAGCGCCTCACCCGGCCCGAGTTCGGGCGTCGGCACGTCGTCCAGGTGCAGGCTCTTGCGCGGATCCTTCTCCTTGGTGTCCAGACCCTCGAACATTCCGGCCTCGTCGGCGTGGACGGTGATCCCGCGGTAGTGATCGGGTACGTCGAGCGCACCCACGGCAGCGGTGTCACCGGCAAGGATCGCATCGAGGATCTGCTTCACGTCGTACCTCCTGCAACGGCGGTCTGGGTGAGCGGAACTTACCGCTGAGTATGCACGCACCGCTGTGCCCTGTAACACAGGACGGGACGGGTGAGACGACCGTCACTTTTGCAGTCCACCGTTGTCAGTGGTCTTATCCGCGCAGGCGAGTGTGCAAGCGCACCTGGGTGAAGTCGTCACCCGACCGCAGCTGCACCAGATCGCAGAGCTGGTTCGCCAGCCAGACGCCCCGTCCGCCGAGTCCGTCGAGCGGTGGCAGCACGCGCCCGACCAGCAGGTCGTCGATCCGGCCGCGGTCGGCCACGTCGCAGATCAGCGCGCCGTCCGCGACCCACACCGACAACGTCCCGCGACCGCCGCCGAACCTGATGCTGTTCGTGCAGATCTCGTGCAACGCCAGCGCCAGGTCGTCTCGCCGGTCCCGCAAGACGCCGTACGACGACGCCTGCGCGGTGACCCAATCACGCACGTCTCCCAGGTCGGCGAGCCCGAACTCCCAGCGCTCGGCCCGATCCGGTACGTCGTCCAGCGCCGTACGGAACGTCTTCTCCGCAAGGGCTTCCGCGCCGGAGTGGGTCGCCGTCGGGTCGATGCCGACGGAGGCCTCGTACGGGCAGCGCAGCCAGAAGGATCGGTCGCTCGCGAAGGCGATGTCCAGGAGCGCCTCGTGCAGCAACGCCTCGTCGTACTCGGTCGCGCTCCGGCCGGCGTGGGCGGGCTCACCGAGACCGCGCACCGGGTGGCCGGCGTGCTGCTCGAGGGCGTCGCGCCAGAGCGGGATCAGCCGGGCAGGGTTGCTTCCGGCAACAGTCATATCGATAAAGCGGACCTGGTCGCGCGCTGCACCGAGAGTTTCGCCCAGCAAGGCGATCCGCCCAGGTGGCAGCACGGCCACGATCTTTTCCCCCGCCGCCAAACCGTCCCGCACGAACGTTCCCGCGAGCCGCACGAACTCCTCGTCCGACGCATAGACGAAGGCGTCGTGCCTGAACCCCGCCGGCGCTCCGTGCAGAGAGTCGGTGGCGCTGTCCTTCAGCACCTGAACAGACTAGTCCGCTCAGTGCTCTCCGGCGGTCAGCAGCGCGCGCCGTCACACCGTGTTCGGGGCCCGTGGCTCAACGAGTTCGACGAGCACGCCGCCGGCCGACTTCGGGTGGATGAAGTTCACCCGCGACCCGGCGGTGCCGCGCTTCGGCTCGTCGTACAGCAGGCGGGCGCCGCGTTCACGCAGGACCGCGGACACCTTGTCGAGGTCGCCGACGCGGTAGGCCAGCTGCTGGATGCCCGGGCCGCGCTGGTCCAGGAACTTCGCGATCGGCGATGCGTCCGACAACGGCGCGAGCAGCTGGATCGACGATCCGGAGTCGCCGATCGACAGCATCGCCTCGCGGACGCCCTGTTCCTCGTTGATCTCCTCGTGCGCGACCCGCAGGCCGAAGACGTCCGCGTAGTACCGGACGGCCTCGTCGAAGTCGGCCACCGCGACGCCGACATGGTCGATGGCTTCGAACAGGCCAGAGGTGACGTGATCCATGCCGTCAGCTTATGGCTGGTGTGACCCGATCCATGGCTCGTGTGACTTGATCGACAGCGGCGTACCAGTGCTGTCGCAGGTATCGTGACAACATGTCTGACGCCACTCGCAGCTCGCAGAACCAAACCGTCATAGTGGCCGGCGCACGCACCCCGATCGGGCGGCTGCTGGGTGGCCTCAAGGGCTTCACCGGCGCCGAGCTCGGGGGGTTCGCGATCAAGGCCGCCCTGGAGAAGGCCGGTGTCGCGCCGGACCAGGTCGAGTACGTGATCATGGGCCAGGTGCTGCAGGCCGGCGCCGGCCAGATCGCCGCCCGGCAGGCCGCGGTCAAGGGCGGAATCCCGATGGACGTCCCGGCCATCACCATCAACAAGGTCTGCCTGTCCGGCCTGAACGCGATCGCGCTCGCCGACCAGCTGATCCGCGCCGGTGAGTACGACGTCGTCGTGGCCGGCGGCATGGAGTCGATGACGAACGCGCCGCACCTGCTGCCGAAGTCCCGCGAGGGCTTCAAGTACGGCGATGTGCCGCTGGTGGACTCGATGGCGTTCGACGGGTTGTGGGACGCCTTCACCGATCAGGCGATGGGCGCGCTCACCGACCAGGCCAACAACGACGGCCTGAAGCTGACCCGCGAGGAGCAGGACGAGTTCAGCGCCCGCTCGCACCAGCAGGCCGCCGCCGCGTGGAAGAACGGCGTGTTCGCCGATGAGGTGGTCCCGGTCGAGGTGCCACAGCGCAAGGGCGACCCGATCGTGGTCGACAGCGACGAAGGCGTCCGCAGTGACACCTCGGCCGAGTCGCTGGCCAAGCTGCGGCCGGCGTTCGGCAAGGACGGCACGATCACGGCCGGTTCGGCCTCGCAGATCTCCGACGGCGGTTGTGCTGTCGTCGTGATGAGCAAGGCGAAGGCCGAGGAGCTCGGGCTGAGCTGGATCGCCGAGATCGGCGCCCACGGGTCGGTCGCCGGGCCGGACTCGACGCTGCAGAGCCAGCCCGCCAACGCGATCGTCAAGGCCTGCGCGAAGGAAGGCATCGAGCCGTCCGCGCTGGACCTCGTCGAAATCAACGAGGCGTTCGCGGCGGTCGGGATTGCGTCGGCTCGCGAACTCCAGGTGGACGTCGACAAGGTGAACGTGAACGGTGGCGCGATCGCGCTGGGTCACCCGATCGGCATGTCCGGCGCTCGCCTGGTGCTGCACCTCGCGCTGGAGCTTCAGCGTCGCGGTGGAGGCGTGGGAGCCGCTGCTCTGTGTGGCGGCGGCGGTCAGGGTGACGCCTTGATCGTGCGGGTTCCGAAGAGCTGATGCCACGACGCACCGCACCTGTCGGCGAGCTGGTCGAGCGGGCCCGGGAGGGTGACTCCCGGGCCGTCGCTCGGCTGATCTCGCTCGTCGAGGACGAGTCCCCGCTGCTGCGTGAGGTGATGGCGGCGCTGTCGCCGCACGCCGGTCACGCGCACATCGTCGGCATCACGGGTTCGCCGGGCGTCGGCAAGTCCACGTCGACGTCGGCGCTCGTCTCGGCGTACCGCGCGAGCGGGAAGCGGGTCGGCGTACTCGCGGTGGACCCGTCGTCGCCGTTCTCCGGCGGAGCCTTGCTGGGGGACCGGGTGCGGATGCAGGACCATGCGACCGACACCGGGGTGTTCATCCGGTCGATGGCCTCGCGCGGGCATCTGGGTGGGCTGGCGTGGTCGACACCGCAGGCGCTGCGGGTGCTGGACGCGGCCGGGTTCGACGTCGTTCTGGTGGAGACGGTCGGTGTCGGGCAGTCCGAGGTCGAGATCGCGGGGATGGCGGACACGACGCTGGTGCTGCTCGCCCCCGGGATGGGCGACGGCATCCAGGCGGCGAAGGCCGGGATCCTCGAGGTCGGCGACATCTACGTGGTGAACAAGGCGGATCGCGACGGCGTGCAGAACGTCACCCGCGACCTGCGGTCGATGCTCGCGCTGGCCGAACGCGCCGAGGGTGCGTGGTCGCCGCCGATCCTGAAGACGGTTGCCTCACGCAACGAGGGGGTCGCCGAGGTGGTGGTCGCGATCGACGACCGACTCGAGTGGATGCGGTCGAACGGCGTCCTCACCGAACGCCGGCGCAGCCGCGCGCGGGACGAGATCGAGGCGATCGCGATGACGGCGCTGCGGTCCCGGTTCGCGCATCTGCACGGTGACGCCAGACTGGATGTGCTGGCGGCCAAGGTGGCCGACGGAGGCACCGACCCGTACGCTGCGGCGGACGAGTTGATCGCGGCGTTGTGACGTGGTCTCGGTTGGAACACTCGACCACGGAGTGTCACTTTGTGTCTTTCGCTTTCCGTTCACCGGGTGTTGTTCCGAATTCGGGCAAATACCGCAGAATTTGCGCCGGATGGCAGGATGGGCGTCTCACGGCGGCGCGCCGGTGGGTGCCATGCTCCCGGATCCGTTACAGAATGGACCTTGTAGCTGGTGAGCATCGTAGGGTGGGCTGTGTTCAGTCAGTGACAATTGGTGACGGTCCGTGATACAAATTCAAACACAGTCGACCGAGTGGTTGCGAACGAGGAGTGGTGACATGCCGAAGAAGCTGTTGATCTGGTCGGTCATCGCCTTTGCGGCTTTCTATCTGTTCACTCAGCCGGCGAACGCCGCCGACGCGGTGGGCGGCGCGTTCTCTGCCGTCGGCGACGCGTTCCAAAGTGTGATCACCTTCCTGACCGCGCTGTTCAGCTGATCTGCGGTTCAAGTGTCCCGTGACGAGCAATCGTGCGGGACACTTGGCTGTAAGGGACGCAAGCAGGGCCGGCAGGCCCGACAGCGGGGCTGACAGGGGAGTGAGTGGATGGCCGGAATAGGCCTGTTCCGGATCTTCGACCCGAAGGTCCGGCGCCATCTGATCTCGGACGAGGGCGAAGTCGTCATCGACGAGGTCCGGCAGCACTGGGTGGTGTATCTGGTGCCGATGCTCGAGGTCGCGCTGGCGACCGCGCTGCTGGTGGTGCTGGTGACCAACTCGATCGGCGGCTCGCAGGTGCTGCTGGTGCTCGTGCTGGTGCTGCTGTCGCATGCGTTCTGGCAATTCCTGACCCATCACCGGGACCGGTTCGTGGTCACCAACATGCGGGTCATGCGGATCCGTGGCGTCTTCTCCCAGAGCATCGCGACCACCCCGATCGCGCGAGTCCTCGACATCACCCTGAAGAAGCCGAGCATCGGCCGGATCCTCGGCTACGGCCACTTCGTCTTCGAGTCGGCGGCGCAGGATCAGGGCTTCCGGGAGATCAAGTGGGTCAGCCGCCCGGACGACCGGGATCTGACCATCCAGCGAGTCATCCAGCGCACCGGTCTGCGCGCCGCGGCGAGCGTCGACGTGCTGGAAGGCGACGAGGACTCCGACGACGACGGCACCGGTCCGATCGGGATGGACTCCGCGCAGGAGGTCATCAGCACGGTGGCGCCCAGCGCTCCGGCCCACCACGCCCGGCCGGCCTCGTCAGGCCCGAAGTCGATCTTCAACAGTGAACGCGGCAACTGGACCGACGACACCGACTGAGCGCTCAGCCGGCGCGCTGTCGGAACACGTCGCGGCGGCGCTCCCGATGTGCACGCTCCGGATGGTTCGGCGGAGCGGTCCCCAATGCCTGGTCCAGCTCATCCGCTGCCTCGGCGTAGCGAGCCTGGCGAGCCAGCAGCTCGCCGCGGATCGCATGCCGGCGAGGACTGTGCGGTACGGCGTCCAGCAGCGCCAAGGCTGACGTGATGTCGCCGGTCTCGGCGGTCGCGACGACAAGGCCGAGCTGGGCGGCCGGGCTGGGCGCGACCTCGACAAGCAGCTCGTACAGCCGCACGATCTCGTGCCAATCGGTCGCCGTGTAGCTGGGCACGCGGGCGTGCTCGGCGGCGATCGCGGCCTGCAGTTGGTACGCATCGGCCTGGCGATCCGAGCGCTGGAGCGAGTCGTTGAGCAGCTCGACCCCGCGCGCGATCAGCTCGGCGTCCCAGCGGCTCCGGTCCTGCAGATCGAGCGTGACCACCTCGCCCTGCTCGTCGAGCCTGGCCGGCCGACGCGCCTCGGTCAGCAACAGCAACGCGAGCACCGCAGAGGACGGTCGCCGTCGAGGTCGGGTGCAGGACCGCGCTCGCCTTGATCTGCGCGGCGTTGTCCACGCCGAACTGCCGGTACTCGGCCAGCTCGTCGGCCTGCTCAGGTGCCCACCAGTCCACGTCCGCGGTATAGGTCAGTGCAAGGTACTGCGGCATCGGAGTCCTCCTTCTGCTGAGACCACTGTGGTCCCTCGGGAAAGGAACGAACAGCCGGACCCGCAGAGGACATCACTTCGTACTTTCCGCGAGCCGTCCCCGAAACGCCCGTACGACGTCATCGTCGCCGGCGGTCTGGATCGCGTCGTCGCCGGCGCGGCCCCAGAGCCAGAGGTAGACCGCGGTGGGGTCACCGAAGATCTCGGCGGCTGCCTCGCCCTCGGCACCCTGAGTGACCTCGACACTCGTGCTGTCCGCGCGGATCGTCCAGGAGCGCCCGGCGGCGGTGATGCGCACGGTCGCGTCGACCGGGTGCTCGGTGTCGCCCTCCTCCCACCACGGGCCGGCCAGGTTCGGGTACAGCAGCTCGTCGATACCGTCGAGCGCGAGCTCGGCGTCGATCGGTGTGACGACCGCGTGAGCCTGCTCGACGTCGATCCGGTGGACCACGCTCTCCATTGCCATCCGGCGATACCAGAAGGCCGAGGTTGTGTCGCGGGGGTTGAACGTCCACGTCTCCAGGGAGGTGCCCGCCTTCTCCAGCGCTTGCACGATCGCCGCGCGAGCCTCGTCGTACCACTCGAGCGTCTCCAGGCCGCTGAAGTCCGGCGGCCAGGGCTTCGGCAGCGCGCCGAACTGCAACACCTCGACCTTGTGCACGTAGACCAGCGCCACGTGGCGCAGCACCGAATCCACCGTCCATCCCGGACAGCTCGGCACCGCGGCCTCGAGGCCCATCCGTCCAACCTCACCCAGCCGTGCGGACTCAGCTCGCACGTGCCCCAGGTAAACCTCCGCCGCCAAAGTCATGCCCCGACCCTCCCACGCCCCACGGACAGTTTCAGATGCTCCGAGCCTTGAGCGCGGCCTCCCAGTCGGAGGTCTCCTCCTGGCTGATGTCCACCACTCGTTCCGCGAGGAGCCGTACCGGGTCGTCGGCCTTGCCGTACCGACCGGCTCGCTGGGCGTAGAGCCAGGCCTCGTTGCGTAACTGCTGGGCAGTGCGGGTGTAGGCCGGGTAGGAGTCCTTGAATCCGAACAACGTGCGGATCCCTTCGGCCAGCGCGATCACGCCGCCGAGGGCCGGCGCGAGCCAGGTCGGCGCGGAGATCGCGACCGAGATCGCGATGATGAGTGCGGCCACCAGTTGCACTGTGCCGAGCAAGCGGTAGGCGATCCGGGCCCGCTTCGCCTGCTGGAAATACCACCGGAATCGCACGCTGATGAGTTGCTCGGCGGGTGAGTCCTTGCCGAGTGCCGGGAAGTCCGAATCTCTGAGGGTCGCCATGATCTGCCTAGTGTCCAGCTAACCTTCGGCTCATGGCGAGGAAGAGGGCGTTGCCGTTCGATCCGATCGAGGAGGCGTCGCGGCAGTGGGGCCGGCGCTGGGGAGCGGTCGAGCAGATGCGCGCCGTCACGTCGCTGATGCGGGCGCAGCAGATCGTCATCGGAGAGCTGGACGACATCCTGCGCAAGCACGGGCTGACGTTCGCACGGTTCGAGGCGCTGGTGCTGCTGACGTTCTCGCGGCGCGGATCGCTGCCGCTGGGCAAGATGGGGGAGCGGCTGCAGGTCCACCCCACGTCGGTGACCTCGATCGTCCGGCGGCTGGAGGCGGCCGGACTGGTGACCCGTACGCCGCACCCGGACGACGGCCGCGCGATCCTGTGCGAGATCACCCAGGAGGGACGTGACCTGGTCGAGCGCGCCACGGCCGATCTGGTCGCCGCCGATTTCGCCCTGTCCGGCCTGACCGACGAGCAGCTCAAGATGCTCTGGTCCGTCCTCGAACCGCTCCGCCACAACGCCGGCGACTTCAGCTGATCCCCTGAGACCTGCTTGGCCCGTGCTACCGGCTCCCGACCTGCGCGAGCAGGCCCGTCGCCGGGGACTCCGGTTGGTCAGCTAGTTGGAAATAGTTGGACGTCCTAGTATTTTGGGACCAGTTCCCGAGGAGGTCTGACTGATGGATGCCGAGCAGATCGCCACCGGCCGGAGCCGGTGGCAGCAGCGGTACGACACGGCGCGTAAGCGCGAGGCCGATTTCACCACGCTCTCCGGCACCGAGGTCGCCCCGGTGTACGGGCCTCCCGAAGGTGTCGACGACCCGCGGATGGAGCGGATCGGGTGGCCGGGGGAGTTCCCGTTCACGCGCGGGCTGTACGCGACCGGTTACCGCGGCCGGACCTGGACGATCCGCCAGTTCGCCGGCTTCGGCAACGCCGAGCAGACCAACGAGCGGTACAAGATGATCCTGAACGGCGGTGGGGGCGGCCTGTCGGTCGCGTTCGACATGCCGACGCTGATGGGTCGCGACTCCGACGAGCCGAAGTCGCTCGGCGAGGTCGGTCACTGCGGCGTCGCGATCGACTCGGCCGCGGACATGGACCGGCTGTTCAAGGACATCCCGCTGCAGGACGTCACGACGTCGATGACGATCTCCGGCCCCGCAGTACCGGCGTTCGTCATGTACCTGGTCGCCGCCGAGCGGCAGGGCGCGGACCTCACCAAGCTCAACGGGACGCTGCAGACCGACATCTTCAAGGAGTACATCGCGCAGAAGGAGTGGCTGTTCCCGCCGGAACCGCACCTGCGCCTGATCGGTGACCTGATGGAGTACTGCGCCGCGACGATCCCGGCGTACAAGCCGCTCAGCGTCTCCGGCTACCACATCCGCGAGGCCGGTTCGACCGCCGGCCAGGAGCTGGCGTACACGCTCGCCGACGGCTTCGGGTACGTCGAGCTCGGCCTGTCCCGTGGTCTCGATGTCGACGTGTTCGCGCCCGGCCTGTCGTTCTTCTTCGACAGCCACCTGGACTTCTTCGAGGAGATCGCGAAGTTCCGCGCGGCCCGGCGGATCTGGGCCCGCTGGCTGCGTGATGTGTACGGCGCTCGTACGGACAAGGCGCAGTCGCTGCGCTTCCACACGCAGACCGCCGGGGTGTCGTTGACGGCGCAGCAGCCGTACAACAACGTCGTACGCACGGCTGTCGAGGCGCTGGCCGCGATCCTCGGCGGGACCAACTCGCTGCACACCAACGCACTCGACGAGACCCTCGCGCTGCCGAGTGAGGAGTCGGCGGAGATTGCCCTGCGCACCCAATCGGTGCTGATGGAGGAGATCGGCGTCACCAACGTCGCCGATCCGCTCGGCGGGTCCTGGTACGTCGAGGAGCTCACCGACGCGATCGAGGCCGAGGCCGAGGAGATCTTTGCCCGGATCAAGGAGATGAGCCCGGACGAGTCGATCACCGGCGGCATCCTGCGCGGGATCGAGGACGGCTGGTTCATGGCCGAGATCGCCGATGCCGCGTTCGAGTACCAGCAGAAACTGGAGAAGGGCGAGAAGAAGATCGTCGGCGTGAACACGCTGACCGACACGGTTTCCGGCGAGCTGGAGATCCTCCGGGTCTCGCACGAGGTCGAGATCGAGCAGTGCCGGGTGCTCGCCGCGCGCAAGACACACCGCGACGAGGACCGGGTACGCCGTACGCTAACGGCTCTGGTGGAGGCGGCCAGGGGTACTGGCAACCTGATCGAGCCCATGCTGGAGGCAGCGCGTGCGGAGGCCACGATGGGGGAAATCTGTCACGTTCTTCGGGAACAGTGGGGAGAGTACCGAGAGCCCGCCCGCTTCTGAGGACGAGGCACCACCGGTCGAGGCGACGGCACAGGCCGCGATCGGTCCGCTCGAAGGACGCAGTGTCGTCGTCTGTGGCTCGGACCGCACGATGCTGCGGGTGGTCACCGAGCTGGTGAGCTCGGGCGAGCGGGTGACCGCGATCGTCAACCCGGGATCGCGGCACTACGACCGGATCGGCGAGCTCGGCGCGCACGTGATCGGCGTGCGCGTCATCAGCGAGGCGCTGCTCCGCCGGGCCGGTATCGACGCACAGGACGGGAACCCGTCGACCGCTCGCGCCCTGGTGCTGCTCGACACCGATGACGTCCACAACGTGCACACCGCGCTGACCGCGCGCGACATGGATCCCGACCTGCGGATCATCGTCCAGATGGTCAACCCGCGGTTGGGCAAGCAGTTGCTCCGCCTGCTGGGCGACTGCGTGATGATCTCCGGACCCACCCTGGCCGCGCCGGCGTTCGTCTCCGACGCGCTGGAGGACGACGAGCTCACCTGGCTCGAGATCGGCGGGCGCCGGCTGGTCGCCGGCCAGGCCGACCTGATCCGGGAACCCCATCTGACCGTGCTGGCCGACACCACGTCGTCGGCGACGCCGGAGCTGCTGCCGATGGCCACCTCCGACCCGGAGGGCGACATCGTTCTCGGCACCGGCGTACGGTCCGTCTGGCGGACCAAGGACGTCCGGCGGGCCGGCTGGCTGATGGGGCTGCGTGACATCTTCGACCGCCGGGTCCGGCGGATCGCCGCGGTGATGGCGTTCCTGGTCGTGGTCGGGACCGCGGTGATCCATTTCGTCGGGCGCATCGAGTGGTGGCGGGCGGTCTACCTCGCGTCCGGTGCGGTGACGTCCGCGGGGATCGAGGACGACAAGTTCTCCGGCGCGGATCCGTGGGTGAAGGTCGCCGCGGTCCTGGTGCAGCTGACCGGCATCGTCCTGATGGCCTTACTCACCGCGGTCGTCGTCGACTCGCTCATCGGCGCCCGGTTGTCGCGGGTGATCGGTGGTGTCCGGGGGCGGCCGCGCAACCACGTGGTCGTCTGCGGCCTCGGTACGGTCGGCGCCCGGGTGCTGGAGATCCTGGCCGAGCGCGGGGTCGCGGTGGTCGGGGTCGAGCAGGACGAGGACGCGCCCGGCGTACAGACCGCGCACCGGCTCCGGATCCCGGTGGTCATCGGCGACAGCAGCAACGAGGAGACGCTGCGGTCGGCCGGAGTACAACGAGCCCAGTCGGTACTCGCGCTCACGGACGGGGACATCACGAACCTCGAGTCCGCGATGGTGGTCCGCGACCTGAACGACGAAGCCCGGATCACGATGCGGATGTTCGACCACGACCTGGCCCAGCGGGTCGAGCGGCAGCTCGGGCTCGGGCACAGCCGGTCGGTGTCGATGCTGGTCGCGCCGGCGATCGCGGCCGCGGTGGCGAACCGGCGCAGTCAGGTGACCGTGCCGGCCGGTCGTCGCGTTCTGCTGCTCACCGAGGTCACCGTCGAGCCTGGCTCGGTCGCGAGCGGCCTGCGATTGGGCGAGCTGGACGAGGCGGGTGGTCTGCGGGTGCTCGCCCGGCAGGACGACGGTGGGACGTGGGACTGGAAACCGGCGTCCGAGCGGGACCTCCGGCCGGGCGACCGGATCGCCGTCGCAGGCACCCGAAGTGGCCTGGCCCGCCTTCTCTTGGCGACCCGGGCGCACCGCACTTCCCGGCCGTCGTAGAGGATAGACCTGTGAACGTGAACCGAATGCGAGGGCAGTCGTGAGTCAGTCGAACTTCTCCCGTCCCGGGGCGATCGATCTGTCGTCCCTGCGCAACGCTGGTGCACCGGCCGGTCCGGCCGGTTCTGGAGCGCCGGCCGGTGGCGGCGGCGCCGCGGGATCGTATGTGCTGAACGTGAGCGAGCCGACCTTCCAGGCCGATGTGATCGAGCGGTCCCTGCAGGTCCCGGTCGTGGTCGAGTTCTGGTCGCCGCGCTCGGAGGCCTCCAACGCGCTCGGCCCGGTGCTGGCCCGGCTGTCGACCGAGTACGCCGGGAAGTTCCTGCTGGCCCGGATCGACATCGACGCGAATCCGCAGCTGGCCCAGGCGGTCGGTGTGCAGACGATTCCGCTGGTGATCGCCGTCCTGCGGGGACAGGTCGTCCCGCTGTTCCAGGGCCCGGTCGGCGAGCCGGAGGCCCGGCAGTACTTCGACCAACTGCTCACCGTGGCGGTCGCGAACGGCATCACCGGCCGGGCCGAGCCGGTCGGTCCGGCGGCCGAGACCTCCGAGGACGAGGAGGAGCCGCCGCCGAACCCGCGGTACGAGAAGGCCGAGAACGCGGTCGGCGCGGGTGACCTGGACGGCGCGATCGCGGCGTACGAGGAGTTGCTCAAGGAGACGCCGGGCGACGCCGAGGCGAAGTCGGGGCTGGCGCGGGTGCAGCTGGTCAAGCGCACGCAGGACGTGCCGGCCGAGGTGCGGACGCGGGCAGCGGACAACCCGGCCGATGTCGAGGCGCAGCTGCTGGTCGCCGATGTCGACCTGATGGGCGGGCACGTCGACGACGCGTTCAACCGGCTGATCGCCACGGTCCAGGCGACCTCGGGCGACGACCGCAACACCGTCCGCCTGCACCTGCTCGAGCTCTTCGAGGTCGTCGGTGCCGACGACGACCGCGTCATCAAGGCGCGCCGCCGCCTGATGTCCGCCCTGTTCTGAGTCGAACGCTGTTCTGAGTCGACGCAGCTGGCCGGAATCGGTCAGCTGTGAACGCTTGTAATCGTCGCTGACGTGCTCCGAGAATTATTCACATGACGGTTCTCGCCGAGACGCCACCGCCGAGCCTGGAGGCGCGGATCCACGGCCTGCTGCCGGCGCTCAGCCCGGCGCAGGCCCGGATCGCGACCGAGGTCCTGCGGGATCCGGCCGCGGTGGCCTCGTCGACGATCGGCCAGCTCGCGGCCCGATGCGGTACGTCGCTGCCGAGCGTGACGCGGTTCTGCCTCGCGCTCGGCCTGTCCGGGTACGCCGAGCTCCGGCTCGCGCTCGCGGCCGAGAGCGGGCGCAGCAGCATCAGCTGGGAGCGGGGGACCGGCTCCGAGGTCGGGCCGGACGATTCGCTCGACGATGTCCTCCGGACTCTCTTGCGCGCCGACACCCGCGCCCTCGAGGACACCGTCGCGTCGCTCGACCGGGACGCGCTCGGCCGGGCCATCCAGGCGATCTCCGACGCGCGCCGGATCGACCTGTACGCCGTCGCCGGATCCGCGTCGGTCGCCGAGGACCTCCGCCTCCGGCTGCACCGGATCGGCCGCGCCGCCTCGACGTGGAACGACGTGCACACCGCGCTCGCCAGCTCGGCGTTGCTCGGTGTCGGCGATGTCGCGATCGGCATCTCGCACAGTGGCGAGACGATCGAGGTGCTCGAGCCACTCGGCCGGGCCGGCCGGCAGGGTGCGACGACTGTTGCCATCACCAACTACCCGCGATCCCCGCTCGCGCGGACGGCGGACGTCGTACTGGTCACTGCTGCCCGCGACGTCACCTTCCGGACCGGCGGACTGTCCGGCCGGCATGCCCAGATGATCGTCCTCGACGCGCTGTATCTCGGTGTTGCCCAGCGCGATTACCCCTTGGCGGAGCAGGCCTTCGACGCCACCGCGGACGCCGTCGCCGATCATCGACGGCGGTCCTGAGGTCTTTGACCGCTCGCTCCTGATTACTCCGTTCGACCGCCCTCCGAAGGAGAACCATGCAGAGCCCGCACCAAACCCTTGGCCCCAGCCGCCGGACGCTGCTCCTCGGCGCCGGTGCCACCGCCTTGACCGCCGCCACCACCTCGACCGCTGTCGCTGCTGGGGTGCCTGGCACGGCGGCCGTCGTACCCGCCGCCGTCCCCTCGCCGGATGACCTTCCGTTGACGGGCGGACCGGACTTCCCGATCGGTTTGTTCTGGCCGCCGCATCCGTACGCGAGTACGGCGGAGCGGTTCGCCGAGATCAAGTCCGCCGGGTTCGGCTTCGTCATCTCGGGCAACTACGCCGGCGACGGCAACATCTTCCAGTACCAGCTCGGCCTCGCCCGCACCGCCGGCCTGCAGATGCTGATCTCCGACGACATCCAGATCCGCAACATGTCCCGCTGGTTCTCGATCTCCGACAACCCCGCCGACAACCTCAGTGTCACGCCGGCCGAGGCGAGCGCCCTCTACATCCGCGCCCGCGACGCCTACGGGCCGTTCTCGTCGCTGGCCGGCTTCAACCTGTACGACGAACCCGGCCCGGGCTGGTTCGGCTCGCTGGCGAAGGCGGTCGCGATCTCGCGCGAGCTGGCCCCGGGACTGCTGCCGTACATCAACCTGTTCCCGTCCGACGACCCGGCGTACTACCGCGGTTTCGTCGATGTGGTGAAGCCGTCCCTGATCTCGTTCGACCGGTACCCGCTGCTGTCCGAGGGCCGCGAGGACGCGAACTACTTCCACAACTGGGCGATCGTCCGGGATGCCGCGCTGCACGGTGACATCCCGTCGTGGGTGTTCATCCAGACGCTTGCCTACAACAACCACCGCGAACCGACCGCGGCCGAGCTGCTCTGGCAGGTCAACATCAGCCTGGCCTACGGTGCGAAGGGCATCCAGTACTTCACTTACTGGACTCCCGAGGCTGCGCGCGGCGAAGGGTTCGGGCCGGCGTTGATCACGGTCGACGGCCGGCGCACCCCGCGGTACGCCGCCGCCCGGCAGATCAACACGACCTGGCTGCATCAGGTCGGGCGTGAGCTGAAGCCGCTGGTGTCGGAGTCCGTTGCCCATGCCAACGAAACCCCGTTGCCCAACGGTGCCGTCGGTTTCACCCCCACGAACCTGGTGACCGGCGTCTCCGGGAGCCCGGTGGTCATCGGTACCTTCCACTCTCGCGACACCACTTCCACCGACCGCTGGCTGCTGGTCGCCAACCGCTCCCATCACGAACGCGCACGGGCCGTCGTCACGCCGAACCAGCAGACGGTTGGCGCGGTCGGCCTCTTCGAGCCGGCCACCCAGACCTACACGGCCCGTCCGGTTGCTCCCATCCCGGTCGACCTGGCGCCCGGTGCGGCAACCCTGGTGAAGCTCGGCGGATCAGTTGGTCAGGCGGTCTCGCCGGTGTAGACACCCATGGCGCGGAAGCGGAGGGCTGGGGCCGCGTACTCCTCCAAGGCGTGCGCGGTCCAGCCGATCATGCGTGCCAGGGCGAACAACGCGTCCCCGGCATCCGGGCGGAAGTCGTAAGCGTGCATCATCGCCGCGATGGCCAGATCGCTGTTCGGGAAACCCGGCGCCCGGGCGGCGATCGTGGTGACCGTCTCCACGATCCGATGGTCCCCGAGTAGCCCGAGGAGCACCTCGGCCCTTGGGTCGCGGTGCTGGTAGATCCTGTGTCCGAAGCCGGGCACCGGCTCACCTGATCGCAGCTGATCCGACAACGCACCCAACGGATCCCGCTGCGCCCGCTCCAGGAACTCGTAGGCCAGCGTCGGCGCCGCTCCGTGGTACTGCCCGTCCAGTGCACCTAGCCCGGCTGACAGCACGGCATACAGGTTCGCCCGGGCGCTGGCGGCGACTCGTGCTGCCACCGTCGAGACGGCGAGCCCGTGATCGGCCAGCAGGATCAGCGCCGCGTCGAGCACCTCCGGGCGTGGCGGCTGGGAGGACAGCTTCGGCCAGAGCCGGGCGCCGAGCGTCTCCCGGACGTAGTCGGTGGGGCCGGGTAAGGCGGTGACCAGTGCGCCGAGGAGTCGCTCGGCCGCCGCGGTGACCGAGCCGGGGGCCAGGTCGAAGCGCAACGGATCGGCAGCCCCCAGTACGGCGACAGCCACGCGCAGTTGGTCCGTCAAGCGTGCCGTGCTCGGAACCACCTCCATCGCGGATCGGGCCAGCAGCACAGACTCACGCTCCACCGGACAGCTCGGCCGCTCCCTCAGCTCACCGGTCCAGAGGAGGTGGGCTACTGCTTCGGGGGTCCACTCGGCGGCGAGCTCGCGCACCGAATGACCTCGGTAGTAGAGCTCGTCGTCCTGCAGCAGGGTGAGCTCCGTCTCGATCCGCTCGACCACCCCCGAGTGCTCGACGGACCTGCTCGCCAGCCGCTCGACGTCGGCCACCGCGAACAGGCTGCCGCGACGCCCCCGGGCCCGGACGCTCGTCAGCAGCCCGCGGCTGACGTAGGCGTAGATCGTCTCCGGCTTCACCTGCAGCCGGCGCGCGACCTCGGCCGTGGTCAGGTAATTCTCGTCACTCTGGGACGGCATCCGCGCTCCTCCGAGCGTTCATGTTGACTGGATCAATATTGACAATAGTTGATTGCCTGTCAACTCTGAAGATATGTCAACAACAATCAATGTTCCGCCCGGCCTGCGCAACGTCGTCGTCACCGAGACGACCCTCGGCGACGTCCGGGGCGACGAGGGGTTCTACCACTACCGCGAGTACTCGGCGATCGATCTCGCCAAGTCGAAGACGCTCGAAGACGTCTGGTTCCTGATGTTCGAGGGACACCTCCCGACCGCGGCGGAGCGGGAACGCTTCATCGCCGAGCTGGCTCCGCTGCGCGTGCTGCCCGACGAGGTCACCACGGTCCTGCCCGCGATCGCGGCCGCAGGTCCGAAGTTCAATCCGCTGGCCGGTCTCCGCACGGCGTTGTCGCTCCTGGCCGCCGTACGGAGTCTGCCGCCGCTGTGGGACGCCGATCCGGCCCGCCGGAAGGCCGACGCGATGCTGGTGTGCGCGGTGACGCCGACGATCCTGGCGGCGCTGTACCGGCTCCGCGAAGGACTCGAGCCGCTGGAGCCACGCGCCGACCTGACCGCCGCGGCCAACTGGCTGTACCTGGTGACGGGCCGCGAGCCGAGCGCAGTAGAGGCGACGGCGATCGAGCACTACCTGGTCGCCACCGTGGACCACGGCTTCAACGCATCGACGTTCACCGCGCGCGTCATCGCGTCGACCGGTGCGGACGTCGTGTCCGCCATTGCCGGTGCGATCGGGGCCTTCTCCGGGCCGCTGCATGGTGGCGCGCCGGACCGGGCGCTGGCGAGCCTCGACGAGATCGGTACGCCGGATCGCATCGACGCATGGGTGCGGGAGAAGGTGTCGGCCGGCGACCGGATCATGGGCTTCGGTCACGCGGTCTATCGGACCGAGGACCCCCGCTCGCTGATGCTGCGCGACATCGCCCGCGGCATCGGCGGCGACCTGGTCGACTTCGCCACCACCGTCGAGCAGCGCATCGTCGACGTCCTGGCCGAGCTCAAGCCCGGCCGCAACCTCTACGCGAACGTCGAGTTCTATGCCGGTGTGGTGATGGAGCTCTGTGGTGTCCCGCGCGCGATGTTCACGCCGACGTTCGCCGTCAGCCGCGTGATCGGCTGGTCCGCCAACATCCTCGAGCAGGCCACCGACCCCAAGATCATCAGGCCGATCGCGACGTACGTCGGCCCGCGGCCGCCGGTCCCGGTCCCGTAGCCGTCGTGAAGCGCATGGTGCCGTCGGCGACCGGGCTGAAGCGAAGGCTCAGCAGGTCGCGAGGGTAGTTCTGCCGCAGGCGCCAGGGGCCGGTGGAGCCCTGGCGCGGCAGGATGGCGGCGGCACGCCGGATGTAGCCCGACGACAGGTCGACCACGGGCCGTGGGGGAGCGTCGTACTCGGCTGGGTCGATCTCGGGGACGCAGATGCTGGTGCCGGTCGTGGTGAGGTGGTTGAGCAGCCGGCACACGTACTGCGACGTCAGGTCGGAGCGGAGCGTCCAGGAGTTGTTGGTGTAGCCGATGCACCACGCCAGGTTCGGTACGCCGCTCAGCATCATCCCCTTGTAGACAAAGGTGTCATGCGGCTTCACCACCTGGCCGTCGACCGTCAGCTGGATGTTGCCGAGCGCAACCATGCGGAGGCCAGTCGCGGTGACCACCAGATCCGCCGGCAGCTCCTGACCCGACCGCAGCCGCAGACCGGTCGGTGTGAACGTCTCGATCTCGTCGGTGACCACAGCTGCCGAGCCATCGCGCAGCACCTCGAACAGGTCCGCATCCGGCACCAGACACAACCGCTGATCCCAGGGCTTGTAGCGGGGAGTGAAGTGCGGGTCCACCGGGATCGACTCCGGCAGTTCCTTGGCGACTGTGCTGTTCAGCAGCCAGGCAGCATGCGCCGGCCACCTCCGGAACGCGCTGTAGACCGCTGTACTGAAGGCAACGTTCTTACCGCGGATGAGTCGATGGGCGAGCTTCTCGGGCAGTACGGCGCGCAACCGGTCGGAGAACGCGTCATGAGCCGGTCTGGACGCCACATAGCTAGGTGAACGCTGCAGCATCGTCACGTGCTCCGCCGTGCGAGCCATGGCCGGCACGAGCGTCACCGCGGTCGCGCCGCTGCCGATCACGACCACTCGCTGACCGGTGTAGTCCAAGTCGTCCGGCCAATGCTGAGGGTGGACGATCTGCCCCTGGAACTCACTCTGCCCCGGGAAGTCGACCACATAGCCCGCGTCGTAGTCGTAGTACCCACTGCACGCGTACAAGAAGGAGCACGTGTACGACGCCTGACTCGTCGCCACGGTCCACTGCGCGTCCTCCGACGACCAGGACGCCCGTACGACGCGTTCGCCGAAGCGGATGTGCTTGTCGATGCCGTAGGTGGAGGCGGTCTCGTGGAGGTATTCCAGGATCGACGGGCCGTCCGCGATCGCCTTGGCCGCCTTCCAGGGATGGAACGGGAACCCGAGCGTGAACATGTCCGAGTCCGAGCGGACGCCGGGGTAGCGGAACAGGTCCCAGGTGCCGCCCATGCTGTCCCGGGCCTCCAGGATCGCGTACGACCGGTCCGGGGACTGGGTCTGCAACCGGTAGGCGGCGCCGATACCGGACAGCCCGGCGCCGACGATCAGGACGTCGAGGTGTTCCATGTACTCAACAGTAGTGAACATTCCTTCCCGGCGTTGTCGATTCCGTGCGGCGCCATTCGTCAGCAAGATGTTCAGTAGAAGCGCTAGACAGCGCGCGACCAAGGGGAGCCGGAGAGATGGCGCAGTACATGTTCCTGCTGTTCGACAGCGAAGAGTGGTACGACAACATCACCGCGGAGGAGTGGCAGCAGGCGATGAAGCTGCACGGTGCCTTCTCGGAGGCGGTCGAGAAGGCCGGGGCGCGGATCCTCGGCGGGGAGGCCCTGGAGCGGTCCAGCACGGCGAGCACGGTCAAGAACCGCGAGGGTGCCGAGCCACTCGTCACCGACGGCCCGTTCATCGAGACCAAGGAAGCTCTCGGCGGGTTCTACGTGATCGAGGCGCGTGACCTTGACCAGGCCCTCGAGCTCGCCAAGCTCTGCCCGTCCGGCAACATCGAGGTCCGGCCGGTCATGCCCACGTCCGAGGGCTCCGGACCGACGGCCTGACCATGGTCCACCAGCCGGGTACACCGACGGCCTCCGCGGTCGAGGTGGCCCGGGTGGTGGATCGCGCGCACCGGGAGAGTTGGTCGACCGTCCTGGCGTCCGTCGTGCGGCTGACCCGGGACCTGGACCTGGCCGAGGACTGCACGCAGGACGCGTTCGTCCAGGCGTTGCGGACCTGGCCGGACGGGATCCCGGCGAATCCGGGTGGCTGGCTGACGACCGTCGCGCGGCGCCTCGCGCTCGATCGGCTGCGCCGGGAGACGACTCTGTGGCGGAAACTCCCGTTACTGGTCGAGGATCCGGTGGCGCCGGGGGACGTGGAGCACCCGACGGATCCGCTGCGACTCGTGTTCACTTGCTGTCACCCGGCGCTGGCGCGGGACTCGCAGGTGGCGTTGACGCTGCGGCTGATCTGCGGACTGACCACGCGCGAGGTGGCGGCCGTTCTGTTGATCACTGAGCCGACGGCGGCCGCGCGGATCACCCGGGCGAAGAAGAAGATCGCGGCGGCAGGGATCCCGTACCGGATCCCTGCCGATCACGAGTTGCCGGCGCGGCTGGATGTCGTACTGACGGTGGTGCACCTGGTGTATACAGCCGGACACGTGGCGGCGGGGCCGGAGCTGACCCGGACGGATCTGACCGGGCGGGCGGTGGAGTTGGCACGGTTGCTGGTGCGGTTGATGCCGGACGAGCCGGAGCCGCAGGCGTTGCTGGGGTTGTTGCTGATGACGGAGGCGCGCGGGGATGCGCGGGTCAGCGAGGACGGGGAGCTGGTGCTGCTGGCGGATCAGGATCGGTCGCGCTGGGATGCGCGGATGCTGGCGGAGGGTGTGTCCCGGGCGACGGCCGCGCTGGGGCAGGGGCAGGGGAGGTTCGTGTTGCAGGCGGCCGTGGCCGGGCTGCATGTGACGGCGCCGTCGTGGGAGCGGACGAACTGGACCCAGGTGGTCCGGATGTACGACGCGATGATGATCAGCTGGCCGACTCCCATCGTGGCGCTCAACCGGGCCGCCGCGCACAGTCTCGTCCCCGGTGCCGACCTCGAGGCGGTCCTCACCGAACTGGATGCCCTCGGCAAGGAGCCGGCGCTGGCGTCGTACGCCTACCTCCCCGCGGCCCGGGCCGACGTCCTGGCCCGCCTGAACCGCCCGCACGAAGCAGCCGCCGCCTACGAGTCCGCCATCGCCCTGACCGCCAACGAAGCGGAACGCCGCTTCCTAACTCTTCGCCGCGCTGCCCTCATCGGCTGAGGGGGCCCAGAGGCGGTCGGCGTCGCCGGCTTGGAGGCGGCCGCGGTAGACGTCGATCTTGTGGTCGATGAGTTCGAGGTTCTCCTGGAGTTCGGCCAGCTTGGTGAGCACCTCGGCCCGGTGGGACTCGAGCAGCTCCAGGCGATCCTTCTCGTTGCCGCGGCCGGCGGTGACGAGTTCGGCGTACCGGCGAATGGTTCTGATCGGCATGCCCGTGGCGCGCAGGCGGGTGCAGACCTTAATCCAGTCCAGGTCGAGCTGGTGGTACCGGCGGCGGCCGCTCGCGGTGCGGTCGACGGTGGTGACGACCAGGCCGGCGCGCTCGTAGTACCGCAGGGTGTGCACGCTCACCCCGGTCCGCTGGGCGGCCTCGGCGATGGTGATCCCGGTCTCGGGGATCCGTTTGACTTCGAGCACGCTCTAAATTCTAGCGTCGCAGGTATGAGTGCTCCAGCGGTGCAGCGCAGTGGTCCGGGTGAGCTGAGTCGGCGGCGTCGGCTGGGGGTGCTGGCGATCTGTTGCGCGAGCATCGTCGTGGTCGTGATGGACATTTCCATCGTCACGGTCGCCTTGCCCGCGATGCGAGCGGACCTGGGCGCGTCGGTCGCGCAGTTGCAGTGGACCGTCGACGCCTACACCTTGGTGCTGGCGAGCCTGCTGCTGCTCGCCGGGTCCACGGCCGATCGGGTTGGGCGGCGGCGGGTGTTCATGATCGGGCTGGCCGCGTTCGGGCTGGGGTCGCTGTTGTGCAGCCTGGCGCCGACGGCCGGGTGGTTGATCGCGGCGCGGGCGGTGCAGGCGGTCGGCGGCACGATGCTCAACCCGGTGGCAATGGCGATCGTCGCGACCACGTTCCCGGACCGGGCCGAGCGGGCGCGGGCCATCGGCGTGTTCGGGTCGATGTCCGGGCTGGCGCTCGCGTTGGGGCCGATCCTCGGCGGGACGCTCGTCGACAGCATCGGATGGCGGGCGATCTTCTGGGTCAACGTTCCGGTCGTCATCGTGGCGATCGTCTGTACGGCGCTCTTCGTGCCCGAGTCGCGCGCGGACCGGGCGCGGCGCTTCGACCCGGTCGGTCAGGCTCTCGTGATCCTGATGCTCGGGTGCGTCGTGTACGCGATCATCGGGTCCGAGACCCGCGGCTGGACCTCGCCGGTAATCCTCGGGCCGCTGGGCGTCGCCGTACTCGCGGCGCTGGCCTTGCTGGCCTACGAGCCCCGGCGGACCGATCCGATGCTCGAGCTGCGGCTCTTCCGGAGCGTGCCATTCAGTTCGGCGATCCTGATGGCGCTGTTCGCGCTCTGCGGGTTCGGCGCGTTCTTGTTCGTCACGACGCTGTATCTGCAGAACGTTCGCGGGTTGTCGGCACTCGAGGCCGGGCTGTGTCTTCTCCCGGTCGGTGTGGTGATCACCGTCGTCGCGCCCACGGCGGGCCGGATGGTCGGTACGCGCGGTCCCCGGCTTCCACTCGTGGTTGCCGGCTCAGCGCTGGCGCTCGGTGCGCTGAGCTCGTTGTGGCTCGCGCCGGCAACACCGCTCCCGGTGGTGCTCGCGGTCTATCTGTTCTTCGGGATCTTCCTGGGGACCGTCAACCCACCGATCACCAACACGGCTGTGTCCGGCATGCCCTTGTCCATGGCCGGTCTGGCGGGCTCGGTGGCCTCCGCCGCCCGTCAGACCGGCACCACCCTGGGCGTAGCGATCGCCGGCGCGGTCGTCGGCTCGACGGCGGGCGGCGATCCGCAGGCGTTCACCGACGCGGAACATCTGCTCTGGTGGCCGGTGGCGGCCCTGGGGATCGGCGTCGTTGCGCTGGCGCTGATGAGTACGACGCGATGGGCCCACACGACGGCCCATCGAGCCGCTGAGCTGTTCAGTCAGCCGGAAGTGTCGCCGGTAGGCCGAAGTGCGTGACAAGGCTCGGGGTGCTGAACACGGAGATGCGGGTCAGGCCGGTGGGAGCCGGAGTGAGCACGGCGACGCCGTACGGCTCGTAGTCGCCGGCCGGGCTGCGTACGTACGCGCCGACCGCGGGCTGGCCGTTGGCGACGATCGGGAGCATCCGCCAATCGCCAGGTGAGCCGACGGCCTCGGCGAGCACGCGCAGGCACATCACCCGCCCGTTGAACCAGGTGGTGGTGCCGACCATTTCGATCGCCGCGTCCGCTCGGAGAGCACGCTCCAGGGCGGCGGTGTCGGCGTTCTCGAAGCCGGTGATGTACTCGGCCAGCAAGGCTTGAGCGCGCGGATCGGTCGGCTCGGTGATTTCACCGAACGCGGTCTCGTCGAGCCGGGCGCGCGCTCGTTGCAGCGTGCTCTTCACCGCCGCGACCGACGTGTCGAGCATCGTCGCGACCTCGGCCGCCGGGAACGCGAGTACCTCACGGAGGATCAGTACGGCGCGCTGCTTGGCCGGAAGGTATTGCAGAGCCGCGATCAAGGCCAGCCGCAGACTCTCCCGCGTGGTCACGATACTTGCCGGGTCGCTGGACTCCGACAGGACCAACGAGTCCGCGATCGGCTCCACGAACGCCACATCGGCCGCCACAGGTCCCGGGGCCAGATCAGTGGCCGGCGCGCCGAGGCCAGAAGGAAGAGCCCGCCGGCCGCGCTGCTCGAGCGCGGTCAGGCAGGCGTTGGTGGCGATGCGATAGAGCCAGACCCGGATCGACGACCGGCCTTCGAACGCCGAGTACGAACGCCACGCCCGCAGGTACGTCTCTTGCACGACGTCCTCGGCCTCGTGCACCGAGGCGAGCATGCGATAGCAGTGCGCCAGCAGTTCCTTCCGGAACGGCTCGGTGCGACGGGCAAACTCGGCCTCGCCCGTCATCACAGCTCCCTGGGTCTCGACGGCGTACGTCAGTTCGGCCATTGTGGCGCCCTTCTCGATGAGGTCTTCATCGGTACAGACCGACGACCCCACGAAAAGGAATCGGTGTGCTTCACTGGAATATGAGTACGCCGAACGCCGGGCCACCGCTGTCGGCCTCGGATGAGCGGACGTGGGGGATGATCGCCCACGTGGGAGTCTTCGTCGCGGCGTGGTTCGCGATGGGGTTTCTGTGTCCACTGGTCATCTGGCTGGTGTACCGGAACCGGTCCGACTTCATTCGCCGGCACGCGCTGGAGTCCCTGAACTTCCAGCTCTCGCTGCTGATCTACTCCGCGATCGCGGTGATCCTGATCCTGGTCACCTTCGGTCTCGGGATCCTGATCATCGTCCCGCTGATCATCATCGGCGCGATCGCGGCGCTGATCTTCATCATCCTCGCGACCATGGCCGCCTCCAGCGGCCGCGAGTACCGCTACCCGTTGACGATCCGCCTGGTCCACTAGAGTGCGGCTCACGAGGTGATGGGGGAGCCGTTGCTCAAGTTGTGCAGCACAGACGGGTCCCGCAGGATCTCAGGCAGCCGGCGCGCGTTCAACGGTGACACCAGCCCCTCCAGAGCATCCGGTGCGTGCCAGGAGATGCCGCGGATCTCGAAGCCGTCCGGCTGCAGCGTGTCCAGCAACGACGGGTCGTGCACGCCCCCGTCGTACAGGATCTCCACGGCGTCGCCCCAGCCCTCCCAGCGCGGGAGCCAGTCGATCGCGAGGACGCCGAGCAGCGGCAACGCGACCCCGAGCTCCTCCTGCATCTCACGGGACGCGCCGGTGGCCGGATCCTCATCCGGCTCGACCACGCCGCCCGGCAACTCCAGATCGTTCTTGTAGCTGACCTGACACAGCAGCACCCGCCCAGCCGTGTCGCGTACGACCACATGCGCGATCACCCGCTTCTTCGGCAGCGTCGAGTCCATCAACGCGGTCCAGCCCGTCAACGTGTCCGGGCGCGGGTCGTCCTTGCGCATCCCGTACACGGCCACATCACGGCGCTCGTCCGCCACCAGCGCCGCACCCCGCAGCACGCCCTCGCGCCGGAAGCCGGACCGGATCGCGACCCGGGCGGATACGTGGATCGCCGGGTCGACCTCGACCTGCAGCCGCTCCAGCTCGAGCTCGCCGAAGGCGTACTCCGTCAGCAGGCGGACGGCCCGCTGCGCGACCTCGGGGCCGCCGTCCAGCTCCCAGACGACCAGGCCGACCCCAGGCGTGGTCCGGCGTACCTCGACGATGCCGAGCGGCTTGCCCTGCTCGACGTCGAAGCTCACCACCTGCTGATCCTGTCGCGACAGTCGCAGCGTCACTTCACCATCGGTCAGCGGATGTACGGCGGTCACCCCGTGAACGCTACCCGGTGAAGCGCAGGTACACCGTCGCCAGGGGTGGGACGGACAGCTCGGTGCTCGTCGTCATGCCGTGCCACTCCGGCCCGTCCGCCTCGACGGCGCCGTAGTTGCCGACCCCGGATCCGCCGTACACGTCGGCGTCGGTGTTGACGACCTCTTCCCAGCGGCCGCCGTACGGGAGGCCGAGGCGGTAGCCGTGGTGCGGGATCGCGGAGAAGTTCGCGATGCAGGCGACCGTCGGCTCGCCGTCGTCGCCGTACCGGACGAAGGAGAAGATGTTGTTGCTCGCGTCGTTGGCGTCGATCCAGCTGAACTTCTCCGCCGAATGATCGGTCCGCCAGAGCGCCGGGTTGTCCTTGTAGACGCCGTTCAGGTCGCGGACCAGCTGCTGCAGGCCGCGGTGGTCGGTGTGGTCCAGCAACCACCAGTCGAGCTCGCCCTTCTCGGACCACTCCGACTCCTGGCCGAACTCGCAGCCCATGAACAGCAGCTGCTTGCCCGGGTGCGCCCACATCATCGCCAGGTACGCGCGCAGGTTCGCCAGCTGCTGCCAGCGGTCGCCCGGCATCTTGCGCAGCAGCGAACCTTTGCCGTGCACAACCTCGTCGTGGGACAGCGGGAGGACGAAGTTCTCCGAGTAGGCGTACATCATCGAGAACGTCAGCTCGTGGTGGTGGTACTGCCGGTGGATCGGCTCGTGCTCCAGGTAGCGCAGCGAGTCGTTCATCCAGCCCATGTTCCACTTGAAGCCGAACCCGAGGCCGCCCAGATGCGTGTCCCGGGTGACGCCCGGCCACGACGTCGACTCCTCGGCCACGGTGATGACGCCGGGGACGCGCTTGTAGAGGGTCGCGTTCATCTCCTGCAGGAACGACACGGCCTCCAGGTTCTCCCGGCCGCCGTACTGGTTCGGGACCCACTGGCCGTCCTGGCGGGAGTAGTCCAGGTAGAGCATCGAGGCGACCGCGTCCACGCGCAGGCCGTCGATGTGGTACTCCTCGGCCCAGTAGAGCGCGTTCGCGACCAGGAAGTTCCGCACCTGCGGACGGCCGAAGTCGAAGACCAGCGTGCCCCAGTCCGGCTGCTCGCCGCGGCGCGGATCGGGGTGCTCGTACAGCGGGGTCCCGTCGAAGCGGGCCAGCGCCCAGGCGTCCTTCGGGAAGTGCGCCGGCACCCAGTCGACCAGGACGCCGATGCCGGCCTGGTGCAGCCGGTCGACCAGCAACCGGAAGTCGTCCGGGTCACCGAAGCGCGCCGTCGGCGCGAAGTACGACGTCACCTGGTAACCCCAGGAGCCACCGAACGGATGCTCCATCACCGGCATGAACTCGACGTGGGTGAAGCCCATGTCGTTGACATAGGCAACGAGCTCGTCGGCCAGCTCGCGGTAGGACCGGCCCTTGCGCCACGACCCGAGGTGCACTTCGTAGACGCTCATCGGCTCGGCGTAGGCCTGGGCCGCGGTCCGCCGCTCCAGCCAGGCCGCGTCGTCCCACTCGTACGACGACTCGTGCACGACCGACGCGTTCGCCGGGGGAGTCTCGGCCAGGTTGGCCATCGGGTCGGCCTTCTGCCGCCAGACCCCGTCCCGGCCGCAGATGTCGAACTTGTACCGCGTCCCGGCGCCGACGCCCGGGACGAACAGCTCCCACACGCCGGACGCGCCCAGTGACCGCAGCGGATGCGCGCGGCCGTCCCAGAAGTTGAAGTCCGCGGTGAGGCGGATCCCTTGCGCGTTCGGGGCCCAGACGGCGAACGACGTCCCCGTGACGGTCCCGGTCGGGCCGTCGTACCGGCGCACGTGGGCACCCAGCACGGTCCAGAGCTGCTCGTGCCGGCCCTCGCCGATCAGGTGCAGGTCGACCTCACCGAGCGACGGGAGGTAGCGGTACGGGTCGTCGACCTCGACAGCGGGCCCGTCGGTGTAGCTGACCTGGAGGCGATACTCGGGCACCTTGTCGACGTCGAGGACGCCGACCCACACACCCTCGAACTCGTGCCGGAGCTCGAGCCGCTTGTCGTCGTACAGAACGGTGACCGACTGGGCGAACGGGCGCAGCGCCCGGACGGTGACACCATGCTCGCCGAGGTGTGGTCCGAGCACCTGATGAGGATCGTGAAAGGTCCCGCCGACCAGCTGCTCCAGCACGGTCCGATCCACCGGAACCGCTGTCACCACAGGCTTGTCAGCCGGCACCACCGGCGTCTCGAAAGCCTCAGTCGCCGGCCCGGCGTTCTGCTCGCTCGATCCCATGAACCCCATCCTGCCCGATCAACACTGCATTCACCGCACCCCGTACCCGTCGAGTCCCGACGTACACACGGGGGTATGCTGGCATACCATGAAGAGGACCACGGTGAAGCTGCCGGACGAGCTCGACGCGCAGTTGCGGCACGAGGCCGCACGGCGCGGAATGACCATCTCGGAACTGACGCGGGAAGCGGTGGAGACCCACCTGGCCGCGGGTCGCGGGCGCCGGCGTCGGCTGCTGGCGGCCGGGGCCGGGCGCAGCGGGCACTCGGATGTCTCGGAGCGGATCGAGGAGATCCTCGCGGCGGAGGTCGACCGATCGCACTGATCGTGGATGCGGGTCCGCTCTATGCGTACGTCGACGCGGACGACAAGCATCATGAGGAATGTCTGGAGTTGCTCGCGACTCATCCGGGTCCGCTGCTGGTGCCGATGCTCGTGATCACGGAAGTCACACATCTGCTCGCCGGCCGCCTCGGTCCGGTGCCGGAGATCCGCTTCCTCGGCGATCTCGCGAACGGCAACCTGGTGGCTGAACCCGTCGTTCCCCGGGACTGGCTGCGGATCGCGGAACTGGCGTCGGTCTACCGTGATCTTCCGTTGGGGACGGCTGACGCGTCGGTCGTCGCCGTTGCCGAGCGGCTGAACGCCGCGCAAGTCGCGACCCTCGACCGCCGGCACTTCAGTGTCGTCCGGCCGACCCACGTCGAATCCTTCGAGTTACTGCCCTAACTCGCCCAGGCTTGGGGCATCACTGTTCGGCCAAGTGAGCCGCCGCGGACAGCGGGATCGGAAGCCAGCTGGGGCGGTTGCGGGCCTCGTAGAGCGTTTCGTAGATGACCTTGTCGGCCAGGAAGGCGCTCAGCAGCACGGGTTCGTGCCGCGGATCGGTGCCCGCGACCTCGGCGTACCCGTCGCAGAAGGCCTGCTGGTTCCGGTTCGCCCACTCGGTCGCACGGTAGGCGATCTGCTGGTCGCCCAGGTGGTCGGCGAGCAGCGAGCGGGCCGCGTAGTCGAACGACCGCAGCATCCCGGCGATGTCCTTGACCGCGGTGTCCAGGGCCCGCCGCTCGATCAGCGACTTGGCCGGCTCACCCTCGAAGTCGATCAGCTTCCAGCCGTCGATCGTCCGCAGCACCTGACCCAGGTGGAAGTCACCGTGGATCCGCTGCACCGTCACCGGCTGGTCGTACGCCGCCAGCGCCTCGAACCAGCGGCTCAGGCCGGCCTTGTACGGCGCGAGCTCGGGGATGGCCGCGGCCGCCTGATCGAGGCGGCGCTGCATCGCCGCTGCGTGCTCGACCAACTTGGACGGCTCCCAGATGTCGGTGCCGAGCGCCTTCGCCAGCTCCGAGTGGACTTGCGCCGTACTCGCGCCGAGCCGGTGCGACTCGGCCGCGAAGTCACCGCCGACCTCCTCGGCGTGCAGGTCCCCCTCGGCGTACAGATCCCGCACCGACGAGCAGGCGAACGACCAGCCGTCGGTGGCGTTCTTCTGGAACGCCGTCATCATCGCCAGCTCACCCGAATCGTTCCCGCCGCCCGCGCGCGGCCAGGTGCCCCGCGCGGACCCGAGCACCTCGGGGACCAGCTCGGACCCCGCCTCGGTGAGCGCCGACTCGATCTCGACCCCGGGATTGCTCCCGGGCTCGAGCCGGCGGAACACCTTCAGCAAGGCCACGTCGCCGAACACCAGCGACGTGTTGCTCTGCTCGACGGTGAGGACGAGCGACTGCGCGTCCTCCGGTACGACGGTGGTCCGGTCCGGGGCGTGGACGGGATGGAACTCCAGCCCGTCCAGCCGACGTCCGTGCGTCAGCCCGTCCAGCCAGTACGGAGTCGCTTCCTTGTCGTGCAGAGCGTCGTACACCCAGACCTCGGTATCGTCGAGGTCCTGCTCGACCCACTCACCGATCAGCGCGTGGCCGAGGTTCTCGACCGGGGCGCGGTGGTAGCTGAGGGGCAGTTGGTACACCCGGATCGGGAACTCCGACCCGGGCGGACCGGAACAGTAGACGAACCCGATCCGGACCGCGGGCCAGGCGTCCCCGTCCGACAGCCACACCGAGGTGGCCATCGCGTCGACGTGAACGTCGTGTCCCTTCTCACCGAACCACCTCTGGCTCGCGCAGAAGGACTGGACCTGGTCCAGATGGGAACTCACTACATGCTCTCCTCGTGGTCAGCCGGCTTGGTCACCGGCAGCCGGAACCAGTAGAAACCGTGGGCGCCGAGCGTCAAAAGGTAGGGCAGTTCCCCGATCGTGGGGAAGTGCACGCCACCGAGCAACTCGATCGGTTCCACGCCTTGCCACTGCCGCAGGTCCAGCTCGATCGGCTGCGGGAACCGGGACAGGTTGTTCACGCACAGCACCACGTCGTCGCCGAACTCACGCACGTACGACAGCACGCTCGGGTTGGAACCGCCTAGATCCGTAAAGGTACCCATGCCGAAACAGGGGTGCTGCTTACGGGTCTGGATCATCCGCCGGGTCCAGTGCAGCAGCGAGGACGCGTTCTCCATCTCCGCTTCGACGTTCACCGCCTGGTACCCGTAGACCGGGTCCATGATCACCGGCAGGCTGAGCTTGCCCGGAGTCGCGGTGGAGAACGAGGCGTTGCGGTCCGGGGACCACTGCATCGGGGTCCGGACGCCGTCGCGGTCGCCCAGCCAGATGTTGTCGCCCATGCCGATCTCGTCCCCGTAGTACAGGATCGGGGAGCCGGGCAGGCTGAGCAGCAGCGCGGTGAACAGCTCCATCTTGTTGACGTCGTTGTCCAGCAGCGGTGCGAGCCGGCGGCGGATGCCGATGTTCGCCTTCATCCGCGGGTCCTGGGCGTACTCGCCCCACATGTAGTCGCGGTCCTCGTCGCTGACCATCTCGAGGGTGAGCTCGTCGTGGTTGCGCAGGAAGATCCCCCACTGGCAGGTGTCCGGGATCTCCGGGGTCTGCGCCAGGATCTCCGAGATCGGGAACCGGGACTCGCGGCGGACGCCCATGAAGATGCGCGGCATGACCGGGAAGTGGAAGGCCATCTGGCACTCGTCACCCCCGGAGGCGCGGTCGCCGAAGTACTCGACCACGTCGGCCGGCCACTGGTTCGCCTCGCAGAGCAGGACGCGGTCGCTGTAGTTCGCGTCCACCTCCTTGCGGACCCGCTTGAGGAACTCGTGGGTGCGCGGGAGGTTCTCGCAGTTCGAACCCTCGGTCTCGAACAGGTACGGCACCGCGTCCAGCCGGAAGCCGTCCACGCCGAGGTCGAGCCAGAACTTCAGCGCCTCGATCATCGCGTCGCCGACGGCCGGGTTCTCGAAGTTCAGGTCCGGCTGGTTGGAGTAGAACCGGTGCCAGAAGTACTGGCCGCGGACCGGGTCCCAGGTCCAGTTCGACTGCTCGGTGTCGACGAAGATGATCCGGGCGTCGGAGTATTTGTCGTCGCTGTCGGACCACACGTAGAAGTCGCCGTACGGGCCGTCCGGGTCCTCCCGCGACGCCTGGAACCAGGGGTGCTGGTCGGAGGTGTGGTTCATCACGAAGTCGACGATCACCCGCATGCCACGGGCGTGCGCGGCCTCCATGAACGCCGCGAAGTCGGCGATCGTGCCGACCTCGGGCATCACTCCGGTGTAGTCGGAGATGTCGTAACCGCCGTCGCGCAACGGCGACGGGTAGAACGGGGGTAACCAGAGGCAATCGACACCGAGCCACTCGAGGTAGTCGAGTTTCTCGGTCAGGCCTTGCAGATCGCCGATGCCGTCGGCGTTCGAGTCCTTGAAGGACCGCACGAGGACCTCGTAGAAAACGGCCCGCTTGAACCACAGCGGGTCACTCTTCGTCAGTCCGTGGTGCTGCTCCGGCAGCATGTCGGTCACGCTCACCTCCATCGGGTGTCTCCAAACCTAGCGGTACTACGGTGTGCCGCACTGCTTCCCGTACCCCGTTGTCGGCGTCGTAAAAGAAGTTCGGTGCGATGTGTCCGGACAGAGCCGGCGATGTGGTGGACGCCCCGGGACGGACGGTTCCGGCAAGGCGTTCCGCTCAGTGTGACGGCCCGTTGCCAGTACAAGCAAATAGGGGCCGAATCCCCTTATCCCAAGCTCATCGACGACGCGACCGCTCGTCCCTCTCCCGACTCACAGAGCCCGCCCCACGCCGTCCACCGGACCGGCTCCGGTCCCCACGTGCCTTGGTCGCGTCCGCCGCATTCGCAACGCCGGCGTTGACCTCCGCGGGCGTCAACTGCCTCGCGGCACCCGTCTGCTGGAAGCCGTACAGGTCTTCGGGCTTCAGACCCGCCTGTTTCGCGATGTTGCGCATGGTCCCGGTCTTGACGTCTTTGCCCCCGTGGTCCGGGACGACGATCGTCTTGCCCTTGCCCTTGAAGATCCGGTGACTGCCCTTGCCCCGGCCCTTCGCCTCGGAAAATCCTGCCTTCTCGAGATCCTTGACGATGTCGGCAGCCTTCTTCGGCTTCCAGCCGGGCGGCATCAGTCGACCTCGACCTCGACGGTCAGCTCGTCCGGTACGCCGACCTCCTCGGCCAGTACGACGATGGCCTGGCGGAGATCCTCGATCGCTTCCTCGCGCGTATCGCCTTCACCGTTGGCGAACGCGTCCGGCAGCAGTGCGGCCTCCGCGGCCCAGCCGCCGTCCTCATCTTGCGTGACGCTGTAGGGCACGTGGATCTCGTGCTTCACTCGGCCTCCTGGGCGAGGGCTTGGTCGCGGGGGGTGGGGGACTTGCGGGGGCGGCAGGCGTACTTGGTGAAGCCGGCGCGTTCGGCGTCGGACTCGCTGCGGAACCAGACCTCGGGTTTGGTCCGGCCGTAGTACGGCGAGTCGGGGGTGTGGAACAGCATCGACTGGGCGTTGCCCTTGATGGTGAACCCGTCCGGCGGAGCCTGATGAGGTACCGCGTCGGCCGAGCCCTCACCGTAGCGGCCGGCGGGGGCCGCGGCCCGCATCTGCGGCGCGGTCGCGCTGGTGTCGCCGTTCATCGCGGCGAGTTCGGCGTCGTCGAACAGCGTCGGCTCCGCCTCCATCAGCTGCGAGAACGCCGGCTGCGGCTCCTCCCGCACGACGGGCACCGGTTCGGTCCGAACGACCGGCCGCGGTTCAGCTCGTGCGTCAGGCGCCGGCTCCACTCGTACGGCGGGCTGCGGTTTCGCTCGTCCATTAGGCGCCGGCTCGGGATGCGCGGCGGGTTCGGCTCGTGCGGCGGGTGCTGTCTCCGCGACTCGGGCTCCGACCAGGACCTCTTGTTTCTGCTCGAGCGGCTCGTCGGCGGCTGCGTCCGGGGGAGTGGCCGGGGGGCGGCGTTCGAGGAGGAGCCAGGTGATGAGAGCGCCGATCAGGAAGGCGAGTAACGACCACAGCCAGTTGTGTCGCAGCAGCCAGCTCATCAGCGTGCCCCCCTCGCCGGGTTGCGGACCAGTCGGTGCAGCAGCCAGGCGGCCGCGCTTCCGAGGACGAACGCGACCAGAAGCAGGATCCACATCTGTGCGACGAGCCAGCTCATTCAGTTCCCCTGCAGTACTCGGATCTCGGCCCGGCGGTTGGCGATCCGGCCGGCGGCGGTGGAGTTGGGTGCGATCGGGAAGGCCTGACCGTAACCGTTCGCATGGATGTGGTTGGCGGCCACGCCGAGCTTGACCAGCGCGGCCTTGACCGCGGCCGCCCGACGCTCGGACAACGGCAGGCTGGTCGCCTCGGACCCGAGGTTGTCGGTGTGACCGGCCACCTCGAAGAACGCGCTCGGACACGACCTCAGCAAAGCGGCGACACGCACCACCGATGGCTTCGTCGCGTCGTTCACGATCGACGTGCCGGACAGGAAGTTGATCTTGTGCTGCCGGGTGAACTCCGACAGCCGGCTCGGCAACGTCCGGCACGGCTCACTGACCTCGGACTTCGGCGGCGCCGGGATCTCCAGCTGGTTCGCGATCACCGCGCCGGGGACCGCCTTCGCCGCGGCCCGGGCGACGGTCGCCTTGCTCGCCTGGTCCGGCACCTCACCCGACAGCGTCACCGTGCTTCCGTCGTACCGCACCGAGGCGTCGCCGGTCCCGATCGCGAGCGCCTGCAGCAGCGCGGCTATCGCGGTCGCGTCGGCCAATCCGGTCGCGGCGTCGATCGTCGTACGGTCGTCGTACTCACGGTCTTCGCCGAGCACCTTGCCGACCTCGGCGGCGATGGCTTCCTTGACCGCTTGATCCTTGACCGCCGCCTGCACCCGGATCGACTGGTTCGTCCGGCCCACCTCGAACGGCGCCACGTCGAACTCGGCAGGCGCCTCAGTCGTCGGAGTAGCAGTCGGAGTCGGCGAACCCTCGATCCGCACCGAGCGAACGCCGTCCACCTTCACGACGACCTCGCGGACGAGCTCGGCATCGACACCGGCCGGTACGGCGACCGTCGCGTCGCGGCCGTCGAAGTCGACGGAGCCGGCCTCGATGCCGCGGGCCTGGAGTGCGGCCAGCGTGCGGTCGCGCAGATCGTCCTCGGTGGTCCCCGCCTTGGCCGGAATCAGCACAGCCGTGAGCAGCACAGGTACCGCGAGGGCCGCGAGCAGCCAGACGACGATCGGCCGCCGAACGAGACCGGGCACTGTTCCTCCGTCGGGTGCGGTCAAGAGTGACCGTGCGCGAGGAGATTACTCCGCCGCACGCTCCCTCCGCACACCTTCGCGGGGGAGCGTCGCGATGATCACGAGAACATCTTTATTTGGATTAGTTCTTTTCTTAACTGGATGTGGTCGTTAGGGTGCGGACAGTTCCTCTCCGCCCCCAGGAGGTACTCATGCGACCCCGTTTTCCTGTGCTCTTGGCTGCGATAGCTCTCCTCGGCGCCGGTCTCGCACCGGCCGCCACCGCGGCCCAGCCCGCGCCCGACCACACTGTTGCCGCAGGCAAGAGAGTGGTCGGCTACTTTACCGAGTGGGGTGTCTGCGACCGCAACTACCACGTGAAGAACATCAAGACGAGTGGCTCGGCCGCGAAGCTGACCACGATCGTCTACGCGTTCGGCAACACCACCGGTGGCCGGTGTGCGATCGGTGACAGCTACGCGGCGTACGACAAGTTCTACGACGCGGCCTCGTCGGTCGACGGCGTCGCCGACACCTGGGACACCGGTGCGCTGCGCGGCAACTTCAACCAGTTGCGCAAGCTGAAGAAGGAGTAAGTTGCTGCTCGGGATCGGGTTCTACGGCCGCGGCTGGACCGGGGTCACGCAGGCCGCGCCCGGTGGGTCGGCGACCGGTGCGGCGCAAGGGAAGTACGAGGCCGGGATCGAGGACTACAAGCTGATCTCGACCCGCTGCCCGTCGACGGGGACCGTCGGCCGTGCCCCGCCGCCCTGGGCCGGCCGGCCTTTCCTTGCCCTGCTTGGGTTTGGCCTGTCTCGGACAGGTCGCATTTGTGCCAGCCCGGGGCGCGATGAATCACTTGACTTACTTCGCGCCGTAAACCGTACTGGTGGCTGGCCGGCGTTGAATTGGGGAGGGGCTCGCCATGGAGAGGCTCGCGGATTCGTCGTTGATCATCGGCGTGGCCACGTCCACGTCCGAACGGGTACAGCTCGCGCGGTTGCTCGGTGCGGCCGACGCGCTGCTGCTGGTGTCGAGCGCGGACCAGGCTCGCGCGTTCCTCGAGCTGACGGCGGTCATGTCGCCGGCCGGTCCCGTCGTACTCACGCCGACCGTGCTGCCGGTCGCCTCTGGGGAGGCTGCCCAGATCGAGGCAGTTCCCGCGAGGGTGGTCGCCGTTCCGGCCACGGTCGCCGCGGTTCCGGTCGCAGTGGCGGCGCCGGCTGTCCGGGCCGCCGTACCGCCCTCGTCCGAGGCCGAGCTGCACCTGGACGTGGACCGTCGCGTCGTCCGGTGGAAGGACCGCGAGGTCTCCCTCACCCGGCTCGAGCACGACTTCCTGCACTGCCTCGTGGAGGAACCCGGCCGCGTCTGGACCTACCAGCGCCTGCACCACGCCGTCTGGGGCAACGAACACCTCGGCCACGGGTCCCACATCCACTCCGTCGTCAAACGCCTCCGCCAAAAACTCACCAACCTCGGCGCCACGGTCACCATCCACGCCGTCCGCGGCGTCGGCTTCCACCTCCTCCCCACCACATAGCCCTCCGGCCAACGCCCGCCGTCCCGCTCAGCTGAGCCCGGCACGGCGCGGCTACAGGCGAGGGCCCGACCTCAGCGGAGGTCGCGGATGCGGAGCTGCCGTCTGCCGATCGTGGAGGGTTTTTGCGTTATCAAGGGAGGGTTTCTTTGCCGATCCGGGCAAACCCTCCACGAATCCCGGCTGCGTATTGTCCCGTGGCAGGAGTTGGAGGGGTGCCAGGCGGCGTGGGTTGATAACGTGCGGCTGGGTCGTGACTGGCGCGTGAGATGGGCTATCCATCGGGGAGCGGCCTCGTCTCGACGACGTGTGCCGTGCGCCTGGGCTTCTGATCGACCGGGAGACCCGCATGGTTCGGCCGCAGCTGGTTGGCATCGTCAATATCACCAGAGACTCGTTCTCCGACGGTGGGCGCTATCTGGCCGCTGGTGACGCATTCGCCCAAGCGTGCCGCCTGCACGCGGGAGGCGCCGATCTAGTCGAGTTCGGGCCGGCGATTCCGTGGGGTGTGGATTCCTATCACCCGGAGACACAGCGATATGCGGCTGCGCGAGGAGCGGCGTACCTGAACGACATCCATGGCTTCCCGGATCCCCGCCGGTACGACGAATTGGGCGGCCTCACGTGTCAGCTGGCGGTGATGCACTCGGTGCAGCGCCACGGACCGGCGACGAAGGTGTGGACGGACGCGCGGTCGATCTGGTCAGGCATCGAGGACTTCTTCGACGAGCGGATCGCGGCACTCGAGGCGGCGGGCATCAAACGCGACCGCCTGATCCTCGACCCCGGTCTGGGCTACTTCCTGGGCCGTACGCCGGAACCGTCCCTGACCGTGCTCGGTAACCTGTCCCGCCTGAAGGCCCGCTACGACCGCCCGGTCCTCATATCCCCGTCCCGCAAGTCCTTCCTGCGCACCCTCACCGGCACTGACCTCACCGGCATCGGACCGGCAACCCTTGCCGCCGAGCTCCACGCCGCCACCTAAGGCGCCGACTACATCCGAACCCACGACCCCGCCGCGTCGGCCGACGCCCTGACAGTCCTCGCCGCGTTGACGCGCGCGTCTCGATCGTCCGGCGACCGCGATCTCCGGAACTTCCCTGCCGCCTGGTGACGGAAAAGTTCCGCAAAGCGGGTCTAGTGGCAGAACGCGGACAGGCCCCCGCCCGTGAAGGGCGGGGGCCGGCCTGGCTACTGCGGTGTTACTTGATGGACTTCAGGGCGAAGTCTTCGGTGACCGGAATGCCGGCTAGCAGTTTGGTGGTGCGGGTCTGGGGCTTGTAGCCGTCCTTGGCGGCGATCAGGGTGAGCGGGTTGTTGCGACGGTCCAGCCAGTAGGCGTATTTGCCGTCCTTGTCGGTGATGAAGGTGTACGACTGCGCCCACGAGTCCACCTGCAGGATCGCGCCCGGGAGCGGTGCGGTGACGCCGGCCGAGCTGACGCCCGAGACGGTGCCCTGCAACTTGCTCCAGGTGTTCGGCGGGGTGACGTTCATCGTCACGCCGACCGGTGCGACCGAGTAGGGGGTGTTCTCGCCGATCGTGACCCCGCCGGAGTACGTCCCCGGCTGGTCCACGTTCGCGGTGAGCGTGACCTGGACGGTCGTCGACGCGCCCGGGGCCAGCGTGGCCTCGGTCTTGTCGATGGACAGCCAGCTCACGTCCGCCGACGACTCGGCGCAGTCCTCGAGACCCGGCAGGGCCTCACTGTCGACCGTGGCGGTGAAGCCGCCGGACGAGCCACCGACCTTGTAGAAGCCGCAGGCCGCGCCACCGCGGTACCGCGGCAGGTTGGCGTTCGGCAGGGCGGTCCAGCTGTCCGCGGCCGGGTCGTACGAGAACCCGGCGTTGGTGACCGCACCGGCCTGCACGCCGCCGACGATCAGCAGCTTGCCGCCGGCGACGGCGTACGACGCCGCCCAGTGGTCGGACGGGGCGTCGGCGACCGCGGTCCAGGAGTCTGCTCCCGGGTCGTAGACGTACGCCGACTTCAGCGAGTTCGTACCGTCGTTACCACCGGCGCAGTACACCTTGCCGTCGATGGCACCGCAGGACGCGAACGCGACCGACTTCGGGTAGTTCGCCAGCGTCTCCCACGCGTTGGCGGCCGGGTCGTACCGGACCACCGTGTTGCTCATCGGGAGGCAGCCGGAGGTCGTGCAGCCACCGACGGCGTACAGCTTGCCGTCCGCGACGGCCTGACCGGCCGCGGCCCGCGGAGCCGGGTTGGCGGCCACCGAGGTCCAGGCGTTGGCGGCCGGGTCGTAGGCCCAGGTCGCCGCGTCCGGACCGGAGACGCCCCAGCCGGAGCTGGCGATGATCTTGCCAGCGACGACGCCGACGGTGACGGCGTTGCGAGCGGCCGGCAGCGGAGCGATGGCGGTCCAGGCCAGCGCCGCCGGGTCGTACACGTAGCTGCTCGCGCTCGACGCACTACCGTTGCCACCGGCAATCGAGTAGATCTTGCCGTCGAGGTTGACCACCCGGTTGTCCATCACGGTCGACGGGTAGTCGGCGATGTCGGTCCACGGCGCCGCGAGCGGCTTCGCGGCGGCCGGCGTACCGGCCGTCTTGCCCGACAGTATGTTGGCGAACGAGGTCTGCACCGCGAGCCGCTGCAGCGGGGCACCGGTGCCGTTCAGCACCTGCGCCTTCGTGGTCTTGGTGCCGTTCGCGTTCTCCAGGACGAAGCCGCCGTCCTTCTCACCGAACTTCACGTCGACGTCCGCGCCACCGGTGTTGGTGACGGTGAACGACTTGGTGACCTTGCCGGTGGGCAGCTTCAGGTTGCCCGTCACGCTGCCCGGTGTGACGCTCAGCCGGCCGGCCTTCAGGGAGTAGTCGGCCACGGTCGTCCAGTCGGCCTCGACTCCGACGGTCGCGGTCGAGGTGACGTAGTTGCCGGCCTTGGCGGTGAAGCCCTGGTCGCCGTCCGCGGACGAGTACAGCCAGTAGAAGCCGTCGTTCAGACCGGTGTCCTCGGGCGTCGCCACGGTGGTCGCGGACTCGGAGCTGCCGTCACGGGTGACGACCGCGCCGTTCACGAAGCCGTTCGTGTTGGCGTCCTTGACGTTGCCGACGACGATGCCGCCGCCGGTCGGCTCACAGGTGATCTGGCTGCCGATCAGCACGCTGTCGACCTCCCACCACCATTCGTACGAGGCGTCCCAGTAGTGGAACCGCACCTGTACGGCGGACTTGCCGGCCGCCTGCGGAATCGCGATCTCCTTGACTCCACGGGCGTCCGTGATCTGGGTCAGCGCAGTGGTCCAGGTGGCGCCGCCGTCGATCGACAGGTCCACGTCGGCCTTCTCACCGCTGAGCCAGTTGAGGTCCTGGTTGAACCGGATCACCGGGGCGGTGACCGCGCTCAGGTCCACGACCGGGCTGACCAGTGACGTGTCCTGCAGGCCGCCGGGACCGTACTTGTCGCTGTCGATGACCGCGAACTTGCCGCTGCCACCGGACAGGTTGCCCCGGTTACCCGGGTCGTTGAACTGCCAGACCTGGCCGTTGCCCTTGTTGTCGACGACGGTCCAGCCACTCGGGGCCGCACCGGAGTCGAAGGTCTCATAGACACCGTCGGAGCCGTACTTGTAGCCCGGCGCCGTGGTGCACGAGTTGCTGAGGACCGGGACCGCGACGTTCTTGGTCAGGTTGCTGCTGCCGACCGTGATCGGCTGGCTGACCGTCTGGTAGCCCGGGAACTGCGACTCGATCTTGAGCGAGTACGCGGCACCGGCCGGCACCTTCAGGCTGTAGCGGCCGTTGCTCGGGGTGGTGTAGTCGAACACACCGCCCGGACCCTCGACGCTCACCTTCGCGTACAGCGGCCAGCCGTGGCCGGAGCCGTCCGTGATGGTGCCGCCGACGCTCACCTGCGGAGAGCTCACCAAGGCGAAGTCCTTGGTGGTGGTCTGACCGGTGGTGATGCTGACCGTGGCCGTCTGGGTCTGGTACCCGAACGACGCCACCGTCAGGTCGTAGCTCCCGGCCGGCAGGACCGACGAGAACGTGCCGGTGCTGCTGGTGGTCAGGACCTTGTCGGGCTGGCCGGCCGTCTTCACCGTCACGCTGGCGCCGGCGAGGGCGGCACCACCGGTGGCGGCGGTGACCTTGCCGGTCAGGGTGCCGGTGTCGCCGATCGGCGCGGCCTGCAGCAGTGCGAGCGCGTCGAGACGGCCCTGTCCGAAGACGTTGTTGTTCTCCGGGGTGCCGCCGCACTGGCTGTTCGGCGCGTCGACCGCGGTCTGGTTCAGCAGCGCCCGGGTGGCGTTGACGTCACCCTTCAGAGCCGGCGAGGCCGACCACAGCAGCGCGATGGTGGCCGCGAGGTGTGGCGTGGCCATCGACGTACCGTTGAAGCTGCCGTAGGTGTTGCCGGGCAGGCTGGAACGGACGTTGACGCCGGGGGCCGAGATGTTCGGCTTGATCGTGCCGTTCTGACCGACACCACGGCCGGAGAACGACGCGATGTTGTTGTTGATGTCGTAGGCGCCGGCCGAGTAGTTGCTGGTCAGGCTGCCCGGCGAACCGGAGGTGTTGCAGCCGCCCTCACCACTGTTGCCGTTGGCGAACGCACCGAAGATCCCGGACGCGGTCCAGGCCAGGGTGATGTCCTCCATGAACGGGTCGTTCGACGGCAGCGTCGAGCCCCACGAGTTGTTGATGACGTTCGGCCGCTTGCTCGCGTCCGGGTTCTGCCCGGCGAGGTTGGTCGGCTCGAGCATCCACTGACCGGAGGTGATCAGCGCCTCGTCGCTCGGGCAGCAGCCGTTCGCGGCGATCCACTTCACGCCCGGCGCGACACCGACCTGGTTGCCCGCGCCGTCGTCGCCGACCATGGTGCCCATCGTGTGGGTGCCGTGGCCGTTGCCGTCGGCCGGCTGGTTCGGCGAGGTGCCGGCCGCGTCGAACCAGTTGTAGTTGTGGTCGAAGGTGCCGTCGCCGTTGTTGCCGCGGTACTGCTTGACCAGCGCCGGGTGGTCGAACTGCACGCCGGTGTCGATGCTGGCGACGACGATGCCCTCGCCCTTGTCACCGAACTGCGACCACACCTGGTCGGCCTTGATGTTCGCGATACCCCACTCGACCGCGTTGATCTCGTGCTCGGTCGTGCCCTGGGTGACCTTGGGCACCTCGATCGCGACCGGGGCGTACAGGCCCTCGACCTCGGTGTGGGTGGCCAGGTTCTGGGCCAGGGTGAGTGACCCGCCCTGGATGCGGATCGCGTTCGTACCCCAGAAGGCGGTGTACTTCACGTGCTGCGCGTCCAGCTCGGCGCGGATCTTCGCCTGGCTGTCCGCGGCGGTCTTGCGCAGCGCCGCGGCCACGGCGGTGCCGCGCTCGTTCCAGTCGGTGATCTTGCTGGCGGCGGTCAGATCGGCCTTCGGTGCGAACCGGACCCAGTAGTCCGTCGCGGCCTTGGCGTCCTTGCCCTCCAGCTTCGACAACAGTTCCGGCTTGATCTTGGCAGCCGGTGCCGGTGTGGCTTCAGATTTGGTAGGTGGTGCGGCCTGCGCCTGGCCGGCCGCGGCCAGCCCGGTGGCCAGGACGGCCACCGTCGCGAGGGCACCCACCAGAGATCTGGTGAGTCCCCTTCGTGGTTGATGTGACATCTCTGCAGCCCCTCACTTGACAGACCCCGAGTTGACTCCCCCGAGTCATCGGTGCAGAGGTGCATGGGGGTTCGCGTTGGGCGGTTGGACCGGTTGGGCGAACGCTCCGTGCCCCCCAGGTCGCGGCATGTGACACCGCGAGCCTGACGTGGACCTTATGTGTCAGAACAACGTGGTAACAAGCACACTTCGTGAGCAAGATGTGACTAGCTGTCGCACCGATCGAGGCAAAGTGGTCAAACGTTGGCAGTCCGTTGACGATCCCGGGCAGAGGTTGACATCGTGATCGGATGGTCACCGCCCGTGTCCCCGCCCCTGCGGACGTCGATCTGACCACGACCGGTCCGGAGCCGTTCCCGCTGCTGATAGCGGTCGCGGCCTCGCCCGAGCAGCGTGTTCGGCTCGCCGAGCTCGTCGACGACGTCGCTCCGCTGCTGCTGGTCTCCAGTCTCGACGAACTCCGCAAGCTGCTCGTGCCCGCGCAGCAGCCCCCGCCCGCCGCCCCCGAGCACCCCGAACCGCCCGAGCCGAACGTGGTGGACTCCGTCGCGTCGCGCACGTCGGGGGAGGAGCCGGACGCCGACGTGCTGACGATCGACCGGGCCCGCTCGGTCGCCCGCTGGCGTGGCCGCGAGATCCAGCTCACCGAGCTCGAGCACGACCTGCTCACCCGGCTGATGTGCACGCCCGTCCGGGTCTGGACGTACGACGCTCTGCACCAGACCGTGTGGCGCAACCGGGACCTCCGCGGCACCGCCGACGTGCACTCGGTCGTGAAGCGCCTGCGCCGCAAACTCGACGAACTCGGCACCACGGTCACCATCGACGCCGTCCGCGGCATCGGCTTCCGTCTCACCGATCACCAACGCCCATCGGTCACCAGCCTCCGGGCGGGGTAGTTTCTGCAGGTGTGACGTTCTCTGCGCTGAGTCATCTCGAGTGCCCTCGTTGTGGATCCGTCCACGACGCCGACCAGGTCATCGGCCTCTGCCCGTGCGGATCGCCGCTACTGGCCAGGTACGACGTCAGTGCGGTGACGCTGACCAAGGACGAACTGGCCACCCGGCCGCCGGATCTGTGGCGGTACCACGAGCTGCTCCCGGTGCGGTCCGCGGACAACGTCGTGAGCCTGGGGGAGGGGATGTCGCCGCTGCTGCCGTTGCCGCGGTACGGGCGTGAGGTCGGTGTCGACCGGCTCCTGATGAAGGACGAGGGGCTGATCCCGACCGGTACGTTCAAGGCCCGGGGTGCCGCGGTCGGAGTGTCCCGCGCGTACGAGGTCGGCGTACGGAAGATCGCGATGCCGACGAACGGGAACGCCGGGTCGGCCTGGGCCGCGTACGCCGCGCGGGCCGGGATGGAGGCGTTGATCGCGATGCCGATCGCGGCGCCGGAGATCTGCCGGCGCGAGGTGAGCGTGGTCGGCGCCGAACTGCACCTGATCGACGGGCTGATCGGCGATGCCGGTGCGTTCATCCGTGCGGAGCTGGCCAGCCGCGAGGGGTACCTCGACGTGTCGACGCTGAAGGAGCCGTACCGGATCGAGGGCAAGAAGACGATGGGCCTCGAGATCGCCGAGCAACTCGGCTGGCAGTTGCCCGACGTGATCCTCTACCCGACCGGCGGCGGTGTCGGCATCATCGGCATCTGGAAGGCGCTCGTCGAGTTGCGCGAGCTCGGCTGGATCGACGGTCCGCTGCCGCGACTGGTCGCCGTACAGGCCACCGGCTGTGCGCCGATCGTACGGGCATGGGAGAAGGGCCTGCCGGAGAGCGAGCCCTGGCCGGATGCGCAAACCGTTGCCTTCGGCATCACCGTACCCAAGGCGTTGGGTGACTTCCTGGTCCTGCAGGCGATCGCGGAGACCGACGGGTGTGCCGTGGCCGTCGACGACGACGACATCCTGGCCGAGCAGCACCTCGTCGCCCGGCTCGAAGGCGCCTTCATCTGTCCCGAAGGCGCCGCGAACTTCGCCGCCGTCCGCCGGCTCCGCGAGTCCGGCTGGATCCGCCCCGACGACCAGGTCGTAGCCCTCAACACCGGGGCGGGCCTCAAGTACCCGGAGACCGTCCCGTTGGACTAGCCGGTCCGCGCGCGTTGCCACCAGATGCGAGGACCGGGCCGGCGATCGTGCCGATCCTCTTCCCCCCACCTGGACAGTGGGGGAGAGGATCTCACACGGTCAGGCCTGGCCGCGGCGGACGGCGAGGATGTGGCAGGGCTCGCCGTTGGGGTCGAGCTTGACGTAGTTCTGCTGGCCCCAGCGCCAGGTGGCTCCGGTGATCTCGTCGTACACGGTGAAGGTGTCCTCGGGGCGCATGCCGAGGGCGGCCATGTCGAGGTGGACCATCGACTCGCGGACCGAGTGCGGGTCGGTGTTCACCACGATGATGACGGTGTCGCTGTGCCCGTCGGGTGCGGTCGTGCGCTTGGAGTAGCACATGATCGCCTCGTCCTCGACCGAGTGCAGCGACAGATTGCGCAGCTGCTGCAGGGCTGGGTGCCGGCGGCGGACAGTGTTCAGCAACGTCAGGTACGGCGCCAGCGTGCGACCCTCGGCCGCCGCGGCCTCCCAGTCGCGCGGACGGAGCTGGAACTTCTCGGTGTCCAGGTACTCCTCCGAGCCCGGCCGCAGTGCGACGTGCTCGAACAGCTCGAACCCGGCGTACACACCCCAGGTCGGTGACGCCGTCGCCGCGATCGCCGCCCGAATCTTGAACGCGCCGGGACCGCCGTACTGCAGGTAGGCGGTCAGGATGTCCGGCGTGTTGACGAAGAAGTTCGGCCGCAAGAAGTGGCCCGTCTCCTTGGTCAGCTCCTGCAGGTACTCCTCCAGCTCCCACTTCTCGTTGCGCCAGGTGAAGTACGTGTAGGACTGGTGGAAGCCGACCTTGGCCAGCTCGTGCATCATCGGCCGCCGGGTGAACGCCTCGGACAGGAACACCACGTCCGGGTCGGTCTTGCGGATCTCGCCGAGCAGGTACTCCCAGAAGTTCACCGGCTTGGTGTGCGGGTTGTCGACCCGGAACACCGTGACGCCGTGCGAGATCCACAGCTTCACGATCCGCAGCACCTCGGCGTAGATGCCTTCGGGATCGTTGTCGAAGTTGATCGGGTAGATGTCCTGGTACTTCTTCGGCGGGTTCTCGGCGTACGCGATCGAGCCGTCCGCGCGGACACTGAACCACTTCGGGTGCTCGGTCACCCAGGGGTGGTCCGGCGACGCCTGCAGGGCCAGGTCGATGGCCACCTCGAGGCCTGCCTCACGAGCACGGCCGACGAAGTAGTCGAAGTCCTCGAAGGTGCCGAGCTCGGGGTGGATCGCGTCGTGCCCGCCTTCGGCCGAACCGATCGCCCACGGCGAACCCGGGTCACCGGGCTTCGGGTCGAGGGTGTTGTTCGGGCCCTTGCGGAACGCGTGCCCGATCGGGTGCACCGGCGGCACGTAGAGGATGTCGAAGCCCATCTTCGCGACCGCGGGCAGTCGCTCGGCCGCGGTCCGGAAGGTCCCGGACGTCCACGTCTCCGACTCCTCGTCGTACTTCGCTCCCTCGGACCGGGGGAAGAACTCGTACCAGCTGCCGTACAGCGCGCGCTCGCGGTCGACCCACACCGGGTAGGTCTCCGACGAAGTGATCAGCTCGCGGACCGGGTACCGCCCGAGCGAGGCTCGCACCTGCGGCGAGATTCCCGCGGCCAGCCGGGCCTCCGGTGGCAGCGCCCCGTTGGCCAGCGCGTGCGCGGCATCACCCAGCGTGGCCCGATCAGCCCGTACGGCGGGGGGCACGCCGGCGGCCGCACGGTCGAAGAACGCTGCGCCCTCGGCGAACATCAGGTCGACGTCGAGACCGGCCGGCACCTTGATCTCGGCGTTGTGCCGCCAGGTCCCGTACGGGTCGCTCCAGCCCTCGACCGCGAACGTCCACGCGCCCTGCTCCTGCAGCGTCACGTCGACCGTCCAGCGATCGCTGCCCTGCCCGACCGGGGTCATCAGCATCCGTCTGGTCTGTCCCGACGGCGAGGTCAGTACGACGTTCGCGTTCACCGCGTCGTGTCCCTCACGGAAGACCGTTGCCGCGATGGTGAACGTCTCGCCGACCGAGGCCTTGGCCGGATACGCTCCGGCGTCGACGGTCGGGGTGACGTCGGTGATCGGGATGCGCCCAGTCATGGCGTAGACGAACCTTCCCCTCAGAATGCGGACCCGCCCGATTACGGATCCGGCGGGTTGGGTAACTACATCGAGAACTACAGGACTGACGTTATCGGTTCCCAGCGCAGGTCTTTGCCATGCGCTCCTGCAAAATCTTGCTTGCGTTGCAAGATCGATGCATCCCGAGGGTGTTCTGCTACCCATGGCCCGGTACGGTGTCCCGGTGCGAGCGATACGACGATTCTCCGTCCGCCCTGTCCTGCCCGAGCCGCTGACCGGCCTGGGAACCCTGGTGAACAACCTCCGCTGGGCCTGGCACCCGGAGACGCAGGACGTCTTCGAGGCCGTCGACCCGCAGCTGTGGCGGAGCACCGGCGGTGACCCGGTCAAGCTTCTCGGTGAGGTCCCGGCGGCCCGGCTCGACGAGCTGGCCAACGACCACGCTTTCCTGCGCCGGCTGGAACTGGCCGTAGCCGATCTGGACAGCTACGTGACCGACAACCGGTGGTTCCAGGCCGAGGCCGGTACGCCGCTCAGCGCGGTGGCCTACTTCTCACCGGAGTTCGGCATCACCCACGTGCTGCCGCAGTACTCCGGCGGTCTCGGCATCCTGGCCGGTGACCACCTGAAGGCGGCCAGTGACCTCGGCGTGCCGCTGATCGGTGTCGGCCTGCTGTACCGGCACGGCTACTTCGCGCAGTCGCTCAACCGTGAGGGCTGGCAGCAGGAGCGCTACCCGCTGGTGGACCCGGACGGGCTGCCGATCAGCCTGCTTCGCGACGGTGACGCCCCGGCGACCGTGACGCTGACCCTGCCGGGCAACCGGCAGCTGCACGCGCAGATCTGGATCGCGCAGGTCGGCCGGGTGCCGCTGCTGATGCTCGACTCCGACATGGAGGAGAACGACCCGTCCGAGCGCGAGGTGACCGACCGGCTGTACGGCGGTTCGACCGAGCACCGGCTGCTCCAGGAGCTCCTGCTCGGCGTCGGCGGTGTCCGCGCGGTCCGCACGTACTGCCGGATCACCGGCCACCCGGCGCCCGAGGTGTTCCACACCAACGAGGGCCACGCCGGCTTCCTCGGTGTCGAGCGGATCCGCGAGCTGGCCGCCGACAAGGGCCTGGACTTCGACACCGCGCTCGAGGTGAACCGTGGTGGCACCGTGTTCACCACGCACACCCCGGTGCCGGCCGGCATCGACCGGTTCCCGGTCGAGCTGATCCAGCAGCACTTCTCGCCGGACGCGTTCGGCAAGGGCGTCCCGATCGACCGCATCCTCGAGCTCGGCGCCGAGGACTTCGAGGGCGGCGACCCGGGTGTGTTCAACATGGCGATCATGGGTCTGCGGCTGGCCCAGCGGGCCAACGGCGTGTCCAAGCTGCACGGCGTGGTCAGCCGCGGCATGTTCTCCGGACTGTGGCCGAGCTTCGACCCGGTCGACGTACCGATCACCTCGATCACCAACGGCGTGCACGCGCCGACCTGGGTGGCGCGGGAGATCCACGACCTGACCTACGCCAACTACACGGCCGAGGGCGACACCGTCTTCGAGGGTCTGGACAAGACCACCGACCAGCAGATCTGGGAGACCAAGCGGATCCTGCGGCAGCGGTTCATCGACGACACCCGGGCCCGGGTCCGGCAGTCCTGGCTCAACCGCGGTGCCAGCGAGGCCGAGCTCGGCTGGGTCGACTCGATCCTCGACCCGGACGTCCTGACGATGGGATTCGCCCGGCGGGTTCCGTCGTACAAGCGGCTGACGCTGATGCTGCGCGACCCTGCCAGGCTGAAGGCGCTGCTGCTGCACCCGCAGCGTCCGGTCCAGATCGTCATCGCCGGCAAGGCGCACCCGCACGACGAGGGTGGCAAGAAGCTGATCCAGGAGATGGTCCGCTTCGCGGACGACCCGGAGATCCGGCACCGGATCGTGTTCGTGCCGGACTACGACATCGCTCTGGCGCAGCCGATGTACCCGGGCTGCGACGTCTGGCTGAACAACCCGCTGCGCCCGTACGAGGCGTGTGGCACGTCCGGCATGAAGGCGGCGCTGTGTGGCGCGCTGAACCTGTCCATCCGCGATGGCTGGTGGGACGAGTGGTACGACGACGAGTTCGGCTGGGCGATCCCGTCCGCCGAAGGGATCGAGGACACCGACCGGCGTGACGACCTCGAGGCGCACGCGTTGTACGACCTGATCGAGAAGCAGGTCGCGCCGCGGTTCTATGACGCGGAGCCCGGACTGACGCCTTCTCGATGGATCGAGATGCTGCGGCACACGATCAAGGAGCTCGGCCCGAAGGTGCTCGCCACCCGGATGGTCCGCGACTACGTCGAGCAGCTGTACGTGCCGGCCGCTCAGTCGTCGCGGTCGCTGAACTCGACGTACGACGGTGCCCGCGAGCTGGCCGCGTGGAAGAAGAAGGTCCGGGCGGCGTGGGAGCAGATCCGGGTCGACCACGTGGAGCTGCAGGGACTGGGCGACGTACCGCAGCTCGGGACCACCGTCGGCATCCGCGCGTTCGCGGCGATCGGCGACCTGACCCCGGCCGACATCTGCGTCGAGGTCCTGCACGGTCGCGTCGACACCAACGACGAGATCACCGACCCCGTGCGTACGGCGCTGTCGCTGGCGGAGACGTATGAGGGCAACCGGCACCGGTACGAGGGCGAGCTGAAGCTCGACCGCACCGGCCCGTTCGGCTACACCGTCCGCGTCGTCCCGAACCACACGGGCCTCGCCAGCCAAGCCGAAATGGGCCTCGCCGCCGGCCCCTCCGACCCCGAGGACCCCTCCACCCCCGACCTCCCCGCCGGCTCAGAATTCTGAGCCCCGCCCCGCCTGCCTCACCAGGCGGGGACCCGGGACAAGAACTGGGGGCCGCAGACAAGGTATTCCTTGTCCGCGGCCCCCAGTTGCTGTGAGGTCTTAGGGTTGCGGGCATGGCGATTGCTGAGCTGGCTGGTGGGCGCAAGTTGGAGTACTTGGTTGAAGGGCCGGCGGGTGGGATGCCGCTGGTGTTTCATCACGGCACGCCGGGTGGCGCAGTCCGGTTCGGGCCGTTGGCTGAGGCGGCGGGACGGTACGGGCTGCGGTTGGTCAGCCCCGGCCGGCCCGGATACGGTGCGTCGACACCGGACCCGGGGCGCTCGGTGGGCGACGTAGCGGCCGATATCACCGGCCTCCTGGATGCGATCGGCGCCGACCGGTTCCTCAGCATCGGCGTGTCTGGTGGTGGGCCGCATTCGCTGGCGTGTGCCGCCCTGCTCCCGGGCCGTTGTGTCGCGGCGGCCTCGATCGCCGGCGTCGGGCAGGCCGGCGCGGACGACCTGGACTTCGTGGCCGGCATGGGCGCGGAGAACATCGCCGAATTCGGTGCCGCCTTCGAAGGACCGGAAGCGCTCGAGCCGCTGATCGAAGAGGAGGCGAAGGGCCTGGCCGGTGCTGCTCCGTCGGACTTGGCCGCCGCCTTCGGCGACCTGGTCAGCGAGGTGGACAAGGCCGCGATGACCGGCCCGATCCTGGACTGGCTCGCCACGTCGGCTCGGCACGCCGTCTCCGAGGGCATCGCCGGCTGGCGTGACGACGACCTGGCCTTCGTCAAGGACTGGGGCTTCCGCCTGGATCAGATCGCGACGCCCGTCGCGATCTGGCAGGGCGACCAGGACCGGATGGTCCCCGAGGCGCACGGCCACTGGCTGGCCCAGCACGTCTCGGGAGCCACCTTCCACTTCGAACCGGGGGAGGGCCACCTCTCCCTGCTGAACTCCATCGATCGGGTCGTCGCGGATCTGGTCGCCCAGCTCGACTGAGGTCGACTACGCGGGCTTCTGAAGGTCCACCCACGCGAACGGTCCGCCGGCCGGGGACGTGACGAAGGAGCGGCCGGTGAAGGACAACGCCGGGTCGGTGCGGTAGAGCTCGGCGAGCTCCTTGCCAGCGGCATCGTCTCCGTTGTCGGAGGCAACCATCAGGGTGGCGATCCGGTCGGTGAGGTCGACGTCGGCGCCGTCCAGGCTGTCGGACATCGCACCCCAGTTGTCCCACAGCAGGAGCTCGTCACCCTGCAGGTGGGCGAGCTGGAGGTGCACGTAGTTGCGGATGAACCAGCCGCCGCGGACGGGGGAGCCGGGGTCGATGCCGTACAGATCGGCGTCGAGATCACCGGCGCGGACGCCGAGCCAGACCTCGGCGGCGGACAGGAACGGGCCGGGCGGCATGTCGAGGGAGTTGAACGGGCGATCCCCGGCCGGGTCGAGCTGCGGGTCGATCATCACCCAGCGCTCGCCGTTCCAGTACTCCGCGACGACGTGGTCGTGGTTGAACCCGGACGCGAAGTACACCGCGAACCCGATCCGGCTGCGGGCCGGGATCCCCTTGTGCCGCAGGGCCGAGACGAACATCAGCGTGTAGTCCCGGCAGCATCCGACGACGTGGTCGGCCGGTTCGCGCGGTACGGCGAGCGCCGTACCGTTCCGTTTCTGGTCGGTCGTCAGCATCGCCGACACCCAGCGATGGTCGATCTCCGCCAGCCGGTCGCCGGTGAACTCGATCCCGCCACCGCGATAGTGGATCAGCAGGTTGCGCACCACCTCGCCGATCCCGCCGACGTCGTCCGGCAACGCATCGAACAGGCCGGCATGTACGCCGGGATCGCTGAACTCAGTCTGAACCGCGTAGTCCATCAGGCTTTCCTTTCGAGAATGGGCAGAGCGATGTCGACGGCCGGCTGGTCGCGCGGTATCAGGTGGCAGTCGGGCAGATAGACCTCGCGCGGCGGACCCGCCTCCGGCAACCCGGCCGCGCGGACCCAGTCGAAGACCAGGTCGTACGCGAGCATGATCCGCGGGAACGCGCACTCGTCCATCGTGATCGTGCAGTACGCCTCCCGATGCGCCGGTTCGACCCGGATCGCGATCGGCCCGGACGGATCCACCAGCCCGGCGAACGGCACGCACACCTCGACCGTCGCCTCGGCCTCCGGCGTGACCGCGCCGTGGTAGATCACCCACGACTCACCGGGCAGCGTCGCACCCGCGGAGACGAGGTACGCGCGGAGCTCGTCGGTCGACGACACGATCACACCGATCAGCGACTGCTGATCCGTGTCGCTCCGGATCGCCGCGATCTTGGTCTCCGGTACGTCGCGAGTCAGCACCGGACGCGGCGCCAGTCCCGGAGTTCCCGACCGGGACAGCCGGTCCCGCAAGTACTGCAGCGTCGACCGACGGGCCGCGGTGGTCGCCTCCTCGGCGGCCCACCACCGGTCCAGCCGGATCAGCGCCTCCTCGTCGGACCCCGCGAGTACCTCGGCGATCTTGGTCAGCGGCATGTCCACCTGCCGCAGCACGCTGATCCGGCGGGCTCGCTCGAGTTGCTCCTCGTCGTACAACCGGTACCCGTTGGCGGGATCCACCTGGGCCGGCGGCAACAACCCGGACACGTCGTACAACCGCAACGCCTTGTGCGAAAGCCCGGTACGTCGCCCGAACTCACTGATCGTCAACACGCGACCATCAAACCCCCTGCCCCAGGGGCAAGGTAAAGCATCAGACAGGGAAGGCCTTCACATCCGGCTCGACCCACCCCGTCCGCGCGGCCGGCGAGGCCAAGGTGCGCGACGAGTAGAAGCGCGTGAGCAGCCGCTTGTCCAGGAGCCCCGGGTTGCGGCGTACCAGCTCATCGAAGCTCTCGTTCGGCTCCTCGGCCATGTGGTACGCCGTCAGCTCCACCCACGCCCTGCTCACGGTGGCGTTGTACTTCTGCGGTGCCCCCGCATACCGCGCGGTCCGCTGGATGCCGTCGCTGACCAACTCGACCGCGCCGGCCGTCCCACACCGCCGTACGGCGAGCCACGTCAGTCGCACGTGCTCCCGATGCCCGAACCGCTCACCGGTCGCCATCACCTCGCCCATCAGTTCGTCGAAGGTGTTCATACCGCCGCCAAGGCGGTGAGCACCCGCCGAGCCTGGGTCAGGGCGCCCGCGGACATCCCGGCCAGCGCTCGTTCCTCCACGGCAGCGAAAGCTCGCTGCACTTGTCCAGCACTCTCCATGCCAACCTCCGTCAGCGCGACCTCCACCGCTCGCCGATCACCCGGCCGCGCCGCCCGCGTGATGTGCCCCTTCTGTTCCAGCCGATCCAGTACGCCGGTCAACGTCGTCGGCCGCACGCCGGCGGCGACCCCCAGTTCGGACACCGTCCGCGCCTGCCCGTCGGCCAGATTCGCCAGCACGTTGATCTCGGAAGCGCTCAGCCCAAGCTCGGCCAGCTCCGTCCCCAGCACCTGCAACGTCACATGCGTCGCCCGCTGCAGCACCACCAGCAATAGTTCATTTTCCACGGATCCAGATTATCCGGATCCGTAGTATTTGCCAATCTAGTTCGGGGTGTTGTGCCATCGCCGACCGCAGCGGCGGGCGCTGGACCCCCAGCCCCGGCGCGATCTACCCGACCATCAACCAACTGGAAGACGAGGGCCTGGTCACCGTGACCGCGGAGGCCGGCCGCAAACTCGTCACCCTGACCGACGCAGGCCGTGAGTACGTCGAGGGGCGTCGCGAGACGTCGATCGACCCGTTCGCCGGCTTCGCGAACGCCGAGCCTGCCAACGACCTGCGTGGACTGGTCGAGGAGTTGCACTCAGCGACCCGGCAGGTCGCCCGCAGCGGCTCGGAGGACCAGCGCGCCGCGGCCGCCAAGATCCTGGCCGACGCTCGCCGCTCGCTCTACCTGCTGCTCGCCGACGGCCCACAGACCCCCGAAGCCTGATCAGTACTGCGCGACGCCGGCCGGCAAAGCGGCGAGCAGAGCGTCGGCGTGCCGGCGGTAGCCGAGGTTGTTCGGATGAAAACTGTCCGGCGCAAGCATCCCCCGCCACGGCGGCCGCGCATGCCGCGACACCTCAGCCACCGAGAGACCGCGCGCGGTCGCGGTGGTGCTGATCAGCTGGTTGATCCCCGCAACATACGGACTGGCGACCCCACCGATGCGCCAGAAGCGATCGGGCACCGTCAGATCCATCACCACCGACGAGGACGGCAACCGCTCGATCACCTGACGAAGGTGATCCCGGAACCGCCTCGGCGGCGTACCGAGGATGTCGTTGTTACCGATCCCGCACGTCACCAGCGCCGGCGTCAGTCCGTCCAGCAGGGGGAGTTGGTCGTCGAGCACGTGCCGGGTCTGCGCACCGGACCGGGACAGATTGAGCACCCGCCAAGGGGTGCCCTGACGGCGCAGCGCGTTCAGCACTTGACCGACGTACCCGTTCAGTGGAGTTGACGCACCCAACCCCTGCGCGGTCGAGTCACCGAGGACGACCCAGAGCGGACCGTCGGCGGCCAGCGATTGCTCGTTCTGTCGCGTCCAGTAGTCCGCATATGTCCGCGCCTGAACGTCGACGTACGCCACCCCGTCGACCCAGCGCTGAAGGGCCAGACGCGAACTGGTGCGCTCCGCCTCACCCCATCGCATGATCGCCTGATGCAGCGCACCAATAGGTGTAGTCCGCTCACGAACCCCGCGCCGCAACAAAAACATCGGTCCCCCCAGACATGAACACCAGGTGACCGCCGAATGTACTGGAGGAAGGTTAACAACCCTCAGAGCGCGCGGAGGAGGACCAGGCAGCGGGGGGCCAGGGGGACTGTGGCGTTGGCTTCTACTTCGGTGACCATGCTGTTGCTGGTGTCCAGGACTACCTCGTAGGCGGGGGCCCAGGAGGCGTCGGGGACTACTACCTGGCGGGTTTCCGGGGTGGCGTTCAGGGCCAGCAGGAAGGAGTTGTCGGTGAGGGCGTTGCCTTGGGCGTCGGTGGCGCGGAGGGCGTCGCCGGCCAGGAACATGCCGATGGTTCGGAGGTTGCCGTCGTACCAGTCGGCGTCGGTCATCTCGCCGCCGTGGGGTGCGATCCAGGAGAGGTCTTTGCGACCACCTGGTACGACGGGGCCGCCGGAGAAATAGTGCCACTGGCGGAGGACGGGGTGCGCGGCTCGGAGGGCGATCAGCTTCTTGGTGAGGTCGAGGTGATCCGACCAAACGCCAGGCAGGGTCCAGTCGAACCAGGAGAGCTCGCTGTCCTGGCAGTAGGCGTTGTTGTTGCCGTGTTGCGTGCGCCCGCACTCGTCGCCGGCGGTGAGCATCGGTACGCCGGTGGACAGGATCAGCGTGGACATCAGATTCGCCATCTGGCGTTTGCGCAACGTGGTCACGCGCCGGTCGTCGGTCTCGCCCTCGAATCCGCAGTTCCAGGACCGGTTGTCGTCGGTGCCGTCCCGGTTGTCCTCGTGGTTCGCCTCGTTGTGCTTGTGGTCGTAGCTGACCAGATCCCGCAGGGTGAACCCGTCGTGCGCGGTCAGGAAGTTGATCGACGCATAGGGGTAGCGCCCGTCGTCGCCGTACAGGTCACTGGAGCCGGACAGCCGGTAGGCGAGGTCCTTCACACCGTCGGAGGTGTTCCGCCAGACGTCGCGGACACTGTCGCGGAACTTCCCGTTCCACTCCGACCACGGCGTACCGAAGTTGCCGACCTGGTAGCCGAACGGGCCGACGTCCCACGGCTCGGCGATCAGCTTGACCCGGCCCAGCACCGGATCGGCGGCGACCTCGGCGAGGAAGGGGTGGTCGGGGATGTCCACCTCGTGCCGCTCGTTGCGGACCAGGGTCACGGCCAGGTCGAACCGGAACCCGTCGACACCCATCTCCTCCACCCAGTACCGCAGCGAGTCCATCACCAGCCGGCGGACCTGCGGGTGCGAGGTGTCGACCGAGTTGCCCGTGCCGGTGACGTCGTACATCGCAGCCCCGTGCGCGAGCCGGTAGTACGCGCGGTTGTCGATGCCGCGGAAGCTCAGCGTCGGTCCGTCGAACCCGCCCTCGGCGGTGTGGTTGTAGACCACGTCAAGGATCACTTCGATGCCCGCGGCATGGAACGCGGCGACCATGGCCTTGAACTCGGCCACCTGCTCACCGCGCGCGCCGGACGAGGAGTACGGCGCGTGCGGCGCGAAGAAGCCGAGGGTGTTGTACCCCCAGTAGTTCGGCAGGCCGCGGGCCGCGATCGCCGGCTCGGTCAGGAAGTGGTGGATCGGCAGCAACTCCACCGACGTCACACCGAGCTCGGTCAGATAGTTGATCACGGACGGATGCGCGAGACCGGCGTACGTCCCGCGCTGGTGCTCCGGTACGTCGGGATGCCGCTTGGTGAAGCCCTTGGTGTGCAACTCGTAGATGACCGTCTCACCCCAGTGCACCGGCTTGCTGATCGGCGGAGGTGGTTCGGTGTCGGCGACCACGACGCCGACCGGGACGTGACCAGCCGAGTCGCCGTCCGAGGAGTCGTAGATCAGCGGACTGGAGAAGTCCAGCGAGCCGTCGACGGCTCGCGCGTACGGGTCGAGCAGGAGCTTCGATGGGTTGAAGCGGAGTCCGTGGGACGGATCGAACGGACCGTGCACGCGGTACCCGTATCGCTGGCCGGCGCCGACCCCGGGGACGAAACCGGTCCAGAACTCACCGGTATGGGCCAGATCCAGGTTCCGCTGGCTGCCGTCGTCGGCAACCAGGGCCAGCTCGACCCGCTCCGCCGCCGGGGCCCAGAGCGTGAACGTCGTCCCGTCGGTCTGGACCACTGCGCCCAGTCGCGGTTCGATGTCGGGAGTCTGGCCGAGAGCACTCGGGGCGGCGGTCGCTTCGGTCACCGGCACATTCTGCACAGTCAGAGGTGGGTTATCGATAACGAAGGTGGTTATGTTCATGAGACGGTAGTTGCGAACGCCTGTGCGCAGTGATACGCAAGGACCGTTACTAATTTTCCGGACTTCGGCAGACGCCGAGTAGGGGATCACATGTCGGAACAGTTGGCCGGTCTGACCGTCGGTCTGATCGGCGCGGGCAACATCGCCCACGTCCACGTCGCCGCGTGGAAGGCACTCGGAGCGCGGGTGCTGGTGCACTCGCTGGAGGGTGCGGACGAGCTCGCTGAGCAGTACGGGCTGGAGGTCATGGCGTCACTCGAGGGCTGCCTTGCCGAGGCCGAGTTCGTCGACATCGTCACGCCGTCGCCGACGCACAAGGAGATCGCGCTGGCCGCGATCAAGGCGGGCAAGAACGTGATCTGCGAGAAGCCGCTGACGTTGACGGCGGCCGACTCGCACGAGGTCATCGACGCCGCGCAGGCCGCCGGCGTCCGGCTCTACCCGGCCCACGTGGTCCGGTACTTCCCGGCGTACAAGGCGGCGTACGACGCGATCCAGGCGGGGCGGATCGGCGACGTGGCGGTGGCGCGGTTCTTCCGGCAGGCGTCGTCGCCGGCCGGTGCCGGGTGGTACCGCGATGTGGCCCACTCCGGCGGCGTGATCATGGACCTGATGGTCCACGACCTCGACCAGGCCCGGTGGCTGTGTGGCGAGGTCACCAGCGTGTACGCCGTACAGAACCCGCCGACCGTGGACGGCATCAGCCCGGTCAACGTGGCGGCGCACGTGACGCTCACCCATGACACCGGGGCGATCAGCCACTGCCGTGCGACGTGGGGTGCGACGGGAACGACGTTCCAGTCCGGGTTCCAGGTGGCGGGGTCGACCGGCGTACTGAAGTACACGTCCAACAGTGACCTGGGCTTCGCTGAGGAGCTGCAGGACGGAGGGGCCGGCGGCGACCTGCTGATCCCGGAGTCGACGCTGGGGGAGAGTCCTTACCTGACGCAGCTTCGTGAGCTGGCGATCGGCCTGCGTGGTGGACCGGAGCCGCGGGTGCTCGGTCTGGACGGCGCGACCGCCGTCTATCTGGCCGAAGCTGCGCGCGCCTCGATGGAGTCCGGCCGCGCTGTCGACATGAAGACGTTCGTCCAGACGGGAGCCGTGGCATGAGCCTGAAGGTTGCGATCGCTTCGTTCGCTCACACTCACGCGGCGGGTTACGCCTACCTGCTCGGCTCGATGCCGGACGTCGAGGTGCTGTCCGCCGATCCCGACGGTGCGTCCGCGCCCGACTCCGGTCCGCGGGGTGCTGCCTTTGCCGAGCAGATCGGCATCCCGTACGTCGACTCGTACGACGAACTGTTCGCCTGGGGACCGGATGCCGTCGTCGTGACGTCGGAGAACGCCGGCCACCGCGCACTGGTCGAGCGTGCGGCCTCAGTCGGTGCGCACGTGCTGTGCGAGAAGCCGCTGGCGACAGAGGTCGAGGACGGCGAGGCCATGCTGGCTGCCTGTGAGGCCGCCGGATCGATCCTGATGATCGCGTATCCGGTTCGCTTCGCGCCGTCGTACCTGCGGCTGCGTGCCATGGTCGAGTCCGGCCGCCTCGGCGACGTGTTCGCCGTACTGGGGACGAACAACGGGAAGATCCCGTACGACCAGCGGCAGTGGTTCACGGACCCGAAGCAGGCCGGTGGGGGAGCGCTCGTCGACCACACCGTGCACTGTGCCGACCTGATCGACGGTCTGACCGGCGGTGCGTCGGCGATGCGCGTGTATGCCGCGGCCAACCACGTGCTGCACCAGGACAAGGGTGTCGCCGTGGAGACCGGTGGGCTGGTGACGGTCACCTACGACAACGGGCTCCTGGCAACCATCGACTGCTCGTGGAGCGTTCCGGACAACGGTCCGACCTGGGGTGGCGTCTCGCTGCAGGTCACCGGGACCAACGGGTCGGTGGAGATCGAGCCGTTCCTGCCGCACGTGGGCGGCACGGATGCGTCCGGTGAGGTCTTCTTGGGGATCGGCGGCAACCTGGACGAGTCGCTGCTCGCCACATTCCTGGCCGCGGTCCGGGAGTCCGGCCCGGCAAAGGCCGGTACGACGCCCGCCGTCGTACCGCAGCCGGATGGTGGAGTCGGCCTGCGCACACTGCGCATCGTCGACGCCGCCCGCCGGTCCGCAGTCTCGGGTCAGCCCGTAGAAATCTGATCAGCGTGCCGGTCGCCCCAGTGGCGACCGGCACCGCTTCAGCCTCGGTGCGACGCGAGCATCAGGTGGTCGATGACGTCGCTCAGGTGCTCGGTCATCGCCGCGCTCGCCGCCTCTGTGGTCGAGCTGTGCTCGTCCGCGGTCTTCACCGACTTCCCGACGCTGCGGCTGATCGTGCCGCACGGAGGCGGTGGCATCCCGTTCCACTTCAACCGCAGCCGCGCGCTGCACGTGGCGGAGTCGCTGCCGCCCTTCGAGCAGGCGGTCCGCAACCTGTACTTCGACACCGCCGTATACGACGCCGACTCGCTGGCGATGCTGATCCGCAAGATCGGCCCGGACAACGTGCTGTTCGGCTCGGAGATGTTCGGTACGGCGAAGACGCGCGACGCGGCCACCGGCCGGTTCTTCGACGACATCCTCGGCGACCTCGACGGACTGGGCCTCGACCAGTCCGATCTGACCAAGATCCTGTCCGGCAACGCATTGCGCCTGTTCCCCCGGGCCGCGGCGCATCTGGGAGCAGCCCATGTCCAGTAGCCCCACCGTCGTACGCCGGATCACCCGGCCGGATCCCGAGCTCGTCAAGGCGGCAGCGCAGTACGGAGTCGCCACACTGCACGAGGCGAACCGCCGGCGCGGACTCATGCTGGACATCCACCCCGTCGTACCGGGGACTCGCGTATGCGGTCCTGCGGTGACTTCTCTCAACCACGCCGGCGACAACCTGATGCTGCACGCGGCCGTGGAGGTGTGTGAGCCCGGCGACGTGCTGATCGTTGCCACACTGAGTCCGTCCACGCATGGGATGTTCGGGGAGTTGCTGGCGACGCAGTGCCGGGCGCAGGGGATCGCAGGCGTCGTACTGGACGCCGGTGTGCGCGACCGGCGGGAGCTGCAGGAGATGGAGTTCCCGGTGTGGTCGCGGGCGGTGAGTGCCGCGGGCACGGTGAAGGCGACGCCGGGCTGGGTCAACGTCCCGGTGGGCTGCGGGAGCGCGACCGTGAACCCGGGTGACCTGGTGATCGCCGACGACGACGGAGCGATGGTGATTCCCCGCTCCGAGGTCGCCGCGGCGGTCGAGGCCGCGCGGGTCCGGGAGGACCGCGAGGCGGCGAACCGGGCCCGCTTCCAGGCGGGGCGAGCTGAGCCTGGACGTCAACAACCTGCGGCCGTTGCTGGAGCGGCTCGGAGTGACCTACACCGACGCCTGCTGAGCCGGATCCTCCACACGTCCGGTACCGTGCCGATCTGATGTGACCCACGGGTAGTCCCGACGAGTGGAGGAGCCAGGCATGGGCGAGTTCGTGAACCTCACCGTGAGTGACGGTGTCGGCACGATTCGGCTGGATCGGCCGAAGATGAACGCCCTGAACGTTCAGGTGCAGGAGGAGATCCGGGCCGCCGCCCTCGAGGCGACCGCGTCGGACGAGGTCCGTGCGGTGGTGATCTACGGCGGCGAGAAGGTGTTCGCGGCCGGTGCGGACATCAAGGAGATGGCCGACATGTCGTACGCCGACATGGTCAAGCGCTCCGGCCCGCTGCAGTCCTCCCTGTCCGCGGTCGCCGCGATCCCGAAGCCGACCGTTGCCGCCATCACCGGGTACGCGCTCGGCGGTGGCTGCGAGCTGGCCCTGTGCGCCGACTACCGGATCGCCGCCGAGGACGCCAAGCTCGGCCAGCCGGAGATCCTGCTCGGCATCATCCCGGGCGCCGGCGGCACGCAGCGGCTGTCCCGGCTCGTCGGGGCGTCCAAGGCCAAGGACCTGATCTACACCGGCCGCTTCGTCGATGCCGCCGAGTCGCTCGCGATCGGTCTGGTCGACAAGGTCGTACCGGCCGCCGACGTCTACTCGGCGGCAGTTGCGTGGGCCTCGCAGTTCTCCCGCGGTGCCGCGCTGGCGCTGCGCGCCGCCAAGGAGGCGATCGACTCCGGGCTGGGCGTGGATCTGCAGACCGGCCTGGAGATCGAGCGGCAGCAGTTCGCCGCGCTGTTCGCGACCGAGGACCGTGCGATCGGGATGAAGTCCTTCGTCGAGAGCGGCCCGGGCAAGGCCGAGTTCAAGGGAATTTGATGACCACCTCCGCTGAGAAGCCGGCAGCCACCGCCGAAGAGGTCGAGGCAGCCTGGAACGACAACAAGCTCGCCCAGGTCCTCTACCACGACTGGGAGGCCTCGACGTACGACGAGAAGTGGTCGATCTCGTACGACGAACGCTGCGTCACCTACGCCCGCGACCGCTTCACCGCGATCGCCGGGTCGACGGGCCGGCCCTACGGCAAGTCGCTGGAGATCGGCGCCGGCACCGGTTTCTTCACGTTGAACCTCAAGCTGGCCGGAGTGCTCGACGAGGCGCATGTCACCGACCTCTCGCCCGGCATGGTCGAGGCGGCGAAGAAGAACGCCGCCACGCTCGGCTTCGCGGTCGAGGGCCGGGTCGCGGACGCGGAGAAGCTGCCGTACGACGACGACACCTTCGACCTCGTCATCGGGCACGCCGTGATCCACCACATCCCGGACGTCGAGCTCGCCTTCCGCGAGATGCTCCGCGTCCTCAAGCCGGGCGGCCGGTTCGTGATCTGCGGCGAACCCACGCGGTACGGCGACTACGTGGCGCGACGGTTGTCCCGGTTCACCTGGTGGGCGACGACGAAGGTGACCAAGCTGCCGGCGTTGACCGAGTGGCGTCGTTCGCAGGAGGAGCTGGACGAGTCCTCCCGGGCGGCGGCTCTGGAAGCGGTGGTCGACCTGCACACGTTCGACCCGGACACGCTGGCCCGGATGGCCGGTCGCGCGGGGGCGGTCGACGTACGGACTGTCACCGAGGAGCTGTTGGCGGCGTGGGTCGGGTGGCCGATCCGGACGTTCGAGGCCGCCGTACCGGAGCAGAAGCTCGGGTTCGGGTGGCGGATGTTCGCGTACAAGTCGTGGTTGCAGCTGTCGAAGGTGGACAAGGTGCTGTCGGCCGTCGTACCTGATGAGCTGTACTACAACGTCTCGATCACGGGTGTCGCGCAGTAGGGTGTTCTGATGCGGTTACTGACCGCGGCGAATCTGGGCTGGGTGGTGCGCCATCGAGCGTGGACGCCGTACTACCTCAAGCGTTACTGGCGATTCGCCTGGTTCAAGCTGCGCCACCCCCACGTGATCACCGAGGGATTCGTTTTCCTGGGCAAGCACCTGGAGATCGTGGCGCGGCCCGGTCACGGCCGGATCGTGCTCGGCAAGTGGGTTCATCTCGGTGACGAGACCCGCCTGCGCGCGCACGAGGGGACGCTGCGGATCGGCGACAAGGTGGTGTTCGCCCGCAGTGTCACGGTGAACTGCTACCTGGACATCGAGATCGGTGCGTCCACGCTGATCGCGGACTGGACCTACATCTGCGACTTCGACCACAAGACCGAGGACCTCGAGCTGCCGATCAAGGACCAGGGCCTGGTGAAGTCGCCGGTCCGGATCGGGCCGGACTGCTGGCTGGCCACGAAGGTGACCGTGACGCGCGGCGCCGACATCGGCCGGGGCGTGGTGATCGGCGCCAACAGCGTTGCCCGTGGCAACATTCCGGCGTACGCGATCGCCGCCGGGGTGCCGGCCGTGGTCGTTGGCGACCGCACTACCCGGTACGCGGCCGGTGCCACCCGGCGCGCCTACCTGGCCGGCCTGGCCGAGGCCAACGACCGCACCACTGCCCGCCTGCACGCCGGCGAGCCGGCTCCCGAGAAGGCGACGACCCCCGAGCGGAGCGTCGTACCGGAGGAAGCCGGGAGTGATGAGGTAGAAGCAGATGGTGAAAATGAGAACGATGAGGGGTTCTCAAGTTACTCACCAGTCGGGCACTATGGCCCGCACGACCGGTTGGACGCCCACGACCGGCTGACCGTCGGAGAGGAGACGCAGCGTGGCTGACCAGACCGGTCCCGACCGGTCCCTGCTCGACCAGGCCGCGGCCGACGGTTCGATCACGCAGGCGAAGGCCCGCGCGGTCGGCCCGGCTCCGATCGTGTCGGAGCCGGGGAGCGCTACGTTGGAACCAGTGCATCAAACGAATGATCCGGATGTGGGCGTGAATCGTAGGTTGGACCCAGAGGTGCAGGCAGTGGACGGCAGGACAGCGGCACCGGCCCCGATCCCGGGCGCCCGGCGCAGGTTGTCGCCGCGCCCGGTCCCGGTCAGCCGGCGGAGGAGACCGCCGGCTCCGGCCCCGGTGACGGACGAGGAACCGACCCCGGCTGAGGAGATGGACGACGTGGGTACGCAGGACGAGAAGGCGACGGCCGCCGAAGCCGACCAGGCCGGCGGGGCCCCGGAGGCCGGCGCGGAGACGCCGGCCACTGTGGGGACGGCGACTGCGACGAAGACCGCGCGGCCGAAGACGGCGGCGGAGATCGTCGCGGAACAGCGGGCCCGGGAGAAGGCTGCGGCCGAGACCCCGGCCGGTAGCGGTGCGGCCGGCTCGGAGGTTGCCGCACCAGGCACCGCGCAGGATGCCGCTGCCGCGACGGGCGCCGCGAAGGGTGCTGTGGGCAAGGATCCGGCGGCGACGCCGGCGGTGACCGCGGGGATCCGGACCGGTGCCGCGGGCAACAAACCTGCGAAGGGCGCGGCTGCCGCGGGCTCGGGCAAGGGCAAGCAGGCGCTGACCTCGGTGGGTTCGGGTGTGCGGAAGGTGCGCAACCTGATCGCCTCGCTGATCTGGCTGATCGCGGTGCTGGCGGCCGCCGTACTGGCGCTCGGCGCGCTGTTCACCGCGCTCGACCAGACCAACCAGAGCAACGAGATCGTGCGCTGGATCCTGGAGCGCGGGCACGACCTGGTCGGGCCGTTCAAGGACCTGTTCCGGCTCGAGACCGCGAAGAACACCCTGCTGGTGAACTGGGGGATCGCGGCGCTGGTCTACCTGATCGCCGGCAAGATCATCGAGCGCTTCGTGCGTCCTTAGGTCTCGCGACGAGGATGAGGTCGAGAGATTCGTCCAGATCACCACGGTCTGGACGAATCTCGAAATCGGCGTACGTCGTGCTTCGTACGAGACCGGCCAGGTTCTCGTCCCACTCGTCGTGCTCGGCCGCCAGCTGAGCAGTCACGGCCGAGCCGTACTGCGCCTCCCAAGTCCGCAGGCGCTTGCCGTGGTGAAGACCGAGCGCGTGCGTGATGTCGAACGCCGGTTCGACCAACTCGACGAACTCGGAGGCGGTCAGTTCGCGGGTGTGGTACCAGTTCCCGCTCGGGAAGGTCGGTCGGTTCGGCGTACTCAGGATCAGCGTGCCGTGCCGTCGGAGGATGCGCGCGCACTCGAAGACGAACCTGGGCTGCTCCCAGAGATGCTCGATCGTCTGCAGCGAGGTGACGACGTCGAAGGTGTGATCGGCGAAGCCGGTCTGGACGAGATTGCCCCGCACCAGATTGATCTGTGGATAAGCCCGGCTGACGTGGCGCAACGTCGTATCTTCATAGTCGAGACCGGTCACGGAGTCCGCCCCCGCCAGGCGGATCAGCTCCGCGCCGTAGCCCTCGCCGCAGCCGGCGTCGAGGACCCGGCCGGTCCGCATGATCGCCAGATTCGCCGTGATCCAGCGATAGGCGGCGTCGTGGCGCGCGAACCAGTAGTTCTCGTGCCAGATCCCAGGCGCCGTTCTCTCCCCGGTAAGCGGTAACGTCTCGGTCACCTGAGTCAGCCTAGTGCTGCCTCGTGCTCGGCCGGACTGTGATGGGACTCGCACGTGGCTTATGTTTCCCGTGAGTAACATCCGTGGCAGGCTGGGAGAGACCGTTAACCAGAAGGGGTCCTACACGCTATGAAGATCGTCGTCTGCGCGAAATTCGTGCCGGATGCCACCGCGGACCGTCGCTTCCGCTCGGAGGACAACACGGTGGACCGTGCCGGTGTCGACGGGCTGCTGTCCGAGCTGGACGAGTACGCCGTCGAGACCGCTCTGACCGTCAAAGAGCGGGACGGTGACCCTGCTGACACTGTGGTGACCGTCTTGACCGTGGGTCCGGAGCAGGCTGCGGATGCGGTGAAGAAGGGTCTGCAGATGGGTGCCGACGCCGGTGTCCACGTTCTCGACGACGCGATTCATGGTTCGGACGCGGTCGCGACCTCGCTGATCCTGTCGAAGGCGCTGGCGCGGTTGGAAGCGGATCTGGTCGTGTTCGGGATGGGTTCGACCGACGGCGGGATGGGGGTCGTGCCGGCGATGGTGTCGGAGCGGCTCGGCCTGCCGGCCGTGACGCTCGGCTCGGAGGTGACCGTCGACGGGCAGACCGTCCGGATCCGCCGCGACGGCGACACCGCGAGCGAGACGATCGAGGGCACGCTGCCGCTGGTGCTGTCGGTGTCCGACCAGGCCAACGAGCCGCGGTACCCGTCGTTCAAGGGGATCATGGCGGCCAAGAAGAAGCCGGTCGAGACCTGGTCGCTGGCCGACCTGGAGCTGTCCGCCGACCAGGTGGGTGGCGCGAGCGCGTGGACCGAGGTGGTCGAGGTGACCGCCCGTCCGCCGCGCAGCGCCGGCACGATCGTCACCGACAGTGATTCTGACCCCGCCGGTAGCGGTGCTCATCAACTTGTCGAGTTCCTGTCCACCAACAAGTTCCTCTGAGGGGCGATCAGTTCATGTCGAACGTTCTGGTTCTCGTTGACCACACCGGCGGCACGGTCCGCAAGACCACCGCGGAGCTCCTCACCATCGCGCGCCGGCTCGGCGAGCCGGTCGCCGTCTACATCGGCGACGGCGTGCAGGACGCGCTCCCGGCGCTGGGTCAGTACGGCGCTACCAAGGTGATCGCGCTGACCAACCCGGACCTGGCGCAGTACCTGGTGGCTCCGAAGGCCGAGGCGCTGCAGCAGGTCGCGGCGAAGATCGAGCCGTCCGCGATCCTGATCTCGTCGAACGCCGAGGGCAAGGAGATCGCCGCCCGGCTGGCGGTCAAGCTCGACTCCGGCCTGATCACCGACGCCGTCGACGTCCTGGCTGATGACGGCAGCAGCCCGGTCACGACTCAATCCGTGTTCGCGGGCAACTTCACCGTCCAGGCCAAGGTCACTCACGGCACGCCGATCATCACCGTCAAGCCGAACGCCGCCACCCCCGAGGCCGCCGAGACGTCGCCTGAGGTGGAGGAGTTCGACGTGTCGATCTCCGACGCCGCGAAGACCGCCCGCATCACGGACTCCAAGCCGCGCGAGGCCACCGGCCGCCCGGAGCTCACCGAGGCCGCGATCATCGTCTCCGGCGGCCGTGGCACCGGCGGCGATTTCGGCCCGATCGAAGCCTTCGCCGACTCCCTCGGCGCAGCCGTCGGCGCCTCCCGCGCCGCCGTCGACTCGGGTTGGTACCCGCACGCCTACCAGGTAGGCCAGACCGGCAAGACCGTCTCCCCGCAGCTCTACGTCGCGGCCGGCATCTCCGGCGCCATCCAGCACCGAGCCGGCATGCAAACCTCGAAGACCATCGTCGCCATCAACAAGGACGAAGAAGCCCCCATCTTCGAACTGGTCGACTTCGGCGTAGTAGGAGACCTCCACAAGGTCCTCCCCACCGCCACCCAAGACGTAACCAACCGCAAGTCCTAACCCACCCGCCCGAACCCTGGGCATCCCGACAAACCAGATGGGGTTCCAACAACCCGGCTCACCCCGGTCCCGCCCGGCTCGGCACCCCTCCCGAGCCGGGCGTTCCCATCCCATCGCCCCACCCATTACCCACCAGCCGCCCAGCACTCCACCTCCGACGAGCCCACCTCCGGAGCCGAGCTCGCAGGACCACGGTGGAATCGCTCACCCTGGCTGGGGAGAGCTGATTTCGTGGCTAGCATCGGCGGGTGCGGATCTGGGTTAGTGGGGCCAAGGGGAAGTTGGGGAGTGAGGTCTGTCGGCAGTTGCGGGCCGAGGGGCATGCGGTGGTTGAGGCTGATGTGGTGGGGGCGGGGGGTGTTGATGTGAGGGATCGCGGGGCGGTCGCGCGGTCGCTTGAGGGGGTGGATGCGGTCGTGCATTGTGCTGGGATCGCTAGTCCGGAGAATATCGAGCCGGTGCGGCTGCTCGAGGCGAATGCGATCACGACGTTCAATGCGCTGGAAGAGGCGTGGGCGCAGGGCATCCGGACTGCTGTGCTTGCGTCCAGCGGGTCGATCTACGGGACCGCGTGGTCGCCGGAGGAGATCGGCGTATCGGACGTGCCGATCGATGAAGAGACCGCGTTGCGGTACGTCGATCCGTACGCGCTGACGAAGGACATCCTCGAGCGCATGGGACAGATGTACGCGCGTCGCGGCATGCAGGTCACCGCGCTGCGCTTCCACTGGATCCTCGCCCCCGACGAAGTACGCCAGTACATCGCCGAGGCCGCACCCGAGGACAACCGCCGCAACCTCTGGGGGTACGTCGACCTCGCCGAAGCCGCCCGCGCGTGCGTCCTGTCGCTCAACCCCAGACCAGCCGCCGAACGCTACGAGGCACTCGTCATCGCGGCCGAAGACACCGGGATGCACCAGCCGACCACCGACCTCCTGGCCCGCTACTCACCCGACACGGTGGTCCACGGCGACCTGCCAGGTACGACGTCGCTCTTCGACTCCAGCCGTGCTGCCGAGGTGATCGGCTGGACCCACCACAGCAGTTGGAGGGACTGATGGACGGGTATCCGGAGGGGCTGAACCCGGAAGATCTCAAGTTCCAGCGCTTGTTCGGACCGTGGAAGGTGTCCACTCCGGGGGACGCTCGCCAACTGATGGACGGGTACGACGGCGACTGGTGGATCAATGGCGGGTGGGCGATCGAAGCGTTCACCGGCGTACGCCGGGAGCACGAAGACGTCGACGTATCCCTCTGGCGCCGCGACATCGAGAAGCTGCGGCTCCACCTCAAGGACCGCTACGACCTGTGGTCCAACGCAGGCGGCCGACTGCAACCGCTGACCGACGAACGTCCGGAGCAGCCGGAAGACGCCCCGCAGATCTGGCTGCGCCGGCATGCGCTGGCCCCGTGGGAGTTCGACCTCCAACCCAACCCCGACCGCGACGGCCGCTGGATCTTCCGCCGCGATCTCACCCTCGACTTCGCCCTCGAAGACATCACCTGGGTCGCGGACGGCATCCGCTACCTCAATCCGGAACCTCGCCTACAAGGCGGGGCAGACGCGCCCGAAGGACGAGCGCGACCTCGCCGCCGCACTCCCACTTCTCACCCCGGATCGCCGTACCTGGCTCGCCGACATGATCGAGCGCCTACACCCCAACCACTCGTGGACCGAGCGAGTCCGCAACCTCAGCTAGCCCAGACCGGGCGGCGGGAGTCGATCCCCGTGCCGTAGTCGGGGTCGCTGCCGCGGACGAGGAGCCAGTGGGCGGTGGCGTGGGCTCGGTAGAGGCGGAGGTCGGCGGGGGAGCGGAGTTCGTCGACGCCGTACGCGCGGAGCTCTGGGTAGCGGGAGGTGTAGAGGGTGGCGCAGGCTTCGACTTCCTCGTCGGGGACCAGCGAGGCCCTGGCTCGGAAGTAGACGGCTGAGGCGCCGCCGATGCGGACGCTCGAGTCGAAGATCGCGATGCTCACGTCCGGGGTCGTCGCGATGTTCTTCGAATGCAGGGCTTCCGGCGACGACGCCCAGTAGAAGTCGGCGTGGCCGTCCGGGGTGAAGTAGACCGGAGTGACCCACGGGAGGCCGTCGGCGTCGACCGTACCCAAGGTCATGTACTTGTTGGCTTCGATGACCGCGGCTGCGCGCTGGTCGAGGATCTCCTGTGTCATCACACCACAGTGCGGTCCGGCGGTACGGAAAGTCTTCCGTGGCCGCCACTGAAGCACCACTGAAACGGCATGATGGGCGGATGGCTGGTCCGAAGGAGGTGTCCGCGCGGGAGGCCGAGGTCCTGGCCGCACTGGCCGGCGACCGGTCCAACGCGCAGATCGCTCGGCAGTTGCACATCAGCATCCGCACGGTCGAGAGCCATGTCTCCGCACTACTGCGCAAGTACGGCGTCGCAGACCGCCACGAACTGACCAAACTGGCCGGAGTCACCACCACACAGGGGTTCAGCACACCAACCGGCCCCAACACGAGCTTCGTCGGCCGCGAGCAGGACCGCAGCGAACTGCTCGCAGCACTGACAAGCAACCGCCTGGTGAGCCTGCTCGGCCCCGGTGGCGTCGGCAAGACCCGGCTGGCACTGCGCGTCGCGGCAGAGGTCGGAGACAACTACCCGTACGGCGGCGCCGTCGTCGACCTGGCTCCAGTACGAGCTGGGTTCGTCGTGGCCGCGGTCGCCGAAGCACTCCAGGTGCGAGAGCAGCCGCCCCAGACCGTCGTCGACGCCGTGCTCGAACGCCTCAAGCGGGGCCGGACTCTGCTCGTGCTGGACAACTGCGAGCACGTAGTGGAGGACGTGGGCAGCCTGGTCGCCCGGATCCTCACCAACGCGCCAGAGACCGCCGTACTCGCGACCAGCCGCGAACGGCTCGGTGTGCCGGGCGAGCGTCCGCTGCAGCTCGGCCCGCTTCCGCTGGGCGCTGAGGCAGAGCAGCTGTTCCGTGACCGCGCCGCACTGGTCGCACCGGAGTTGGCTGACGACGGGCTCCTCGCGGAGAAGGTGTGTGCCGAGCTGGACGGCGTACCGCTGGCGATCGAGCTGGCGGCCGCGCGAGCAGGCTCGCTGGGACCGGACGGCTTGCTGGCGGCGCTCGATGACCGCCTGCGGTTGCTGGCCGGCGGGCGAGGGCCGAACGAACGGCATCACTCGCTGGCACAGGTGATCGGCTGGAGCTACGACCTGCTGGACGACGACGAGCGCACGCTGTTCCGGCGGCTCGGAGTGTTCGTCGGTGGGTTCGACCTGAGTGCTGCGACCGGTGTGACGCCCGGCAGTACGACGGCCGAGCTGAGCGACCTCCTGGGTCGACTGACCGACAAGAGCCTGCTGCACCGAAGCCACGAGGCCGGTACGAGCAGGTGGCGCATGCTGGAGACGGTCCGTGTCTTCGCACTGGACGCGCTCGACCGATCCGGTGAGTACGACGAGGTCGCGGTACTGCATCTGGCCTGGGCCGACAGCACGGCTGCGGACCTGGAGGCCCGGCTGGAAGACGGTGATGACTGGCAGTCCGAGTTCGACCGGGTCACATCGGACCTGCGTGCTGCCATCAGCCGCCCGAGCCCCGACGTACGCCGGTTGGCGCGCAGAGTGGCTCATCTGACGTTCGCCCGGAAGCGGTTCGTCGAAGCGCACGACCACTACCTCACCGCCGCAGCACACGCAGCCGATGCTGCCGAGCTGTATGACGATCTGCGCGACGCATCCGACGCGGCCCTGGTCGTTGCGGACGGCACGGAGTCCTACCACCTCATGTTGCGTGCGGCGGACCGTGCCGCGGCGGAGAACAACCATGAGCTCCAGCAGGAGGCCCAGGCCCAGGCGGTCATGATCCTGAACCGCTACGAGGTCGAACCACCCCTGCCGGCTGACCGCGGAGCCAGCCTGCTCGCGGCGGACGCCGACACGGTGTCGGTTCGCATCGGCCGAGCCTGGGCTCACCGTGGTGAGATCCAGCCCGCTGAGGACGCCGTCACAGCGGCACGGCAGTCTGGGGATCCGCTCGCCACCATGAACGCGCTGGATGCGTACAGCACCGCCGTCGCCGGTGTGCTGCGCTTCCACGACGCCCGCCGGGCAGCCGAGGAGCGGATGGCTCTGGCAGCCGAGCTGCCCGAGCACGACCCCCGGGCGGTCGCGGAGATCGTCGATGCCTTCCACGTCGCCTCCACCACAGCCGTTGCCGTCGGTGAGCTGACCGAGGCGGTCCGCCTGGCCCGGCTCACCGACGACCCGACGCACGGCCATCCGTTCATCACCGCTCCGCGGAAGGTGCGCGCCTTCGCCCTCAGCGGACTGCTCGACGAGGCAGTGCGGGCGGCGGACGTGATGTGGACCGGCTGGCGTGCGGCCGGCTGCCCACCGCACGCCTGGATGGCCTCGGCCGCGTCCACCGCCGCCCTGGCCCACGGACTGCTCGGCACCGGCCAGGAAGCGGTCTGGCAGGCTCGCGCCCTCGAGATCTCCCGTGTGGACGATGCGGCGGACGCTCCGTGGCTGGCGTCGGCCGCTGCCTTCGTCGACGCCCGCCTGACCCTCCACGGCCTCGAGTCGGGCACTGCCACGGCAACCGTGGCACAGGCAGTCGAACGGGCTTTCGCGGAGTTCCCCGAGCCATGGTGGGTCCCGTACGCGCGCGCCGCCGGGGCCGAGTTGGCGGTCGTGGCCGGCTTTCACGACGCCGAGCAGTACGTCGAACGCGCGGTGACGGAGAACGCCTGGTCGGACGCCGTACTGCTGCGAGCCAGGGGGCGCCTGAACCGGGACGAGGGTCTGCTGACGAAGGCGGCGGCCCGGTTCGAGCGGATCGGGGCCGCTTTCGAGCACGCTCGTACGCTCAGGCTGCTGTCCGGCCGCTGAGCCTCGATGCGCGGGAACAAGGGCGGCGGACATACCCTTGAAACCGTTATGACTCCTTCCGAGCGCCGCACGGTGTATCTGGACCACGCGGCGACGACTCCTATGCTCCCGGCTGCGATCGAGGCGATGACCTATCACCTCGCGCGAACCGGCAATGCGTCGTCCCTGCACGGCTCCGGCCGGTGCGCCCGGCGGACGGTGGAGGAATCGCGCGAGACCATCGCTGCGGCGCTCGGGGCGCAGCCGAGTGAGATCGTCTTCACCTCCGGCGGCACCGAGGCGGACAACCTCGCACTGAAGGGCCTGTGGTGGGCACGCCTGGCCGAGAACCCGCGCCGGCGCCGGATCCTGCTGAGCGGCATCGAGCACCACGCCGTCCTCGACCCGGCCGTCTGGCTGGCCCAGCACGAGGGCGCGGAGATCGAGTGGCTGCCGGTCGACGAGCTCGGGCGGGTGCGGCCGGACGACGTACGCCGGGCTGTCGAAAGCGATCCCGAGTCCGTGTCGTTCGTCACGTTGATGATGGCGAACAACGAGGTGGGCACGCTCCAGCCGGTGCGTGAGATCGCGGCGATCGCCCAGGAGTACGACGTACCCGTACACACCGACGCCGTCCAGGCGATCGGGCAGGTGCCGGTGGACTTCGCGGAGCTGGGGGTGGACGCGATGACCGTGTCCGCGCACAAGCTCGGTGGTCCGTACGGAATCGGTGCGCTGGTCGTCCACAAGGAGACGAAGCTGACGCCGATCCTGCATGGTGGTGGGCAGGAGCGCGACGTCCGGTCCGGCACACTGGACGCGCCCGCGACCGCTGGATTCGCGGTCGCCGCTGAGCACGCGATCAAGCATCAGGCCGACGAGGCGCGGCGGTTGACCGAGCTGCGGGACGCCCTGATCGCCGGTGTGGTCGGCACGGTCGAGGGCGCCGAACTGTCGGGTGACCCGGTGGGCCGCTTGCCCGGTAACGCACACTTGTCCTTCAGCGGCTGCGAGGGCGACTCGCTCCTGCTGTTGCTCGACGCACGCGGGATCGAGGTCTCCACCGGGTCCGCGTGCAACGCCGGGGTCGCCGAGCCCAGCCATGTGCTGCTGGCCATGGGGTACGACGACCAGCGGGCGCGCGGGTCGCTCCGATTCACCCTCGGACACACCAGCACCCGCGCCGACGTCGACGCCGTACTGGACAACATCGGACCGGTGGTGGAGCGGGCGAAGTCCGCCGGTCTGCAGAACGTGGGAAGGAACAACTGATGCGGGTACTCGCAGCCATGTCCGGCGGGGTCGACTCCGCCGTCGCGGCGGCGCGGATGGCCGAAGCCGGGCACGACGTGGTCGGAGTGCACCTGGCGCTGAGCCGCAACCCGCAGTCGTATCGCAGTGGCGCGCGCGGCTGCTGCACGATCGAGGACTCCCGCGACGCCCGCCGGGCCGCGGATGTGATCGGCATCCCGTTCTACATCTGGGACCTGGCCGAGCGGTTCCACGCCGACGTGGTCGAGGACTTCGTCAGCGAGTACGCCGCCGGCCGTACGCCGAACCCGTGCCTGCGGTGCAACGAGAAGGTGAAGTTCAGCGCCGTACTGGAGCGGGCTCTCGCGCTCGACTTCGACGCGGTCGCGACCGGGCACTATGCGCGGATCGTGGACACGCCTTCCGGCCGGGAGCTGCACCGGGCTGTCGATCCGGCCAAGGACCAGTCGTACGTGCTCGGGGTGCTCACGCAGGCACAGTTGAAGCACGCGTTCTTCCCGCTCGGCGACACGGTGAAGACCGAGGTGCGCGAAGAGGCCGAGCGGCGCGGGCTCTCGGTGGCGGCCAAGCCGGACAGTCACGACATCTGCTTCATTGCCGACGGCAACACCCCGGGCTTCCTGAGCGAGCAGCTCGGTGAGGCTCCGGGGGACATCGTCGATGCGCAGGGCAACAAGCTGGGCGAGCACAAGGGCACGCACGGGTTCACCGTCGGTCAGCGCAAAGGCCTGCGGATCGGTACGCCGGCCGCCGACGGCAAGCCGCGGTTCGTGCTGGACATCAGCCCGGTCGACCGCACGGTGACTGTGGGATCGCGCGACGAGCTGGCGGTCTCGCGGCTGACCGCGTCGAAGCCGCGCTGGTGCGGTCCGGCGCCGACGTCGGAGCTGCAGGTGAAGGCCCAGCTGCGCGCGCACGGCGACGAGGTCGCGGTCACCGCGCGCATCGAGGGCGACCTCGTCTCGGTCGACTTCGACGAGCCGACGTCCGCGGTCGCGCCCGGTCAGGCCGTGGTGCTGTACGACGGAACCCGCGTGATCGGATCGGCAACGATCGACACGGTCGCGCGTGTCGCGGCACAACACGCATGACAGTGCTTTTGGCCGGGCCTTCGGCGCCGGCGGGGTCATGGGGCCTCGGCTCCCGGCCTTCCCTCGTCGCTCCGGTCGCTTCGCTCCCTGCGCTCCTCAGTCCAGGCCGGGAGGCCCCATGACCACGACCGGTCTCGGTTCGCTGCCGGGTGATGACATCCGTGAGTGGACGAAGGTTCTGCTCGAGGCGGTTGACATTCCGTTCCTGGCTGAGCTGCCGGCGCGTCCGTACGGCGACATGCTCAGCCGGGCGATTGCCGTACTCGCCGAGCTGGCCGCGGACCTACAGCCGGCCGGTTGGCGGTTGACCGGGGGGAGTGATCCGCGGGCGAGTCTGGATCAGCGGCGGGCGCGGTCGTTGCTCGCTGAGGACCTGGATGTGCTCGAGGAGTTGGCGGACGGGTACGCCGGGCCGCTGAAGGTGCAGTTGACCGGTCCGTGGACTCTTGCGTCGACTGTTGAGCTGCCGCGCGGTGACAAGGTGCTTGCGGACCATGGTGCGCGGCGGGACCTGGCTGAGGCGCTGGCGTTGGGGCTGGGCGAGCATGTGGCCGAGGTACGACGGCGGGTGCCCGGGGCGGAGCTCGTCGTACAGATCGATGAGCCGGGGCTGCCTGCTGTGCTGGCTGGGGCCGTGCCGACCGCATCCGGTTGGGGCAAACACCGGTCCGTGGACGGTCCGGGTGCGGTGGAGCTCCTGAGTCTGGTGACGACTGCGGCACCCACAGTGATCCACTGCTGCGCCGCGCGGCCGCCCATCGAGGTCTTCACCAAGTCCGGCGCCACCGGGGTGGCCGTCGACGTCTCCCTGCTGGGCACCGCCGCCTGGGACCAGATCGCCATCGCCGCCGAGGCCGGTACGACGCTCTACGCCGGCGTGGTCCCCACCACTGGCGCCATCCCCAACCCCGAACAGGCAGCAGGTCCCTTGATCCGCCGCTGGCGCGAACTCGGCCTCGACCCGGAGCTGTTGAAACAGGTAGTCATCACCCCCGCCTGCGGGCTCGCCGCCTCCCCGTCACCCTCCGACGCCAGAGCCCGCCTGGACCTCCTCCGCCGAGTAGTAGACGCCGTAGGCGAAGCCGCCGACGCCTGACCCAGCCCACCACCCCCCGAGGGCGGCGTCTTTCTGCGCTGAAACGTCGGTGGTCGGCTGTAAATTCACCTCATGAGCACCGAGATTCCGGAGACGACTGCTGCTGATCAGCCTGCCGCGCCGCCTGAGGTGCGTGAGCGGCATGCCGCCTTGAGCAAGGAGATCGAGGACCACCGGGTGCGGTACTACCTTGCCTCCTCGATCATCTCGGACGCGGATTTCGACGCGCTGATGCACGAGCTGCAGGCGATCGAGGAGCAGTACAACGAGCTCCGTACGCCGGACTCGCCGACGCAGAAGGTCGGCATCCCGATCTCCACCCTGTTCACCCCGGTGCAGCACCCGATGCGGATGGAGAGCCTCGGCAACGCGTTCTCCGCCGAGCAGATGGAGGCTTGGGCCAAGCGACTGGAGCGCGAGGTCACCCTCCAGCAGATCCACGACAGCGGCTTCCTGTGCGAGCTGAAGGTCGACGGACTCGCGCTCGACCTGGTCTACCAAGACGGCAAGCTGGTCAGCGGCGCCACCCGCGGCGACGGCCGTACCGGCGAGGACGTGACGCCCAACGTCCGCACGATCAAGAGCATCCCGAACGAGCTGGACGGCAAGGACCACCCGTCCTTCCTGGAGGTCCGCGGCGAGGTCTACTTCCGCGTCGAGGACTTCGAGGAGCTGAACGCGCAGCTGGTCGAGGCGGGCAAGGACCCGTTCTCCAACCCGCGCAACAGCGCCGCCGGATCGCTGCGGCAGAAGGACCCCCGGGTGTCCGCGACCCGCCCGCTGCGCTTCGTAGTCCACGGCCTGGGCCGCGTTGACGGCTTCCACATCGGCCGCTTGTCCGAGGCGTACGACCAGCTGAAGGCTTGGGGACTGCCGACCAGCGACCGCGCCCGCAAGGTCGAGACGCTCGACCAGGTCAACGAGTTCATCGCGTACTACGGCGAGAACCGGCACTCCGTCGACCACGAGATCGACGGTGTCGTGGTGAAGGTGGACGAGGTCGACCTGCAACGCGCGCTCGGGTCGACCTCGAGCGCACCACGCTGGGCGATCGCGTACAAGTACCCGCCGGAAGAGGTCACCACCAAGCTCCTCGACATCGAGGTGAACGTCGGCCGCACCGGCCGCGTCACGCCGTACGGACGGATGGAGCCGGTCCGGGTGGCCGGGTCGACGGTCGAGTTCGCGACCCTGCACAACGCGTCGGAGGTGAAGCGCAAGGGCGTGTGGATCGGCGACACCGTGGTCCTGCGCAAGGCCGGTGACGTGATTCCGGAGATCCTCGGCCCGGTGATCGACCTGCGGCCGGACGACGCCCACGAGTTCGTGATGCCGACCAAATGTCCCTCCTGCGGGACGACGCTGCGCCCGATGAAGGAAGGCGACGTCGACATCCGCTGCCCGAACACGAAGTCCTGCCCGGCGCAGCTGCGGGAGCGGTTGTTCCATCTGGCGGGGCGGTCGGCGTTCGACATCGAGGCGCTCGGATTCAAGGGCGCCGACGCGCTGATCGTCGACGGGCTGATCACGGACGAGGGCGACCTGTTCGGGCTGACCGAGGAGGCCCTGGCCCGGAGTTCGTTCTTCACCACCAAGGCCGGATCGCTGTCTGCGAACGCGCTGCGCCTGCTGACGAACCTGGAGCAAGCCAAGACCCAGCCGCTGTCGCGCGGCCTGGTCGCGCTGTCCATCCGGCACGTCGGCCCGACCGCCGCGCAGGCGCTGGCAGCGGTGTACGACGACATCGAGCAGATCCGCGCGGCGAGCGAGGAGGAGCTCTCGGAGATCGAGGGCGTCGGCCCGACCATCGCGCACGCCGTGATCGAGTGGTTCGAGATCGACTGGCACCAGGCGATCGTCGACAAGTGGAAGGCGGCCGGCGTCCAGCTCCGCGAGGAGCGCACCGGACCGATCGTGCCGCAGACCCTGAGCGGCCTGTCGATCGTCGTGACCGGGACGGTCGAAGGCTTCAGCCGCGACGAGGCCACCGAGGCGATCGTGTCGCGTGGTGGCAAGGCGGCGTCCTCGGTCTCGAAGAAGACTTCCTTCGTCGTCGTGGGCGACTCGCCGGGATCGAAGTACGACAAAGCAGTCCAGCTGGGCGTGCCGATCCTGGACGGGGCCGGCTTCCAGGTGCTGCTCGACCAGGGCGCCGACGCCGCGTCCGAGGTCGCCACCAGGCCGGAGCCCGGAGACGCGTAGCTCCCGCGTCGGGTGATCGCCGCCACGTCGTCGTACGGCGTGGATCCGAAGGCTGTGCTGAGCCGTCGGACTGTTAACTTTGCACGTCTACATGTGGGTCAAGAAGGAGCGAATATGACGACGCCGCCGCAAGGACCGTGGGGTCCTGGGCAGCCGGGGGGCCAGCCAGGCGGGCAGCAGGGGGGACAGGGAGGACAAGGCGGCTGGGGCCAGCAGCCTCCTCCGGGCCAGGGTGGTGGAGGCTGGGGTCAGCACCCACAGCAGCCGCCGCAGCAAGGCCGGCCTCCGCACGGTCAGCCTCCTCAGCAGGGTCAGCCCCCTCAGCAGGGCCGGCCGCAGGGGCAGCCGCCTCAGCAGGGCGGTTGGGGACAGCCGCCGGCGCGGCCGCAGCAGGGCCGGCCGCCGCAGACCGGCCCCGGCCTGCAGGACCGACCGGGTCAGCCTCAGGGCCAGCCGGGGCAGGGCCAGCCTGCTCAGGGCGGTTGGGGTCAGCGCACTGCGCAGCAGCAAGGCGGCCCGTACCAGCAGCAGTCGTGGGGCCAGCAGGGTCAGCAGCCAGGTGGCTGGCACCAGCAGCAAGGACAGCCTGGTCAGCCCCAGTGGCAGCAGGGTGGTCCTGGCGGCTCCAAGGGTCCCGGCGGCATCAGCAAGGAGAAGCTGCCGCTGGTCATCGGCGGCGGTGTGGTCGGCATCATCCTGATCGGCCTGCTCGTGTTCCTCGGCATCCACGCCTTCGGCGGTGACGACGAGCCCGAGTCGAATCCGACCACCTCCCAGCAGCCGACCGGCAACCCGAGCAACGGCGGGGACAACAACAACGGCGAGCTCGGCAACGCGACCGGTCAGGCGAAGACCGCCACCGAGAAGCTGCAGGGCATCGGGTACGGCTGCAGCGACCTGTTCAACACCGCTCAAGGCGCGCACCGCGGCTGCTTCAAGTACGAAGGTGCCACCGAGGCCGAGGCGGTCTTCCAGTTCCAGGCCGACGGCACGATCATCGGTGTCCAGCTGACCTCGCAGAACGAGGACAACGTCAACAACGCCGCGGTCACCTTCGACGCGGAGCTGCAGGCGCTCGGCAACGACACCTTCGGCGGCGACCAGGTCAAGCAGATCCAGACCGCGGTCAAGAACGGGCAGAAGTCGCAGAAGGTCGGCAGCACCTGGGGCGAGTTCCAGCTGCGCAACGACGGCGACACCCTGGAGCTGTCCGGCGGCAAGTCCGGAATGGACTCGCTCGACCTGCCGAGGAAGACCTTCGACACGACCGAGCCGCAGATGGTCACCAGGCTGAAGGCCAAGCAGTACGTCTGCACGAGCTCCTGCAGCAAGCAGGTCGGCAAGTACGGCTCGCAGCGGGTGTACTTCTACGCCAGCGAGGGCGAGGGCATCAAGCAGATCGAGATGAGCGCCTCGGGTGACCCGGCGGACGTGAAGAAGGCCCTTCCGGCCGCGGTGAACGACGCGTTCGGCGCACTCACGGGCGGGGATATCGCGGCGCTGAAGTCGTACATCCAGGCGCACAGTGACGGGAAGTCGTACGCTTCCTATGTGGCCGGATGGCGGGTCGAGATCACCGGCAACGCCACGGACGGGTACTCCTCGCAGCGGATCAACATCTCCTACGAGACGTTCTTCGTCTGAGTCGAGTCGAGGTCAGGAGACCGGATGAAGTTCCCCCGGGAGAAGCGGGAGTCGCGGACGGTGGTCGCACCACCGCCCGAGGCGGTCCAGCGCGTCGACGGCGGCGGCGCCTGGGGGCCCACCCAGTTCGACCTCCCGGACGGCAACGGCAGCAACAGCCAGGCGATCCTGATCGTGGTCCTGGTCGGCGTCGTCGTCCTCCTGGTCATCGCCGGCCTCTGGGTCCTCGCCTACTTCCAGTTCACCTAGAACCACACGCAGGAAGCCCCCGCTCGCTGGAGCGGGGGCTTCCTGCTTGTACGGCGTCCGTGGGTCAGGCGGTGGCGCGGATGGTGACGGCCAGGGAGGCGAGGTAGCTCAGGCGGGCTACCTCGGAGCCGAGGAACTCGGGGCCGCCGCGGCGGCCGATGACCAGGATCCGGCGCTCGGACTCCAGCGGGGCCGCGACCAGCACGGACTCGGACAGGCCCTTGTGCTCCGGGGCCTCCAGCGTCGTCGCCTTGTCCATCGGCAGCCAGCGTTTCGCCATATCGCCGAACTCGGGAGTGGCGCTGGTCTCCAGCGCCACCTTCACCTCGCTGCCGGTGCCGTCCAGCAGTGCGGCCCAGTCGGCATGCAGCACGGCCGGTGACTGCTCGACCAGGATGTCGATCGCGTCGGTCGGAGCCGACGTCATCTGCTCGACGGCTTCCAGATCCATGTGCAGTCCGCCGCCGGCGCCGTACCGGGAGAACCAGATCACTTCGACGTCCGGTACGCCGTTGCACGCCGAGACGAGGCGGTCGGGCAGGACGCCTTGCGGCAGGTCGACCACGATGTCGTCGACGGCGGTGCCGTTCTCGCGCCGGTGCTCGACGATCTCGATGGCGTGGATGTCGGCGTTCACTTCACCGAGGGCGGTCGCCACAGTGCCCAGCGAACCGGGCCGGTCCGGGATGATCAATCGCAGCAGAAACACCGAACGATCATCTCCCAGCCGATCACCATGCGTATAACACCCTGTCGCCGCCAATGTTACAGAGCGGAACGCGAAGACACGCCCGGCCCTCTCGACACTTGAGCACAGAGCGTTGTCCACAGGGACCGGGGATGAGGAAACGCGACCGTCATGGCTGCCCACTAGGATGGCTCGCGTTACACCGAGAACCTCTCTGTGTTTCTCACTCGGCTACTTGCAGACATTGGATCAGTTCATGCCATCGATTACCCGCGAAGAGGTCGCGCACCTGGCGCGACTGGCGCGGATCGAGCTCAGCGATGACGAGCTCGACCACCTCGCGCCACAGCTCGACCAGATCATCACCCTGGTCGGGCAGGTCAGCCAGGTGGCCGCGGACGACATCCCGCCGACCTCGCACGCCCTGCCGCTGACCAACGTGATGCGCGCGGACGAGAACGTCCCGTGCCTCACGCCGGAGCAGGCGCTGTCCGGCGCGCCGGCCGCGGAGGAGCAGCGATTCCGGGTGCCGCGGATCCTGGAGGAGGACTGATGAGCGAGCTGATCAGGAAGACCGCGGCCGAGCTCGCGGAGTTGATGACGTCCGGCCAGGCCAGCTCGGTGGAGATCACCCAGGCGCACCTTGACCGGATCGCTGCGGTCGATGGTGACGTGCACGCGTTCCTGCACGTCGACACCGAGGGCGCGCTGGCGCAGGCCGCCGCCGTGGATGCGAAGCGTGCCGCGGGCGAGCAGCTCGGCCCGCTGGCCGGTGTCCCGCTGGCGCTGAAGGACGTGCTGACCCAGCAGGACGTGCCGACCACGGCCGGCTCGAAGATCCTCGAGGGCTGGAAGCCGCCGTACGACTCGACGGTCGTCAAGCGGTTGAAGGCGGCCGGGATCGTCATCCTCGGCAAGACCAACATGGACGAGTTCGCGATGGGCTCCTCCACTGAGAACTCGGCGTACGGCACCACCCACAACCCGTGGGATCTGAGCCGGATCCCCGGTGGTTCCGGCGGTGGGTCGTCGGCCGCGATCTCGGCGTACGAGGCGCCGCTGGCGATCGGCACCGACACCGGCGGCTCGATCCGGCAGCCCGGTGCGTTCACCGGCACGGTCGGCGTCAAGCCGACGTACGGCGGGACTTCGCGATACGGACTGATCGCACTTGCCTCGAGCCTGGACACGCCCGGTCCGTGTGCGCGGACGACGCTGGACGCGGCGCTGCTGCACGAGGCGATCGCCGGGTACGACCCGATGGACTCGACGTCGATCAACCAGCCGGTCCCGGCCGTCGTCGAGGCGGCGCGCAACGGTGACGTCGCGGGCCTGCGGATCGGCGTGGTCAAGGAGCTCGGCGGCGAGGGGTACCAGCCGGGTGTCGAGGCGCGCTTCCACGAGGCGGTCGAGCTGCTCACCAAGCTCGGCGCCGAGGTGGTCGAGGTCTCCTGCCCGCACTTCGAGTACGCGCTGCCGGCGTACTACCTGATCCTGCCGAGCGAGGCCTCGTCGAACCTGGCCAAGTTCGACGCGATGCGGTACGGACTGCGCGTCGGCGACGACGGCACGAACAGCGCGGAGAAGGTGACCAGCCTGACCCGCGAGGCCGGCTTCGGCGCCGAGGTGAAGCGCCGCATCATCCTCGGCACGCACGCCCTGTCGGCGGGGTACTACGACGCCTACTACGGGCAGGCGCAGAAGGTGCGGACGCTGATCGCCCGCGACTTCGCGAAGGCCTACGAGCAGGTCGACGTGCTGGTCTCGCCCGCGACGCCGACGACGGCGTTCGCGATCGGCGACCGGATCGACGACCCGATCGCGATGTACAAGAACGACCTCTGCACGATCCCGTCCAACCTGGCCGGCAACGCGGCCGGGTCGTTCCCGTGCGGCCTGGCCGACGAGGACGGCATGCCGGTCGGCTTCCATGTGATGGCCCCGGTGATGCGTGACGACCTGTGCTACACCGTCGGCGCCGCGCTGGAGTCCGCGCTGGCCGAGCAGTGGGGCGGCGTGCTGATGACCAAGGCTCCGGAGCTGGAGGTGACCCGATGACCACCGCGACAACTGACGCCGTCCTCGAGATCGACGACGCCCTGGCGCAGTACGACCCGGTGATGGGCCTCGAGGTCCACGTCGAGCTGAACACCAGGTCGAAGATGTTCTGCGGCTGCCCGACCGAGTTCGGCGCGCCGCCGAACACCCAGACCTGCCCGGTCTGCCTCGGTCTGCCCGGCGCCCTGCCGGTGGTCAACCGGCGCGCCGTCGAGTCCGCGATCAAGATCGGCCTGGCGCTGAACTGCGAAATCGCGGAGTGGTGCCGGTTCGCCCGGAAGAACTACTTCTACCCGGACATGCCGAAGAACTTCCAGACCTCCCAGTACGACGAGCCGATCGCGTACAACGGGTGGACCGAAGTGGTCGTCGATGGCGAGACCTATCGCATCGAGATCGAGCGCGCCCACATGGAGGAGGACACCGGCAAGTCCACCCACGTCGGTGGCGCGACCGGCCGGATCCACGGCGCCTCGCACTCGCTGGTCGACTACAACCGGGCCGGTATCCCGCTGATCGAGATCGTCACCAAGACGATCGAGGTTCCGCCGGAGAAGGCCGCGGCGGTGGCGCGGGCGTACGTGAGCATGCTGCGCGACCTGTTGCTCGCGTTGGGTGTCTCCGACGTCCGGATGGACCAGGGCTCGCTGCGCTGCGACGCCAACGTGTCGCTGAAGCCGCACGGTTCGTCGGCGCTGGGCACCCGGACCGAGACCAAGAACGTGAACTCGTTCCGCTCGGTCGAGCGCGCGATCACGTACGAGATCACCCGGCAGGCGGCGGTGCTGTCGTCCGGCGGCAAGGTCCTGCAGGAGACCCGGCACTGGCACGAGGACACCGGCATCACCACGTCCGGCCGGGAGAAGTCCGACGCCGACGACTACCGGTACTTCCCGGAGCCCGACCTGGTCCCGGTCGCCCCGTCCCGCGAGTGGGTCGAGGAGATCCGTGCTTCGTTGCCGGAGGCGCCTTCGCTGCGCCGGGTCCGGCTGCAGGAGGAGTGGGGTTTCACCGACCTGGAGATGCGCGACGTCATCAACGGCAACGCGCTGGAGCCGATCGTGGCGACCGTCGAGCTCGGGGTCACGCCGGCCGCGGCGAAGAAGTGGTGGCTGGGTGAGCTGGCCCGCGCGGCGAACGAGTCGGGCCAGGAGCTCGAGGCGCTCGGCGTCGGTCCGGCCGAGGTCGCCGAGGTGCAGAAGCTGGTCGACGAGGGTTCGCTGAACGACAAGCTCGCGCGGCAGGTCTTCGACGGACTGATCAAGGGTGAGGGCACGCCGGCCGAGATCATCGAGAAGCGCGGTCTGGCCTTGGTCTCGGACGACTCGGCGCTGATCGAGGCGATCGACCGGGCGATCGCGGCCAACCCGGACGTGGTCGAGAAGGTCAACGCCGGGAAGCCGGCCGCCGCCGGCGCGCTGATCGGCGCGGTGATGAAGGACATGCGCGGTCAGGCGGACGCGGCCAAGGTCCGCGAGCTCCTGAACGCCAAGCTCGGTATCTGACAGCTGACGCCGGGCCCAGGCGATGCGCCTGGGCCCGGCTCAGTTTTAGGCCGCGTCCTTCTGGGGTGCCTCTGCGATGACCTCGCGCTCGACGCGGCCGTCATCGAGATCCGTGGCGTCCGCGAGCAGGGTCTGGGCCACCGACAGTTCCTCGGGTGGGCAGCGGACCTCGAAGTGGGTTGGTACGACCTCGGTCGTGATCGCGTCGGGCCGGTTCCGGACGAGTCCCCGGAACAACCCCCACAGCCCGCCGATCAGAACGCCGTACACGAAGCCCCACACGACGACGGCCAGGCCGGTCAGCGTGGTCTCGGCGACGAGCGTGATGAAGACCGCCGCGAGTACGCCGAGCAGCGCGCCCTGGAGCGCCCCGACGCCGGTGAGTCGCGCGACCGGGATGACCTGATGTCTCTCCGCCTGCCGGAGTTCGGCGCCGACCACCTCCAGGCTCCGCGCGTCCATCCCGTAACTTCGCAGGTACCCGACCGTCCGCTGAGCATCCTCGAAGCTGCTCACCGAAGCGATCACACTGCTGGGGACAACGGGCGCCTGGCCGGTCCGCATACCAATCTCCTCCTCTGGTCGTCATGGGGTTCTCCCCACAAGTACCAGACGGCCAAAGGTTCTAAACGGTTGGCACTCAGCGGCTGATCGTCACGCGGAGGGTCCGGTCGTCGCCGTCCCGGGTGTCACCGCGGCCGTCGGTGTTCGACGTGGTCAGCCACAGCGAGCCGTCCGGCGCCACCTCGACGGTGCGCAATCGCCCGTACTGATTGGTGAAAAACGCTTGCGGCTCGCCGACTCGCTTGCCATTGGCAACGGGAATCGCCCAGAGCCGCTGACCCCGCAGCGACGCCATGAAGACGTGCCCCTGGGCGAACGCGATCCCGGACGGCGAGGCGTCGGAGGTGTGCCACTGGGCGATCGGGTCGGTCATCCCGTCCAGCTCGCTGATCCCCTCGGCGGCCGGCCAGCCGTAGTTGGCGCCGGGCGTGATCGCGTTCAGCTCGTCCCACGTGTTCTGGCCGAACTCGGCGGCGTACAACTGGCTGCCGTCGAACGCGAGGCCCTGCACGTTCCGGTGGCCCTTGGTGATCCAGACACGTCCGTCCGGGTTACCCGGCGCGGCCTTCCCTTCGGTGGTGATGCGCAGGATCTTCCCGCCCAGCGACCCGTCGTCCTGCGAGTTGGGCCGATCCGCGCCGTCGCCGGTCCCGGCGTACAGATACCCGTCGGGGCCGAACCGCAGCCGGCCGCCGTTGTGAATCGCGGCGGCCGGGATCCCCTCGAGGATCACCTGCTGGTCGGACAGCCGACCGTCCTGGTACGTGATCCGGGCGATCCGGTTGTCGTCGCCGCCGGAGTAGTACGCGTAGATGTACGGACGCCCCGGATACCCAGGATCGACGGCCAACCCCAGCAGCCCACCCTCGGAGGATGCGTTCACGTCATCCACCTCGCCGACGTCACTCACCTGCCCGTCGGCGATCCGCTTCACCTTCCCCGAGTCCCGCTCCGCCACCAGAGCAGTCTTGTCAGGCAGAAACGCCAGCCCCCATGGCACCTCGATCCCCGTCGCCACAGTCGAAGCCACCGCCAGCTTCACCGACACCTGCCCGCCGGCCGTCGTAGAGCTGGTCGGCGCGGACGTAGTCTGCGAAGCCGGCGCGTCGTCGGAGCACCCGGCCACCAACGCCAACGCCGTCAACACCACCGCGGCGCCACCCCGTTGCCTGACCTTGGTCCCGCCCACGCCGTCTCCTCCGGTAGTCCTGTAGGTACTACTACACCGCGGACCGCCAAATGGTTCAGCTGAGCCAGGTGGGGCGGAGGGGGATGTGGGCGTTGGCCTGGTCGTCGAGTTTCACGGCGAGGATCTGGTGAAGTTGGGTGTTGTTGCGTTCGAAGCCGACGCGGCAGGCGGCCAGGTAGAGGCCCCAGATCTTGGCGGTGGCGTGGCCGACCTCGGCGACGGCCTGGTCCCAATGGGCGACGAGGTTGTCGGACCAGGCGGCCAGGGTGAGGGCGTAGTGCTCGCGAAGGTTCTCCTCGTGGCGGACCTCGAAGCCGGCGTCCTGCGCCTCGGCGATGATGCGGCCGGAGCCGATCAGTTCGCCGTCGGGGAAGATGTAGCGGTCGATGAACGCGCCGGTCGAGCGGTACCGGTTGTCGGGCCGCGTGATGCTGTGGTTCAGCAGCCGGCCGCCGGGCTTCAGCCGGTCGAGCAGGAAACCGAAGTACGACGGGTAGTTGCGGACGCCGATGTGTTCGGTCAGGCCGATCGAGCTGATCGCGTCGAAGTCCCGCTCCGCCACGTCGCGGTAGTCGAGGAACCGCACCTCGGCCCGGTCCTCCAGCCCTTCCCGCTTGATCGCGGCGGCAGCCCACTCGGCCTGCGCCGCGGACAACGTGACGCCGAGCGCGGTCACGCCGTACTCGCGGGCCGCGTGCCGGACCATGCCACCCCAGCCGCAGCCGACGTCGAGCAGCCGCATCCCCGGCTTGAGGTCCAGCTTCCGCGCGACCAGGTCGTACTTCTCGTACTGCGCCTGCTCCAGCGACGCGTCCGTGGACGTGTAGACGGCGCAGGTGTAGGTCATCGACGGCCCGAGAATCCACTCGTAGAACGCGTTCGACACGTCGTAGTGGTGGTGGATCGCCGCCTTGTCCCGCGACTTCGAGTGCCGCAAGCCTTCGAACGTACGACGCCACTTCGGCAGGTGCTCCTGCGGCGGGGGAGGCGGGGGCTTCAGGTGACTCCAGCCGAGCCCGCGGACGATCCGGAGCGCCTCCGACGGCGTCGGGCGCTCGAAGTGCAACTGGTTGAGCATCATCCGCATCAGGTTGTACGGGTTGCCCGGGTGGGCACCGGTGATCTCCAGGTCGCCCATCACGTACGCGCGGACCAGCCCGAGGTCACCGGGCGCCGTGAGTACGTAGGACAGACCACGCTCGGAGGCCAGATGCATGTGGATCGGCGAGTCCTCCGGGCCGGTCGCGCTGCCGTCGTACGCCGTGAACCGGAACGGGAGACCGCCGGGAGTCACGGTCGTCAGTGCGTCAGCGATAGAAACCTGGGTCGCGAGCGTCGTCATCGGCGCGTCACCGCCTTCTCGTAGAGCCCGGTCAGCCGGGCGTTCGGGTCGTAGCGTTTCTTCACCTCGGTCAAGGCCGGGACGTTGTAGAGCCGGTCGAAAGTGGCTCGGTCGTAGTAAGCGTCGGAGTACAGCGATTTGTGCCCGCCGAAATCGGTCACCGCCGTCTCGATGTGCCGGTTCACATCACCGTCCGCGGCGCCGGGAGCGATCGGCACAGTGCCCCAGAAGCCGACATTCACGTAGGTCCGGCCGGGCTGGAGCGGGTACAGCGGCCAGGCTGCCGACCCGCGCAGCCGCAGGGGACACAGCCACACCGGCCGCATTCCCACGTGCGCGTCGAACCAGCGCAGGAACCCGGCCAGTCGGTCGACCGGGATCTCCACATCCTGGACAACGCGTTCACGATCCGGCTGTCCGCGGCGCCGGTTGATCCGCGCGGCGAATTGGTGCCGGTTCTCGAAGCCCACGATCTTGTGGAACACGTCACTGCGCCGCCAGCGGCGCGGCCACAGCCGTCGTACCAACGGCTTCTGGGCGCCGAACGCGGCCGAGCACCAGAACCAGTCGGTGTCCCAGCGCCACAGGTAGTCGTGCGCGGTGAGGAAATCCTTCTGCCGGTGCTGGATCGAGCGGTAGTAGATCTGCTGCCCGGTGTAGTCGCTGGTTCGGACGGCGGCGTCGCTGTTGCGGCCGAGGGTCAGGTAGGCCTCCCTCGGGCTGAACGCGACCCCGTCGACGAAGTGCACCGGCTCTCCGTCGTACGTGCCGGAGGCAACGATCTCGTCGATCGCCGGCGCCAGCTGGTCCAGGCCCAGGCGGACGTGCCGCAGAGCGACGTACGGCGAGATGCGGTCGAGCTCGATCTTCAGCCGGGTCGCGTAGCCGAGGGTGCCGTAGGAGTTCGGGAACATCCGGAACAGGTCCGCGTGCTCGCCCTCGGGCCGCGCGGTGACGACGTCGCCCGCGCCGGTGAGGATGTCGAGCTCGAGCACGGACTCGTGCGGCAGGCCGGCCCGGAACGACGACGACTCGATACCGAGCCCGGTCACCGCGCCGCCGAGGGTGATCGTCTTCAGCTGCGGCACGACCATCGGAGTCAGCCCGTGCGGGAGGGTCGCCGCGACCAGGTCCTCGTAGGTGCACATGCCCTGCACGTCCGCGGTCCGGGCGGCCGGATCGACGCTGATCACCCCGGTCAGCTTCGACACGTCCAAGCCCGGGCGCTCGACCTCGGCCCGCGGCCGGAAGAGATTCGAACTGCGCTTCGCCAGCCGAACGGGCTCGCCTGCGGGAATGCGCTGATACGACTCCCGCAACCCCCCTACGGCTTGATCATGCTCGAGTGTCGCCGCCAGATCCGATGTCGAAGGCACCAATCCAGAGTACGACGACGCCCACCGTCTGGCACGGGAGTTCAAACTGTCGGCCCGGCCGAGTAGGTTCGGGGCATGGCTGATGTGGTGAAGGCATGGCTGCCCTGGGAGGACCCCGGTACCTTCCTCGACGGGTTGCCCGCGGGCTTCGACGTCGACTTCTTCGACGGTGGCGAGCTGCCGGCGTCGATCGGCGAGGTGGAGTTCTACGTGCCCGGTTACATGGGCGGCCGGAAGGTCGCCGAGGTGGTTCGGGAGATGCCCGCGCTGAAGGTGGTGCAGCTCCAGACCGCCGGCTTCGAGAATGTCCTGCCATACCTGGCAGACGGCGTGACCTTGTGCAATGCGCGCGGGGTGCATGACGCGTCCACGGCCGAGCTCGCGGTCGGCCTCATCCTCGCGTCGTACCGTCGCCTGCCGCGAGCCGTGCGCAACCAGGAGCGGCAGACCTGGCCCTCGTCGTACGACGAGATCGACGACTCGCTCGCGGATCGCACGGTGCTGATCCTCGGGTACGGGTCGATCGGGGAGGCACTGGAGCGGCGGCTGAGTGGGTTCGAGTGTGATGTGATCCGGGTCGCGCGGCGGGCGCGGGACGGCGTGCATCCGATCTCCGAGCTGCCGGAGCTGCTGCCGCGGGCGGATGTCGTCGTACTGCTGACGCCGGCGACGCCGGAGACCACGGGGATGGTGGACGCGAAGTTCCTGGCCCGGCTGAAGGACGGCGCCCTGCTGGTGAACGTCGCGCGCGGTGTCGTGGTGGATACCGAGGCGTTGCTGGCCGAGCTGGGCACGCGCCGGATCAGCGCCGCGCTGGACGTGACCGACCCCGAGCCGTTGCCTGCCGGACATCCGCTGTGGTCAGCTCCGAACGTGCTGATCAATCCGCACCGCGGCGGTGCCTCGACGGCGTTCGCGCCGCGGGTGGCCCGGCTGGTGCGCGCACAGCTGGAGCGCTACTCGGCAGCAGAACCGTTGATCAATGTGGTGGCGGGACCGCCACGCTAGGAGGAGGACAAGGATGTCCGAGGCCGTACTGCTGATCGGAACCAAGAAGGGGCTCTGGATCGGCCGGAGCGATGCTGCCCGGCAGAAGTGGACGCTGGACGGCCCGGTGCCGGAGTTCGAGATGCAGGGTGTGTACGCCGTCGGGATCGACACCCGCGGTGAGCGGCCACGGGTGTTCGCCGGCGGGACCAGCGAGCACTGGGGTCCGGCGGTCTTCCACTCCGACGACCTCGGGGCGACCTGGGCCGAGCCGCCGGAAGGGTCCATCGGCTTCCCAGCCGACGCCGACGCCTCGCTCGAGCGGGTCTGGCAGATCCAGCCCGGCCCGGCTGGGCAGCCTGGCGTCGTGTACGCCGGGACCGAGCCGTCGGCGCTGTGGAAATCGACCGACGGGGGAGTGACGTTCGATCTGATCCGCGGGCTGTGGGACCACCCGCACCGCAAGGAGTGGGGCGCCGGATTCGGCGGGCAGGCGATCCACACCGTGCTGCCGCACCCGACCGATCCCGATCGGGTCAATGTCGCGATGTCGACCGGTGGGGTCTACCGGACCACCGACGGCGGTACGTCGTGGGAGCCGGCGAACCAGGGGATCCAGGCGAAGTTCTTCCCCGACCCGTATCCGGAGTTCGGCCAGTGTGTGCACAAGCTGGCCGCGCATCCCGACGTACCGGAGCGGATGTTCGCGCAGAACCATCACGGCGTCTACCGATCCGACGACGGCGGGGCGATCTGGAAGTCGATCGCGGACGGATTGCCGTCGGACTTCGGATTCCCGATCGCGGTGCATCCGCACGAGCCCGACACCGTGTACGTGTTCCCGCTGGTCGCGGACGCGAATCGGATCCCCACCGAGGGCAAAAGCCGGGTCTACCGCTCCCGTGACGCGGGCGCGACGTGGGAGCCACTGACCACGGGCCTGCCGGACGTGTCGTACGTACCGGTCCTGCGCGACGCCCTCACCACGGACACGGCCGACCCGGCCGGTGTGTACGTCGGCACCCGCGACGGCTGCGTCTACGCCAGCGCGGACGCGGGCGACACCTGGGTCGAGGTCGCGCGCCACCTGCCCGACGTACTCACAGTCCGCGCCGCGGTGGTCGGATGATCGCCGTCCGCCTGCCGACCGTGCTCCAGGCGTTCGCGTCCGGAGCCGATCGGGTGGAGGTCGCCGGCACCACGGTCGGCGAGGTCTTCGCCGCACTAGATCCCGTCTTGCGCCGCCGATTGACCGACGAACAAGGCGCCCTCCGCCGGCACGTCAACATCTACCTGGGCAACGACAACATCCGCGACCTGAACGGCCTGGACACCAAGCTGACCGACGGCGACGAGCTCCTCATCCTCCCCAGCGTCGCCGGCGGCTGACGACCGGCGAAAAGAAAAGACTGCAGTTTACCGGCGCGCTTGGTTAGCGTTCGGCGGCATGAGCGAAGTACTTCTCCTGACCGGTGCACCCGGCTCGGGTCCGGGAGGTGGTGCGCTCCGGGCGGGTTCGCCTGTGAGGACAGGCGGTTGGGCAAACGTTTGAGGGCCGTTGGCAACTGAGTGCGATGGGCCGGTGGCGGAGGGCGTGCACCAGGATCGAAGGGTTGTGACGGGGTCAGGCCCGGCTTACTGTCGGGCGGAGGAGCCGACGGCTCGGCCGTCGCCTGGGGGGCGCCTTGGGGGGAGGGGGGCGCCTTCATGCATGCGTTTCTCGATCGGCTCGGCCGGGGGGCCGCTCGCCATCACTGGTTCGTGATCGCCGGGTGGGTCGTGCTGGTCGTCGGACTGTTCGTGCTCCGGTCGGCCTTCGGCGGCACCTACGTCAACAACTACACCGTGCCGGGGAGCGAGTCGTCGGCCGGTCTGAACCTGCTGAACAAGGACTTCGCCAAGGCCGGCGGCTACTCGGGCTCGATCGTCTTCCACTCGACGTCCGGAACGGTGTCCGCGCAGGCCGACGCGGTCAAGACCACGATGGCCGATGTCGGCAAACTGCCCGACGTCGTCTCGGCCACCGACCCGCTCGCGACCAACCAGACGGCGTACATCTCCAAGGACGGAACGGTCGTCAACGCACCGGTCTCGTTCTCCGTGGTGCCGGCCTCGCTCGACAAGAGCTACCTCGACTCGCTGAACGCCGCGGTCCAGCCGGCCCGGTCCGCCGGCCTCCAGGTCGAGTTCGGCGGTGGCGCGGGACAGATCGGCAAGCAGGCCGACGATGCGCTCTCGGAGGCGATCGGCCTCGCGCTTGCGTTGCTGTTGCTGTTCTTGATGTTCCGCTCGATCGTGGCCTCCGGACTGCCGCTGGTCGCCGCAGTCTTCAGCGTGGGCGGCGGTTTGGCCATACTCGGCCTGCTCGCGGCCGTGAAGGACTTCCCGGTCTCGGCGCCGACTGTCGCCACCCTGCTCGGCCTCGGCGTCGCGATCGACTACGGCTTGTTCCTGGTGTCGCGCCATCGCGAACAGCTCGACGACGGTATGGGCGTCGAACAATCGGTCGGGCGCGCCGAGTCGACGTCCGGCGCGGCGATCCTGGTCGCGGGCGGGACGGTCGTCATCGCGATCCTCGGCCTCTACGTCTCCGGCGTACCGTTCGTCGGTGCCCTCGGTCTCTCGTCGGCCATCGTCGTCGCGTTCACCGTCCTCGCCGCCCTGACCCTCATTCCGGCCCTGCTCGGCCTGGCGAAGCTCCTTGTCCTGAACCGGGAGGACCGCCACCACCTGGCCGAGGAGCGTGAGCTCGAGGCCGGACTCCCGGACGAGCAGGCCGTCGCGGAGCACCGAGCCGACGAGCGCGAGCGGCGCGATCTCAAGCACGAGCAGAGCGCCTTCGCCCGGTGGGGACGCAAGGTGAGCGACCGGCCGTGGCCGTACGGCATCGTCGCCACCCTGGTGCTGCTGATTCTCGCCATCCCGCTGTTCTCGATGAATCTGGGCCAGCTCGATGCGGGCACCGATCCGGCCGGTGACTCGAGCCGGAAGGCGTACGACCTGGTCGCGCAAGGGTTCGGCCCGGGCGCCAACGGTCCGCTGACGGTCGTCGTACAGCTCCCGTCCGGCAGCGCGAGCGACAACCAGACCCTGCTGACCGGTCTCACCTCCACGCTTCAGAAGACCCCCGGCGTTGCGGCTGTACAGCCCGCGAGCACGAACGAAGCCGGTACGACAGCGATCATCACCGTCATTCCGACCACCTCGCCGTCGTCGGCGGACACCGAGGATCTGGTCAACCGGATCCGCGACGACGTACTCGCGGGGCAGAACGAGCCCACGTACGTCGTCGGCACCACCGCCGGGTACGTCGACTTCACCGAGAAGGTGGCCGGCCGGATGCTGTGGCTGATCGGCGCGGTCGTCCTGCTGGCCTTCCTGCTGCTCATGGTCGCCTTCCGCTCGCTGCTGATCGGGGTCAAGGCCGCGGTCCTCAACCTGCTGTCGGTCGGCGCCGCGTACGGCGTGATCGTCGCGGTCTTCCAGTGGGGCTGGGGATCCTCCCTGGTCGGCATCGACGAGAAGGTGCCGATCCCGTCGTTCGTCCCGATGCTGATGTTCGCGATCGTGTTCGGGCTGTCGATGGACTACGAGGTCTTCCTGCTGTCCCGCGTCCACGAGGCCTGGCTGCAGACGAAGGACAGCCATCGCGCCGTGGCCATCGGGATCGGCGCGACCGCCCGGGTGATCACGACCGCGGCGGCGATCATGATCGCGGTGTTCCTGAGCTTCGTCCTCGACGACGACCCGACCGTGAAGATGCTCGCGGTCGGCATGGCCGTCGCGGTCCTGATCGACGCCAGTATCGTCCGGATGATCCTCGTCCCGTCGGTGATGACGCTGCTCGGCGACCGGGCCTGGTGGCTGCCGAAGTGGCTCGACCGCATCATCCCCGACATCCAGCTGGAAGGTGGCGAGCCACCGCCGGCCCCCGAACCCAAACCGCGCGAGACCTCCCCGGTCTAGTGCCGAAACAGGCGTACGCCGGTCGGTGACCAGCTGATCCCACGCTCGGCGCAGGCCGCGGCGACCTCGTCCGATCGGATCGAGCCGCCCGGCTCGGCGATGTGCGTGACGCCGTGCCGCTGCGCCTCCTCGATGTTGTCGACGAAGGGAAGTGCGCCGTCGGACACCATCGAGACGCCGGTCAACGGTTCGGCCGAGTGCCGGGCCCACCACGCCTGAGCCTTCTCGCCGGCCAGCCGTGTGCAGTCCACGCGCGACTGCTGCCCGGCGCCGACGCCGATCGTCATGCCGTCCTTCACCATCACCACAGTGTTCGACTGGGTGTAACGGGCGACGATCAACCCCAGCACCAAGTCCCGGGCCGCGGCGTCCGGCACCGCCGGATCCAGCAGCTCACGAGTCAGCGGTACATCGTCCCGCCGCTGCGTCAGCCGTAGTCCGTAGAACTCGCGGACCTCCGCCGCCGGCGGCTCGAACGCCGGGTCGGCCTCCAGCACCAGGAAGCTCGCACGCTTCTTCGCCGCCAACGTCCCGACCACGCCTTCGTCGTACCCAGGCGCGATGATCCCGTCCGAGACGACCCGCTTGAGCACCCCGGCGAGCTCCGCGTCGACCGGATGCGAGACCGCGACAAAGTCGCCGTACGACGACTTCGGATCGGCATCGCGAGCGCGCAGATAGGCCGCGCTCACCGACGAGCCCAAGGCCGCCCCAGCCGGCGACACATGCTTGTACGACGCAGCCGCCGGCACGCCGAACGCGTTTGAGGCCTCGCGCACGAGCTGCCACCCGGTGAGCGCATCCAGCACGTTGATGTACGACGGCTCGCCAGACACCACCGTGAACGGAGCGCGCGGCCCAGTCGCCACCATGTCCGCGGTCTGATGTGGATTCATCCCATAACGCATCAAGCACCTCCGAGATCGGAGGCGCCCAGGCGGACGACGCCTTGCTGGTTGATTCCGCTCCCCGGTGGTACTCCACCCTCGCCAGTCGCGGTGATCCCCAGCCTAGTCCCGCCAGCTGCCGGTTCAGTCGTAGAGCGGTGCGGTGGTCGCGTACTCACGCAGATACACGATCCGATCCCCGTCGAGCCGGCCTCGAGTCGGTTCACCTGGCACAGCGTAGGCAACCGAATAGAGTGAGCGGCATGGTCGATGTGAAGCCTCGCAGCCGGACAGTGACCGATGGCCTGGAAGCCACCGCCAGCCGAGGGATGCTCCGGGCGGTGGGGATGGGGGACGACGACTGGGCGAAGCCGCAGGTCGGGGTCGCCTCGAGCTGGAACGAGATCACCCCGTGCAACCTGTCCCTGGACCGGCTCGCGAAGGCGGTCAAGGAAGGCGTGCACGCGGCCGGCGGCTATCCGCTCGAGTTCGGCACGATCAGCGTGTCCGACGGCATCTCGATGGGCCATGTCGGCATGCACTACTCACTCGTCAGCCGCGAGATCATCGCCGACTCGGTCGAGACCGTGATGGAGGCCGAGCGACTCGACGGCTCGGTGCTGCTGGCCGGTTGCGACAAGTCGCTGCCCGGCATGCTGATGGCCGCGGCCCGGCTCGACCTGGCGTCGGTGTTCCTGTACGCCGGGTCGATCATGCCGGGCAAGCTCGGCGACAAGGACGTCACGATCATCGACGCGTTCGAGGCGGTCGGCGCGTGTGTTCGCGGCCTGATCACCCAGGACGAGGTCGATGCGGTCGAGCGCGCGATCTGCCCCGGTGAGGGCGCCTGCGGCGGGATGTACACAGCCAACACGATGGCCGCGTCCGCCGAAGCACTCGGGATGTCGCTGCCGGGCTCGGCCGCACCGCCCGCGGTCGACCGTCGCCGCGACGGCTACGCCCGCAAGTCCGGCGAGGCCGCGGTCGGCCTGCTGCGGAAGGGGATCACGGCCCGCCAGATCCTCACCAAGGAGGCCTTCGAGAACGCCATCGCCGTCGTGATGGCGCTCGGCGGCTCGACGAACGCCGTACTGCACCTGCTCGCGATCGCCCGCGAGGCCGAGGTCGACCTGACGCTGGCCGACTTCAACCGGATCGGCGACCGGGTCCCGCACCTCGGCGACCTGAAACCGTTCGGCCGCTACGTGATGACCGACGTCGACCGCGTCGGCGGTATCCCGGTGGTCATGCGGGCACTCCTCGACGCCGGCCTGCTGCACGGCGACTGCCTGACGGTCACCGGCAAGACGATGGCGGAGAACCTCGCCGACATCGCACCGCCCGACGTCGACGGCACGATCATCCGCGCGCTCGACAGGCCGATCCACGGCACCGGCGGCATCACGATCCTGCACGGCTCGCTCGCGCCGGAAGGCGCGGTGGTGAAGAGCGCCGGCTTCGACTCGGACGTGTTCGAGGGTACGGCGCGAGTCTTCGACGGCGAACGCGCTGCGATGGACGCAGTCCCGGAGTTGAACCCCGGCGACGTCGTCGTGATCCGGTACGAAGGCCCCAAGGGCGGCCCCGGCATGCGCGAGATGCTCGCGGTGACCGGCGCGATCAAGGGCGCGGGCCTCGGCAAGGACGTCCTGCTCCTCACCGACGGCCGCTTCTCCGGCGGTACGACGGGACTCTGCGTGGGACACGTGGCCCCCGAAGCGGTCGACGGCGGCCCGATCGCGTTCGTCCGGGACGGCGACCGGATCACCCTCGACGTGAAGAACCGGACCCTCGATCTCCACGTCACCGAAGCGGAACTCGAACGCCGCAAGCAGGGCTGGACCCCGAAGACCCCGGCGATCACCAAGGGGGTCCTCGGCAAGTACACCCGCCTGGTCCGTTCGGCCTCCGAAGGTGCGGTCTGCATCTAAAGACAGTCATCTCATCAAATGAGACAGCTCGGTGCTGAACTTGACCCGGTCGCGGGCCGGAGGCGAATAATGCCTACATGCGATCGATTCTCCTCGTACTTGTGCGGCGCGCCGACTGACGCGACCACCGAGTCGAGCGCGCCCCTTCAGCCAACCGGCGGAAGGGGTTTTTTGTTGCCAGGGCGACTATCTGAGACCCAGAGAAGACCTGAAGACAACCACAAGCGAGGATGGATCGGTCGCGACAGTCAAATCGTGACAGGACATAGGGAAGGCACTCATGAGTGAGCAGCTGACCGGGGCACAGGCTCTGATCCGTGCACTGGAACATGCCGGAGTGGACACCGTCTTCGGCATTCCGGGTGGCGCGATCCTCCCGGCGTACGACCCGATGCTCGACTCGACCCAGATCCGCCACATCCTGGTACGTCACGAGCAGGGCGCCGGCCACGCCGCCCAGGGGTATGCCTCCGCGTCCGGCAAGACCGGCGTGTGCATGGCGACCTCCGGCCCCGGCGCGACGAACCTGGTGACGCCGATCGCCGACGCGTACATGGACTCGGTCCCGCTGGTCGCGATCACCGGGCAGGTCGCCAGCGCCGCGATCGGTACGGACGCCTTCCAGGAGGCCGACATCCGCGGCATCACGATGCCGATCACCAAGCACAACTTCCTGGTCAACGACCCGAACGACATCGCCACCACGGTGGCCGAGGCGTTCCACATCGCCTCCACCGGCCGGCCCGGCCCGGTGCTCGTCGACGTGACCAAGGACGCGATGCAGGCCAAGGTCGACTTCCAGTGGCCGACCGAGCTCTCGCTGCCCGGCTACCGGCCGGTGACCCGCCCGCACCCCAAGCAGGTGCGCGAGGCGGCCCGGCTGATCGCGGCCGCCGAGAAGCCGGTGCTGTACGTCGGCGGCGGCGTGATCCGGGCCCGGGCCACCGCCGAGTTGAAGGAGCTCGCGGAACTCCTCGGCATCCCCGTGGTCACCACGCTGATGGCCCGCGGCGCGCTGCCCGACACCCACGAGCTGCACTTCGGCATGCCAGGTATGCACGGCTCGGTGTCCGCTGTCGGCGCCCTGCAGAGGTCTGATCTCCTGATTTGTCTCGGTGCCCGCTTCGACGACCGGGTGACTGGCCGCCTCGACTCGTTCGCGCCTGACGCGAAGGTCATCCACGCCGACATCGACCCGGCCGAGATCGGCAAGAACCGCGCCGCCGACGTGCCGATCGTCGGTGACTGCAAGGAGGTCATCACCGACCTGGTCGCCGCGATGCGCACCGAGATCGCGAACGCCGGCCGGACCCCGTCGTACGACGCCTGGCGGCACCAGCTGGAGGCGGTCCGCGCCAAGTACCCGGTCGCGTACGACGAACCCGAGGACGGCACGCTGTCCCCGCAGTACGTGATCGAGCGGATCGGCAAGATCGCCGGACCGGACGCCGTCTACACCGCGGGCGTCGGCCAGCACCAGATGTGGGCCGCGCACTACCTGCCGTTCGAGAAGCCGGGCCACTGGCTGAACTCCGGCGGCCTCGGCACCATGGGGTACGCCGTGCCGGCCGCGATGGGAGCCAAGGTCGCGCGCCCGGACAAGACCGTGTGGGCGATCGACGGTGACGGCTGCTTCCAGATGACCAACCAGGAGCTGGTCACCTGCGCGCTCGAGGGCATTCCGATCAAGGTTGCCGTGATCAACAACCAGTCGCTGGGCATGGTCCGGCAGTGGCAGACGCTGTTCTACGACAAGCGCTACTCCAACACCGACCTGCACTCGGCCCAGATCCCGGACTTCGCCAAGCTGGCCGAGGCGATGGGCGGCGTCGGGCTGCGTTGCTCCGACAAGGACTCGGTCGACGCCACCATCGACAAGGCGATGTCGGTCACGGACCAGCCGGTCGTGGTCGACTTCGTCGTGCACCGCGACGCAATGGTCTGGCCGATGGTCGCGGCCGGTACCAGCAACGACGACATCCAGATCGCCCGCGACATGGCGCCCAAGTGGGACACCGAGGAACTCTGATGAGCAAGCACACGCTGTCGATCCTGGTCGAGAACAAGCACGGTGTGCTGGCCCGTGTCGCGGCGCTGATCTCGCGCCGGGGGTTCAACATCGATTCCCTCGCGGTCGGTCCGACCGAGCACCCCGAGGTGTCCCGGATGACCATCGCGGTCAGCGTGGACGAGCAGCCGCTGGAGCAGATCACCAAGCAGCTGAACAAGCTGGTGAATGTGATCAAGATCGTCGAACTCGAGCCCAGCCAGACGGTTCAGCGCGAACTGCTGCTGGTCAAGGTCAAGGCGGACACCCTGACCAGGGGACAGGTGCTGGAGACCGTCCAGCTGTTCCGTGCGAAGGTGGTGGACGTGGCTCCGGACGCGATCACGATCGAGGCGACCGGCAATCCCGAGAAACTCGAGGCCATGCTCCGGGTGCTGGAACCCTTCGGCGTCCGCGAGCTGGTGCAGTCCGGCATGGTCGCGATCGGCCGGGGCAGCCGCTCCATCTCCGACCGCACCCTGCGGCCGGTCCCGGTGCCACCGCCGCATGTCGCCTCGGGCACCCCGAACGTGCAGGCGCAACCCGCCGACCGAGCGCACCACCCGGTCCCGGCACCCCCGCCGGGCCGACCCGTGGCACCGGCCCGCCACGCCTGAACGCCGTACCGACAACACACAGAATCCGAGGAGAAGAGCCCCAGTGGCAGCAGAAATGTTCTACGACGACAACGCCGACCTGTCGGTGATCCAGGGCCGCCACGTGGCCGTGCTCGGCTACGGCTCCCAGGGCCACGCCCACGCGCTGTCGCTGCGTGACTCCGGCGTCGACGTCCGGGTCGGCCTGCCCGAGGGCTCGAAGAGCCGGGCCAAGGCCGAGGCCCAGGGCCTGCGGGTCCTCACCCCGGCCGAGGCGGTCGAGGAGGCCGACGTCATCGTCGTCCTCGCGCCGGACCCGGCCCAGCGCAAGCTCTACACCGAGGCCATCGAGCCGAACCTGGTCGACGGCGACGCGCTCGTCTTCGGTCACGGCTTCAACATCCGGTTCGGCTACATCAAGCCGCCGGCCGGCGTGGACGTGTTCATGGTCGCCCCGAAGGGCCCGGGCCACCTGGTCCGCCGTGAGTACACCGAGGGTCGCGGCGTACCCGTGCTGGTAGCGGTCGAGCAGGACGCCACCGGCAAGGCGTGGGACCTGGCGCTCTCGTACGCCAAGGGCATCGGCGGCCTGCGGGCCGGCGGGATCAAGACCACCTTCACCGAGGAGACCGAGACCGACCTGTTCGGTGAGCAGGCCGTCCTCTGCGGCGGTGTGTCGGCGCTGATCCAGAACGGGTTCGAGGTGCTGACCGAGGCCGGCTACCAGCCCGAGGTCGCGTACTTCGAGTGCCTGCACGAGCTCAAGCTGATCGTCGACCTGATCTACGAAGGCGGCATCGCCAAGCAGCGCTGGTCGGTCTCCGACACCGCCGAGTACGGCGACTACGTGTCCGGCCCGCGGATCATCGACGCGTCGGTCAAGCAGCGCATGAAGGAGGTCCTCGGCGACATCACCGACGGCACCTTCGCGGCCCGCTTCATCGCCGACCAGGACGCCGGCGCGCCGGAGTTCGCCGAGTTCCGCAAGCAGAGCGAGTCCCACCCGATCGAGGCCGTGGGTAAGGAACTGCGCGGCCTGATGGCGTGGGTCAAGTCCCACGACGACGACTATGTCGAGGGCACCTCAGCCCGCTGACGCGGCAGCACCAGAGGTCCGGGGCACCCAGGTGGGTGGCCCGGACCTCTTCTTTTGGCACAATCGATAACGGTCCCGGTCTGCACTGGGATGGGGGAGGTGACCGATGGACGGGCGCGACTTGCCCCGGCCGCCCCGCCGCGTCCCCGCGGACGCCGGCACGCTCACCCAGCTGCAGACCACGACACCCCGCACCCCCGACCCCCCGCCCCGGCAACCGTGGGTCTACGGCCGCTTCCTGGCCGGTTTCCTCGTCGTCCTCCTGATCATCGCCGCCGGCGCCACCGCGGGCTGGTTCGTCCGCGCCGAGAGCCTCCGGATCAACACCGGCCAGGTCCTCGAATCGATCGGCCACGGTGTCGTCCGGGTGCTGGCCACGACGTGTGAGGGGTCGGGCGAGGCGACCGGCGTACTCCTGGAGAACGGGATCGTCCTGACCGCGGCCTCCGCGGTCAAGACGCCGCTGTCGATCGTGATCGTGACGCCGGACAACCAGATCCGGCAGGCGAACCTGCTGGGCACCACCGCGGACGGCGTCGCCGTACTGCGGATGATCGGGCAACTCGAGGACGAACCGATCCCGCTCGCCACCGCCGATCCCGACCCGAAGTCGGAGCTCGCCCAGATCGGCTACACCGCGGCCGGCCAGCAACGCATCCAGCCGGTCGGTACGACTGAGCGCCCGCGCGCACTCAGCGAGGTGATGAACGCGGCCAAACTCGGCGGCCCGGTCGTCGACCAGAACGGCCAGGTGGTCGGCCTCGTCGTCGGCGACACGGTCCAGGCCGCCACGATCATCGGGCTCGCCAAGTTGCGCGCGTACACCGCACCGAAGCCCGTCGGCCTGACCGTCGGAGCGGGCGGTCAGTGTGCGCGGTCGCGGGGGCCGCAGAACCCGGTCGTTCCAGAATTGCAGGTAGCGAGCACCCCTCTGGCGGTGGAAGCCCAGAGGATGCTCGGCGACTATCTGACGCTGGAGAACCGGCACGACTTCACCGCGCTGCAGACGGTGTACTCCAAGTACCGGAAGAAGTCGATGAGCCCGACCCGGGACCGGGACAGCCACCAGACGTCGTACTTCTTCGATCCCAAGATCACCGGGGTGAGCGCCTACGGTGCGGACGGGGCGTACGCGCGGATGACCTTCAACGTACTGTTCTCGCCGGACGTCAAGGGTGCGGGCGGGCTGAACTGCCGCCGGTTCGACCAGCGCTACCGCTTGGTCCGGGAAGGCGGAAAGCTTGTGATGGACGGGGTCGAGATGGTGTTGCCGGGGCGGGCCTGCGACTGACCGGCATTCGGGTCCGCGCGCAGGGTCCGGAGGCGACGGGGTACCATCGGAGCAGCGGGCACAGCGCGGTGCTCTGTTCACACGAGCCCCTACCGCTTCTGCAGGAGATTCCTCCATGACTGACGTAACCCGGCCCGTCGTCCTGATTGCCGAAGAGCTCAGCCCGGCCACCGTCGAGGCGCTCGGCCCCGACTTCGAGATCCGGCAGATCAACGGCGCCGACCGCGCCGAGCTGCTCCCGGCCATCGCCGACGTCGACGCCATCCTGATCCGCAGCGCCACCAAGGTGGACGCCGAAGCCCTCGCTGCCGCCAAGCGCCTGAAGGTCGTCGCCCGGGCCGGTGTCGGCCTGGACAACGTGGACGTGAAGGCCGCCACCCAGGCCGGCGTGATGGTCGTCAACGCGCCGACCTCCAACATCGTCAGCGCCGCCGAGCTCGCGGTCGCGCTGCTGCTGGCCGCCGCGCGCCGTGTCCCGGCCGCCGACCTGTCGCTGAAGAACGGCGAGTGGAAGCGCAGCAAGTACTCCGGTGTCGAGCTGTTCGAGAAGACCGTCGGCATCGTCGGCCTCGGCAAGATCGGCGTCCTGGTCGCGCAGCGGCTGGCCGCCTTCGGCATGAACGTGATCGCCTACGACCCGTACGTGCAGGCCGGCCGGGCCGCGCAGATGGGTGTCCGGCTCGCGTCCCTGGACGAGCTGCTCGGCGCCAGCGACTTCATCTCGGTGCACCTGCCGAAGACCCCGGAGACGATCGGCCTGATCGGCGACGAGGAGCTGCACAAGGTCAAGCCCGAGGTCATCATCGTGAACGCGGCCCGCGGCGGCATCGTCGACGAGCAGGCGCTCTACACCGCGCTCAAGGAGGGCCGCGTCGCGGGCGCCGGCCTGGACGTGTTCGCGAGCGAGCCGTGCACCGACTCGCCGCTGTTCGAGTTCGAGAACGTGGTCGCTACCCCGCACCTCGGCGCGTCGACCGACGAGGCGCAGGAGAAGGCCGGGATCGCGGTCGCCAAGTCGGTCCGGCTCGCGCTGTCCGGCGAACTGGTGCCGGACGCGGTCAACGTCCAGGGCGGCGTGATCGCCGAGGACGTCCGGCCGGGGATCGCCCTGACCGAGAAGCTCGGCCGGATCTTCACCGCGCTGGCCGGCGGCGTCGCGCAGCAGCTCGACGTCGAGGTCCGCGGCGAGATCACGCAGTACGACGTCAAGGTGCTCGAGCTGGCCGCCCTCAAGGGTGTGTTCGCGGATGTCGTCGAGGACAACGTCTCGTACGTGAACGCGCCGCTGCTCGCGGCCGAGCGGGGCCTCGAGGTCCGGCTCGTCACCGACCACGACAGCCCCGAGCACCGCAACCTGATCACCCTGCGCGGCACGCTCGCCGACGGTGCCCAGGTGTCGGTGTCCGGCACGCTGGTCGGCGTCCGGCAGTCGGAGCGGCTGGTCGAGATCGACGGGTTCGACCTCGAGGTCGAGCTGTCGGCGCACCTCGCCTTCCTCACCTACGAGGACCGGCCGGGCATCGTCGGGCAGATCGGCCGCATCCTCGGCGACGCGGACGTGAACATCGCGGGCATGCAGGTCAGCCGTGACCGCAAGGGCGGCAAGGCGCTGGTCGCGCTGTCGGTCGACTCGGCGATCGCGCCGGCCGTGCTGGACGACATCGCCGGGGCGGTCCAGGCCGACACCGCTCGTACCGTGGACCTGGAGGCGTGAGTCAGTCCAACGACTGATTTACTGGAGGTGGTCAGCCGCCCGCAGGCGCATGGCGGCTGGCAAGGGCCCGAGCTCAATAGCTCGGGCCCGCTCCATGTCCGGGGGGTCAGTGCCGCGTGGCGAGGAGTACGGCGGCGTCCGGGGCGACCATCACCTCGACGGTGGTGAAGCGCTTGTCCATCAGCCACTCCTGCCGCAGCGTGTCGACGCGCCCCTCGTACATCGGCGGCCAGACCGCCGACGGCGTGAAGTCGTCCAGGACGACGAAGCCGCCGGGCTCGATCACGTCCGCGATGATGTCGCGGGCCGACAGCTTGGCCTCGCGCGCGTCGACGAACAGGAGCGCGAACGGGCCGCGTTCGATCAGTGCGGTCCAGTCGGCCGAGACGACCTCGATCCGCTCGTCATCGGCGAACAGTTCCGCCACCACCTGCGCCAGTTGCGGGTCGCTCTCCGCGGTGACGATCCGGGTGCTCTCGCCGGCGCCGCTGCGCAGCCAGGCCGAACCGACACCGCAGCCAGTCCCGAGTTCACCGAGCAGGCCGGTCTTCGACGCCGCGAGCGTGGCGAGCAGCCGGCCGGTCTCGTTCCTGGTGGAGCTGACGAATCCACGCCGACCGGACAGGCTGAGGGCCGCTGACACCAGCGGCGGCAGTTCTGGAAGAGCACTCACCGGTTGAGAGTTGCACAGCTCTGGTCCAGTACCAGCACCGGCATCTCATATTCCGGGACAACCTGCCCGCATAGTGGTGAAATAGTCGGACGTCAGAGTAAATTCGTGCACACCCTGCCGCCCGCGACCTGTTTCGGGAGGAGCAGCATGTACGAGATGTATCCAGCCAACTGGCCCGCGATCGACGCCCGGGAACGGAAGGCGACGCGCCGTCGCCGCCCGGCCCGCCCGGCGAGTGCGACCGCGTCCGAGGCCAGGGCTGTCCAAGAGGCCATGAACCGCCGCGACAATGGGGGAGAACCCGAGAAGTGAGCGACAAGAAGAACTTCACGCTGGCCGTCGTTCCCGGGGACGGGATCGGACCCGAGGTGACCACCGAGGCCCTCAAGGTGCTCGACGCGGTCGCCGCCCAGCACGGCGTGACGTTCGAGCGGACCGAGTACGACCTCGGCGCGCGGCGCTGGCACGCCACGGGGGAGACGCTGCCGGACGCGGAGCTGGAGGAGATTCGCAAGCACGACGCGATCCTGCTCGGCGCGATCGGTGACCCGTCGGTCCCGTCCGGCACGCTGGAGCGCGGCCTGCTGCTGAAGCTCCGCTTCACCCTCGACCACTACGTGAACCTGCGCCCCTCGAAGATCTACCCGTCCGTCGGCTCCCCCCTGGCGAACCCGGGCGACGTCGACTTCGTCGTGGTCCGTGAAGGCACCGAGGGTCCGTACGTCGGCAACGGCGGCGCATTGCGCGTCGGTACGCCGGCCGAGATCGCCACCGAGGTCTCCGTCAACACGGCGTACGGCGTGGAGCGGGTGGTCCGGGACGCGTTCGCCCGGGCCCAGGCGCGCCCGCGCAAGAAGCTGACGCTCGTCCACAAGAACAACGTGCTCGTGTACTCCGGTCACCTGTGGAAGCGCACCGTCGACAAGGTCGCCGAGGAGTTCCCGGAGATCGCGGTCGACTACCTGCACGTGGACGCCGCGACGATCTTCCTGGTCACCGACCCGGCGCGGTTCGACGTGATCGTCACCGACAACCTGTTCGGCGACATCATCACCGACCTGGCGGCCGCGATCAGCGGTGGCATCGGGCTGGCCGCGAGCGCCAACATCAACCCGGACAAGACCGCGCCGAGCATGTTCGAGCCGGTGCACGGCTCCGCGCCGGACATCGCCGGCCAGCAGAAGGCCGATCCGACCGCGGCGATCCTGTCCGCCGCGCTGCTGTGCGACCACCTCGGCCTGACCGAGGCCGCGGCCGCGATCGAGGCGGCCGTGACCGCCGATATCGAGGAGCGCACGGGCGCCGCTCGCAGCACCGGCGAGATCGGTGACGCCATCGCCAAGCGCGCGGCCGGGTGAGGCCCGGTGACCGCGTGTGAGGCGCTGACTGGTGCTCGCATGACCACTTGGCCAAGAGGTACGGTGCGGCTATGAGCGCCGATCTGCAGTTCACCGTTGAGCCAACCACCCATCCGGCCAGCGACGACCAGCGCGCCACGATCCTGGCGAACCCGGGATTCGGGCAGTATTTCTCCGACCACATGGCGATCGCCACGTGGACCAAGGAGAACGGCTGGCACGACGCGAGGATCACCGCCTTCGGTCCGCTGGAGCTGTCTCCGGCCACCGCGGTGTTCCACTACGCCCAGACCATCTTCGAGGGGATGAAGGCCTACCGGCATCCCGACGACTCGATCCACATGTTCCGCCCTGAGGCGAACGCGGCCCGCTTCGCGCGTTCTGCTCGCCGGCTGGCTCTTCCGGAGCTGCCCGAGGCCGCCTTCCTGGACTCGCTGCGCAAGCTGGTCGAGCTGGACAAGGCCTGGGTGCCCGGCGGTGGCGAGACGTCGCTCTACCTGCGGCCGTTCATGTTCGGCTCGGACCCGTTCCTCGGCGTCCGCCCGTCCGCACAGGTCACGTACTGCGCGATCGCGTCGCCGGCCGGGTCGTACTTCTCCGGCGGTGTGAAGCCGGTCCGGATCTGGTTGAGCGAGGAGTACACCCGGGCTGCCCCCGGTGGCACCGGCGCGGCCAAGACCGGCGGCAACTACGCCTCCTCGCTGCTCGCGCAGGCCGAGGCGATCGAGCAGGGCTGCGACCAGGTCGCCTTCCTCGACGCGGTCGAGAAGAAGTGGGTCGAGGAGCTCGGCGGGATGAACCTGTACTTCGTCCTCGACGACAACTCCGTGGTCACCCCGGAGCTGTCCGGCACCATCCTCGAGGGCGTCACCCGGGACTCGATCCTGAAGCTCGTCACCGACCTCGGCTACACCGTCACCGAGCGCAAGATCTCGATCGACGAGTGGCGTGACGGTGCGGCGTCCGGCAAGGTCCGCGAGGTCTTCGCCTGCGGCACTGCCGCGGTGGTCACCCCGGTCGCGTCCCTGAAGTGGAAGGACGGCGAGACCCAGGTCGGCGACGGCAACGGCGGCCCGGTCACCGCCGCGGTCCGCAGCGCCCTCCTCGACGTCCAGTACGGCCGCACTCCCGACACCCACAACTGGATGACCCGCATCTGCTGAACTAGTTGCCCATGACGACGACCCGCTCCGTTCGGAGCGGGTCGTTTTCAGAGGATCTTTTCAGGTCTGGGGTGTGGACGGACGGTCGCTGTTCGCGGCCGGGGTTCGATAGGGTCGGGCTGCATGAGCAGCTTCCCGGACAATGTCGAGGCCTACTACGCGGAGCTGGCCGAGCGGCGCTCATGGTCGCCCGAGACGGCCGGCGCGATCCGTGCCACCGTCGAGCTGATCCGGGATCTGGACCGGGGCACCGCGCCACGCACCTACGGCGCGCTGGCTGACGAGGAAGGCACCGACTGGCTGTACGAGGCGGTCTGGCACGAGCGCGAGTGGGTCGTGGTCCGCCAGCTCGGCGCGGCCGAGGACGGCACCATCACCCGGTACTGGTGGCAGCGCCTCGAGGACGACGAGGGCATCCTCACCGACCAGGCCCTGGACCGCGACGAATGGGGCCTGCGGCCCCTGTCCCGCGAAGACTTCTACACCGCCTGGGACGACCCCGGCTGGTCCCTCACCAGCCTCACCGCCTGAACTCCTTCGTACGCCGTAGTACTGCTGTGAGTACTGGATGTTCGTGATGCGAGACGGTCTCGCCACGCTGTGGACTTTGTGTGGCAGACTGCAAAACGTCATGAAGATCAGCCGGGTCATTATTACTTAGGCGCGCTCAGCCAGCTGTACCTGAGCGCGCAGACCTCTCGCACCTTGCGGGAGGTTTTTTGTTTGCCCGCCACCCCCTCGGAAGGCCGATCATGAGCATCTCGGACGAGTTCCACGTCTACGACACGACTCTGCGCGACGGCGCGCAGCAAGAGGGACTGGCGCTGTCCGTGGCCGACAAGATCGCCATTGCGCAGCATCTGGACGACCTGGGGGTGGGCTTCATCGAGGGCGGCTGGCCGGGAGCCGTGCCCAAGGACACCGAGTTCTTCGAGCGCGCCCGGACCGAGCTGCACCTGAAGAACGCGACCTTCGCCGCCTTCGGCGCGACCCGCAAGCCCGAGACCACCGCGGCCGACGACCCGCAGGTCGCCGCGCTCCGCGAGTCCGGCGCCGGCGTGGTCACACTCGTTGCCAAGAGCCACGATGCGCACGTCGAGCGCGCCTTGCGTACGACGCTCGACGAGAACCTCCGCATGGTCGCCGACACGGTCCGCCACCTGCACGAGAACGGGCAGCGGGTGTTCCTCGACACCGAGCACTTCTTCGACGGCTACCGCGCCAACCGCGCGTACGCCCTGGAAGTCGTCCGGGTAGCAGTCGAGGCCGGCGCCGACGTGGTCGCGTTGTGCGACACCAACGGCGGGACGCTGCCGAGAGAACTGCAGGACATCGTCCGCGACGTCCTCGACTCCACCGGCGCCCGGCTCGGCATCCACTGTCACAACGACGCCGGCTGCGCGGTGGCGAACTCGATCGCCGCCGTCGAGGCCGGCGTCACGCACGTCCAGGGCACCATCAACGGGTACGGCGAACGCACCGGCAACGCCGACCTGCTCGCGATCGTGGCCAACCTCGAGCTCAAGCGGGAGATGGAACTGCTTCCGGCCGGCAAGCTCGCCGAGTCGTTCCGGATCGCCCACGCGATCGCCGAAGTGACGAACGTGCCGCCGTCGACCCGGCAGCCGTACGTCGGTGTGTCCGCGTTCGCCCACAAGGCGGGCCTGCACGCCAGTGCCATCAAGGTGGATCCGGATCTCTACCAGCACACGGATCCGGCCCAGGTGGGCAACGACATGCGGATGCTCGTCTCCGAGATGGCCGGCCGCGCGAGCATCGAGCTGAAGGGCCGCGAGCTCGGCTTCGACCTCGGCAACGACCGCGATCTGGTCAGCCGGGTGGCCGACCGGGTGAAGGAGATGGAGGCCCGCGGGTACACGTTCGAGGCCGCGGACGCGTCGTTCGAGCTGCTGCTGACCGAGGAGGTCACCGGGAAGCGGCCGAGCTTCTTCGACGTCGAGTCGTGGCGCGTGATCACCGAGTCCCGGGCCGACGGCGAGGCGGTCTCGGAGTCGACGGTGAAGCTGGTCGCAGGCGGCGAGCGGGAGATCGTCACCGGCGAGGGCAACGGCCCGGTGAACGCTCTCGACCATGCGCTCCGCACCGCGATCGAACGCGCGTACCCGGTGGTGAACAAGTTCGAGCTGGTCGACTACAAGGTCCGCATCCTCGATCAAGGGCACGGGACGGACGCGGTGATCAGAGTGCTGATCGAGACCGCCGACGGCGAGGGCTCGTGGGTGACGGTCGGCGTCGGTCACAACATCGTCGAGGCGTCGTGGGAGGCCCTCGTCGACGGCTTCACGTTCGGGCTGCTGCGGCACAAGGAGGTCGTACGATGACCCTGCTCGCGGTAGAACGCACCGTCACGGTCTTCACTGCCGAGGTGGTCGAGACCGAGGGGATGCTCGCCCGGATCGCCGTCCAGCTGAATCCGTACGACGTCCGCGAGCTCGCGCTGTCGCTGGACAAGGGCGAGCTGCGGGTGGTCGTCGAGGGTGAGGGCTTCGACGCCGGCCGGGTCGCGGCCCGGCTCGCGAAGGTCATCGGCGTGCTCGAGGTCACCGTCGCCTGAGATAGTCAGTTCAAACTGTTCAGTTGCTACTGACCAGTCTATGCTGGCGATATGGGTCAGCAGATCTCCGCGTCGGCGGTGCGGGCGGCCAGTGAGGTGCGGGTCGTGTTCGGGCGGGTGAAGCGGCGGCTGAAGGAGCTCGCGACGCAGGACGACCTGACGCCGTCGCAGTCCTCGGTGCTCAGCCGACTCGACAAGGACGGGCCGGCGTCGGCCAGCGAACTGGCTGCGGCCGAGCGGGTCCGGCCGCAGTCGATGGCCGCGATTCTGGCGGCTCTCCGTGCGGCCGATCTGATCGAGCGCCACCCCGACCCCGAGGACGGCCGCCGTCAGGTGGTCTCGCTGACCACGGCCGGCCGGCACCGGATCCAGGGCGACCGGAAGGTCCGGCAGGAGTGGCTGGCCGAGACCCTGCAGGAGCGCTGCACCGAGTCCGAACGCCAAACCATCCTCAAGGCCCTCGCCCTGCTGGACCACGCCGTCGAGGCGGCGACCACTCGGTGACCCCCGCCCCGGCCGCCTGGTCGACCTCTTCGGTCCCCGCCCGCTCCACTCATCGGAACGGCGACAGCAGGCCTCCTCGGTGGACTGACCGTTCCGAGCTGCAGCGGCACTCGACCGGTACGCCGCCCGCCGGCGGCGACCAGTTGGCCGGGCATCCGGAGGACATCATCGTCACCAAGCGGAACTGGGGGCGTTCCACGGCACCGACCTCGACGTGCACCTGCGCCGTCGCGGCGTCACCCAGGTCGTCCTGACCGGGGTCGCGACCAGCATCGGCGTCGAGTCGACCGCCCGCGCCGCCTACGAACACGGCTACAACGTCACCCTCGCCACCGACGCGATGACCGACCTGTCCGCCGACTCCCATGAGCACGCCCTCACCCGCATCTTCCCCCGCCTCGGCGAAACCGGCATCACGGCCGAGATCCTCGCCCTCCTGCCCTGACCGCCGACGAACTGCGGGGACGCGTCCAGCGCCGCGGTTCGTCGGTCGCGACCGCCCTCGTGCCAAGAAGACGTACCGGAAGTTGCAGTGAGACGCTCATTGACTACCAAACGTGCCCCTCGATAATCTGCAGGGCTGCCTAGCGTCCAAGGGGGGACTTGGGATGAGCCCAGAACAGCAGATTGACGGCGAAGCTTTCGTCAACACCAGACACCTGGTCACCTATCTGATGGAGCTGACCGACCTCAGCAGGCGGAGCTCGTCACCAGATATCTTCGACGGCACCTCGCAGGCGCCGGAAGATGTGCTTTGGTTGCCGACGCTGCCACCTGACATCGTGCGACCGGATCCGAAGGACACCGACCTGCTGGTCCGGATCAAACCGGTCGCGGCGGTACCAGCGCCACCGCCGCCAACGGATCTGTCCGGCTGGGTCACACCGGCGTCGGTCCACGATCCGGCGATCGTTCCGGTCCTGCGCGAGGATCCTGTCGTGAGTCGGCCAGTCGCGCCATCAGAGCGCGACGAGGATGACGGCGAACCGGATGCACTCGGCGAAGAGCGTGAGGAACTCGACAGGGAAGCCGTCCGGGCGGCCTTGGAGCGGCAGAAGTCGTTTGACCGGTGGCTCGTGGAGTGGCGGCAGTGGGCGGCGGATGAGCCTGTCCGACGACATCGCCACAACATCTACGAGCGGCTCGAGCACGCCGCCCAGATGATGGAGCAGCGGGACGACGAGTTCGAGTTCATGCTCGGTGCCGGATACCTGAGCTGGCGTCCGCCGGACGGCTTGAACGTGCGCCGGCACCTGCTGACAGAGAAGGCTCATCCACGGGTCGACCGCTCAGGCACGCTGACGGTACGGCGCCTGCCGGGCACCCGTCGGCTCGAGGACTACGAGATGCTCGGTGGCGTCGAGCAGTACCGCCCGGATCGGGCTCGAGATCCGCGGGCCAACATGCTCGACAGTCAGGAGGCGCTCGACAGCGAGCTCGTGCAGGAGATGCTGTCCGGCTGGCTCGGGCTCGCGGTGACCATCGGAAACGATCGCGACGAAGCGCTCTCGCCGAAGGCCGTGCCAGGGGATGTTCCGAAGATCGCGACGGCCCCGGCGTTGGTTCTCCGGCCGCGAACGAAGGCTCTGATCGCCGAGGCATATAGAGGGATCGCCGAGGCGCTCGAGAACGACGACTTGGGCATCCCGGTCGGCCTCGCGCAGTTGGTCGCGGAGACCGATCAGACGACCCGCGAGCGCTGGCTCTCTGGAAGCAGCGCCGTGTCCGGGGATGTGCTCGGCACCGAGCCGCGCTTCCCGCTGCCGTCCAACGTGGAGCAGACCCGGGTGATGGAGCTCCTCCGCGACGAGACGAGCATCGTCGTTCAGGGGCCGCCCGGCACCGGAAAGACCCATACGATCGCCAACCTGATCTCCGCTCTGCTGGCCCGCGGGCAACGGGTGCTTGTCACCAGCCAGAAGGATCAGGCGCTTCGGGTGCTGCGCGAGAAGATCCCGGCGCCACTTCGCCAGTTGTGCGTCCTGCTGGCCGGTGGTAGTCGGGACGCTGCCGCCGAGCTGGAGAAGGGGATCGAGGCGCTGTCCGGCGCGATCGCGTCCACCGATGAACGCACACTCCGGGTCAAGGCAGAGGCACTGAGCGCGGAGCGTGCAAGGCTCTCGCAGCAGGCCGAGATTGTGAACGGGCGAGTTCGCGAACTCCGCGACGTCGAGCGCAAGGAGTGGCCCCCGGCGGTTCCTGAGTACGAGGGTACGACGTACTCCGGAACGCTGGCTGCGATCGTCGCCCAGACCCAGCGCGAAGCATTAGTCCACGACTGGATGCCATCTGTGCCGCAGAGCGAGCGGACCCCTGCACTGTCGCAGGCCGAGTTCCGAGAACTGGCCACATTGTTGTCGACGGCAACAGTGGAGCGAGCCGATCTGGGCGATCGGAGCGTGCCCGCCGAGGAGGAGCTGCCAACCGAGGGCGAGTTAGCGACATTGTTCGCCGACGAACGCGAGGCGAGCGCATCGCCTCCGGCGGGACCGTCGGAGGTGCTGATGTCCACCGACGATCAGACGATGACCGAGCTGGAGGGTTGCGCGGCCGAGTTCGAGCAGCTGCTGCGGACGACCTCGATCATGGCTACTGAGTGGTCGAGAAGGGCCGCCGACGACCTGATCGGGTCGCGACGAGCAGGCCTGTGGCGAGGACTGCTCGAGACGGCGAGCGACGCCGAGCGGCTCCTCGCCGAGCTCAACGACCGCTCGCGCAGTGCCGTCGAGGTTCTCCAGCCGGTCAGCGCAGCGACGGTCGCCGAGACTCAGCGGCGGATCGTGGTCGGCGAGGCCTTGTTGGAGCATCTGCGTCAGGGGCGCAAGCTCCGGACCCGGCTGGTCCCCAAGGTACAGCGTGACGCCGAGGTTTTGCTCGAAGCTGTCAAGGTCGACGGAAGCCGGATCGAGTCCGCCAGCCAACTGGAGGCGGCGCTGGCGCACCTGCGCGCAGAGGTCGCATCTGTCCGGCTGGCGGAGCGCTGGCGTGATGTCGACGTCGAGATCACGGTCGGCAGCCTGCGTCCCAGACTCGCGGAGCTGTCCGATCACGCGGACCTGCTCCAGCAGGTGATGCGGATGCTCGAAGTGGTCGGCCGGTTCCGGACGGCTCTCGGGGCACGGCCGATAGCGGTCCGCAGTATGGACGAGTTCAGCTCAGTGGCCGGGAGCATTCCCCAGGTGCAGGCAGCGCGACGGGCCCGCGAGGCGACCAGCCGGGTGGACGACTTGATCGACCGCCTGCAAGGGATGGTGCGCGGCAACATCTGTGTCCGCGACTTGACGGCAGTGGCAGACGCGGTCAAGATCCGCGACTCGGCGGCAGCCGCAGCCGCCCTGAGCGATGTCAATCGGCTCCGGGCCGAGCGGGCGGCGGAGTTGCGGTGCCGGCAGTTGTCCAGCCGATTGGGCCAGAGTCATCCGGCCCTACTAGAGCTGATGCGTGCGGACAGGCAGACGGAGTGGAAGGATCGTAATCTCGCCGCAGCATGGGCATGGTCGCTGGCCGCGTCGTTCGTCCAGGCTCACCGCACGGTCGAGGAAGAGCACAGACTGGTCAAGGAATACAGCGACCTGACGGCTCGGCTCAGCATCGTCACCGGTGAGCTGGTCGCGGCCGAGGCGATGCGCGCCTGCATGCTCCGGTTGACCGACCAGCACACCCGCGCGCTGAACACCTACCGCGAGCACATGAGCAAGATCGGTGCCGGCACCGGCCAGAAGACGGCGGAATTCCGGAAGGCCGCGAGGGCGGCCATGCTGAAGGCGCAGGACGCCGTACCCGCCTGGGTTGTGCCGCTGGCCAACCTCCTGGAGAACCTGCCCGCCCACCGGGACCGGTTCGACGTCGTCATCGTGGACGAGGCGAGCCAGGTAGGCATCGAGCATCTGTATCTGCTTTGGATGGCCCCGCGAGTGATCGTCGTCGGGGATGACAAGCAGTGCACCCCGGCCGGATCCGCGATGGGCACGCTCGACGAGGTCTTCGATCGGCAACGTGACCGGTTGGGCGGACTGCCGGAGGACATCCGCACCAACCTGACACCGAAGTCCAACCTGTACGGAGTGCTGTCGGCTCGGGCCGGCAAGAACGGTCTGGTCAGACTGCGTGAGCACTTCCGCTGTGTGCCAGAGATCATCCGCTGGTCGTCGGACCAGTTCTACGCCTACGGCTCCGACTCCGGCGGCCTCATCCCGCTGCGCGAACGCAAGGCCGACGACCTCGATCCGCTCAAGGTCATCTCCGTCGAGGGCGCGGTCGTCGAGGGACGCGACGCCAATCGACGGAACGAGGTCGAGGCCCGTGAAGTCATCGACACGATGCTCAAGTGCATGGAAGACCCGGCCTACGACGGCAAGACGTTCGGGATCGTGGTCCTGGCGAACGCCCAGTCGCACTTGCGGCTGCTCGAGAACCTCATCAACGAGGTGGTCCCATCAGAGGAACGTCAATCCCGAAAGATCCGGGTCGGGACGGCGCCGAACTTCCAGGGCGACGAACGCGATGTCATCTTCCTGTCGACGGTCATGGCCGGCCGGGTCCGACTGGCTCAGGCGCAGTCCTACCAGCAGGCGTACAACGTGGCCGTCAGCCGCGCCCGGGATCAGCTGTGGCTGGTGACCAGCTTGCGGATGGACGACTTGAACCCGAGGGATCTGCGGGCCTCGCTGCTCGGCTACATGAACAACCCGCCGTCGATCTACGGGCACTCCCCGGACCTGGACTCCGTGTCGGCAACTGATCCCACACAGCCGTTCGATTCGCTCTTCGAGCAGCAGGTGTTTCGGGCGATCCGGGGCAAGGGGTATCACGTCGTACCGCAGTTTCCCGTCGGCACCCGAACGCTCGATCTGGTGGTGGCAGGCGCCGGAGGGCGGATCGCCGTCGAATGCGACGGCCACTACTGGCATGCGGGCCTTGATCAGCAGACGAATGATGCTCGTCGCGACAGCGAGCTGGACCGGATGGGGTGGGTGACGGTGCGGGTTCGGGAGAGTGAGTTCGCCTTCGATCCCGAGCGTGAACTGGAGTCGCTGTGGAAGGCGCTTGCGGAGCGGGACATCAGGCCGGGAGACCTAACGGACGCCTCGACCAACTGGCATCCGGTCGAGCTTGACGAGGAATGAGGATTGCGATGGCGGAGCTCGAAGTAGTGCTGGACGAGAACGTCACCGCCGAGCTGGCGACGATCATCTGCGGTGACGATCCGCCGCTCAAGTACCGGAGCGGGTCGGACCTCGAACGCTTGTTCCGTACCGCAGGATGGCGGCTGCGAAACGGCGTGGACGGCGGTCGGCTCTGGTGGACGCGGGAGCGGCTTGCGGAGTGCCGCAAGCATTCGTCCATGATGCGGGCCTTGTTACTGAGGCTCGCGGACCGGCGCGAGTATGTCGACGAACCAGAGGCGCACGCGGCGGTGCTGACCGAGCTGAATCAGCTCCTGGCCCTCGAGGATCTGGTCGTCGTCTTCGAAGCGAACCAGCCGTCGATCGCGCGGAAGGAAGACGGCGATGCCAGCCGGATGACCTCGCGGATTCCGGTTGAGCTCACCGCCAACTTGACTGACGTGGTCGGCGACGCAGCGTTTGGCGAGCAGCTCCGTGGCCGGCTGGACGAGGCGTATGCGTGCTGGCAGGGCGGTGCGCCGACGGCGGCTGTCATCATGCTTGGGAGCTTGCTCGAAGGCGTGCTGTACGACTTCTTCGTGCACCATCCGCTGGACGACCGGCCGCCACGCGATCACTTCGAGACCATGATCAACCGGGCGCGTGACCAGCGCTGGATTTCCACGGATGTCGCGGACTACGCGCACGTGCTGCGCAATCATCGCAACTTGGTCCATCCGAAGCGTCAGCTGACGGACGACTACCGGCCGGATCCCGACACGGTCCGGATCGCGTGGAACGTCGTCGTCGCAGCACTGAACGACCTTGCTGGCGCGGCTCGGCGAACCTCCACACCGGCCGCCGCGAGCCCTGAGACGAGTCCGACCTCGCACTGAAGGAGTTTGACGGCCGGCATATCTGTGCCGGACGTGCCGTCGCTCGTACGGAGCCGGTTTGCTCGCGGTGTACTCCGCGAGCAAACCGGTGACGGCGGTCAGTCCCAGCTCAGGCCGCTGGACGACTGGTACTCGATGACGCGGGTTTCGAAGAAGTTCTTCTCCTTCTTCAGGTCCATCACCTCCGACATCCAGCCGAACGGGTTGCGGGTCTCGCCGAAGATGGGGGCGAGGCCGATCTGCTCCGCGCGGCGGTCCGTGATGAAGTGCATGTACTGCTCGCACAACTCCGCGGTCAGCCCGAGCATGCCGTTCGGCATCGTGGAACGCCCGTACGCGACTTCTAGCTCACACGCGTCGGTGAGCATCTGCCGGACCTCGGCCTGGAACTCGGCCGTCCAGAGGTGCGGGTTCTCCTGCTTGATCTGGTTGATGCAGTCGATGCCGAAGTTCAGGTGGATCGACTCGTCCCGCAGGATGTACTGGTACTGCTCGGCGATGCCGACCATCTTGTTCCGCCGGCCGAGCGACAGGATCTGCGCGAAGCCGGTGTAGAACCACATCCCCTCGAACACCACGTAGAACGCGATCAGGTCGCGCAGGAACGCGGTGTCGGCCTCCGGCGTCCCGGTCCGGAAGTCCGGGTCCTCCAGGTGCTGGGTGTATTTCAGCGCCCAGGCATCTTTGTCCGAGATCGACGGCACCTCGCGGTACATGTTGAACAGCTCGCCTTCGTCCAGGCCGAGCGACGTACAGATGTACTGGAAGGTGTGCGTGTGCACGGCCTCCTCGAACGCCTGGCGCAGCAGGTACTGCCGGCACTCGGGGTTGGTCAGCTGCCGGTAGACGGCCAGGACGATGTTGTTCGCGACCAGGGACTCCGCGGTCGCGAAGAAGCCGAGGTTGCGCTTCAGCATCAGCCGCTCGTCCTCGGTCAGGCCGTCCTTGGACTTCCAGAGTGAGATGTCGGCCTGCATCGAGACCTCGGTCGGCATCCAGTGGTTGTTGCATGCGGCAAGGTATTTGTCCCAGGCCCACTGGTACTTCAACGGCAGCAACTGGTTGACGTCGGCCCGCGCGTTGATCATCGCCTTGTCGGCAACCTCGACCCGGGATGCCCCGACGGCAACCGCGCCCAGCCCGGTGGAGTTGTTCGTGGTGGTCACTGGCAGGCCTCGCAGTCGGGGTCGTCGATGGAGCAGACGGCTCCGGTGGGTTCAGGAATGGCAACAGGCACTGCGTTGAGACGCCCGTCGGTGCCCTTCAGCGTGGACTTCTCCACGTGGGTCGCTGACTGGGAACGCAGGTAATAAGTCGTCTTGAGGCCATAGCGCCAAGCCGACCTGTACAACTCGTCCAGCGCTCGACCCGACGGCGCGGCCATGTAGAGATTCAGCGACTGTGCCTGGTCGATCCACTTCTGCCGGCGGGAGGCGGCCCTGATCAGCCACAGCGGCTCGATCTCGAACGCGGTCGCATACAGCTCGCGCAGGTCGGCCGGGATCCGCTCGATCCCGGTCAGGATGCCGTCGTGGTACTTGAGGTCCGACACCATCACCTGGTCCCAGAGGCCCCGTGCCTTCAGGTCGGCGACGAGGTACGGGTTCGCGACGGTGAACTCACCGGACATGTTCGACTTCACGAACAGGTTGCTGTACGCCGGCTCGATCGACTGGCTCACACCACAGATGTTGGAGATCGTCGCGGTCGGCGCGATCGCCATCACGTTCGAGTTGCGCATCCCGTAGCGCAGCACCTTGTGGCGCAACGCGTCCCAGTCCAACTGCTTGCTCTCGTCAACGATCACGTCGCCGTCACGAGCGGTCTTGAGCAGCTCGAGCGAGTCGATCGGCAGGATCCCCTTGCTCCACAGAGATCCGTCGTACGTCGAATAGCGGCCACGCTCGGCGGCCAGATCGCTGGACGCCTCGATCGCGTGATAACTGATCTGCTCCATCGAGCTGTCGGCGAACGCGACCGCGGCCTCGGAGGAGTACGGGATCCGCAGCGAGAACAGTGCGTCGGCGAAGCCCATCAGGCCGAGACCGACCGGACGGTGCCGCTGGTTCGCCCGCTCCGACTCCGGGGTGGTGTAGAAGTTCACGTCGATGACGTTGTCGAGCATCCGGACCGCCGTCTTCACGGTGTCGCGGAGCAGGTCGGCGTCCAGGCCGTCAGCGGTCAGGTGCGCGACCAGGTTCACCGAGCCGAGGTTGCAGACCGCGGTCTCCTCGACGCTCGTGTTGAGCGTGATCTCGGTGCACAAGTTCGACGAGTGGACGACGCCGTCATGCTGCTGCGGCGAGCGCAGGTTGCAGGCGTCCTTGAACGTGATCCACGGGTGACCGGTCTCGAACAGCACGGTCAGCATCCGGCGCCACAGGTCGATGGCCTTGACCCGCTTGAACACCTGGATCTCACCACGGTCGGCGGCTTCCTCGTACCCGACGTAGGCCTCGGCGAACGCGGCGCCGTACAGGTCGTGCAGATCCGGGACCTCGTTGGGGGAGAACAGCGTCCACTCGCCGCCCGCCTCGACGCGCTGCAGGAACAGGTCCGGCACCCAGTTCGCCGTGTTCATGTCGTGCGTACGGCGGCGCTCGTCGCCGGTGTTCTTGCGGAGGTCGAGGAACTCCTCGACATCGATGTGCCACGTCTCCAGATACGCACACACCGCGCCCTTCCGTTTGCCACCGTTGTGGGCCAGGCCGGCAGTGGTCAGGTAGGACTCGTCGATCTCGACCTCGAGGTCGTGCACGACCGGAACCATCGGCGTAGTGCGGACCTCGCGCACGCGAGAGAAAACCATGCCTTGATGGGTGATCCAGTTGAACTTGGTGATGGGTCTGGCGCCCACGCGCTCGGCGATTCCCGCTACGGCGGGGATGCGGAGGTCGAACGCGTGCACCGGTTTCGAGAAGGTGATCTCGGATCCGTCGGACCGTCGGCCCACATGATGACCCTCCCGCACGCGGTATTGCCCTGCGGTGGGAATCCCGAGCCGGAGTAGCTGGTAACGCAACCCGGAGGCGAGTTTTCGCGAAGTAGTCGTGAAGTAGATCTCCTTGCCACGCGATACGCCGCCGTCAGTTTCGAGGAGACCATGGATGAGCGCTCGTGCCTGGGCGAGCGGTAGATGAGTGAGCCGACGGGCAATGTGCTTCGAATGGTGTTCGTCGTAGAGGTCCTCACCGGTCAACGGAAGCGTTGCCTCGCCGCGACCGAGGATACGTCCCGTGATCGGGTCTCTCGTGGCACCGCGTCCCGCCGACCAGTGGACCTGAGCGTAGGTGTCTCCACGACCCGTCTCCCAGAAGTGGATTTCGCGCGCGGTGAGATAGTCACGTACGAACGACAGGTGAGTGTCGCGCTGTGGGTTACCTGACACCCCCCATTGGTTGCCGTTCTTCGACAGGTGGCCATCACCGAGCAGGATGCCGTACAGGCGTGCGTCGTCCTGGGTGAAGCCACGAACGGGAATGACATCCGTTGGGACGACCTGCCCGACGTAGTCACCTCTGCTGAGCATGCCGGCCTCGACCCAGGCAGCCTGGACCTTCTCCTTGGCGAGCCATTCGAGCGTGCGCTCGTTGCCCTGCTCCATCGGTACGCCTTGAATCGCGTAGAGCGGATGACCGGCGGTGACCGTGAGCGGCTCGATCGAATGCTTGACGTCGACCTCCACCATCGGACCGTCCTGGTCGTAGGTGAAGGTCCTTGTGACCTCGCGGTAATGACCGCTCGCGCCCAGCACAAGATCGCCCACCTTGAGGTCGCGGATCGCTGTTGCCCCGGCTGCGGCGTAGACGAGAGTTTCCGGAGCAAAGCACTGATTCACCGCGACGGCGGTGTCGTTGGCGATCTTCAGGAACGGTACGACGCCTTGCGACTCACCATTGGTGCCGCGGATCTTGGCGCCGATGCCGCGAACCGGGGTCCAGTCGTTGCCGAGACCGCCGGAGTACTTCGCGAGCAGTGCGTTGTTGCGGATGCCGTGGAAGATGCCGGCCAGGTCGTCGTCGACCGTGGTCAGGAAGCACGACGACAGCTGCGGCCGGGTGGTGCCGGAGTTGAACAGGGTCGGCGTGGACGACATGAACCGGAACGAGCTGAGCAGCTCGTAGAACTGGATCGCGCGCGCCTCCCGGTCGTCCTCGCGCAGCGCCATCCCCATCGCAACCCGGAGGAAGAACGCCTGCGGCAGCTCGAAGCGGACCTTGTCGATGTGCAGCAGATACCGGTCGTAGAGCGTCTGCAGGCCGAGGAAGGTGAAGTCCAGATCGCGCTCGGGCCGGATCGCGGCGGCGAGCCGGGCCAGGTCGAAGGTGGCCAGCGCGGGGTCGAGGTGTCCGGCCTCGATGCCGACCTGGATGTAGCGCGGGAAGTAGTCCGCGTACGCCTCGGTCATGTCGGCCTGGCTGGCCTGCCGGGGCTCGCCGTGGACGCGGCCGAGGGCCTCGCGCCGGATCTGGTCCAGCAGCAGCCGGGACGCGGCGAAGCTGTACTGCGGCTCGGTCTCGACGTAGGACCGGGCGGCCATCACCAGCGCGAGCTCGACCTCGTGCTGCGCGATGCCGTCGTAGCAGGAGCCGAGGGTTTCGTCGAGGATCAGCTCGGGGTCGACCGCGTCGAGCCCCTCGGCCGCCTCGACGACGATCACCCGCAGCCGGTCGGTGTCGAGCGGTGCCCGGCTGCCGTCGGCCGCGCGGACCGTCAGCGTGGGCTTCTCGGTGACCCCGGCCGGGTCCGCGGGCGTGCGGGCTTTGGTCCGCTCCTCCCGATAGAGGACGTACGCGCGGGCGACCTGGTGCTCACCGGCGCGCATCAGCGCCAGCTCGACCTGGTCCTGGATGTCTTCGACCTGGACGCTGCGCCGGGCGTCACCGCGGCTGGTCAGGGCGCGCACGACCCGGCCGGTCAGGTCGGCCACCAGGTCACGGACCCGGTGGGTGGCGCCGGCCTCGGCGCCCTCGACCGCGAGGAAGGCCTTGCTCACGGCAACCGAGATCTTGCTCGGGTCGAAGGCGGTGCTACTCCCGTCGCGGCGGACGACGGTGAGTTGGTGGTGCTGATCGGCCGAGCCGTCCGGACCGGTCTGATCAGCGGTCCGGGATGAGGAAGCGATAGTCACAGATGCTCTCTCCACGCGAGAATCGGAGGCCCTCGACCATTGCGCGGGCAGGCGCACGACGACACGGCCGCACCGGCCGGGAACACTGCCGTCACGCCCTGCGACCCACCCGCGAAGTCTCGGACCGCGTGCACCGGCGGTGCACGCGCCGGTGGCAGGTATCCGGACTCGCGGAAGGTCTCCGCTCACCGTTGCGGGGCAGCTCCGGACTTGCACCGGATTCCCCTGTTGCCTCGGCATGGCCCACATCTTGTGGTGCCGACCACTCCGAACCACCAGCAGTAGTGATGCTAGGCGGCCGGATCTACATCTTGTGGTAGCGCCACGCCGCGTGTCGCACATCTTGTGGTTCTCAGGCCGCGACCGCATACAGATCCTGGAGCGTCATGATCTCCGAGCCGTGGTGGATGAGCTCGCGGTTGAGCCGGAGCACGACGTGGCCGAACGGCTCACCCGCGTCCAGCTCGGTCGCCTGGCTCAGGCCGACCGTCATCACCTGCTCCTCGTCCAGCGCGGCGATCGACTCCTGCCAGGCGTCCACCCAATGCGTCAGCCAGGCCACCGCGTCCCGCGCGTTGCCGTGCAGCGTGATGTCGGCCCGGCCCTGCCGGCTCTCGCCGAACGTCCACTCCCAACGCTCGAAGAAGGTCTCGGTCAGATGGGCGATCAGCCAGGCGATCGTGCGCGGGCCGCGATGGTCCGGCTCGTCCGGCCACTGCGCCACCCACTCCCCGGATCCGAGTGATCGGAACCGGCCGGCGTAGTGCCGCCGGACGACGGTCAGGGCCTCGCTGCTCGGTCGCCAGAAGTACTGCTCGTCGGTCAGCTGGGCGAGCCGGCCGGACAACACCATCCAGCTGAAGCCGAGCTGGCCTCGCACCATCGCCATCGCTGATGGGCGGTGCAGGATGTCCCAGTCGAACGGCTCCGGCATCACGGTTCTCACGCTCCCCGTCAGGCGCCTCGATTTGAGACGCGATCGAACATGTGTTCGAATTGTGTCTCGACGGGGAGGAGAAAGTCAATGCGGATGGTGTGTTGGTTCTGGCCTCGACGGAACGGGTCTGCTAGGCGGTTCGATCCGGGTATCGGCCGCCGGGCTGGCGAAGCGCCGCTCGAGCAACGTGAAGGCGTCGATCAGTTCCGGGGCTTCGTAGACACGGTTCCGGCGGCCGTCGGTGACCTCGCGCAGGACCTTCGCCTCGACCAGCTTGGCCAGTCCCTGATTGGCGGCCTGCTGAGACCGATCGATGAGCTGCGCGGCCGCGGCGAGGGTGAGGACCGGGGCCGCCGGCAGTGCCTCGATCAACAGGTCGGTCGCAGATCCCGCGCGGACGGGAGTCGCCCGCTCGCGCCACGCGGTCTTGAGGTCCGTGGCGGTCTGCTCGAAGCGGGCTGCCTCCGCGGTCGCGTGACTGCACGCCATCGCGAACATGCGCAGCCATGGGTTCGCCGCCGACCGCGCCTTGGCGGTGGTCGCCCGTCCGACGTAGCGGAAGTCGGTCAGGGCCTCGATGTACTGGCCCGCGTGCGTGGCGAGCGACAACGACACCGGTGGCACGGTCCGCGCGACCAGGCCGTCGGCCCGCAGGATCAAGTGAATCAACGCACGCCCGGTCCGGCCGTTGCCATCGGCAAAGGGATGGATGGTCTCGAACTGGGCGTGGGCGATCGCTGTCTTGGCCAGCACCGGCAGGCGGGACTCGCGGACGAACGTCATCAGGTCGGCGAGCAGGTCAGGGATCAGATGTGCCGGCGGCGGGACGTAGTACGCCTCGGCGGGGGAGCGGCCGCCGATCCAGTTCTGCAGGTAGCGGATCTCCCCGCCGAAGTCAGGGGTGGGGGACTGGGCCATCAGTCGCCGGTGCGCTTCCAGCAGGTGGTCGACCTCGAGTTTGTCGCCGGCCTGGACGGATTCGGTCACCCACGTCATGGCGTCGACTGCCCCGAGCACCTCCTCGGCGGTGACGTCACCGGGTCCGCTGCCGGCGCGATCACGGAGTACGTCGGCCTTGAGCAGGCGGCGCGCGCCGACCACCAGTCCTTCGATCTGGGAGGACCCGACAGCTTCGGCCCGCAGCAGCAGCCGGGCGAGAGCCTCACTGTTGGTGAGCACGGCGGCCGTTGCGTCGAGCCTGGCGAGGTCTCCGGCGGCGTCCTCGAGGACGGCGAGCACGTCGTCGCTCAGGTCGAACTCGCGCCCGACCAGCGGATCCGGGAAGTACAACTCGTAGGACCCGCCCAACCGCTCCGCCCGGGTGAACCCATCCGGGTGCCCAGGCCACCGATGCAACTCGACCCGTGCCATACCTCTTATTCAAGCTTATCCACAAACCTTGAACAAGAGTCCACAGCCTGTGGATGGTGGTGACTTTGAGTGGCGAGGTGTGGACCCGGTTGTGGGCAGACTGGACGGCGGCCGAACGGAGACGGACGGAGACGCCGGTGACGTTGGACGTGGAGACTCAGGAGATGGTGGCCGCCAACGAGGCGGACTGGGACGCGCGGGCGCCGCTGCATGCGGCCAGCCAGTTCTACAGTCAGCCCGCGGAGTACTGGTTCGCCGACTACGAGTGGGACGACCTCGGTGCACTGCGCGGGCGCGACGTACTCCATTTGCAGTGCCATCTCGGGACCGAGACCATCGCGTTCGCCCAGCGCGGTGCGCGGACCACCGGTCTCGACCTGTCGGCGAAGTCGCTGGATGAAGCGCGCCGGATCGCTGCCAACGCCGGTCAGGACGTCGAGTACGTGCATGCCGATGTGTACGACGCGGTCGATGCGGTCCAGGGTCGTCGATTCGACGTCGTCTATACGGGCAAGGGTGCGCTCTGCTATCTCCCGGATCTGCAGCACTGGGCGAAGGTCGTCCACGAGCTCCTGAAACCCGGCGGTGCGTTGTACGTCGTCGAGTTTCACCCACTGCTGAACGCGCTCCGCGAGGTGTCGCTGCCGGGTGAGACCGATGAACTGGTCCTCCGCGCCGACTACCTCGAAGGTCGCGGGGCGATCGCTCACGATTCCACCGTCACGTACACGGGCGACGAGGTTCCCGGTCGGCAGCGCAGCTACGAATGGCGGCACGGGATCGGCGAGCTCGTGACCACTCTTGCCGGTGCCGGCTTCCGCCTCACTTCTCTGCGTGAGTCCGAGGTCCTGCCGTGGCCGCGGTGGCCCTCGATGCAGCAAACGCCGGAAGGCTGGTGGCGGCTGCCGGACGAGGCGCCCCGCATTCCTTTGCTCTTCGCGCTGAAGGCCGTTCGGACGGATTGACTCAACCTTTCGTCGCCGGGATCGTCATTCAGGTATGGGGCTGATCCTGGGAGACGCGGTGAGCGGCGACGAGGCGGGGCCCACGCCGGGGCGTCCGGCGGGGTCAACGCCCACGCTCACGTCTGGGTTCGAGGCGTTGTTCCGGGCGCAGGCGGCGCGGCTGGTGCGGCTGGCGCATCTGCTCGGCGCGGAGGATGCGGAGGACGTGGTCCAGGAGGCGTTCTGCCGGCTGTACGCCGTCCGCCGGCACCGCGAGATCGCGAACCTCCCCGGGTACCTGAACCGGATCGTGGTCAACGAGGTGCGGTCGCGACGCCGGCGCAAGCTCATCGCCGACCGCAAGATCCTGCATCCGGTCACGGCCGCCCCGGCCGACGAGCAGGTCGAGCTGGCCGAGTCGGTGCTCGGGCTGCTGCGGGCGCTCGACCGCCTGGCGCCGCGGCAGCGCGAGGCGCTCGTACTGCGCTACTGGCTCGATCTACCCCTGGCCGACATCGCCGACGCGATGCAAGTGCGCGTCGGCACGGTCAAGTCACTCGTCAGCCGCGGCCTGGCCAGGCTCGCGGTAGAACTCGAGGAACACCGATGAACGAACCCGAGCGCCGGCTGACGCAAGACCTCGATCGGGCCGCCACACAGGTGAAGGTCGACGTCAACCAGCTGTGGCAGGCCTTCCACGAGCGCACTGCGGAGTCACCCGCCGGCGCCCCGATCAGCCGCCCAGCAGGCTGGCGCCGGCGAGTCGCGCCGTACCTGGCTGCTGCCTCGGTGGCGAGCGTCCTCGTCGTCGCCGCGCTATTTGCCAACGGCAACAAGCCGTCGGCGATCACGACGACACCGGAACCCGTGATCTCGACGAGCACTCCGTCGAGCGGACCGCTGCCGAGCGCGATCGGCGCCTGGGCGTGCCAGGACCGGAGGGTGATCGAACCGGGCATCAACTCCGTCACGGGCAACCGGGTTCGCGCCGTCCTCGATCCCACCGAGACGCCGCCGGAAGCGATCGTGTACGGCGTACCGCGGTATCAGTTCACGCTCAACGGCACGACCGGCGTGCTCGATTACGGTGATTCCTCCGGTCGGCGCATCGCCCGGACCGAGTTGACGTACACGATGACCGGTTGGCTGGTCGGCCGGCGCACAACGTGCTCGGGGCCGGCAGGACGACAGTCACTGGATCCGGCCGCGCTCGGTAAGTACACCTCGTCGCCGTTGCCGCTGGATCCGCAGTCGGCCCAGGTCAAGGCGACCCCGCCGATCGGAGATCCGATCCTGCTCGACGACCGCAGGTACTACGACTCGACGGGGATGCTGCACCATCGGACCCTGTATGCCTTCGCGGTCGAGGGTGGTTACCAGTTCGCCAGCATGCCGGCTGACGGCTCGTACCGGACCGGTGCGGAGACCGAAGACACGATTGGCGCTGCCGACATGTCACCACCGGCAGTGACCAGTGACACCTACATCTTCGGCGGTAGCGACAGCCTGGGTCTGGTCCTCACACTCCTCACCACGAACAAGACCGTGGAAGGTTTGACCTCACGCGACGCCACAACCGGAGCCGCCGGCGCAGCCCAGCAGTTCACGTTCCCGAAGGGACGCACGCTCTACACGGTCGTCCCCGCACCCGCCCGCCAAGGCGCAACCCTCGTCACCATCCACCGCAGCACCGGCGACGACCCGCCCCGACGCTTCTAGGCCGAGTATTCAGTCGAAGCCCGAGCCCGATCCTTCTACCATCAGCCTGTGACAGACGATGGGCGGACACAGCGCGAGAGCGACCTGATCGCGTACTACAACAACGAGGTCGAGGCTCGCGTCGGCCGGGATCTCCCCGACGCACGCGTCGCCCGGCGTACGGCGTACCTCGAGCAACTGGAGCGTGAGGGGCGCCGGACCGTTCTGGAGATCGGCTGCGGTCCCGGGCGCGACGGACAGGCGATCGCCGATGCTGGGTTCGACTACACGGGCGTCGATCTCGCGCCCGCCAGCGTCGAGACGTGCCGTTCGATCGGCCTGAAGGCACAGGTTGCCTCGGTGCTGGACCTGCCGTTCGAGGACGCGACCTTCGACGCGGGCTGGACGATGAGCACCCTCCTGCACGTGGCCGACGAGGATCTCGACCAGGCGCTCGCGGAGATCGTCCGAGTCCTCCGCCCGGGTGCGCCACTCGCGGTCGGCCTCTGGGGTAACGCCACCGGCGGCGAGCAGGTCTGGCAAGACGACTCCGGCTTCGGCCCGGGCCGCTTCTTCAGCATCCGCACCGATGCCGGCCTCCGTGAAACCCTCGACCGCCACGCAACCGTCGAGGAATGGCTCACCTGGGACGACGGCCGCGACATGCACTACCAATGGGCAGTCGTCCGCAAGGCGACCTGAATCCGTCAGCGTTTCCGGGGCCCTCGGAGCGCGACGTACACCAGGGACACTCCGGCGGCAGCCACGATGGGGCCGACGATGGCCCAGAAGGAGCTGCCTGTCATCGAGCTGCCCTTGAGGTAGCCGAGGCCTTGGAGGGTCCAGATCGCGCCGATGGCTAGGAGCAGGGCACCCAAGGCGATGGCGACGATCTTTCCCATGGAGTGAGGTTAGCGGAGGAGAACGTCGCAGAGGTCGACGAGTTGCCGGCGGAGCGGGCGGGCGCGGTCGGCGAAGCCGCGTTGGGCGGCGGCGTACTCGGCTTTGCCCGCCGGGGTTTCGATGAGCACCGGCTCGTAATCCAGGGCGGACAGGTCGTACGGCGACGCGCGCATGTCGAGGGTGCGGATGTCGCGGGCCAGCTCGAAGCAGTCCAGCACCAACGCGCTCGGAGTGAAGGGCATGAGCTTGGAGGCCCATTTGTAGAGGTCCATGTTGGCGTGGAGGCAGCCGCCTTGTTCGAGCGAAGGCTGGGACTCGCGGGTCGGCTGCAGCACGTTCAGCGGTCGTGCGGGCGACGTGAAGAAGCGGAACGCGTCGAAGTGCGAGCAGGCGATCTTGTGCGACTCGACCACCTGGTCGGTGCCGGCGGCGCCCAGCCGGAGCGGCCATTTCTCATGACGTACGGCGGGTGTCCGATAGACCATCGCCCATTCGTGCAGCCCGAAACAGCCGAACTGTGGTTGCCGATCGAGAGTCGCGGCGAGGAGCCGGCGGATCCACCGGATGCTGTCCGCGCGACGCGAGATCTCCGCCGGATCCAGGCCGGCTGCTCCGTCGACGTACGTGTACCCGCGGCGCCCGTCGTACTCGGACGCCTCGAGCAACCGGACGCCGGGGCCGGGGTGCCAGACGCGGAGCTGGTTCGGCCGGGTGGGGTAGTAGGTGAAGAGGAAGTCCTCGACCGGGTGGGGTTCGCGGCGGCGCCGGCGTTCGAGGTGATCCGCGACCAGGCAGTCGACCCGGCGATGGTGGGCCGCCTCGAGAGGCGTCCACTCGGCAAACGTCAGCGTGGCAGTCACAGGTCCAGGGCGAACGCCCACAGGTCGACTCCGGCGATCGGGGACCAGTCGCGGGCTGGCAGCCGGACGAAGCCGAGGCGCTCGTACACGCGGTGCGCGGTGGTCATGTAGATCGCGCTGCACATCACCAGCCGGGCCAGGCCCAGCTCCCGGGTGCGATCGACGCAGCGCTCGGTCAGAGCGGTCCCGATGCCCAGTCCGCGCGCCCGGCCGGCGACTCCGAGCATCCGGAACTCGCCCTCGCCGTCCTGGCCGATCTCCCGGTAGACAGAGCCCGGCGGGCAGTAAGTCACCGTGCCGAGCAGCCCGGTGGCGTCCGCCGCGACCCACAGCTCCGCCTTGGCCGCCCGGTCGGCGGCCGCACGCAGCGTCATCGCGTAGTCGCCCCGGACGAAACCGTCGTGCGTGTAGGCCTCCACGGTCAGCTCGCCGACCGCGTCGTACTCGCCCGGAAGCGCCGGGCGGATATCAACAGTCACCGGATAACTGTCTCATTCCCTCGCGACGGTAGGCTCGGGCCGTGCGTATCGCCAGATTCTCCGTCGACGACGAACCGAAGTACGGCGTCGTCGAGACCGACGACCCCGAAGGACTCGTGGGCACCGTTGCGGTGCTCGACTCGGACCCGCTCTACCGGCCGGTCCAGTTCACCGGGGAGAAGCTGCAACTGGCCGACGTCCGGCTGCTCGCGCCGGTGATCCCGCGGAGCAAGGTGGTCTGCGTCGGGCGCAACTACGCCGCGCACGCCCAGGAGCTCGGCAACGAGGTGCCCAAGGAGCCGATGATCTTCCTGAAGCCGAACACGAGCGTGATCGGCCCGCGGGACGGCATCATCTACCCCGAGCAGACCAACGACCTGCACTTCGAGGGCGAGCTGGCGATCGTGATCGGCCGGATCTGCCGGGACCTGCCCAAGGAGCGGGTCAACGAGGTGATCTTCGGCTACACGGTGGCCAACGACGTCACCGCCCGCGACCTGCAGAAGTCCGACGGGCAGTGGGCCCGGGCGAAGGGGTACGACACGTTCTGCCCGCTCGGCCCGTGGATCACCACCGAGCTGGACGCGTCCGACGTACGGGTCACGACGGAGGTGAACGGCGAGCCCAAGCAGGACGGGCGGACCTCGCAGTTCATCTTCGACATCCCGGAGGTGCTGGCCTACATCACCTCCTTCACCACGCTGCTGCCCGGCGACGTGGTGCTCACCGGCACCCCGGCGGGGGTCGGCCCGATGCTGCCCGGCGACGAGGTCTCGATCAGCATCGAAGGAATCGGAACTCTGACGAACAAGGTGATCGTGCGTGACTGACCGGCCTGCCGCTGCTTCCTTTGCCGACGACGGCGACGTCCTGGGCGGCCTGGAACCGAACCAGGTCCGGGTGCGGTTCCCACCGTCGCCGACCGGGCTGCTCACGGTCGGCAACATCCGCAGCGCGCTGTTCAACTGGGCCTTCGCCCGGCACTACGGCGGCACGCTGGTGCTCCGGATCGAGGACACCGACCAGGCCCGGAACACCCCCGAAGCCTTGGGCTACACGCTCGAGTCGCTCCGCTGGCTCGGCCTGACCTGGGACGAAGGCCCCGAGGTCGGCGGCGAGTACGGCCCCTACAAGCAGTCCGAGCGGATGGACATCTACGCCGATGTCGTCGCCAAGCTGCTCGCGGCGGGCAGGGCATACCACTGCTACTGCTCGCAGGAGGAGCTCGACCAGCGCCGCGAGGCCGCTCGCACCGCCGGCCAGCACAGCGGGTACGACGGCCACTGCCGTGTCCTCACCGACGAGCAGGTCAAGGCGTACGTCGACGAAGGCCGCCGGCCCGTGGTCCGGCTCCGGATGCCCGACCGGCCGATCGTGTTCGACGACCTGGTCCGCGGCGAGATCACCTTCCTGCCGGAGAACCTGGGCGACTACGTCCTGGTCCGGGCGAACGGTTACCCGCTCTACCCGCTGGTGAACCCGGTCGACGACGCGCTGATGGAGATCACCCACGTGCTGCGTGGCGAGGACCTGCTCCCGTCGACGCCGCGGCAGATCGCCCTCTACGAGGCGCTTGCCGAGATCGGTATCGGCGGCGGCCGGACGCCGCGGTTCGGGCACCTGCCGTTCGTAATGGGCACCGAGGGCAACAAGAAGCTGTCCAAGCGCGACCCGGGCGCGGGGCTCGGCGAGTACATGGAGCGCGGCTTCCTGCCCGAGGGTCTGCTCAACTACCTGGCCCTGCTCGGCTGGTCGATCGCCGACGACCGCGACGTGTTCACGATGGCGGAGATGGTCGAGGCGTTCGACATCCGCAAGGTGAACGCGAACGCGGCCCGGTTCGACCCGAAGAAGTGCGAGGCGATCAACGCGGCGCACATGCGGATGCTGCCGGCCGACGACTTCGGGGCCCGGATGATCCCGTTCCTGGCCAAGGCCGGGGTGCTCCCGGCCGAGCCGTCGGCGGACCAGCTCGCGCTGCTGCAGGCCGCCGTACCGCTGGTGCAGGAGCGGATGAACTCGCTGTCGGAGTCCGTCGACATGCTCGGGTTCCTGTTCGTCGACGACGACGCGTTCACGATCGACCCGGATGCCGCCGCGAAGGTGCTCACCGGTGACGCCGGCGCGGTCCTGGAAGCGTCGGCCAAGGCGCTCGCGGACGTCGACTGGACCACCGAGGCGATCGAGGCGGCGCTGCGCGCATCGCTGATCGAAGGGCTCGGGCTGAAGCCGAAGAACGCGTTCGGCCCGGTCCGGGTGGCGATCTCCGGTCGCCGGATCTCCCCGCCGCTGTTCGAGTCGCTGGAACTGCTCGGCCGGGAGAAGTCGCTGCACCGGCTCGAGCGGGCCCGTCGTACGACGTCATGACCGCAAGCGAACCGGTCGAGACGCAAGCCCCGACCTACCTGCGGCTGCTGCGGAACCCGTACGCGCCGCGGGGGTTCGTCGTGCTCGGCGCGCTCGCGATCCTCGTCGGCTGGATGATCGCGAGCATCGTCATCCTGAGCTTCCAGCAGGTCATCCGGAAGGATCCCGAGGACACGGTCTCGTGGTTCGGGCTGCTGGCGACGAACCTGTCGCTGATCGTCCTGATCCCGCTCTGCATGCTGGTCGCGCGGACGCTCAACCGGCAGACCCCGGGGCTGCTGTCCTCGGTGGTCGGCCGGCTGCGCTGGAAGCCGCTGGCCTGGTTCGCGGTGGCGGCGGTCGCACTCGAACTGGTGATGCTCGCGGTGATCCAGTTCGGCGGCATCGAGCTCGCCGGTGGTGAGCGCCACGGTGGTGGTGCCGCGCCGGACGCGATCGCCGTGATCGCGGTCACCTTGCTGACGTCGGCGTTCCAGGCGGCGGGGGAGGAGTACTTCTTCCGCGGCTACCTGCTGCAGGCGGTCGGCGCGCTGGTTCGGAGTGCCGTGATCGCGATCCTGGTCACGACCGTCCTGTTCACGGTCGCGCACGGGATCTGGCCGTGGCAGAGTCCGGCACTGTTCCTGGACCGGTTCGCGTTCGGTCTGGTCGCGGGCCTGCTCGTCGTACGCACGGGTGGGCTGGAGGCCTCGATCGCGGCGCATGCGGCGAACAACGTGGTGACGTTCATCTTCGCGGCTTTGACGGACAGCGTGGGCGCGAGCCTCGGTGTTCAGGACGCGCCGTGGTCGCTGGTGACGGTCGACGTGGTGAAGTTCGCGGCCTTCGGTGCGGTCGCGCTGTGGCTGGCCCGGCGGATGAAGCTGGACAGCGTCTGCGCGTTGCCGCTGACCGCTGCGCCGGGACCTGGCAAGAGGCTGGTGTGACGGGAGTGACAACCCGCCCGAGGGGACCCCGTTTTGGTGTCCAGGCACTTGCTCGGGTACTCTCTTCGAGCCAGGTTGTGAGGGCGGAAACAAGCTCACAACGGTAGTGAAATGCCTTTGGGGTATGGGGTAATTGGCAGCCCGTCTGATTCTGGTTCAGTTAGTCTAGGTTCGAGTCCTAGTACCCCAGCGGATTGGACCGCACCGATGGAAATCGGTAGAGTTCAACCTCGTTGCCCGGCCCGCAAGGACCGGTCGACATCGCTCTGGCCCCGTTGTGTAGCGGCCTAGCACGCCGCCCTCTCAAGGCGGTAGCGCGGGTTCGAATCCCGTCGGGGCTACCAGAGAATCGAAGGCCCGGACCTCACGGTCCGGGCCTTCGTCAGTTTCCGTTCAACCGGATCTCAGTCCGCCACCACCGCCTTCAAGACATCGACCTTGGCGGCGGACCTGGCCGGTCCGACGGCCGCCAGAACACCCGCGACCGCGGCCAGCACCACGTACAGCGCCACCTGCAGGCCGGGGATCGAGATGGCCTTGATGCCCTCGTCCGCGAGTGCCTGCGACAGTGCGAGCCCCAAGCCGATGCCGAGGGCGGCGCCGGCCAGCGCACCGATCAGGCTGATCACCACGGACTCCCAGCGCACCATCGCCCGGACCTGAGCCCGCGTCATGCCGACCGCCCGGAGCAGGCCCAGCTCACGGGTCCGCTCGAAGACCGACAGCACCAGGGTGTTGACGATGCCCAGCAGGGCGATGATGACCGCCAGCAGCAACATCACTGTGACGAAGGTGAGCAGCTTGTCGATGAAGCCGCTGGCCTCCTTCTCGAACCCCTTGCGATCGAGCACCTTGGCGTCCGGGTGGTCGGCCAGGGCCGCGGTGATGGCCTTCTGGACGGTCGACCGGTCGGCGCCGGGGACGAGCGTGACCAGGCCGGAGGTGATCAGCTGCGGACCGGCCGCGGCGGTCTGAGCGGCGATGCTGATGACGTAGTCGTCGCTGATCCAGCCCTTGCTGTCGTAGATGCCGACGACCTTCATGGTGTGCTTGCCGGTCTCGGCGAACTCGGTCCCGATGGTGTCGCCGACCTTCCACCCGTGCGTCGTCGCGGCCGACTGCGCCACCACGATCCCGGTGGTGCCGAGGTCGGACACGGAGCCGGCCGACAACCGCAGGTTCAGGCCCGCCGTCGCGGTGGCCGGGTCGACGGAGGAGTAGCTCGAATCCGCACCGTTGAACCGGGCTTGACCCCAGCCACTGGCAGAGACCTTGTCGACGCCGGACACACCCTGGACCGCCTTGATCGCTTCCGGGCTGTAGCCCGGGCCTTGGGCACTCGACGGAGTGACGAACAGCGAGGCGTTGGTCGAATCCCCGATGATGTCTCCGAACGATGCCTTCAGCGACGAGGCGAACACGCCCATGCTGACCACCAGGGTCAGGCCGACCATCAGCGCGGCGGCCGTGGACGACGTACGGCGGGGATTGCGCATCGCGTTCTGCCGGGCCAGTTCGCCGGGCAGGCCACGCATCCGCAGCGGTACGCCGATCAGTGACGCCAGCGGACGGGCGGCAGCCGGAAGCAGCATGAGGACGCCGACGATGATGGCCAGCAGGCTGGGGCCGAACAGCTTCATGTTCAGGTCGGCATACAAGGTCATGAACAGTCCGGTCAGACCGATGACGGTGACGACGGCCCCGCTGATCACCCGCTTCCTCGTCGGGTTGCCGGAGCCTGGCACTGCCTCACGCAGAGCCTCTACCGGCAGCACCTTCGTCGCCCGGTAGGCCGGGACGAGTGCCGCCACGACGGTGACCACGGTGCCGACCAGCAGGGATACCACGATGGTGCGCGGCTCCACCTGCATCGACGTACTGGGCAGGCTGAAGCCGACGGCGCCCATCAGCAGGTTGAGGCCCTTGGCGACGAGTAGGCCGAGACCGATACCGACGGCCGACGCGACGAGGCCGAGCAGCAGCGCCTCGAGCACCAGGCTCCGGTTCACCTGGCGCCGGGTGGCGCCGATGGCCCGCAGCAGGGCGATCTCCCGCGACCGCTGGGTGATGGTCATGGTGAACGTGTTCCAGATGATGAACGAGCCGACGAACAAGGCGATACCGGCGAAGACCATGAACAGGATGGTGACGACCTTCAGGTCATTGTTCACCGCGTCCGCGGACTCCTTCACCACGGTCGCACCGGTGACCGCCTCGGCGCCGTCGGGCAGCACCGTGGTGATCCGTTGCACCAGGTCGGCCGGTGCCGTCCCGGGATCGGCGCTGACGCCGATCGAGTCGAAGAAGCCGGGTGCGCCCAGCACCTGTTGCGCGGTCGCGGAGTCGAAGTACGCGCCCGTCGTACCGCCGAGGTTCTTCTCGCCGCCGAAGCCGACGGTGCCGACCACGGTGAACTCCTGCGTCGGACCGTTGAACAGCACCTTGATCGTGGAGCCGAGCGCGATGTGGTGGTCCTCGGCGCTGGTGGCGTCGATCGCCACCTGGTGCGCACCTGAAGGCGCGGTGCCGGTGAGGAGCTTGACGTCACCTCGCAGCGCGGGATCGGCCGGCAGGCTGTAGCCCATGGTGGGAGCTCCGCCGCTGGTCAGCACGGCCCGGCCGGCGTTGTCGGTCAGCAGCGCGTAGCCGCTCACCGAGCCCTCGGCGGTGCGGACCCCGTCGGCCTTGCGTACCTGGGTGAGGACCGAGGCGGGGATGGGCGCCCGGCTGGTGCCGATGCCTTCGGACTGGCTGTAGGCGGCCTCGGCGCGGACGACCGCGTCGGTGCCGGCGGAGACCTTGCCGAACAGCTGGTCGAACGCCAGGCGCATGGTGTCGGTCAGGACCAGGGTGCCGGCCAGGAACGCGACCCCGAGCGCGATCGAGGCAATGGTCAGGACGAGTCGCACCTTGTGCGCGAGCATGCCGCGCAGCGTTGCAGTGAACATGGCTCAGGCTCCTAGATGCTTCATGAAGTCGAGAACGGCGTCGGCCGTCGGCTCGAACATCTCGTCGACGACGTGCCCGTCGGCCAGGAACAGGACCCGGTCGGCGTAGCTGGCGGCAGTCGGGTCGTGGGTGACCATGACGACCGTCTGGCCGAGTTCCTTGACGGCCTTGCGCAGGAAGCCGAGTAGTTCGGTTCCCGCGGCGGAGTCGAGCGCGCCGGTGGGCTCGTCCGCGAAGACGATCTGCGGACGCGAGGCGAGTGCGCGGGCCGCGGCGACCCGTTGCTGCTGACCGCCGGACAGTTCGGTCGGGCGATGGCTCAACCGGTCGGCGAGGCCCAGCTTGTCGACGATCGACTTGACCCAGATGTCGTCCGGCTTGCGGCCGGCGATGCGGATCGGAAGAACGATGTTCTCCGCGGCGCTCATCGTCGGAAGCAGGTTGAACGACTGGAAGATGAAGCCGATCTGATCCCGGCGTAGCAGCGTGAGCGCCTTGTCGTTCAGTGAAGTGATCTGGGTGTCCCCGAGGAAAACCTCGCCCGACGTCGGCCGGTCGAGGCCGGCGAGCATGTGCAGCAAGGTCGACTTGCCCGAGCCGGACGGCCCCATGATCGCGGTGAACTTGCCGGCCTCGAGGCTGACATAGACGTCTTTGAGCGCGGCGATGGTCGCGTCACCGGTGCCGTAGAACTTGCTGACGCCCTCGGCCCGGGCTGCGGCCGTCACCGGAGCAGTGGTGCTGCCGGTCGTGCTGATGGTGGCAGACATGTGTGATTCTCCCTGTGGCTGGATTCGTTGTGCCTGGTTTCGACCCCCCGGTCGAGCGGCGTGATCCCAGCAAAGGCGATCCGGCCGCCTGGTCCCATCGGGCTGGGCGCACGGCACCCTGGCGCTGGCCGCGGGCAATCAGCGGACGATCGTGCGGCTGACCCCACCCCGGGGGTTCGGGCACTCCCATCGCGGCGTCGGTGGGCGCAGACTGCAGAGGTGAGGTTGTGGGGGCGACGGCGTACCGGCCGTGAACAACTCGCTGGTCTGCTGGTGCTGGGTGGACTCGTGGTGTTCGTGGTGCTGGTGTACGTCGTCATCGTTCTCGGCGGCGGTGTTCTCATCGGCCACACGTCGTCGCCGCAGATAGGACTCTCGGTGCTCGCGACAGCGGTGGTCGCACTCTCGCTCGGGCGAGTGCAGTCACGGCTCGAGGTCGTCATGTCGCGGCTGGTGCACGGCGGATCGCAGTCGCCGTACGAGGTTCTGAGCCGATTCTCGCCGGCGGTGACCGGTGGCCCGGCGAACGATGACCTGCCGGCCCGGATGGCCGAAGTGCTGGCCGCCGGGACGGGCGCCAAGGCCGCGCAGGTGTGGCTGATGGTCGACGGCCGGCTGAGGCTCGCCGCAACCTGGCCGTCCGCTGACGGATCGGGGGAGGCCGGCGAGCTGCCCGGTCGGCGGCAGTTGCCGGTGCGCCAGGCCGGCGAGCTGCTGGGCGTTCTGGTCGTTCAGGAACACGAGAACGAACCGCTCACGCCGGTCGAGGAACGGCTCTTCGTAGGGCTGGCCAATCAGGCCGGGCTCGTACTGCGCGGCGCGCGGTTGCGGGCCGAGCTGGTTCATCGACTCGCGGAGCTGTCCAGGCTCGCAGCGGAACTGCGGAGGTCGAGGCAACGACTCGTCGACGCGCAGGACGCCGAACGGAAGCGGCTCGAGCGCGACATCCACGACGGCGCCCAGCAGCACCTGGTCGCGCTCGCGGTGAACCTGAGGCTCGCCCACACGTTGGCCGGCCGGTCGCCGCAGCGGGCCGATCGGCTGGTCGCGGAGCAGTGCAAGGCAGCCACCGCGACCATCGAGGCGATCACCAGCCTCTCGCGGGGCATCTACCCGAGCCTGCTTGTCGACGAAGGGCTTGCGGTCGCACTCCGGACGGCGGTCTCCTGGAGCCCCCTGCCGGCCGAACTGGTCGCGGCTGATATCGGCCGGTACCCGGCCGGCGTCGAGGCCGCGGCGTACTTCTGCGCACTGGAGGCGCTGCAGAACTCGGCCAAGCATTCGTCGGCGAAGGCGATCCGCCTGGACCTGCGGGGCAGCCCCACGCTGCTGGAGGTGAGCGTCCAGGACGACGGTGCAGGGTTCGATCTCGGGGCGGCGCACGCCGGCGCAGGTCTGGCCAACATGCGTGATCGGGTCGAGTCGGCCGGCGGAACGCTGACCATCGAGACGACACCGTCGCGCGGCACTCTGGTAGCAGCCAGACTGCCGGGCGCGCGCCGGCCGGTGGATTGACATGTACGCGCGAGTGGCCTGGGCGCTGACCGCGCTCACCGTGCTGATCGCCGGTGCCGATGTCTGGGTCACCTCCGCCTACCGCCAGCTACTGTCCGAGGAAGCCGTCGCCGTGCACGGTTTCCCGTTCGTCACCGCGGCCGTCGTAGGGTGCTCGGCGATGGGCGCGCTGATCGTGGCACGGTGGTCGCGGCACCCGATCGGCTGGCTGCTCTGCCTGATCGGCTTCTTCTCGTCGATCTCGTTGCTGACCGAGGCCTACAGCGTGTGGGTGGCCACGGCCGACGGGCCGGGGTCCCAGGGCCTCGGCGGGATCGCGGGCTGGATCTCCGCCCTGCTGGGTGGATACCTCTCGTTGGCTGCGCTTGCCATCCTCTTCCTGGTTGCGCCGGACGGCCGGCTGCTGTCCCGCCGCTGGCGCGCCGCGGCCATCGTGACGTTGGTGGGGTACGTCTGTTACACCGGGGGCCTGCTCACCTTGTCGCCGACCGAATACGACATCGACCACCAGGACGTCGGGCCGATCGGCAGTCTGCTGCCCGTCCTGGGGCTACCTTTCATAGCCGGTGGTCTGGTCGCCGCGATGGTGTCCATGGTTCTCCGCCTGCGTCGCAGCCGGGGAGTGCAGCGGCAGCAACTGCGGCTGATCGCGCTGTCGGCGGCGTTCGTTGCCTTGAGCTTCATCTTCCTGCTCGTCGTCCAGCTGCTCAACGGCGGACGGCAGACCTGGATCTCGAGCCTCCCCTTGTTCGTCTCCTACTTCTTCCTGCCACTGCTGTTCGCCGTCGCGGTACTGCGCTACCGGCTGTTCGACCTGGACCTGATCATCAACCGGGCCGTCGTCCTTGCCCTAGGCACCATTTTTGCCGGGATCGGCTACGTCGGTCTGGTCCTTGCGGTCGCAGCCCTGCTCAACACCCAGACCAGTGGATTCTGGCTGTCGCTGCTCGCCACCGCGCTGGTCGCACTTGCGTTCCAGCCGCTCCGCGAACGGGTCGTCCGGTTGGCCAACCGGCTGGCCTACGGGGCCAGGGCGTCGCCCTACGAGGCACTTTCCGACTTCAGCCGTCGCCTCACGGAGCCTCCGTCACCGAACGCGCTGCTGCCTGCAGTGGCGGAAGCAGCCGGGCGCGCGGTGTCCGCGCGGTCCTCCACCGCGGTCCTTCAGGTTCCCGGCCTGGTGGGGATATCCGACGTCTGGCCCGGCCCGGCCGACGGAGAACCGGACTACCAGGTGCCTGTCCGGCAGGGTGGCGACACCCTCGGCAGCATCGGCGTCACGATGCCGAAGGGGCGCGGGCTCCGGCCCGCGGACGAGCAGCTGCTGCATGATCTGGCGGACCAGACCGCGCTGGCCTTCCGCAACGCCGCGATGGAGGCCGAGCTGGCGGGGCACGTGGCTGCCCTCGATCAGACCACCGAGGCGCTGGAGGAGTCCCGGCGAAGGATCATCGCGGCCGACGACGCCGCTCGCCGCCGGCTGGAGTCCGCGATCACCCGAGAGGTGTTGCCCTACCTCCAGCCGATGCCGGAGCGGTTGAGCCGCCTCAGCGTCGCGAAGTCCGGGAGCGCGGCGACAGACGAACTCGAGCAGCTCGTTGACGATACGAACGCGGCGCTCGACTCGTTGCGGGCACTGACGCAGGGGCTGTTCCCCACCCAGCTGGCCCGGGCGGGGCTCGCTCGCGCGCTCAGCTCACATCTGGCGCGGAGCGGGCAGGAGGTCGCTCTGCACGTCGAGCCGTCGGCTGACCGGCGGTTCCCGGCCAGGGTCGAGGCGGCGGCGTACTTCGCCTGTGTCGAGGCGGTGCGCGCCGGATCCATGGCGGCCGGTATCGATGTCCGGATCGCGGCCGCTGAGTTGGTCGTGCAGATCCGCGGCCTCGCTCGCGATCAGATCGACGTACAAGCGATCGTCGACCGGGTCGAGGCCGCGGACGGACGGCTGTGGCTTGATGAGGCTGGCCTGATGTCGGTCAGTATTCCGGTTGAAGCCGGCGAGCCCACGCGGCAGTGAGCAGGTCCGGACCGAACGTGGCCTTGGCCAGGTACGACGCAGCTCCACAGCCGGCGAGGTCGAACTCGTCCTGGTCATAGGTCGAGAGCAGTACGACGACCGGCGGGGCGGCGTCCCGGGTGATCCGCCGGGTGGCCTCGATGCCGTCGATGCCGGGCAGGTTGACGTCCATCAGCACGAGACTCGGGCGCAGCCTGGTGACAGCGAGCAGCGCCTCTTCGCCGGATGACGTGGACGCGACGACGACGAATCCGTCGGTCTCCGACACGACGGCAGCGATCGCCCGGCGGAACGGCTCCTGGTCGTCCACGATCAGGACGCGTACGTCGGTCACTGGTTCACCTCCTGTCCGCCATCGTGGGGGACAGACCGGAGCGGCGACAGGGTGCTGTCCGCCCGGACTGGTGCGGTTGCCCCCACCGACGTCAGCGGCCGGCCGGCCCACCGGTCGCTTCGAGGAACGCGAGGACGGCCATCACGCGCCGGTTGACGTCGGACTCGTCGGCCAGGCCGAGCTTCTGGAAGAGCGAGCTGATGTGTTTCTCGACGGCGCGGGTGCTCATGAACAGGGCCTTGGCCGTCGCCTCGTTGCTGCGGCCGGCGGCGAGTTCCTGGAGCACCTCGCGCTCGCGGTCGGTCAGGCCGGGCAAGGGTGAGCGCGAATCCCGCGCCTTGCGCGCCAGCAGACCCTCGACCACCCGGGCATCGAGGACGGAGCCGCCGCGCGCAACGTCGTACAGGGCTCGCAACAGCTCGTCGCGTTGCGACACCCGTTCCTTGAGCAGGTACCCGAGGCCGGCGACACCGTCGGACAGCAGGTCGAACGCGTAGTCCTCCTCGACGTACTGCGACAGCACGACGACCCCGATCGACGGGTGGTCGGCGCGGATCCGCTTGGCGGCGTCGATGCCCTCGGTCGTGAAGGTCGGGGGCATCCGGATGTCGGTCAGGACGGCGTCCGGCCGGTGCCGGGCCACCGACTCCAGCAGCGCGGCCGGATCGGTGACCACGTCGACGAGCTCGACGTCCTCGGTCTCGGTGAGCAGCGCGGAGATGCCTTCGCGCACGAGGAAGTTGTCATCCGCAAAGACAACTCGTAACGCCACGGCACTCACTCTAGGCCCGCCGTCCAGGCCGGGCCGTGGTTGTCAGGCCGGGGATGGGCTGGTGTGCGCTGGGCCGGTCAGTTCGCGGCGTACGGACAGGCCCACGCCGATCAGGACGACGCCCCAGATCAGGGCGGTGACTCCGAGCAGTACGGCGATGCCGACGGCGCCGGCGCCTGGATTCGCGGCGAACAGGATGCCCAGCAGGATCGAGAGAGCGCCGCTCAGCACCAGCAGCCAGCGGGGCGTCACCCGGTTGCTGCTGAACGCTCCGAAGAGTTCAAAGACGCCGCGGATGACCAGCCAGATGCCGAGGATCCAGGTCAGGGCCTTCGCGGTCAGCCCCGGGCTGGTGATCGCGAAGAACGCGGCGATCAGGGCGATCACGCCGAGCGTGATCAGCCAGAGCCGGCTACCGCGGGACTCCGGCTGGAATGCCTGCATGATCGAGCCGATGCCGTCGACCAGGGCCCAGATACCCCAGAGCAACGCCAGCGCGATCGCCGTGTTGATCGGCCAGACGATCGCGATGATCCCGAACACGATGCCGATCACGCCGCGGACGAGCAGCATCTTCCAGCCGAGAGTGAACCAGTCCCGCTCCATGTAGACCTCCTAGAGGCTTCTCAACCTCATGGTGATCCCAGCGTGACCGGTTGACAACTACCGTGAGCGGGTCACGACTACTCAGAGGCGCGACGGAGCGCTTCGGAGAGGCGCTCGGCGGCCGCCATGACCGCGGGAGCGTGCATCCGGCCGGGCTGGCGGGACAGCCGCTCGATCGGGCCGGAGACCGAGACCGCCGCGATCACCTTGCCGCTGGGCGACCGGACCGGAGCGGAGACGGACGCGACACCTTGCTCGCGTTCGCCGACCGAGTGCGCCCAGCCACGACGCCGTACGCCGGCCAGTGCCGCAGCGTTGAAGGTCGAGTTGTGGAGGCCGCGGTGCATCCGCTCCGGGTCCTCCCAGGCGAGCAGTATTTGCGCTGCCGACCCGGCTGCCATCGTCAACTGGCTACCGACCGGCACGGTGTCGCGCAGGCCGGACGGACGCTCCGCGGCAGCGACGCAGACCCGGTACTCACCCTGGCGGCGGAACAGCTGCGCCGATTCACCGGTGATGTCTCGCAGTCGCGCCAGTACGGGGCCGGCGGTGGCGAGCAGCCGGTCCTCGCCGGCGGCGGAGGCCAACTCACTCAGTCGCGGACCGAGCACGAACCGTCCCTGCATGTCGCGTCCGACCAGACGGTGGTGCTCCAGCGCCACCGCCAGGCGGTGCGCCGTCGGGCGGGCCAGTCCCGTGGCCGCCACCAGGCCGGCCAGGGTCGCCGGCCCGGACTCGAGGGCGGACAGAACGAGAGCTGCTTTGTCGAGAACGCCGACTCCGCTAGAGTTGTCCATGAGACGATATTGCCGTCTCGAATCGTGGAACGCAAGTCGCTTCTGCCCTGGGTTCCGGAGCACTGTGAGCGATAGCACCTCACCAGAAGCCTCACCCGGGGCGCCGGGGCGGGACAAGTATCAAGGAGGAGAAGTCTGATGGGTAGGACGTTGTCGGAAAAGGTCTGGGATGCGCACGTCGTGCGCCATGCCGACGGAGAGCCCGACCTCCTCTACATCGACCTCCACCTGGTGCACGAGGTGACCAGCCCGCAGGCCTTCGACGGACTCCGGCTGGCCGGCCGGCAGGTCCGGCGGCCCGACCTGACCATCGCCACCGAGGACCACAACGTCCCGACGTACGACGTGGACAAGCCGATCGCCGACCCGGTGTCGCGCACGCAGGTCGACACGCTGCGCAAGAACGCCGAGGAGTTCGGCATCCGGATCCACACCCTCGGCGACCCGGACCAGGGCGTCGTGCACGTGATCGGCCCGCAGCTCGGCCTGACCCAGCCCGGCATGACCGTGGTCTGCGGTGACAGCCACACCTCTACTCACGGCGCGTTCGGGGCGATTGCCTTCGGCATCGGTACGAGCGAGGTCGAGCACGTGCTCGCCACCCAGACCCTGATGCAGGCCCGGCCGAAGACGATGGCCGTCACGGTCGACGGCGTGCTGCCCGACGGGGTTTCGGCCAAGGACCTGGTGCTCGCGCTGATCGCGCAGGTCGGCACCGGCGGCGGCCAGGGCTACATCGTGGAGTACCGCGGCGAGGCGATCCGGGCGCTGAGCATGGAAGCCCGGATGACGATCTGCAACATGTCGATCGAGTGGGGCGCGAAGGCCGGCATGATCGCGCCGGACGAGACCACGTTCGCCTACCTGCAGGACAAGCCGCACGCGCCGCAGGGAGTCGACTGGGAAGCGGCCGTCGAGTACTGGAAGAGCCTGGCCACCGACGAGGACGCGACCTTCGACCGCGAGGTCGTGCTGCGGGCCGAGGATATCGCGCCGTTCGTCACCTGGGGTACCAACCCCGGCCAGGGCATCCCGCTGTCGGAGAACGTTCCGTCCCCGGCCGACTTCGACAACGAGAACGACAAGGTCGCGGCCGAGCGCGCGCTGGAGTACATGGGCCTCAGCGCCGGTACGCCGATGCGCGAGATCCACGTGGACACGGTGTTCCTGGGCTCGTGCACCAACGGCCGGATCGAGGACCTGCGGGCCGCGGCCGGCGTGCTGGCCGGCCGGAAGGTTGCCGAAGGCACCCGGATGCTCGTGGTTCCCGGCTCCGGCCGGGTCCGGCTGCAGGCCGAGGCCGAGGGCCTGGACGCGATCTTCAAGGACGCCGGTGCCGAGTGGCGTGGGGCCGGTTGCTCGATGTGCCTGGGCATGAACCCGGACCAGCTGGCTCCGGGGGAGCGCAGCGCCTCCACGTCGAACCGCAACTTCGAAGGCCGTCAGGGCAAGGGCGGGCGCACCCACCTGGTGTCACCGCTGGTCGCCGCCGCCACCGCGGTCACCGGGACCCTCGCGGCCCCCGCGGACCTTCCGCCCGTCGACGTCGCCGTACCCGAGAACGTCTGAGGAGCAGCAGAATCATGGAAGCCTTCACCCAGCACATCGGTACTGCGGCCCCGCTGCGCCGGAGCAACGTCGACACCGACCAGATCATCCCCGCGGTCTACCTGAAGCGGGTCACCCGGACCGGCTTCGAGGACGGGCTGTTCGCGGCCTGGCGCAACGATCCGGCGTTCGTCCTCAACCAGCCCGAGTACGACGGGGTCTCGGTGCTCGTGGCCGGACCGGACTTCGGTACCGGATCGTCGCGGGAGCACGCGGTCTGGGCCCTGCTCGACTACGGGTTCCGTGTGGTCGTGTCGTCGCGGTTCGGCGACATCTTCCGCGGCAACTCGGGCAAGGCCGGACTGCTGGCGGCCCTGGTGGACCAGGACGTCGTCGAGCAGCTGTGGACCACGATCGAGGCCGACCCGGGCACCAAGGTCACGGTCGACCTGGAGAACAAGACGATCTCGGCCGGTGACGTCTCGGCGACGTTCGAGATCGACGACTACACCCGCTACCGGCTGCTGAACGGCCTCGACGACGTCAGCATCACCTTGTCCCACGAGGCCGACATCGCGACATACGAAGCAACCCGGCCGTCCTTCAAGCCGGCCACCCTTCCCGCCAAGGCCTGATACTCGGCCAGACAGGGTCATGGGGCCTCCCGGCCTGGACTGAGGAGCGCAGGGAGCGAAGCGACCGGAGCGACGAGGGAAGGCCGGGAGCCAAGGCCCCATGACCACGCCGGTGCCGAAGGCCCGGCCCAAAGCGGAGTTATCGCCGCCGTAACGTCGGGGACGTCGGCGGCGATAACTGTGGTGTTACCCTTGCGGGGGTTGTCAGAACAAGGCTTGCGAGACCAAGGAGGTGAGGCGCTGATGAACAGCGATCCCTCCAGACATACCGGTCTCGCTCGACCTTGAGAGGCTGAATCCTCTGGTAGTTGCGGCTTGAGTGCCGTGGGGGTCGGGCAGACGCGTGCCCATCACTCACTCGCTTCACCGCACCTGGAGGACCCATGTCCGACCTGCGCCTGCGCACGCTCCGTGCCTTCGGCCGTACCCCGTCGCTGCGTGCCGCCGCCCGCCGTCATGCCGAGATCGCTCCCGTCGTGGAGCCGGACGCCTTGCCACGCGAAGCCCCGAAGCCCAAGGGGCACAGCGTCGTCGACAGCGCGATCTACTGCGGCGGCAGCCGGGTCGCCTCACCGGGATCGCTGGCCGAGACCTATCGCGTGCTGCACAAGGCCCCGAAGAGCCTGGCCTGGATCGGCCTGTACCGGCCGGACAGCCGCGAACTCGCGTCCCTGGCGCAGGAGTTCGACCTGCACGAGCTCGCCATCGAGGACGCCATCCAGGCCCACCAGCGGCCCAAGCTGGAGCGGTACGGCGAGACGTTGTTCGTGGTCCTCAAGGCCGCTCGCTACCGGGACGCGACCGAGGAGGTCGAGTTCGGCGAGGTGCACCTGTTCGTGGGCCCGGACTTCGTGGTGACGGTCCGGCATGCCGAAGCGCCCAACCTGGCCGCGGTCCGCCGCCGGGTCGAACGCGATCCCGAACTCCTCAACCGCGGCACCGAAGCCGTGCTCTACGCGATCATGGACAAGGTCGTGGACGGCTACGCTCCGGTGGTCGCCGGTCTCGAGAACGACATCGACGAGATCGAGACCGAGGTCTTCCGCGGTGACCCGAAGGTGTCGCGGCGCATCTACGAACTGTCCCGTGAGGTGATCGAGTTCCAGCGCGCGACCCGGCCACTGGTCGGCATGCTGGAGTCCCTGCGCGGCGGCTTCGAGAAGTACGGTGTCGACGAGGAACTGCAACGTTCACTGCGCGATGTGGCCGACCACGTCACCGAAGTGGTGGAGAAGGTCGACGGCTTCCGCGAACTGCTGCGCGACATCCTGACGGTGAACTCGACGCTGGTCGCCCAGGAACAGAACGAGGAGATGAAGAGCCTCGCGATCGCCAGCAGCGCGCAGAACGAAGAGGTCAAGAAGATCTCCGCGTGGGCGGCCATCCTGTTCGCGCCGACCTTGATCGGCACCGTCTACGGGATGAACTTCGACAACATGCCCGAACTGCACTGGGAGTACGGCTACCCGTTCGCGGTCGGCCTGATGGGCATGGTGTGTGGCGGTCTGTACCTCATCTTCAAACGGCTCAGCTGGCTCTGACATGCTGTCCGCCAAGGAGGTGGACAGCCATGTGGGTGTTCCTGCGCAGAAAGCTGATCATGTGGGCGATCCTGGCGATCGCGATCCCGTTGCTGGACTGGTTGCTCGGCAAGGTGGCCGCCGAGTTGCGTGCCAGGAAAGGTGACTCGGCCCTGACCAGAGGGCTCGACACCGCCCGGTCAGGGGTACGAACGCTGCGCGGAAAGCGCCGCTGAACGGGGCTTCGGGGTGGTGCGAAGGTGATCGCAGCGGTATCACTGTGGGCATCGGATCGTTGCTCTACAGGGATTCGGAGACCTCATCAGGACCCTTCAGAGGCCGGATCGGGCGAAATTGTGGCCCGAATCGCCCAAAACAAGGCCGAATTGCCGCGTTGGTGTTTGTGAACCGCCACTTGAGTCCATAACGTTCCTGTGAGATCGAGCGCTGTGCTCGACGTCTAGTTCACGGAGGGAAGCAGTGAACAAGAGCCAGTTGGTCGAAGCGCTCGCAGTGCACTTCGACGGAAACCGCCGCCAGGCCCAGCACGCGTTGGAATCGGTGATCGACACCGTTGAGCGCGAGCTGACCAAGAAGGGTGGCAAGGTCGCCATCACCGGTTTCGGTGCCTTCGAGGCCATCGAGCGTGGGGCGCGCATCGTGCGCAACCCGCGGACCGGTGAGACCAAGCGCGCCAAGAAGACCGTGGTTCCGAAGTTCCGTGCGGGTGCGGAGCTGAAGGCCGTTGTCTCCGGCGCGAAGAAGCTGCCGAAGCTGGTCGTTCCGAAGCCGGCCGCGACCGCCACCAAGGCGGCTGCCCCGGCGAAGAAGGCTGCTCCGGCCAAGGCCGCAGCGACCAAGACCGCCGCCGCGAAGAAGGCGACGGCGACCAAGACGGTCGCGAAGAAGGCGGCCCCGGTCAAGGCGGCTGCCAAGAAGGCCCCGGCCAAGACCGTCGCCAAGAAGGCGCCGGCGAAGAAGGCCCCGGTCAAGACCGTTGCCAAGAAGGCGCCGGCCAAGAAGGCCCCCGCCAAGAAGGCTCCGGTGAAGCGCGCAGCCGCTCGCTGACCTTCAGCACTGCAGCACCGCACGACAGCACCGCACTACAGCGAAGGCCGGTCACCCCACTCCAGGGGCGACCGGCCTTCGCCGTGTGCACAGTGCAATCTTGGCCGGGCCGTGTCCGGGTGCCTCCGGCAACGTTCAGAGCTCGGTGGCGAACTCCACCTTGGTGATGGTCAGCCCTTCCCCGGAACCCTTGGTCTCCAGCCGCACCCGCTGGCCGACGCGCAGATGCCGGACCGGGGTATCGGCCACCGCGTGCACGGTGAACGGCAGTTCGACGCCGCGGTCGGTCAGCACCGCACCGGAGAACGTCTCGGTGTCGTAGCGGCTCACAGTCCCTTGCATGTCAGCAGGCTAGACCCTCGGTCCCGGTCGCCGCACCGAGGACCAGCGACATCACGTCCGCCGTGGCCGGACCCACACCCAGTTGTACGGCGTGCGCCAGATCGGCTGCCGTGTCGACATCACGACGTACCGACTCGATGGTGGTCAGCTCGATCGGCACCGCCCCGGACGCCTGGTGGGCTAGTGCGGAACCGACGCCGAAGCGCGGATCGAGCGCGACCCCGGGAGCTGCCGCGAGCAGCGTCGTACCGGTGCCGGGAAGGTCGACCACGAACGACCGCGGCGCCACGCACGCGGCCAGTGCGGCGGTCAGTTCGTCCGGACGCAACGCGGGCAGATCCGCGGAGAGAGCGGCCACCGCGTTGCCCGGGAACTCGGCAGCGGCCACAGTGGCTCCATGCAGCAAGGCTTCGTTCAGCCCGGCGCCCGGGAGATCGGGGACGACGCGCGCGCCCACCGCGGTCACGTCCGCGGCCACCACGGGATCGTCGGTGACGACCAGGACCGCACGCACCAAGGGAGAGGCGAGGGCGGCCGCAGTAGTGTCGACAGCGAAGGCGCGGGCGAGCTCCGGGCGGTGCTGAGGGTAGGCGGGGGCGAGCCGGCTCTTCGCGATCGCCGTACGCTTCACCGGGATCGCCAGGATCCAGGGAGCGACCTGTAGGTCTGCCATCAGGCAGGATTCTCCCATGACGGATGGCAGTGACGAGCACCAGGAGGCAGTAGTGGACGGCCAAGGCAGCGATCCCCGGCCACGTCGGGGCTTCTGGTTCGGCCTGGTGGTGGCGATCGTCAAGCCGTTCATGCTGGTGTTCACCAAGCATCAGTTCACCGGCCGGGAGAACATGCCGCGGTCGGGTGGCGTGGTGTTCGCGGCCAACCACATCTCGCACTTCGATCCGTTCGTGCTCGGGTTCTACATCTGGGAGTGCCGCCGGATCCCGCGGTTCCTCGGCAAGGCGTCGGTGTTCAAGCTGCCGGTCCTCGGCCGGATCATCACCAGTGCCGGGCAGATCCCGGTGCACCGGGACTCGGCACAGGCGGCCGACGCATACCGGGATGCCGTCGCCGCGGTCGAGCGGGGCGAGTGCGTCGGCATGTATCCGGAGGGCACGATCACCCGCGACCCGGAAATGTGGCCGATGACAGGCAAGACCGGGGCGGCCCGGATCGCGCTGCAGACCGGATGCCCGGTGATCCCGATCGCCAACTGGGGTGCGCAGGAGGTCCTGAAGTCCTACACCGGCAAGATCAGGGTCCGGTTGCTGCCGCGTAAGACCATCCAGGTGCGGGCCGGGCTGCCGGTCGACCTGAGCGTGTTCCAGGGCAAGCCGCTGACCAACGAGCTGTTGCATGAGGCAACCGAGGTGATCATGCACGCGGTCGCCGAAACCCTCGGTGAACTGCGCGGCGAGACCCCGCCGAAGGAACTCTTCGACCTGCGCAAGTCCCGCAAACCCACCGACGGTGAGGAGACAGCATGACAGTGCTTTTGGCCGGGCCTCCGGCGCCGGCGTGGTCATTGGGCCTTGGCTCCCGGGAGGCCCAATGACCAAGGTGGCGGTGTTCGGTGCTGGATCCTGGGGTACGGCGTTTGCTGTCGTGCTGGCCAACGCGGGGAACCAGGTGTCCGTGTGGGGCCGGCGTGAGTCGCTGTGTGAGGCGATCAACTCCCAGCACGAGAACGCCGACTACCTGCCCGGCCTGAGACTCCCGGACGCGATCACCGCGACCCACGATCCCGCCGCGGCCGCCGATGGCGCGGAGGCCGTCGTACTCGCGGTTCCGAGTCAGTCACTGCGGGACAACCTGAAGGACTGGGCCGGCGTGTTGCCGAACGCCGTACCGCTGGTCAGCCTGATGAAGGGCGTCGAGGTCGGTACGACGAAGCGGATGAGCGAGGTGATCGCCGAGCTGACCGGTGCCGGCCCGGAGCGGATCGCGGTGGTGTCGGGTCCCAACCTGGCGCGCGAGATCGCCGAAGGACAGCCGGCCGCGTCGGTGGTCGCGTGTGCGGACGAGGGAACGGCGACCCGGTTGCAGAAGCTGTGCCATTCGCCGACGTTCCGCCCGTACACGAACAACGACGTGATCGGCTGCGAGCTCGGCGGCGCCTGCAAGAACGTGATCGCGCTGGCCGTCGGGATGGCGGTCGGCCTCGGCTTCGGCGACAACGCGCGCGCCTCCGTCATCACGCGCGGGCTGGCCGAGATCGCCCGCCTCGGTACGGCGGTCGGCGCGGACGAGCACACGTTCTCCGGGCTGGCCGGCCTGGGCGATCTGGTCGCGACGTGTTCGTCGCCCCTGTCGCGCAACCGGACCTTCGGCGAGAAGCTCGGCCAGGGCATGACGGTGGCCGAGATCGCCGGTGCCACTCGTCAGGTCGCCGAGGGCGTGAAGTCCTGCGCGTCGATCTCCGAGCTGGCCCACCACCACGACGTCGAGATGCCGATCGCCGAACACGTCACCAAGGTCGTCGCCGGCGAAATGACGCCGAAGGACATGCTGTTCAGCCTGGTCGCGCGCTCTGCCAAGTCGGAGCGTTGGGGTTGATCCCGCCCGCCTTCGCGCAATCGACGATCGATCGTGAAGGCGAGGCCGGTGCGGCGTGGCTGGCAGAGCTGCCTGGGATCGTCGAGGGGCTGTTGTCGCAGTGGGGCTGTGTGGCTGACGGTCCGGTGATGCATGGGCAGGTCGGTGTGATCGTGCCGGCGCGGTCTGCTGCTGGGCCTGCGGCGCTCAAGGTGTCCTTTCCGCATCCGGGGAACGTGCACGAGCCGGACGCCTACGCAGCTTGGGAAGGACGCGGCGCTGTTCTGCTGTACGAGCGCAATGACGATCACTTCGCGATGCTGCTCGAGCGTGTGCAGTCGTCAACGCTGTGGGAGCTCGGCGACGGCGACCAGATCGTCGCGGTGGCTGGGCGGCTCAGCAACCGGTTGTCGGTTGCGACGACTGCTGAGCTGCCGCGGTTGGCGGATCAGGCGGACAGCTGGGAGGAGGAGCTGCGCCAAGGGGCGGCGGACTTTCCAGGTGCGGTGCCCGGCGTCGCGCTGGACGCCGCGCTGGCTGTCGTCGACGAGTTGGGCCGTGACCAGCCGGACCTCCTCGTGCACGGCGACTTCCATCCCCGCAACATCCTGCGCGGCGAGCGCGAGCCGTGGCTGGCTGTCGATCCCAAGGGGTACGTCGGCGATCAAGCGTACGACGGGGCGACGTTACTCAAACCTCGTGCGCTGGCACTGATCGAGGCCGAGGACCTGATGAAGGCGTTGCGGCACGAGCTGGCCGTGTTCGCTGAAGCCGCGGAGCTCGACCCGGAACGCGTCCGGAGCTGGGCACACCTGCAGATGGTGCAGGCTGCGTTCCACGGGCGACGGCATGGCTTCGGGCGCGCCCGAAGTGGTCCGCACCTGGAGCGGATCATCGCGCTCGTGGATCAGCTCGTCGTCAGCTGGTGCTGAAGGACGAGGGTCGCCGCGCCGCGGAGGGCGGCGTCCTGGCCGGAGCTCGCGGTGACCACGCGCAGATCGGTGGTGGCCAGAGGCAACGATCTGGCATAGATCGCTTCCCGGATACCGGCCAGCAGATTGTCGCCGGCCTGGGAGAGTGAGCCGCCGACGACGATCACGGACGGGTTCAGCAGGCTGACAGCCGCGGCAAGCACTGTCCCGATCTCCCGTCCGGCTTGGCGAACCGCCGTGGTCGCGGCGGTGTTGCCCGCCCGGACCAGCTCGACAACGTCGCGACTGCCGCCGACTCCGAGTCGGGTGGCGATGGCCGCGGCGGATGCAACCGCCTCCAGGCAGCCGGTGTTGCCGCACCGGCAGAGCTCGGTGTGACCCGGTGCCTGGATGTGGCCGATGTCGCCGGCCGCACCTTGCGCGCCGCGATGGAGCCGGCCGCCGCTGATCACGCCCGCGCCGATGCCGGTGGCAACTTTCACGAACAGCAGGTGCTCGACGTCGGCGTACTCGGTCGCGTGTTCGCCGAGCGCCATGATGTTCACGTCGTTGTCGACCAGGACCGGGCCGGTGAGTTCACTGCTCAGCCGGCCGACGACGTCGTACGAGTCCCAGCCCGGCATGATCGGCGGATGGTTCGGTCTGCCTGTGCTGTGCTCGACGGGGCCCGGTAGTCCGACTCCGGTGCCGGCGAGATCCAGGACGGATCGCCGAGCTGCCCGCAGCAACACTCGTCCCAGTCGCGCGACCTCACTCAGGACCACCTCTGGCCCTTCGGCGATGTTCAGCGGGGTTGTCGACCGGTCCAGGATCTCTCCGGTCAGATCGGTGAGCGCGACCGACAGATGCGTCGCGCCAACATCCGCGGCCAGGATCAGTCGCGCCGTCGGATTGAACCGGAACCGCGCCGGCGGTCGCCCGCCGGTCGAGGCCGCTTCGCCTGACGGGACGACGAGACCCGACTCGAGCAACGCCTCGATCCGTCCGGTCACCGTGGACCGGGCCAGGCCGCTGAGGTCGATGAGTTCGGCGCGGGTCCGCGGTTGCCCGTCCAGGAGCAGGCGCAGTACGGCCGCGGTTTCCGCCGTACCGAGATCGCTCATCGCCACACTTCCGTCGCTGGGCCGGTGGACTTTTGCTTGACAGGATTCAAAAGTGTCACATAGCGTCCTTCGACGTGTCCACCAGTGCGCGCAAGCTCCGGATCGGGATCGTCGGCGGCGGCTTCATGGGCGGCGTTCACGGCAGGTCCGCGTTGGTCTCCGGAGCCTCGGTGGTCGGGGCTGTCGGCTCCTCGCCTGCAAAGGCTGAGGGAGCAGCCGAGGCGACCGGCGCCGAGCGCGGCTTCGCGACCCTCGACGAGCTCCTGGCCGCCGACATCGACGTGGTCCACGTCTGTACGCCGAACAACACGCACCTCGACGTGACGCTGAAGGCGCTCGAGGCGGGCAAGCACGTGATCTGCGAGAAGCCGCTGGCGACCTCGGTCCAGGACGCGACCGGTTTGCAAGCCGCCGCCGTCGAGAAGGACCTCGTCGGCGCGGTGCCGTTCGTCTACCGCTACCACCCGATGGTCCGCGAGTTGCGCTCACGTATCGCGGCGGGCGACGCCGGAGTGATCACCAGCCTGCACGGGTCGTATTTGCAGGACTGGCTGGCCGGTGCCGATGACCAGAACTGGCGGGTCGACGACTCCACCGGCGGTCCGTCGCGGACGTTCGCCGACATCGGGTCGCACTGGTGCGACCTGACCGAGTTCGTCACCGGTGACCGGATCGCTGCTATCAGCGCGCAACTGCGGACGGTCCGAGCGCAGCGTGGCGGTGTCGAGGTCCGCACCGAGGATCTGGCCACCGCACAGTTCCGGACCGAGGCCGGAGTGGTCGGCACCATCGTGGTCAGCCAGGTCGCGGCCGGCCGGAAGAACCGCCTGTACCTGGAGGTCTCCGGCACCGAGTCCAGCTTCGGCTTCGACCAGGAGGATCCGGACCGCCTGTGGGTCGGCCGTCGTACCGCATCGCAGGTGCTGACCCGCGACCCCGAGACGCTGAGCCCGCCCGCGGCGCGAGTGAACCGGCTGCCGGCCGGGCACGCGCAGGGGTACCAGGACGCGTTCGACTCGTTCGTCGCCGACAGCTATGCCGCTGTACTGGGCGACCAGCCGGACGGCCTGCCCGATTTCACCGCCGGAGCGCGGTCCGCCCGCGTGGTCGACGCCGTACTGCGCTCGGCCGCGAACGACAGCGCCTGGACCACAGTCGACAACGCTTAATCGCTTAGGAGCCAGTCAGATGCCTCGTCCGATCACTCTGTTCACCGGTCAGTGGGCCGACCTGCCGTTCGAGGAGGCCTGCGAGTTCGCGTCCTCGGCGGGGTACGACGGCGTGGAGATCGCCTGCTCCGGTGACCACTTCGATGTCCAGCAGGCCGTCGACGACGACTCGTACGTCCAGAGCCGCAAGGACATCCTGGAGAAGTACAACCTGCAGGTCTTCGCGATCTCGAACCACCTGGTCGGCCAGGCCGTCTGCGACAACCCGATCGACTTCCGGCACCAGGCGATCGTGCCGTCCCGGATCTGGGGCGACGGCGACGCCGAGGGCGTCCGGCAGCGGGCGGCCGAGGACCTGAAGAACACCGCGCGTGCCGCTGCGAAGCTGGGAGTGAACACCGTCATCGGCTTCACCGGCTCGTCGATCTGGCAGTACGTCGCGATGTTCCCGCCGGTGCCCGCGGAGCGGATCGAGGCCGGTTACCAGGACTTCGCCGACCGGTGGAACCCGATCCTCGACGTGTTCGACGCCGAGGGCGTGCGGTTCGCGCACGAGGTGCACCCGTCGGAGATCGCCTACGACTACTGGACCACCACGCTGACGCTGGAGGCGATCGGTCACCGCGAGGCGTTCGGGCTGAACTGGGACCCGAGCCACATGGTCTGGCAGGACATCGACCCGGTCGCGTTCCTGTGGGACTTCAAGGACCGGATCTACCACGTCGACTGCAAGGACACCCGGATGCGGGTCGGTGGCGGGCGCAACGGCCGGCTCGGCTCGCACCTGCCCTGGGGTGACCCGCGGCGCGGCTGGGACTTCTACTCCACCGGCCATGGTGACGTGCAGTGGGAGGACTGCTTCCGCGTCCTGAACTCGATCGGGTACGACGGTCCGATCTCGGTCGAGTGGGAAGACGCCGGGATGGAGCGCAAGGTCGGCGCCGCCGAGGCCGTGAACGTCATCCGCGCCCTCGCCTTCGACAAGCCCGCGGCCGCGTTCGACGCCGCCTTCGCCACGGATAAGTAGCCTCACACTCCAGGGGAGACCGGCTGTCGCACCATGAAGACGTCGACGGGGTCCTGAGACTCCACGGCGAACCCATGGCGCTCGTACAGGCGTTGTGCAGGGCTCCCCTGGAGTACGTTCAGCCGGACGACTGCGCCGTCGGCATCGCTGTCCTGCAGCAGTGTCCGGAGGACGGCTGATCCGAGCCCCCGGCCCTGGAGTTCCGGAGAGAGATAGAAGTGCTCCAGCCATCGCCCGTCCTCGGCAGGTCGTACGGCGACGGAGCCGGCGAAGGCGCCGTCGACCACGATGACGGAGGTGTGCTGCGGGGAGTAGGCGTCCCGCAGCCGCTGCCGGACCCGATGCTCGTCGAATCTCCCCAACCGCACCAGATCCGGGCGCATCACCACGGCCCGCAGCTCGACGATCGCCTCGAGATCAGCCGGCTCCGCGGAACGCAGCTCCCAGGCCACCTGGCGGTCCTCATCGATCTTCACGGCCGAAGTATCTCAGCCGTGCTCGCTGACGCCGGGCACCCCTAGGTCACTCAGGCGGTGCCGGATGAGGGAGTCGAGGCGCTGCCAGGCGGGGGAGGAGGCGTTGACGGTGGTCTGGAGGAGTTGGGGAATCGCGGTGTCCTCGGGCTGGGCAGGCAGGTCCGTGCCGTAGCGGTCGATGCTTGCGGCAACGATGCGGTCGGCCAGTTCGGTGAGGAACGGATCGGCCGGATCCAGATCGTGGGCCTGGTCGTAGGCGAGGTAGAGCTGCCGGAGGGCGGGATCGGTCAGGGCCTGCGCCTGATCGTGGAAGAAGGTGCCGGCGACCTCCGGATGGGTCGCGTAGACGACGATCCACAGGTCGCGTTCCATCCTGATCCAGCGGTCGGTGAAACCGACCTCGCTCAGCCCCGCGAGGTGGCGGTCGACCTCGGCGGGAAGCAGGCGGATGTCGCCGGCGGCGAGCTGCCGAAGCCGGCGCTGGGTCGCGCGGAGTTGCCGCATACGAGCGGTCAGATCGGCATCGATCTGCTCCAGTGCGGTCTCGAGCTCGCCCGGTGCGGACCCCAGGTCGCGGATCCGGGCGAGGGGTACGCCGGCCTCGGCCAGTGTGCGGATCCTGACCAGCTCGACGACGGCCTGCGCCGGGTACCGGCGGTAGCCGGATGAGTCTCGCTCGGGCTCGGCCAGCAGGCCTTTGGCGTGGTACACACGGACAGTTTTCGTCGACACCCCGACGTACCTGGCCAGCTGTCCGATGGTGAGCACAACTCCATTCTTGACCTTGCCCCGGGGGCAAGGTCGCATGATCGACTCATGAGCGATTGGGAGACCCTGCGCGCCCTCGCCGACGAGGGCAACGAGAAGGCGATGGACCGCCTCGCCGACCTGGCCGACGAGCGCTCCGACGTGGACGTACTGAACGAGTTGCTCGACGAGGGCAACGAGCGGGCCGGCGAGCACCTCACCCGGCGCGCGGCCGCCGCCAAAGACCTGCTGGAGCTCCAACGGATCAGCGACGCCGGCTACGAGGAGGCGGGCGACGTCCTCAACCAGTTGCTGAGTTAGGCGCGTACGCGCGGCCTGCTGCGCAGAACCGGGGCGAAGACGGCCAGGGCGGCAGCGAGGACGGTGACGACCACGAACGAGACCGTCAGATTGCTCGCCTGCGCGATGCCGCCGATGATCGACGGCGCGACCAGGCCGGAGGCGTAGGTGATGGTGGCGACGCCGGCGATCGCCTGGCTGGCGTTGGTGCCGCTCCGGGCCGCGGCCGCGAAGGCGAGCGGTACGACGACCGCGATGCCGACACCGATCAGCCCGAACCCGACCATGGCGACGACCGCGGTGGGAGCGACGACGACCAGTACGCCGCCGGCCGTGGCGACCACCCCACTCCAGCGGACCGTGCGTACGGCGCCGAACCGGTCGACCACCGCGTCACCGGTGAGCCGCGCGATCGCCATCGTCAACGCGAACCCGGTCGTCGCACCCGCCGCGACTCCGGCCGAGCTGTCGAGGATGTCGCGCAGGTAGACCGCCGACCAGTCCAGGCTGGCGCCCTCGGCGAACACCGCGCAGAACCCGACCGCCCCGATCAGCAGTGCCGACTTCGGTGGCAAGGCGAACCGCGCCGGCGGCTCCTCGTCGTCCTCGGGATGGATGTTCAGCACGAACTGACACACGACGGCCCCGACCACCGTCAGTACGACGGCCGCCACCAAATGGTGGATCTGGGCACTCAACCCGGCGTGCGCCGCGACCGTCCCGACCGCGGCACCGAGCAGCGCACCGACACTCCACATGCCGTGCAACCCGGACATGATCGACTTGTTCAGCCGGTGCTCCACCTCGACCCCGATGGCGTTCATCACGACATCGGCCATCCCCGAGGTCCCGCCGTACACCAGCAGCGCCGCGCACAACGTCCACAGGTTCGGGGCGAACGACGGCAGGATCAGCGCCAGCGTCCAGAGGGCGAGCAGGCCGCGGAGCGCCGTCCGGCTGCCGAGGCGGTGGCTCACCCGCGCGGCGAGCGGCATCATCAGGGCCGCGCCGAGCGCCGGGAACGCGAGTGCCAGCCCGAGTTGCCCCGGGGACGCGCCGGTGTGTTCCTGGATCCACGGCACCCGGGTCGCGAACGACCCCGTCACCGATCCGTGCACGCAGAAGACGGCGGCCACGGCGTACCGCGATCGCTTGACCAGCGTTGTGTCTTCAGCCACAAGCAAACACGCAATCTGTTTGAACGATCAGGCGGATGGTAGATTTCTGCGCGTGAGAAGTGCGGAACGGCATCAAGTGATCGTAGAACGACTTCGGACGCTGGACCGAGTCTCGGTCCAGGAACTGGTCGAGGCCACCGAGGCGTCGGACATGACGGTCCGCCGCGACCTCGATTTCCTCGCCGCGCAGGGCGTGCTCAAACGCGTCCACGGGGGAGCGGTGTCCTCGATGCCGTCCGGTGTCGAGCCGCCGTACTCGCTGCGCGCCCAGGCGGCGGTCGCGGCCAAGCGGGCGATCGCGAAGGCGGCGGTCGAACACATTCGCGATGGCGAGACGATCGTCCTCGACAGCGGTACGACGGCGCTGGAGACAGCGCGGCTGTTGCGCGATCGCACGCTGACGGTGATGCCGTTGTCGTTGCACGTCGCCCAGGAACTCGCCGACGCACCGCGGATCAGGCTGCTCATGCCTGGCGGTGAGGCGCGCAAGGGGGAGCTGTCACTGGTCGGTCCGCTGACCGTCGCCTCGCTGCGGGCGCTGCGGTTCGATCTGGCCGTGCTGAGTCCGTGTGCGTTCAGTTTGGACGCCGGACTGACCGCCTTCGACCTGGGCGACGCAGAGGTCAAGCAGGAGGCGATGAACGTCTCCAACCGATCGATGGTGCTCGCCGACGGCGCCAAATGGGACCGGGCTGCGCTGGCGTATGTGTGCCCGGCCGACCGGCCCGATCTGATCATCACCGACCCAGGTGCTCCGGAGGACCAACGGACCATGCTCACCCAACGCGGAGTACTCGTCGAGGTTGCCACTGCGGAGGACGCTCCTTGAGCACCACCGATCTGCGTCAGCAGACCGCACCGCCCAGAGCCGCCCGCGTCGCCACTTGGCTGTACTTCGGCCTCAATGGCTTCGCCGTCGGCATGTGGGTCGTCCACATCCCCAACATCGAGCACGCGACCGGCATCTCTCACAGCACCCTCGGCCTTCTGCTGCTGGTGCTCGGTGGCGCTGCCTTCACCGGTATGCAGGTCGCCGGCCCACTCGTCGACCGGCTCGGTCAACGCCGGCTCGTTCCGGCGGCCGGCGTACTGCTCGGCATCGCGCTGGCCGGTCCCGGCCTGGCGCACAACTGGTGGACGCTCGGCCTCGCGCTCATCCTGATCGGCTTCGGCAACGGCTCGATCGACGTCGGCATGAACGCCCAAGCCGTCGTGGTCGAACGCGGTTACCCGCGCCCGATCATGGCCGCCTTCCATGCGATGTGGTCGATCGGTGGCGCTATCGCTGCGCTGATCGGAGCCGCCACGCTGCGGGCCGGCGTACCGACGGAAGTAACCCTCGGCCTCTCCGGTGTGGTGTGCATCGTGATCGCCGTGGCCGCGCGGCCATTCTTGATCGAGGCAACTGTCGAGGAAGAGCATGAGACGGAGCAGGAGCGCGCGAAGCCGCCGGCCAAGCTGGTCTGGGCGCTCGGCGGACTCGCCTTCGGCCTGATGCTGTCGGAGGGCGTCGCCAACGACTGGGCCGCGCTGCACTTCCGCGACATCCTCGGTACGTCGGTCAGCACAGCGGCGTACGCGTACGGCGCTTTCGCGGTGGCGATGACCGTCGGACGTTTCCTCACCGACCGGGTCGCCGCAGTCGTCGGACCGGCCGCGATCGTCCGGTGGGGCGCTGCCATGGCGGCGGTCGGTCTCACCATCGTGATCGTGGTCCCGTGGGTGCCCGTGGCTCTGTTCGGCTGGGCGCTGTTCGGTCTCGGCCTGGCCGGCGGCGTACCGCAGCTCTTCACCGCCGCCGGCAACCTCGACCCCCGCGCGGCCGGTGCGCTGATGGCCCGCGTGGTCGGACTCGGGTACGTCGGTCTGCTCGCCGGGCCGGCGTTGATCGGTGGACTCGCGCACTGGATGCCGCTGAACATCGCGTTCATCCTGCCGGTCGTGCTGTGCGTCCTGACGTTCTTCGGTGGGCCGGTGCTCAAGTCCCGTTCGTGAGGGCTTGCTCGAGATCGGCCCAGAGGTCGGCGGGGTGCTCGATCCCGACGGCCAGCCGGATCAGGTCGTCCGGAATCGTCGGGACCTCGATCGGCCAGCGGCGGCGGCGTTCGAGCATCGACTCGACGCCGCCGAGGCTGGTCGCATGGACCCAGAGCTCGGTGCATTCACAGACCCGCTGAGCGGCTGCCGCGTCACCGCCGAGCTCGATGGACAGGATGGCGCCGAAGCCGGACATCTGCGCCTCGGCGCGTTTGTGACCCGGGTCTCCCGGCAGACCGGGGTAGCGCACCCGGCTGACCTTCGGGTGTTCGAGCAAACGCTGAGCCAGGAACGCCGCGTTGGATTGCGCGCGTTCCAGCCGCAGGGCGAGTGTCCGCAGGCCGCGTAGTGCTAGCCAGGCCTCCATCGGGCCGGGGATCGCGCCGAGGCTGCGGCGGCGGAGCTCGACCGCGTTCCACAGCTCCTCGTCGGCGGTGACGACCGCGCCCAGGATGACGTCCGAGTGACCGGCGATGAACTTGGTGGCCGAGTGCATCACGATGTCCGCGCCGAGTGAGATCGGCTGCTGGAGCAACGGGGTCGCGAACGTGTTGTCGACCACGACGATCGCGTCGGCGGCGCGGCCGGCCGCGGAGAGCGCCGGGATGTCGGCGACTTCCATCGCCGGGTTGGTCGGCGACTCGATCCACAGCATGTCGGCGCCGTCGACAGCGTGGATAACCGCCTCGGTGTCCGCGACGTTGACCCGGTCCACGATCAGCCGGCCGGCGTCGGCTTGCTGGTCGAGGAGCGCGAGTACGCCGGAGTACGCATGCTGTGGAGCGATCACCCGGCCGCCGACCGGGACGAGGTCGACGATCGCCGCGACGGCCGCCATGCCGGACGCGAACGCCAGCCCGCGCCCGCCTTCGAGCGCGCCGAGCGTCTCCTCCAGCGCGGACCAGGAATCGTTGCCGAACCGCCCGTAGCCACGATCCCCTCCCGCGACGTACGTCGAGCTGAAGACGGGGGAGTTGCCGACCGGCGCGTTCGGCACCCGCTCGGGGCGGCCGGCGTGGACGACAACGGTGGACGGGTCGAGATCAGGAGCCATAGCGGAAATTGTCCCTGACCTGATCAGCGGCCGCGGGGAGGGGGATACCGCCGCCGCGGAGCAGGGTCATGGCACGGCGCGCGAGGTCCCGCACCTCGGTGGCATCCGGGTTCTCGACCCAGATCCGGACCACCGTCTCGATGATGTTCATCGCGATCCCGGCGGACAGGGCGGCGGTGAACTCGGAGTCCCGGGGGGCGCTCGCGGGCAACCGGCGTACGAGCTCGTCGGTCAGGTCGTTGCGGAAGCGCCAGATGAGCTCGTTGAGGTGCGCGCTGACCGACGGGGTCTGGGCGGCCAGGTCGAAGACGGCGCGGACCCGGTCCGGGTTCTGCTCCAGCTGCTCCAGCACGCGTTCGATCACCGCCTGCAGGCCGTCCGGCAGATCCAGGCCGGGCTGCTCGCGGAACCAGGTGACCGCGTCGACCAGGCAGTCCTCGACGAACTCCAGGACCAGGGTCTCCTTGGTCGGGAAGTACCGGTACAGCGTGCTCGGGCCGACCTCCGCGGCGGCGGCGATCTGCTCGACCGTGGTCCGGCCGAAGCCGTGGTCGGAGAACAGCTCGAACGCCTTGTCCGCGATCAGCCGGCGGGTCCGTTCCCGCTTCAGCTCGCGCAGTCCCATCTCCACCTCCGCGGGCAGCGTAGCGGGTGACAGGTTCGGTAGATACCATCATATGGCAGTCACTACCAAATTCGACGAAGGGGCACCATGACCCGTCCCCTCGAGGAGATCCAGTACAAGAACAACACCCTCGTGTACGGCGTCACCGCCCCCGGTCACCTGTGAGTGACGGTGTGATCACGCTGCGATCACAAGGTATCCCGCCGCTACGGTCCGCGATCTGAAGAGCTCTTAACCGAACCCCGATCGGTTCCTGATCTCCGGGCCGCTACAGTCGAGCCGGTGAGTGAGTACTCGAGGGAAGAACAACGCAAGCCCCGCGTCGCCGTCGTGTTCGGTGGCCGGTCGAGCGAGCACGCCATCTCGTGCGTGACCGCGGCCAACGTGCTGCAGGTGATCGACCGGGACAAGTACGACGTGGTCCCGGTCGGCATCAGCACCAGCGGCCACTGGGTCCTGGAGAGCGGTGACCCGGAGCGGCTGTCGATCACCGACGGCAAGCTCCCCGAGGTGGACGTGACCGCGCTGCCGGTGCTGTTCGGCGCCAACCGCGAGCTCGTGGTGAGCGAACCCGGCCAGGTCCCGAGCACGCTCGGCGAGGTCGACGTGGTCTTCCCGCTGCTGCACGGTCCCTGGGGCGAGGACGGCACCATCCAGGGCCTGCTCGAGATGTCCGACATCCGGTACGTCGGCTCCGGCGTACTGGCCAGCGCGGTCGGCATGGACAAGCACTACATGAAGGTCGTCTTCCAGGGCGCCGGTCTTGAGGTGACGCCGTACGTCGTCATCCGCGACCGCGACTGGACCCACGACCCGGCCGCGAGCCGGGCGGCCGTGGACGCGCTCGGCTACCCGGTGTTCGTGAAGCCTGCCCGGGGCGGGTCGAGCCTGGGCATCAGCAAGGTGAACAGCCTGGACGAGCTCGACGACGCGATCGCCGAGGCACGGGCGCACGATCCGAAGGTGATCGTCGAGGCCTCCGCGAAGAACCCGCGCGAGATCGAGGTCGGCGTTCTCGGTCGCGCGGACGGCACGCCGGAGGTCAGCGTCTGCGGCGAGATCGCGGTCTCGGGTGGCGGTCACGACTTCTACGACTTCGAGACCAAGTACCTCCCCGAGGGCGAGGAGTACCTTGCTCTCTCGGTGCCGGCCGATCTTCCCGAGGAGATCGCCGGGGACATCCGGGCGAAGGCACTCACCGCCTTCGACGCGATCGAGGCCGAGGGTCTGGCGCGCGTCGACTTCTTCCTCGACGAGGACGGCCGGGTGATCATCAACGAGATCAACACCATGCCGGGCTTCACCCCGACCAGCATGTTCCCCCGCCTGTGGGCGGCCTCGGGCGTCGACTACCCAGCCCTGGTCGAACGCCTCCTGACGCTCGCCGCAACCCGCCCCACCGGCCTTCGCTGAAACTCCCACGCGGGCGCCCGCCATGAAAGCGGGTTGAAATCCTGCGGTCCTACGGTCACCTCAGTGGCCCCGGTCCGCAGGTGGCCCTGGAGGGGAGCAGGTCTATGTCCACAGCAGTGCTCGACGCCCGACGCAACCCACATCCGCTACCGCGTCCGCCGCTCATAGTCGGCTCGCGCGGGCGTGGAGGTAACGCTGCTGCGGGAGGCTGGTCGTCCTGCTCGCGGCCTCCTCGTACGCCGCCCTCGCACCGACTGTGTCGCCCGACATCTCCAGCAGATGAGCTCGGACCGCCGACAACCGGTGATCCTTCGCAATCCGCTCGTCGTCTTCGATCGAACCGAGGAGCACGAGACCCTCATCCGCCCCACGCGCCATCGCCACCGCGACGACGTGATTGAGCGCGACCATCGGATTGTCGGTCAGCTGCAACAGCACCTCGTACAGCGCGACGATCTGCACCCAGTCGGTCTCCTCGGCCGACGGCGCCTCGTCGTGCACCGCCGCGATCGCCGCCTGCAGCTGATACGGCCCGACCGGGCCTCGAGGCAGCGCCGCGGTGATCAGCTCGACGCCCTCCCGAATCAGCTCCGGGATCCACAGCGACCGGTCCTGCTCGGCCATCGGCACCAGCTCCCCGAGCGGACCGGTCCGAGCCGGACGACGCGCATCGGTCAGCAACATCAGCGCCAGCATGCCCGCGACCTCGCTGTCGTCCGGCAGCAGCCGGTGCAGCATCCGCGCCAACCGGATCCCCTCGGCCGCCAACTCGACCCGTTGCAGGCTCGGCCCCGTCGTACTCGCGTAGCCCTCGGTGAAGATCAGGTACACGACCTTGAGCACCGCGCCCAGCCGCTCGTCCCGGTCGGCCGGCAGGGTGAACCGCGCGCCGCTGTCCTGCACGCTCGCCTTCGCCCGGGTGATCCGTCGCGTCATCGTTGCCTCGGGCACCAGGAAGGCCCGGGCGATCTCCGCGGTGGTGAGACCACCGACCGCCCGCAACGTCAACGCGATCTGCGACGCGGGCGACAGCGACGGATGGCAGCACATGAACAGCAGGACCAGCGTGTCGTCGGTGTCCGCGACCGGCTCACCAGGCAACGCCCACTGCGCCACCCGGTCCTCCCGCCGCTGACGGGCCTGCTCCCGGCGGAGCAGATCCGTCAGCCGGCGCGAAGCCACCCTGATCAGCCACCCGCGGGGGTTGTCCGGCACGCCTTCTTCCGGCCACTGCTGCGCCGCCGCGAGCAACGCCTCCTGCACCGCGTCCTCGGCGGTGTCGAAGTGCCCGTACCGCCGGACCAGCGCCCCGAGCACCTGCGGCGCCAGCTCCCGCAAGAGGTCCTCGAGAGCGATGGTCATGTCAGGTCACTCCACCAGGTCGTCGCGGCCCTCGATCACTGGGCGGACGTCGGCGTACGCGGTCGCGCGGACGAACTCCGGCGCCGGTGTGTCGCCGAGTCTGGCGGCGATCTCGGTCGCCCGGTCGAAGGACTCGCATTCCACGATCCAGTAACCGGCGAGCACCTCCTGGGTCTCGGCGTACGGGCCGTCGGTCACCACCGAGGCACCGTCCTTCGAGCCCAGGCGCCGGGTCAGCACCGGCGCCGCCAGCGCGCGGGTCTCGACCAGCTCACCTGACTCGGCCAGGTCTCCGTTGAACTTCTCCATGAACGCGCCCATCGCCGCGAAGTCCTCGCCCGTCCAGGCCGGCTTCCCGGTGTCCTTGCCCGCCATCCCGTCGTAGTCCTGCTGCGACGCGTAGGTCAGGATCATGTACTTCATCGGATTCTCCCGTCGTCCAGGCACCCACCGCGGGCACCTCTCATCCGAAACGTCGCCCCCACCGGCCCGAACCGGACACCAACCGCAGAGCAACCTTCTCGACAGGGAGTATGCCGTCGTCAGGTACAGGGCGTGACGAGTTTGTTGAACCTGTGGACAGCGTCCGACACGTCGGTGAGGGCGTTGGCTTCGGGGGCGTATTTCGAGGGGACGGCGACCTCGAGGTAGAGGGCTCGGCCGATGGTGGTGAAGATGACGCCGTTGGTGACTTCCTTGGCGAACCAGCCGATCCCGTTCACCTCGAAGCATTGCGACTGCGCCTCGGCCATCCCGGCCGGCGGGGCGACGCCACACGTGACCTCGATCGGCGGATCGCCGTACGCGGTGGTCAGCGGACTCTCCGGTGTCGTCGTGCGCCGCTTGCCGTCCAGCACCTTCTCGGGCAAGGCCTTCACGAGGTCGGCGCAGGCGGCGGCGACGTCGGGCGCGGGGGAGGGGACCGGAACGGGCGCAGGACCGGCACTGCACCCGGCCAGCACGATCAGGCCGAGTGCAGCGAACAGGACTTTGGGCATGCGAAAGATGGGCGGGACCCCGGGATTCGGTTCAGATGTGGACGACAGGACAGGTCAGCGTACGAGTGATGCCGGGCACGTTCTGGACCCGGGCAACCACCAGCTTGCCCAGTTCGTCGACGTTGCGGGCTTCCGCGCGGACGATCACGTCGTACGGACCGGTGACGTCCTCGGCCAGGGTGACGCCCTGGACCTCGGCGATCTGTGCCGCGACGTCGGCCGCCTTGCCGACCTCGGTCTGGATCAGGATGTAGGCCTGGACCACCACGTCGTTCTCCACTCAGTCGTCCTCAGCTGGCTCCGGCCACCGGTACTGCGAGACAGCCGGGCGTACTCTTCGTTGCCCGGTCACGGTACCGCCTAGACTCCGGTTGGCGATATGGGAGGTCTGTTGACGTGACAGAGACGTTGGGGAGCACGGGTGAGTTCGGCCTGATCGAGGCCGTCACCAAAGGGCTGTCCACAGGTGAGGACGTCCTGGTCGGCCCCGGTGACGACGCTGCCGTGATGGCGGTGCCGGACGGTCGGATGGTGATCACGACGGACCTGCTGGTGGAGGGCCGGCACTTCCGCCAGGACTGGTCGTCGGCGTACGACGTGGGCCGCAAGGCCGCCGCGCAGAACCTGGCCGACATCATGGCGATGGGAGCGCGGCCGACGGCGCTGGTGGTCGGCTTCGGCGCGCCCGCCGACCTGCCGACGGCCTGGGCGCTGGAGCTCAACCAGGGCCTGGTGGACGAGTGCGAGCTGGTCGAGGTGAGCATCGTCGGCGGTGACACGGTCCAGGCGGACAAGATCGTCGTCTCGGTGACGGCGTTCGGTTCGCTGGACGGACGTGCACCGGTGCTGCGGTCGGGCGCGCGCCCAGGTGACGAGGTCGCGTACATCGGCCGACTGGGCTGGGCCGAGGCCGGCTGGGCGGTGCTGGCACGCGGGTTCCGCTCGCCACGGGCCGTGGTCGAGGCGCATCGCCGACCACAACCGCCGTACGCCGAGGGTCCGCGGGCCGCACTCGCCGGAGCGTCCTCGCTGTGCGATGTGAGCGACGGACTGCTCGCCGACCTCGGACACATCGCGGTGGCGAGTGAGGTCGCCATCGATGTGCATACGCAGGCCTTGAGCGTGCCCGAGCCGCTGCAGGCGGTTGCAGCCGCGACCGGGGTGGACGCGCTGAAGTTCGTCCTGACCGGTGGTGAGGACCACGCGCTGGTCGGCACCTTCGAACCGGCCGACGTGCCCGAGGGCTGGACCGTCATCGGCTCGGTTGCCGAGGGCAACCAGGATCGCCAGGCCGGGACCGTGACGGTGGACGGCGCGCCGTATGCTGCCGAGTCCGGTCACGCCCACTTCAGGAGTTGAGATGCTGCCCAGAGTGCTGACCATCGCCGGCTCCGACTCCGGTGGCGGAGCCGGGATCCAGGCGGACCTGAAGACGATGCTGGCCAACGGCGTGCACGGGATGAGCGTACTGACCGCGATCACGGCGCAGAACAGTCTCGGCGTCCAGGGGGCGTGGGAGCTGCCGGAAGAGCAGGTCCGGGCCCAGTTCCACAGCGTGGTGGACGACATCGGCGTCGACGCGGTGAAGACCGGCATGCTGGCCTCGGCGTCGATGGTCCGCGTGGTCGCCTCCCTACTGCGCACGCTGCCGCCGTCCGTGCCGGTCGTGGTCGACCCGGTGTCGGTGTCGAAGCACGGCGACGCGTTGCTCGCCGCCGACGCCATGGAGTCCGTACGCTCCGAGATCGTCCCGCTGGCCACCGTCCTCACACCGAACCTCACCGAGCTCGGACCGGTCGCCGGAGTCGACTTGGAGGCCGTGGAGGACCGAGAGCTCGCGGCCAAGCTCTTGTTGGACGCAGGTGCGTCGTGGGTCCTGGTGAAGGGCGGTCACGACGTCGGTACGGCGTCAGTGGACGTGCTGCACGGTCCAGGGGTACGCCGGTCCTACAGTGCGGTCCGGGCGGACAACCGGCACACGCACGGCACCGGATGCACTCTGGCCAGTGCAATAGCGTCGTACCTGGCCCGTGGGTACGACGTACCGAGCGCAGTGGGTGCTGCGAAGGAGTACGTGACCGGGGCGATCGGGGCGGGGTTCGCACTCGGTGGTGGGATCGGTCCAGTCGACCATGCGTGGAGATTTCGAGGGAGTGGCAGTTGACGAACCAGCAGCCCCCGGTCGACGGGTACTGCGAGCAGTGCGGATTCAACTACGACACGGGTGACCTACAGGGCACCGTGACTCTGCTCGTCCGGCAGGCGGCCGAGTGCAGCATGGCGCTGACCAAGGCCGCGGCCGGTCCGGACCCGAACGTCGTCCGGCTGCGGCCGAAGCCGGAGGTGTGGTCGGCGATCGAGTACGCGTGCCACGTGCGCGACGTACTCGAGGTGCAGCGGCTGCGGATCGCGCAGTGCCTGGCGGAGGACCGGCCGGTGTACGCGCCGATGGACCGGACCGGTCGGGTCAAGCAGCTCAAGTACGAGAACCAGGACCCGATGGAGGTCGCGGCCGCGCTGATGCGGTTCGCCCGGGAGTTCGGTGCCGCCGCCCGTGTGCTCACGCCGCCGCAGCTCGGTCGGCTGGGGCTCTACAACTACCCGGTACGAGCGCCGCGCTCGCTGGGCTGGATCATCCGCCACACCGCACACGAGATCCAGCACCACCGACTCGACCTCACCACGATCCTGGCGCAGGTCGAACCCCCGATCGTCCCCAAGCCGCAGCCGGCCCCTGAAGAAATCACTGAAGAGGGTGCCGGGGAAGCTCAGACCGAGGAGGCTGAGCCGGAGCCGGGGCAGGGACTGTCGGCCAGCTCGGAGACTGCCGGCTAGTGCTGTGCTGCCCAGGCGGCGATGGCCGGCTCGCTGGTGAGGTGGTCGAGGGCCAGCGCCGCCGCACCGCGGAGCGGACCATCGGGCTCGTGCTTCGCGGCGAGGACCGGCGGGGGAGAGCCCCGGTGGAAGGTCATCAGGCCGGCTAGGTAGGCCTGCTGGAACGTGGCCTCGGCCGCCGCCCTGAGTGGGATGGCCAGGCCGCCGATGGTGACCACATCCGGGTCATGGGCGTTGACGAGTCCGGCGATGCCGCTGGCGAGGGCAGTGACCACCTTGGTGACCGCACGACCCGTAGCGCGGTCGGTGCGGAGCAGGATGCCCTCGGTGTAGGCGTACGGGTCGTCCGGTGCGGGCTCCTTGAGGTGTCTGGCCAATGCGCGCCCGTCGATCTCCAGATCCCAGCATCCGCGTGCACCACACGGACACAGCCGCGTGCGATCACCGAACGGGATGTGCCCATACTCGCCGCCTGCTCCGGACGCACCCTGCGCCGGCACACCGTCGATCAGCAGCGTCCCACCGAGTCCCACCTCGACGATGAGGTGCAGCGCCGTACCAGCCCCAGCGGCAGCACCAGTGCGAGCCTCGGCCACCCCGCTGAGCGTCGCGTCGTTGCCGGCGAAGAGTGTGAGCCCCGTGCCGGCAGTGACCGTCTCGAGGTCCAGCTCGAACCACTCCAGCGTCGGCGCCTGCATCAAATGGTTGTCACGGATAGTCCCCGGTACTGCGAGGCTCACGACGCGCAGCCGATCCCCGTACTCCTCCTGAACCCGCTTCACTTCCCGCTGCAGATTGCTGAGCACCACCTGCGGCCGCCTGCTCCGATGACGCTTGTACTGCTGGTCCTGAAGCGACCCGTCGAGCGTGGCGATCGCACTCCGCCAACTGCCTTGCCGCAGATCGAGCGCCAGCACCACGGGCCCCCGCGGATGCGCCCGCAGCACTGTGGTCGGCCGTCCACGCCCCTGACTGGGCGCAGGAACCTCGGTGAGCAGATGTACGCCGCGTAGCCGAGCAGTCACCTCTGTCGCCGAACCTGTGCTCAACCGCAACGCCCGCGCCACAGCGGCCCGGGTGATCCCGGGCTGTCGGCTGACTTGTGTCAGCACGTCCGAAGCCGTCTGCCACTGTCCCCGGCGCACTGGAGTCATAGCATCCTTTTACCTTATGCTCGGAGGACGAGTTTAATTGGAGGGGTGATGGGGCTTCCCGACGTCCGCGCGGTGCTGTTCGACATGGATGGCACGCTGGTCGATTCCGACGCTGTTGTCGACCGGACCTGGACCCACTGGGCGGGGGAGTACGGCATACCCGCCGCCGAGGTCCTCGCGATCGCGCACGGCAGCCCGGCCGAGGCGACCATCGCCCGGTTGCGGCCCGACCTTTCGCCGGACGAGCTGGCGGCGGCGGTCGCGCGAATACTGGACCTCGAATGCGACGACTTGTCCGACGTAGTGCCCACGCCGGGCGCGCATGAACTGACCAGCACGCTGGAGCGGCTCGGTCTGGCGTGGGCGGTCTACACCAGTGCGTCCAACCGGCTGGCGAAGGTCCGCCTGGAGGCGGCGGGGATCTCACCGTCGATCCTGGTCACGTTGGACGACGTCACCCGCGGCAAGCCCGATCCGGAGGGCTATCTGCGAGCCGCCGAGCTCCTCGGCGTACCTGCTGAGCACTGTCTGGTCGTCGAGGACACCACGGTCGGCCTGGCAGCCGGCCGAGCCTCCGGCGCCACGACAGCCGGTCTCAAGGGCGTGCCCGCCGACATCCAGCTCCCGGACCTCCATCAGCTCGTCGCTCTGTTCCTGGAGGATGGCGGGTCGACCGACCTGAGCGCCGAATGAACCCGGGGTCCGCAACCCGAGGGGATGAGGTCCGGATCGGTATCGGGCTGTCATCCATGGGGTTCGTGCTGGCCGGCCTCGGTGCCTGCATTGCGATCCTGGCCCGGGATCTGGACGAACCTACGAGCCGGCTGGCGCTCTTGTCGTCGGGATTTGCGCTCGGGCTTCTGATCGTGGCGGTGGTCGGCCCGCGGCTGCTGCGGTCGTGGTCGATGCAGAACGCTCTCGCGATCGGTGCGGTCGGCTGCGCGGTGGGGACGGTGCTGCTCGCGCTGGCTCCGGTGTACGCCGTCGCGATCGCCGGCGGCCTGTTCGTCGGGTTGGGCGGCGCGCTGATGGTTCTCGTCACCCCGCTCATGCTGGACGGGCCGACCGCGGCGTCACGCCTGAGCCGCGTCAACGCGGTCGCCAGCGCTACCGGCATCCTCGCGCCCATCACCATCGGCGCCATCGACTCCCTCGGCGCCACCGGCCGCCTGGCCATGCTCGCCGCAACCCCGCCCCTTCTTCTCCTCGCAATCCTCACCCGACGCGCGAAGCCGGCCCACCAGCTCGACGAGCCGTACGCGCCCGTCCTGATCGACTCCGCACCCGCAGTAGGCCTCGGCCGGAAATGGCTGGGCACCCGCCGCGAAGCGGGAGCCGGCCGTCGGCGACTGGAGCGGCAGGTGGTGGTGGCGGTGGGGCTCGGTTGGCTGCGGGTGGTGCTGGCCGTGGCCGTCGAGTTCTGTTTCGTGGTGTGGGCGGTGGCCCGGCTGGTGGCCACTGGGTTGCCAACGGCAACAGCCGCACTGCTCGGCAGCGCGTTCCCCATCGGTATGGCGATCGGACGGGCGATCGGCCCGATCCACTGGCGCGGCTGGTCACCCGTCGTACCCGCCGGGATCTTCGCGGCCGCAGGCACGCTGCTCGTCAGCCTGTTCGACGCACCCGCGGTGGTCGCTGTCGGCCTGGCAGTCGCCGGCCTCGGCGTGGCGCCGCTCTACCCGGTCACTCTGGCCGCCCTGGTCGCAACCCCCGGCCTCAGCCCGGCGCGTCTGGCGGCAATCGGAGCCCTAGCCTCCGGTACGGCGATCCTCGTCGCCCCCGCGGCCCTCGCCGTACTCGCCCGTGTCGTCGACCTGCGAACGGCGTACCTCATCACCCTCCCCCTCCTCGCCGCCCTCTTCCTGCTGAGCCGTCGCCCGAAAACCTCGGCGACCGGCCACCCGGACGAGAGCACCGGACGAGACGACCTCCACCTCCGCCGCGACCCCGCCGACGGCGCCGCCCGACTCGCCCCACCCGTCCCGCACGTCGACTGACACGGCGAGTGCGGACCTGCAGGCCATCACAATTGCCGACTCCCGCCACTCGTGAGCGGCAGGTCGTCATCGACGGCGGTGTTGTGATGGCCTGGCGGTCCGCGTCAACCGAGCAACTGGGATGACGCGCATGGAGTGTTTCGCCGCCTGGCGTCTTCGCCGCTGAAGATCGGCCCGCCGCGTCGCGAACTGCGAGCGGGTCGCGCGCTGCCCGACTCCCTTCAGTGCGAGAGGCACACTTCATGCTCATTCGTTCGTACGTGCAGTCTGACCTGGCCCGGATCACCGAGCTGACCATCGAGACGTTCCGGCCGTTCTACGAGGATTCCTTCCGCCCGCTCGTCGGCGAGACCGTCTTCGCCATCCAGCACGGCGGTTGGCGCGACGACTATCGCAAGCAGGTCCCGGAACTCCATGACCCCGGCAACCACAATTACGTCGCGGTCGCCGAGGAGAACGGCGTACTGGGCGGCTATGTCGCCTGGACCGTCGAGCCTGCCCGTCGGCACGGCAGCATCGTGCTGCTGGCCGTCGCGGCGGCGCATCGTCGAGACAATCTCGGCACCGTGCTCTGCGAGCACGCGTTCGCGGCGATGCGAGAGCACGGTGCGGAGATGGTCGAGATCGGCACCGGTGGTGACGATTTCCATGCGCCTGCCCGGGCTCTCTACGAGAGTCTCGGCTGCGTCAAGCTCCCGGTCGCGGTCTACTTCCGGGAGCTCTGATCCCGCGTCGTCCTAGTCGGCGCGGGGTCCGAGCCGGCGTCGCCTACGGGCGGGCGTACCGGCCGACCATCTTGACCAGGGTGTCCGGCGGAACGACCTTCACGTGTGGGGCGAGGCCGTCGACGATAGCCAGCACATTGTCGACGGACTTGCTCCAGGCGTGCCACACGACGACCGAGTAGCCGGCGGTGGTGTGTGGGTTGCGGGTGGCCGCGTTGAGCTCGGCGGTGACCGATGCTTCGTCGGCGCCGTCGAGTCCGTCCCAGAGCATCGTGCGGGCGGAGATGACCGGCTTGCCTTCGGACCAGACGACCTTGCCCTTGAGGCCGTCGTACCGGGAGTACTCGAGGTAGATCAGGCCGTCGATCTCGGGGCGCTTCAGGTACGACGACCAGAGGCTGGTGTTCTCGAAGGCGTCGAAGTCGATGATCTGCGCGACGGAGAGGTCGGCGCGGCCCATCGACTGGGCGAGTGACGCGGTGTGCTTCTCCAACGCGGCGGCCGGATACCTGCTCGGGTACATATAGCCGCCGCCGGACGGGCCGACGACCCAGCGGTCCTTGCGCGACTGGTCGTAATACCAGCGCATCACCGAGGGGGCGAGGTCGATGAGCGACGGTGAGATGCCCCAGCCGAGGTCGACCTCTCCGCGCCGGGGGCTGCCGAACCAGCGCTTGTCGGTCGGGAAGTCGCCCAGCATCCACTGGATGTTGTCCCCGTCGGTGATCAGGAAAGTCACGTAGTGGGCATTCGGATCCGGTTCGAGGGCCCTCCCCCCACCCCCTCCGCTCAGGTCGTTGCCTCGAGCCGAATCACCGGTGGACGTTCCGGTGGCCAGCGCCGGGTCGTACGGGCGCCCTCGCTGCGTCAGCCGGTCCTCGCTGATGCCGGACAGCACCGACAGGTTGCGGGCATGGTCGGCCGGCAGGGCCTTGACGCCGGCGGACGAGTTCACGCCGATGAACGCGTCCTCGCCGTTCGACGCGTCGCCCCAGCCGATCAGCGTGGCGTCGTCGTCGAGCGCGGTGACCACCTCGGCGCGGAAGCCGGAGTTGCCGTCGAAGAAGGCGAGCGTCCCCGCCATCGTCACGTAGTCCCGCAGTCGCTCCGGCCAGTCTCCTCTCTGCTCGACCGCGACGTCGTGCCGCAGCCGGGGCCAGTGGTTGTCGAACACCCAGCGGTCGTCCTTGTCCCGCACGTCCAGGACCTTGCGCAGTCCGGCCTGGACCGCGGTCGCCTCCAAGCTCTCCTCGATCGCGACGGCACCCGTCAGGCCGGCCAGCGTGGTCGCCACGTTGACCGACGGGGTGCCCGTTCGAAAGAGAACATATCCGTCGACGCCCGACCGGCTGACGGTTTTCCACAGGTCTCCGGTCCGGGTGCGTACGCCGTACCGGGAGACGAGGTCGTCGAGCCAGAACTGGTAGCCCAGCGACGGGATGTTCAGGTACAGCGACTCGCCACCGCGGCGCGCCAACAGGCCCTGGAGCGTGGTCGCGAGCGTCCGCTCGGCAGGACTCAAGGAGTCTTCGGTCAGCACGTTCAGCAGCCGCGGTCGCTGACCCTTGGGGTACGACGGCCGCACTGAAGGCGAGGCGCCGAAGGCGAACGACGGGGCGAGTGAGCCGAGTCCCAGCCCGGCGGTGAGGCCGAGGGCGCGGCGGCGGGTCAGGGTGAGACGTCGGCGATCGGACATGCAGTGCCTCCAGGGAGCGGCTGGTGACTGTCCTACGTTGTCATCTGCCCGGCGACGATGCCACAGCCGCCCTGGCACCACAAGACCTCAGCCCGGAATCGGCAGTCCATAACGCCGAAGTAGCCCGACCAGAGTCTCGACACCGGACGACAGGTCGAACAGTTCGGCCTGCAGTCCGACGCTCGCAGCGCCCGCCACGTTGGCTTCGTTGTCGTCGATGAAGAGCACCGAGGACGCCGGTACGTCGATCGTCGCGAGGATGGCCCGGAAGTACGCCGGATCCGGCTTGGCCAGCCCGAGGTCGCAGGAGTAGAACGTCTGGTCGAACCATGCGCCGTACCCGCGCTCGTCCTGCATGATCGCCCGCCGGTACGCCTGCTGGTTGGTCGCGAGGTGGCATCCGATCCCGGCCGTCCGCAGGTCGCCGATCAGCGAGATGACCGCCGGTTCGGCGGTGAACCAGTGCCAGGGCTCGAGTGCCTCCTCCAGCGAGGCCGGCGAGTTCCAGCGCGCGAGCACCTCGGCCACCGCGTCACGGAAGTCGCCCTTCCCGACCAGACTCGGCTTCTCGGCCGCCATCAGGTCGGCCACGAAGGCGTCGGTGTCGGAGGGGACGAGCGAGGACAGACGCGACCACCAGTCCTGGCTGGCGCGCTGGATGACGCCATCGGCGTCGAAGAGAACGGCGGAGACCATGCCGCCATCCTGTCAGGCGCCAACCGTTCACCTGCCGGGACCGGCCAAGGCAACCCCTTGACCGGTTCAGTCGGTATGCGCTTACCTAATGGCGACGTAAACATATCTGGACACCTTCCGGCGAAATCCAACAGAAAGCGCCAGGTGAGGCGTATGACCTTGAGTAGAAGGAAGTTCCTCGCGCTCGGCTCCGCCGCGGCCGCCGCGGGTCTCACCGGGTGCGGCTCCCGCAGCTCACTCGGCGGGTCCGACGAGCTCAGCATGTGGACCTGGGTCGGCTCCGTCAACGACGGCCTGATCGGTCAGGCGGAGAAGGCGATCCCGGGGTTCGACGGCATGAAGCTGGCGATGACCCGGATCGGGACCAACTACAAGACGAAGGTGCTGACCTCCCTGGCCGGCAAGTCGCTCGTGCCCGACATCGTCGCGATCAACGACGACGTGGCGACCTATTTCCCGAACCAGGACCAGTTCATCGATCTCAAGACGCTCGGCGCGAACGACCTCGAGAAGGACTTCCTGCCCTGGAAGTGGAAGCTCGGGATCACGCCCGAGGACCGGATGATGGCCTATCCGATGGACACCGGACCGACCGCGCTCTTCTACCGCACGGACATCTTCACCAAGGCCGGCATCGACACCGACCCGGCCGCGGTCGCGGAGCTCGCGCCCGACTGGGACAGCTACATCGAGCTCGGGAAGAAGCTCAAGGCCGCCGTGCCCGGCTCGGCCATCACCGACAACATCACCGGTGTCTACAGCTACGCGCTGGCCCAGCAGTCCAAGCGCTACATGACCGAGGACGGGCAGTACATCGGCGACCAGGACCACATCCGCCAGGCGTTCGACCTCTCGATCAGGGTCGTCAAGGAAGGCCTGTCCGCGAACGCACAGTCCGGTACGACGGACGCGAACGCCGTGGTCACCAACGGCAAGCTGGTCGCGTACAACGCTGCCGTCTGGTGGGCGCAGCTCGGGCCGAAGAACGCGGCCCCGAAGACGAAGGGACTCTGGCGGGTGACGGCGGCTCCTGGTGGCGCCGGCAACCGTGGCGGGTCCTTCCTGGCGATCACGAAGTACTGCAAGAACCCGGAGGCGGCCTTCGCGTTCATCAGCTGGCTGGAGTCGGCGAAGAACCAGGCCCAGGCGTTCCTCGACCCGGTGCTGTTCCCGTCCACCCCGGCCAGCTACACCGACCAGACGATGGCCGCACCGGATCCGTTCTTCGGCGGCCAGAAGATCGTCGACGTCTTCGCCGCGTCGGCCAAGAAGTACCCCGGCGCCTACTTCTCGCCGTACGACAGCATCATCGGTACGCCGCTCGGCGCCGAGCTGGTGAATGTCGAAGTGGCCGGGAAATCGCCGGACCAGGCCTGGGCGGACGCGCAGCGCCAGATCGAACGTGAACTCACCCGAGCGGGGGCGATCTGAGATGGCTGTCACCAGCAAGGTGCTCCCGGCGCCGATCAGTACGACCAAGGACCCCGGGCCGTCCAGGCCGCCGAACAAGTACCGCCAGGCGCTGCCGCAGTACGCGGCCGTCTCGCCGTTCTTCATCCTGTTCGCGGTGTTCGGTGCGTTCCCGGTGTTGTTCTCGATCTGGATCTCGTTCCATTCCTGGAACGGCATCGGGGCGATGAAATGGGTCGGGCTGCAGCAGTACAGCTACCTGCTCAGCGATCCGAAGTTCTGGCAGTCGATCGGCAACACGCTGATCATCTGGGTGCTGTCGACCGTGCCGATGCTGTTGCTGGCGCTGGTGATCGCCAACGCGCTGCACAACGCCACCCGGTTCCGCAGCTTCTACCGGGTCGCCTACTTCATCCCGAACGTCACCTCCGTGGTCGCGGTCACGATGGTCTTCGGCTCGATCTTCAGCAACAACTTCGGTCTGCTGAACGCGTTCCTGCAGTCGATCGGGCTGACCAAGATCGAATGGCTGACCCAGCCGTGGGGGATCAAGATCGCGATCGCGAGCATCGTCACCTGGCGCTGGGTCGGGTACAACGCGATCATCTTCCTGGCCGGCCTGCAGGCGATCTCCGGCGACGTCTACGAGGCGGCCAAGGTCGACGGCGCCTCGCCGCGGCAGACGTTCTGGCGGATCACCGTGCCGCTGCTGCGCCCGGTGATCCTGTTCACCGCCGTCACGTCGACCATCGGTGGCCTGCAGATCTTCACCGAGTCCCAGGTGCTGCTCGGCGACACCGGCGGCCCCGGCGGCTCGGGGACGACGATCGTGTCGTACCTGTATCAGAGCGCGTTCCTGAACAACCAGTTCGGGTACGGCGCCGCCATCGGTTGGGCCCTGTTCATCCTGATCGTGTTGTTCAGCATCATCAACTGGCGGCTGATCGGCGGTGGTGACGAGCGGATCGCCCGCCGTGCCGCCCGCCGGAACGCACGACAGACCGCGAACGGAAGGGAGCAGGCCGATGCGCGCTGACCGAGCCCGGAACATCGTCAGCCACGTGGTGCTGATGTTCGGCGTCGTACTGTCGATCTTCCCCTTCTACTGGATGGTGGTGATGGCCTCCAACACCACGCCGGACATCTTCACCTACCCACCGAAGCTGCTGATCGGATCGCACCTGTTCGAGAACATGGGCAAGGTGCTCGACAACATCGACTTCTTCGGCTCGATGCTGATCACGGTGATCGTCGCGCTCGCGGTGACGGCGCTGGTGCTGTTCTTCGACTCGCTGGCCGCCTTCGCGTTCGCGAAGTACGAGTTCCCCGGCAGCAAGTGGCTCTTCGGGCTGCTGCTGGCCACCTTCATGATCCCGGCCCAGCTGTCCCTGGTGCCGCAGTTCGTGACGCTGGCCGAGTTCGGCTGGATCGGGTCGCTGAAGGCGCTGATCATCCCGGGCGCGGCGAACGCGTTCGGGATCTTCTGGATGCGCCAGTACGCCCGCGGCGCCATCCCCGACGAGCTCATCTCGGCGGCCAAGGTCGACGGCGCCGGCTTCTTCCGGCAGTACCTGACCGTCGGCATCCCGGTGCTGCGGCCCGGCCTGGCGTTCCTGGGTATCTTCACGTTCATCAATGTCTGGAACGATTACCTGTGGCCGTTGATCGTGATGACCGACCCGAACAAGCTGCCGCTCCAGGTCGCACTGCAGCAGCTGAACGGCATCTACGGCACCGACTACTCGATGGTGATGGCAGGTGCCCTGATGAGTGTCATTCCGCTGATCGGCGTCTTCATCATCGGCGCCCGCTCCTTCATCGCCGACATCGCCGCCGGCGCGATGAAATTCTGACCGTAGTTCTGACCCTGCCAAAACAAGAACGGGACTCCTCTTGACTGACACCAAGCTTCGCTGGGGAATCATCGGCACCGGCAACATCGCGTCGAGGTTCGCCAGCCAGGTGCCGACGTCGGCGGCCAACGCGGTCGTCGCCGTCGGCAGCCGGTCGATCGACTCGGCCAACGCCTTCGCGGACAAATGGAACATCGCCAACCGGCACGGTTCGTACGACGACCTGCTGGCCGACGAGACCGTGGACGCGGTGTACGTCGCCACGCCGCACCCGATGCACCCCGAATGGGCGATCAAGGCCGCCGAGGCCGGCAAGCACGTGCTGTGCGAGAAGCCGCTGGCGATCAACAAGGCCTGGGCCGAGGCGATGATCGAGGCCGCGGTGCGCAACGACGTCTTCCTGATGGAGGCGTACATGTACCGCTGCCTGCCGCAGACCAAGCTGGTCGCCCAGCTGGTCCGCGACGGCGAGCTCGGCACCGTGCACCAGATCCAGGCCACGTTCGCGTTCGCCGCCGGGTTCCGGCCGGAGAGCCGGATCTTCGCCGACGAACTGGCCGGCGGCGGCATCCTCGACGTCGGTGGCTACCCGGTGTCGTACGCCCGGCTGATCGCCGGCGCCGCGACCGGACAGCCGTTCGCGGACCCGGCCGCCGTGACCGCGGTCGGGACCGTCGGCGAGACCGGTGCCGACGAGTGGTCGGTGGCGACGCTGTTCTTCGACGGCGGCGTGACCGCTCAGGTCAGTACCGGCGTACGGCTGCAGGACCAGAACCAGGTCCGCATCTTCGGTAGCAAGGGCTACCTCGTCATCGAGGACCCGTGGTTCGGCGGCGACGGCAAGCCGACCCACGTCACCCTGCACAAGGTGGGGGAGGAGCCGCAGGACATCTCCGCGGAGCCCGCCCTCATCTACGCGGCCGAGGCCGAGGCGGTCGCCGCGGCGATCGCGCAGCGGCAGGCCCCGGAGATGAGCTGGGCCGACACCCTCGGCAACCTCACCGTCCAGGACGCCTGGCGGGTCGCGATCGGGCAGCAGTACGCGAGTGAGCGCGACGACGCGCTGATTCCGACCGCGACCGGCCGGCCGCTGAAGCGCCGCGACGACGCCCCGATGATCTACGGCAAGGTGGCCGGCCTGGACAAGCAGGTGTCCCGGCTCGTGATGGGTGTCGACAACCAGCAGACGCTCACCCACGCGGCCGCGATCTTCGACGACTTCGTCGAGCGCGGCGGTACGACGTTCGACACGGCCTACATCTATGGCGGCGGCCGCGGCGAGAAGCTGCTCGGCCAGTGGCTCACCTCGCGCGGCAACCGGGACGAGGTCGTTGTCATCGGCAAGGGTGCGCACACGCCGCACTGCGACCCCGAGTCGATCACCCGGCAGCTGAACGAGAGCCTCGAGCGGCTGCAGACCGACCACGTCGACCTGTACCTGATGCACCGCGACAACGAGGAGATCGCGGTCTCCGAGTTCGTCGACGTCCTCGACGAGCACTTCAAGGCCGGCCGGATCAAGGCGTTCGGCGGGTCCAACTGGTCCACCGCCCGCTTCGACGAGGCCAACGCGTACGCCGAGGCGAGCGGCAAGCAGCCGTTCACCCTGCTGAGCAACCACCTCAGCCTCGCCCGGGCGTACGACGTACCGTGGGCCGGGTGCCGGCACGTGTCCGACGACGAGTCGCAGGCGTGGTTGCGGGAGCGGCAGGTCGCGCTGTTCCCGTGGTCGAGCCAGGCGCGCGGGTTCTTCACCGGACGGGCCAAGCCGGAGGACCGGTCGGACGAGGAGCTGGTGCGCTGCTTCTACTCCGACGAGAACTTCCGCCGCCTCGACCGGGCCCGGGAGCTGGCGGCTGCCAAGGGTGTCGAGCCGACCGCGATCGCGCTGGCCTGGCTGCTGCACCAGCCGTACCCGGTGTTCCCGCTGATCGGGCCGCGGCACATCAGCGAGACCCGGACCTCGACGCCGGGCCTGTCGGTGACCCTGACGGACGAGGAAGTGGCCTACCTCACTGCCTGATCCACAGCTGTGGACCGAATTGGTCGTGCGTCGGCCCGCATGTAACATGGTCTGTCGGTGTCACGACCCTGAACACGGAGAATCATGTCTAAGAAGTGCGATGTCTGCGGCAAGCAGCCGACGTTCGGCAACAGCGTTGCCCGCTTGGGTAAGGGCGCGATGATCCGCCGGGTCAAGGCTCGCACGCCCCGGCGGTTCAACCCCAACATCCAGCCGGTCCGGGCGCTCATCAAGGGCACCCCGACCAAGCTCAAGGTGTGCACGTCCTGCATCAAGGCAGGAAAGGTCCAGCGCGTCGTCGGCTGACCCCAGCTTTCACTCCGTGTAGGGCCTTGAAATAGGCGCCCGGGATCACCCCGGGCGCCTATTTCGCGTGTGTTCTCAGAGCTTTCGCGCCACCACGGTGATCTCGTTGCGGTTGTGATGCAGCTGCCGCGCGTGCAGTACGTCGTACTCCTGGCGCAGCACGTCCAGACCATGCCGGGCGCCGTCGAGCGGGTTCTTCCCGCCGCCCTTCAGCGTGACGATCGCCAGCCCGCCGCGGCGCAGGTGCGCGGCCGCGTCGACCATCATCCGGGCGCTCAGCACCTGGTCCATCCGCATGTCGTTCACCACCACGTCGAACCGGGTCCGGTTCGCCGCGAAGAACCGCCCGGCCGTCGTCGCCTCATGGTGGATCCGGCGATCACCCCGCAGCCGCGGGTCGAGCGAACCCGGGTCCACCGACCACACTTCCTGCCCGTGCTGCCGCAGAATCCGCGTCCACCCACCCGGTGAGGCGCCGAGGTCGACCGCCTTCCCACCGGCGGGCAGCTCCAGCCCGAAGGTCGCGATCGCCTCCTCCAGCTTGAACTCCGACCGCGACACCCGCTCGTCGGCCCGGGCCAGCCGCATCCGCCCACCCGGCCAGTCCGACAGGCTGTCCTCGAGCCGGTTCAGGCCGAGCAGGGTCGCCCGACGGCCGACGAAGCACGACACGACCAGCTCCTGACCGGAGCGGGTCACGGTCACCCCACGCTCGCCGAGCGCCTGCTCGATCCGGTGGTACGACGACCCGCCCGTGCCGGCGTTGTCCGTCCAGGCCTGCACGGCGAGCGCCTTCGGATACTCGGTCAGCTCACCCAGCACCAGCTCGGCGAGCTCGTAGTCCGGCGGCAGCTCCTCGAAGCTCGCGATCTCGACCGTCAGGTGCCGCACGAACATGATCCGCCCGGCGTCACACGCCTCAGCCAGCTCGTGCACCGTCGGACCGTCCATGACCCGCCCAAGGTCCCCGCTGACCCGCTCGATACGTACGGAGCGCCCGAACTCACCCCGGATCTCCCGCACAGCCCACTCATAACTGTCAGCAGCAACCGAGAACAGGACCGGGGAGAGCACAGCACATAGTAGGCGGACCGGTTAGCCTTCCGGGCGTGGAGGAACTGACCGTCGAGGTGTTGCGGGCCTGGGCCCGGACCGCGCTGGCCGAGCTCGGGCGCGCGCGGACCGAGATCGACGAGCTGAACGTGTACCCGGTCCCGGACGGTGACACCGGGACGAACCTCTACCTGACCTGGGAGGCCGCTTGCGACGCGCTGCCGCAGGGTGAGCTGACCTTCACGGAGGCAGTCCAGGCGTTCGGCCGCGGCGCGCTCCTGGGCGCTCGCGGCAACTCCGGCGTCATCACGTCCCAGCTCGTCCGCGCCTGCGGGCTCCGTCTGGCCGAGAACCTCCCGCGTGACCAGGCCGAGGGAGTGCTCGCGGATCCACGCATGAGCGAGCCCGTCGCTTTCGCGGACGCCCTGAAGTACGCCGCCGATGCCGCGTACGGCGCCGTGGCGCAGCCGGTCGAGGGGACCATGCTGACCGTCGCCCGCGCCGCCGCGACCGGCGCGATGACGGCCGCGAACGACGGGAAGAGCCTGGCCGACGTCTGCCTGGCCGCCGTCGCGTCCGCGCGGCAGGCGCTGACCAAGACCACCGAGCAGCTCGACGTACTGCGGCGCGCGGGCGTCGTGGACGCCGGGGGAGCCGGCCTGGTCGTGATCCTCGGCGCGATGGAGTCCGTGCTCACCGGGCGGCTCGTGCGGGTCGACGTACCCGCGCGGGTGCCGACCGAGAGTACGAGCGACCTGAGCCCGGAGGGCCCGGCGTACGAGGTCATGTATCTGCTCGACGCGCCGGATGACAAGATCAGTGACTTCCGGCAGAACCTCGCCGGCCTGGGGGATTCGGTCGTCGTGGTCGGCGGCGACGGGCTGTGGAACGTGCACGTCCACACCGACGACGTCGGCGCCGCGGTCGAGCAGGGCATCGACATCGGCCGGCCACACCGGATCCGGGTGACGCATTTCGCCGATCAGGCGCACCACCACGAGCCGGTCCCGAGCCGGGCGGTGATCGCGGTCGTGGCCGGCGACGGGCTGGCCGAGCTGTTCGCCGAGGCCGGCGCGCACATCATCAGAGGCGGACCGGGCCGGCGGTGTTCGACGGGCGAGCTGCTGCAGGCGATCGAGCGCTCGAAGGCACTGGAGATCGTGATCCTGCCCAACGACAACGACTCGATCGCGGTCGCCGAGGCCGCCGCGACCGCCGCCCGGCAGGACGGGATCCGGGTGGCCGTGATCCCGACCCGGGCGCAGGTCCAGGGCCTGGCGGCGATCGCCATCCACGACCCGGAGCGCAGTTTCGACGACGACGTCGTCCACCTGTCCGCCGCGGCCGGGCAGACCCGGCACGGCGCCGTGACGATCGCGGTCAAGGACGCCTGGACGATGGCCGGCCGGTGCCGGATCGGCGACGCGCTGGGCGTGGTCGACGGCGACTTCGCGCTGATCACCGAGGACCTCGAGGCAGCCGCGTTCGGCGTGGTGGACCGGTTGCTCGGCGGCGGTGGTGAGCTGCTCACGATCGTCACCGGACGGGACGCGGACCCCGCTCTGGCCGAAGCTTTGGAGCGGCACGTCCGGCGGAACCGCAAAGATGTCGATGTCGTGGTGTACGACGGAGGGCAGGACAGGTACCCGTTGCTGATCGGGGTGGAATGAAAACGGATATGGACCGGAAGCTCCGCGACTTCCTCGGTGCCAAGACGGCCAAGACCTTCGCGGACGTGCTCGAGATCGAGACCGTCAGCGAGCTCTTGCGGCACTACCCACGGCGGTACCTGAAGAAGGGTGAGCTGACCCCGTTCGACGAGCTCGAGGTCGGCGACCAGGCGACCGTCAACGGCCGGGTCAAGAAGGTCACCGTGCGGTCGCTGGACACCAAGGCCGAGATCCCGCTGACCGACGTACAGAAATGGGCCAGGCGCAAGACGCTGACCAAGGTCGTCGTGACCGATGGCCGGCGCGACCTGGAGCTCGCGTTCTTCAACCAGCCCTGGCTGGCGACCAAGCTGACGCCCGGGACCGCCGCCCTGTTCTGGGGCGAGGTGACGATGTTCCGCGACATCATGCAGCTGAAGAGTCCGGGCACCGAGATCCTCGACGAGGAAGACCTGTCCGAGGCCGAGATCGAGCGCCGGGCCCGGCCGTTCCGGCCGCTCTACCCGGCGACCGCGAAGTTGCCGACCGCAACGATCGAGCGCTCGGTGAAGATCGTCCTGGACAGCCTCGACGAGCGCCTCGACGACCCGATCCCGGAGCTGATCCTCCGCAACGAGAAGCTGCTCGGCCTGCGGGAAGCCCTGCAGAAGGTGCATCTGCCGGACACCGAGAAGGACATCCGGGACGCGCAGCAGCGGTTCCGGTTCGAGGAAGCGCTGGTGATGCAGACGATCCTGGCCCAGCGCCGGGCGGTCACCGACGCGCTCAACGCCGTACCGCGGCCGCGCGCGGAAGGCGGCCTGCTGGACGAGTTCGACCAGCGGCTGCCGTTCACGCTGACCGAAGGCCAGTCGGAGGTCGGGGAGGACATCTTCGCGGATCTGGCCCGCGCGCACCCGATGCACCGGCTGCTGCAGGGCGAGGTCGGCTCCGGCAAGACCGTGGTCGCGCTGCGAGCGATGCTGTCGGTGGTCGACAACGGCGGTCAGGCGGTCCTGCTCGCCCCGACCGAGGTGCTCGCCACCCAGCACCACAAGACGCTGACCAAGATGCTCGGTGACCTGGCCGAGCAGGGCATGCTCGGCGGCGCGGAGCATGCCACCCGGGTCGGTCTGCTCACCGGTTCGCTGAACGCGGCATCCCGGCGTACGGCGATGCTCGACGCGGCCAGCGGGGCCGCGGGGATCGTGGTCGGGACCCATGCGCTGCTCGAGGACAAGGTCCAGTTCGCGGATCTCGGGCTCGTGGTGGTCGACGAGCAGCACCGGTTCGGCGTCGAGCAGCGGGCCGCGCTGAGCCAGAAGTCGGGGGAGAACACCCCGCACGTGCTCGTGATGACGGCGACGCCGATCCCGCGGACCGTGGCGATGACGGTGTTCGGCGATCTCGCAGTCTCGACACTGACCCAGTTGCCGGCCGGGCGGTCGCCGATCCAGTCGTCCGTGGTCCCGGCGAAGGAGAAGCCGGACTGGCTGCAGCGAGCCTGGACCCGCGTCCGCGAGGAGGTCGGCAAGGGCCATCAGGCGTACGTCGTGTGCCCGCGGATCGGTGACGACGTGAAGAATGCGGCCGACGAGGAAGGCGAGTTCGTCCTCGGCGAGGAGGACAAGCCGCCGGCCGGACCCGGGTCGACGAAGCCGGCCCGCCCGCCGATCTCGGTGATGCAGGTGGCGGAAGCGCTGGCCGAGATCCTGCACGACCTGCGCGTGGAGATCCTGCACGGCCGGCTGCCCGCCGACGAGAAGGACGCCGTGATGTCGCGGTTCGCCGCCGGCGAGATCGACGTGCTGATCGCGACCACGGTGATCGAGGTCGGCGTCGACGTACCGAACGCCTCGACGATGGTGATCATGGACGCGGACCGGTTCGGCATCTCCCAGCTGCACCAACTGCGCGGCCGGGTCGGGCGTGGTCGCGTGCCGGGGCTCTGCCTGCTGGTCACGGACCTGTGGCCTGGTTCGAAGTCGTACGGGCGGTTGGACGCGGTGGCCTCGACCACGGACGGGTTCGAGCTGTCCCGGATCGACTTGGAGACGCGGCGCGAGGGCGACGTGCTCGGCGTGGCGCAGTCGGGCCGGCGGAGCAGCCTGAAGCTGCTCAGCGTGCTGCGGGATGAAGATGTCATCTTCGCCGCCCGGCACGTCGCCAACTCGATCGTCTCGGTCGACGCCGACCTGGCTGAGTACCCGGCGCTGCGATCCTTCGTCCGGAGCGCGCTCGAGTCGGAGACCACCGAGTACCTGGAGAAAACGTGACTGTGTTGAATGCCGCGCCTCCGGCGCGGGGGTCACGGGGCCTTGGCTCCCGTTCTTCCCTCGTCGCTCCAGTCGCCGCGCTCCCCGCGCTCCTCAGTCCAGACCGGGAGGCCCAGTGACCCGGATCGTCGGGGGCGCGGCGGGTGGGCGGCGGATCGTCGTACCGGCGGGGAGTGGAACGCGCCCGACCGCGGACCGGGTCCGGGAGGCGTTGTTCTCGTCGCTGGAGTCGGAGTTCGGCAGCTTCGACGGGCTCGCCGTCCTCGATCTGTACGCCGGATCCGGGGCGATCGGGCTCGAGGCGCTGTCCCGGGGAGCCGCGCGCGCTGTGCTGGTGGAGTCCGACCGGAAGGCGGCCGAGGTGATCGCGGCCAACATCAAGGTCGTCGGCCTGCCCGGCGCGACCGTGCTCACGCGCCCGGTAGAGAAGGTCGCGTCGGGGGACAGCCCGGCACGGTTCGACCTGGTCTTCGCGGATCCGCCGTACAAGCTGGAGACGGCCGAGCTGCAGGACGTGCTGACCGACCTGGCCGCGAAGGGCTGGCTGGCCGACGACGCGGTGGTCGTGGTCGAGCGCGGCAAGCGGGAGCCGTGGGAGTGGCCGGACGGATTCGCCGCGCTGCGGGATCGCAAGTACGGCGAGGCCCGCCTTTGGTACGGTCACCGCCATGGCTAAGGCGGTCTTCCCAGGGACCTTCGACCCGCCCACCAACGGGCATCTGGACATCATCGCCCGGGCGTCGGCCGCATTCGGCGAGGTGATCGTCGCGGCCGGGGTGAACCAGTCGAAGAACCGGCTGTTCAGCCCCGAGGAGCGGATCGAGATGCTGACCGAGCTCGCCGCGCCCTTCGGCAACGTCCGGATCGGCACCTTCGAGGGCCTGCTGGTCGACTACTGCCGGGCCGAGGGCGCCGGGGTGATCGTGAAGGGCCTGCGGTCGGCCGCCGACTACGACTACGAGCTGCAGATGGCCCAGCTCAACCACGCGATGACCGGGGTGGACACGGTGTTCCTGCCGACCCGCGCGGAGAACGCTTTCATCTCCTCCAGCTGGGTCAAGGAGATCGCCCGCCTCGGCGGCGACGTAGCCTCGTTCGTGACCCCAGCCGTTCACGCACGGTTACTCGCGAAACTCTAGGATTACCCCGAATTGGGCGTGTGGCCGGGGAGTTGGTAATGTAGAGCACCGGTCTCGATGAGACCGAGATCTTGCCCTGCCCACGCCTGAAAGGGATGTCCTGAGCGTCTTGGACCCGCGGTCCCCACTCGTGATCGACACGCACGAGCTGTCGCGCCGCGCCGGGTCCCAGCGCGAAGTCACCTTCACGGCACCGGCACCGGCAGATCTCGGAATCGACGTGATCGGTGTCCCCGAAGGCGATCCGATCCAGTTCGATCTACGGCTGGAATCGGTTGTCGAAGGGGTTCTCGTCACCGGGACGGCCCGCGGCCGACTGGTCGGGGAGTGCGCGCGGTGCCTGGTCGATATCGAGGACGAGTTTCTCGCTGACGTCCAGGAGCTGTACGTCTACCCGGAAAGCGAAGCCGGACCGGACGAGGCCAGCCGGATGGAGGGCGATCTGATCGACCTCGAGCCGGTGCTGAGGGACCAGGTGGTGCTCGCACTGCCGTTCCAGCCGTTGTGTACGGACGACTGTCCGGGTCTGTGCCCCGAGTGTGGGGTACGCCTGGCGGACGAGCCCGGCCACAAGCACGAGGACGGTGTCGACCCGCGCTGGGCGGCCCTCGGCGGCCTGCTCCAGCAGGACGAACGACCGCAGGACAACTGAAGACCGAATACACGTCAGCTAGCCGGCCGGGTCAACCAGCCCCCGGCCGAACCGAGGAGTCATAACCGTGGCCGTTCCGAAGCGGAAGATGTCGCGCAGCAACACCCGCAGCCGCCGGGCCCAGTGGAAGACCACTGCCCCGTCGCTGGTGACCTGCGTGAACCCCGCCTGCCGCGCGAAGCACCTGCAGCACACCGTCTGCCCGACCTGTGGTCAGTACGGCGCCAAGGGCGAGCGTCGCCAGGTCGTCGAGAGCTAAACGGCACCAGGAAGTGAATTCGGTCAACGAAACGGGGCTCTACGCCGAGCTGAACCAGCGGCTCGGCGTATCGCTGGCTGACGCACTACTGGAGCACGCCTTCACCCACCGTTCGTTCGCGTATGAGAACGGTGGGCTGCCGACGAACGAGCGGCTGGAGTTCCTCGGGGACTCCGTGCTCGGCGTCATCGTCACGGAGTCGCTGTTCCGCAACCATCCGGACCTGTCCGAGGGCCGGCTGGCCAAGCTGCGCGCCGCCGTGGTCAACATGCGTGCCCTTGCCGGGGTCGCCCGCGATCTCAAGCTCGGCAAGTACCTGCGGCTGGGCCGCGGCGAGGAAGCGACCGGCGGCCGGGACAAGTCGTCGATCCTGGCCGACTGCGTCGAGGCACTGATCGGCGCGGTCTACCTGGACCGGGGATTCGAGACCGCCGGGGCCGTCGTGCACACGCTGTTCGACGACCTGATGGAGTCGTCGGCCCGGCTCGGTGCCGGCCTGGACTGGAAGACCTCGCTGCAGGAGCTGGTCGCTCAGCTCGGCGTCGGCGTACCCGAGTATGTGATCGCGGAGTCCGGGCCGGACCACGCCAAGACGTTCGAGGCGCGGGTCCGGATCGGTTCCGAGACGTACGGTCACGGCATCGGCCGGAGCAAGAAGGAAGCCGAGCAGCAAGCCGCCGAAACCGCCTGGAAGGCCCTGCGCGCCGCGCACCCCGACAGCACGGACCCCTCACAGCAGCCCTGAGGTGCCTGAACTTCCCGAAGTAGAGGTCGTCCGCCGGGGTCTGGCGCAGTTCACCACCGGCCGGACCATCGACGCGGTCGAGGTCCTGCACCCCCGCCCGGTACGGCGCCACGCCGCCGGGCCGGACGACTTCGTGGCCCGGCTGAAGGGCCAGGTGTTCACCGAACCGGCTCGGCGCGGGAAGTACCTGTGGCTGCCGCTGGAGTCCGGGGACGCTGTACTGACCCACCTCGGGATGAGTGGGCAGTTCCGGGTCCAGCCGATCGGCGCGCCGGACGAGCCGCACCTACGGGTCCGGTTCCGGTTCGCGGACGACGGCGGAGAGGTCCGCTTTGTGGACCAGCGGATGTTCGGTGGTCTGTCCTACTCCGAGGGTGGTGCCGAGCTGCCGGCGGAGATCGCCCACATCGCCCGCGACCCGTTCGATCCTCTGTTCGATCCGGAGGCCGTCGTGGCCGCGATCCGGCGCCGCAAGACCGGTCTGAAGCGGGCTCTGCTGGACCAGACCGCGATCAGCGGAGTGGGCAATATCTACGCTGACGAAGCGTTGTGGCGCGCCAAGCTGCACTACGCCCGGGCGACGGAAACGATGAAACCCTTACAGATAAGGGAGATCGTCCGGCACGCCCACGAGGTGATGGCCGCCGCGCTGGACGTCGGCGGGACCAGCTTCGATGCCCTGTATGTCAACGTCAACGGGGAATCCGGCTACTTCGAGCGTGGCCTGAACGTCTACGGGCAAGAGGGATCGCCGTGCCCGCGCGACGGCCGCCCGATTCGTCGGGAGCCGTTCATGAACCGTTCGTCGTACCGGTGCCCGAAATGTCAGCCGGTTCCGCGCCATGTCCGCTGGTGAGCGAGGTATCGTTAATAAACGTGGCCCAGGTTGACCGTCGGCCCCGCCGGTGTCACCCTGAAAGACGGCACACATTTTCGGCGCTCCAGTCGTGACCAGGCCTTGGGGCGCACAGGCCAGAACCCTTCCGGAGGACAGCACAATGGCCAAGGCTCTTCTAGGGCACCTTGGAGGCACTGACCCGCGCATGCTCGAGCAGGTTCGTCTGCTCAACCGGCGTGTCGCCGACCTGGAGGCGCACGTGATGCGGCTTCAGGCAGAGAACGACCATCTCGTCGCACAGGTCCACGAGGGCAGACTGCTCACCGTCGACGAGGCACTGCGCGCCCCTGCTTCGGTCTGAGGACCCGAGCCGCGACAACAGAGTTCCATCTCTACCGTCCGCATCACCACGGCGGTGGCCCCCGTCCGGGCCTCCGCCGGTTCTATGTTCATCGCATGTTGTGCTTCCTGACCTTTTGCCGGCCATTCTGATCGGTCGGCCTCCGCTGGTTCGCGGCGATCTCTTTGTAGACTGCGAAGCGGAACTACTTCCCCCGGGTAGCGGCAGCGTCACGAGCAGTTACGACGGTTCCCCAGGTATCGTCTGTCCTTTCACGGGTTGGAGAGCATCGCTTTGTATCTGAAGAGCATGACGCTCCGAGGCTTCAAGTCCTTCGCGTCGGCCACGACGATGAACTTCGAACCGGGCATCACCTGCATCGTCGGCCCGAACGGCTCCGGCAAGTCCAACGTCGTCGACGCCCTCGCCTGGGTGATGGGCGAGCAGGGCGCCAAGTCGCTGCGGGGCGGCAAGATGGAGGACGTCATCTTCGCCGGCACCTCCGGCCGCGCCCCGCTGGGCCGCGCCGAGGTGGTGCTCACCATCGATAACGCAGACGGCGCTCTGCCGATCGAGTACGCCGAGGTGACGATCAGCCGGACGATGTTCCGCAACGGCGGGTCGGACTACCAGATCAACGGCCAGAGCTGCCGCCTGCTGGACGTCCAGGAACTGCTCAGCGACTCCGGTATCGGCCGCGAGATGCACGTCATCGTCGGCCAGGGCCAGCTCGACTCGATCCTGCGCGCCACGCCGGAGGGCCGGCGCGGGTTCGTCGAGGAGGCGGCCGGCGTCCTGAAGCACCGCAAGCGCAAGGAAAAGGCGATCCGGAAGCTGGAGGCCACCGAGGGCAACCTGCACCGGCTCGGTGACCTGATCACCGAGATCCGCCGCCAGTTGAAGCCGCTCGGGCGCCAGGCGGAGGTGGCGCGGCGAGCGGTGACGATCCAGGCCGAGGTCCGGGACGGCCGGGCGCGGCTGCTGGCCGACGACATCGTCCAGGCGCAGTCGGCGCTGGAGGCGGAGCTGCGGGACGAGGCCGCGCTGACCCAGCGGCGGACCGAGACCGAGGCCAAGCTGCGCGAGGCCCGCGACCTGGAGGCCGAGCTCGAGGACGCGCTCCGCGAGGACGCGCCGGCCCTGCAAGCCGCCCAGGACACCTGGTACCAGCTGTCCGGCTTCGGCGAGAAGATCAGGGGCACGGCGCGGATCGCGGCGGACCGGATCCGGTCGCTGAACGACGAGGCCGAGGAGCCGCGGGCCGGTCGCGACCCCGACGAACTCGAGCTGGAGGCTGCCCGCGTCCGCGAGACCGAGGCACAGATCGAGGCCGAGGTCGAGGCGCACTCCGAGCTGCTCGCGGAGGCCATTGAGCGCCGCCAGCAGCTGGAGTCGCAGGAAGCCGAGGAGGAGCGCCGGATCTCCGCGCTGATCCGGGCCGCCGCCGACCGCCGCGAGGGCCTGGCCCGGCTGACCGGCCAGGTGAACGTGCTGCAGAGCCGCGCGGCCGCCGCCGAATCCGAGATCGGCCGCCTCGCCAGCAACATGCACGAGGCCGAGGTCCGGGCCGGCAAGGCGCAGCACGACTTCACCGCGTTGGAGACCCAGGTCGCCGGGCTGGATGCCGGCGAGAAGGGGCTCGACGATCAGTACGAGGCCGCCCAGGCGGTTCTCGACGAGATGGACGAGCGCCTGGCGAAGCTGCGGGCCGAGGAGCGCGACGCCGAGCGTGAGCGCACCGGTCTGGCCGCGCGGAAGGAAGCCCTGGAGCTCGGCCTGAACCGCAAGGACGGCGCCGGCGCCCTGCTGGCCGCCTCCGAGCAGGTGAACGGCCTGATGGGCTCGGTCGCCGCCCTGTTGAGCGTGCGGACCGGGTACGAGACCGCCATCGCGGCCGCGCTCGGTGAGGCCGCTGATGCGGTCGCGGTGACGCACACCGAGGCCGCACTGCAGGCCGTCGGGCACCTGAAGCAGCACGATCTCGGCCGGGCCGGGTTGCTGCTGGGTGACGCCCCGGCCGACGACTACACGCTGTGGCCGCCGTTGCCGTACGGATCGTCGTACGCCGTCGATGTCGTGGAATGCCCGGAGAGTCTTCGGCCGGCGCTGCGGCGGCTGCTGCGCAAGGTGGCCGTGGTGGACGACGTGCCGGCGGCGCGATCGCTCGTACGGAACCTGCCCGACGTCACCTGCGCCACCCGGGCAGGCGACGTACTCGGAGCGCACTTCGCGTACGGCGGTTCGGACGCGGCGCCGAGCCTGATCGAGGTGCAGTCCGCGGTCGACGAGGCGGCGGAGAAGCTGACCGAGGCGACGGCGCGCAGCGAGCGGCTGCGGTTCGAGCTGGCGGGGCTGGAGGACGAGCGGGCCCGGCAGAAGGAGTCCGTCGAGATCACGCTGGCCCGGCTGCACGAGTCGGACGCCGCGATGGCGGCCGTCGCCGAGCAGCTGGCGCATTTCGGGTCGCTGGCGAAGGCGTCCCGCGGTGAGGCGCAGCGGATGGCCGAGGCGATCGCCGCGGCCGAGGAGGAGCGCGACAAGAACCTGTCCGGCCTGGCCGAGCTCGAAGAGCGGCTGATGGACGCCGAGGCGTTCGACGACGACGGCGACGAGCCGGACACCTCGGAGCGTGACCGGCTCGCTGAGGCGGCCAAGGCCGGCCGGGCGACCGAGATGGAGTCGCGGCTCGCGCTGCGGACCACCGAGGAGCGGGCCCGGGCGCTGTCCGGACGGGCCGACTCGCTCGAGCGCGCGGCGCGGCAGGAGCGCGAGGCCCGGGCGCGGGCGATCGCGCGGGCAGCACGTCGCGCCCGCCAGGCGGAGGCGGCCCAGGCCGTGCACCTGGCGGCTGGTCACGTGCTGGCCCGGCTGGAGTCCTCGCTGCAGCAGGCGGCGTCCGAGCGGGCGGCGATCCAGGCGCAACGGGCCGATCGCGAGCAGGCGCTGGCGCAGGCCAGGTCCGCGACGCGGAACCTGAGCTCCGACCTGGAGCAGCTGACCAACACCGTGCACCGCGACGCGCTGGCCCGGGCCGAGCACAAGATGCGGCTCGAGCAGCTCTACGAGAAGGCGCTCGGCGAGATCGGGATCGAGGTCGACGCCCTGGTCGCGGAGTACGGCCCGGACCAGCTGGTGCCGCCGCTGCCGAAGGACGGCGACGACGGCACGCTGGAGCTCGAGGGCGAGCCGTTCAACCGGACCAAGGTCGAGAAGCGGCTCAAGCAGGCCGAGCGCGCACTCAACCAGCTCGGGCGGATCAACCCGCTCGCGCTGGAGGAGTTCGAGGCGATGGAGGAGCGGCACCGGTTCCTGTCCGAGCAGCTGGAGGACCTGCGCAAGTCACGCCGCGACCTGATGGACATCGTCAAGGAGGTCGACGAGCGGGTCGAGCAGGTGTTCACCGAGGCCTACCGCGACGTCGAGACCGCCTTCGAGCACGTGTTCAGCCGGCTGTTCCCCGGTGGTGAGGGCCGGCTGGTCCTGACCGATCCCGACGACATGCTCGCCACCGGTATCGACGTCGAGGCGCGCCCGCCCGGCAAGAAGGTCAAGCGCCTCTCGCTGCTCTCCGGCGGTGAGCGCTCCCTGGTCGCCGTCGCCTTCCTGGTCGCGCTGTTCAAGGCCCGCCCCTCGCCCTTCTACATCCTGGACGAGGTCGAGGCGGCCCTGGACGACACCAACCTCGGCCGCCTCCTGGAGATCTACGAAGAGCTCCGCGAGAACAGCCAGCTCCTGGTCATCACCCACCAGAAGCGCACCATGGAGGTCGCCGACGCCCTCTACGGCGTCACGATGCGCGGCGACGGCGTCTCCGCCGTCATCTCCCAACGCATCCGCGAACCCGAACCGGTGTAGCGAGCTGTGTCTCATCGCGCTACGCTGGTGGTATGAAGATCATCACCCAGCGAGAGTTCCGCAACCACTCCGCGGCGGTGATGGATGCTGTCGAGGCGGGAGAGACCTACCACATCACCCGCAACGGCGCGGAGGTCGCCGAGTTGCGGCCGCTCGCCACGCGGCGTCAGCCGACCACTGAGGATCTGGTCGCCCAGCATCGGCTGCTGCCTCGGATCGACGCCTCCGCGATGCGGAGGGAGGCCGACGAGTTCTTCGGGTCGGAGGACCGGATCGGCGACGATGATGACCCGTTCGAGCGCGCATGAGCGAGCGTTTACCAGTGGGTGTCCTCGACACCTGCACCTATATCGACTTGCTGGTTCTGGACATCGCCGACCTCCCGCAGCGTTCCGAGCTGACAGCCATTTCGCTGGCAGAACTGCACCAGGGTGTCGAAATGGCGAAGGATCCGTTCACTCGGGCTGCTCGGGCTGAGGTACTGAGTTCAGCGGTGAGAGCGTTCGACCCGTTGCCGTTCGACGGGAACGCGGTGACGCGGTACGGGACCTTCGTGGCGCTGACGGTCGCGGCTGGACGAGATCCCCGGCCCCGGCGGATGGATCTGATGATCGCCGCGATCGCCTCCAGCCGGGATCTGCCGCTCTACACCCGCAACGCAGCGAACTTTCGCGGGCTCGACGACCTGCTGACGGTACGGGCGGTCTGATCACCGGGGTTGGCTTGCGCAATCTGAGACGACCGGTCATATTGGTGGCATGGCGCGGCGGAGTATGAAGGAAGAGATTCTGGGGGCTGGGGTGGACCTGTTCCTGGAGCGCGGGTTCAACGCGGCTGGGGTGAAGGACATCACGGACCGGGCCGGGGTTCCGAAGGGGTCGTTCTACAACCACTTCGAGAGCAAGGAAGCGCTCGCCACGGTCGCGCTGGAGCGGTACGGCGACTCTCGCCGGCTGAGTGATCTCGCCAACCAGGAGATACCGCCGGTGGAGCGGATCCGGCGGCACTTCGAGTTCCTCCGTGACGAGCTGCCGGACTTCGCTCGCGGGTGCATGTTCGGCAACTTCAGCGCTGAGATCGTCGACCACAGCGAGCCGCTGCGGCTGCGGGTCAAGGGCAGCTTCGATCAGTGGTCGGAGATGCTCGCCGACGCGATCGCCGAGGGCCAGGAGGCGGGGGAGATCCGCGCCTCGCTCGATCCGCGGCCGACCGCGCACTACCTGACCAACGCCTGGGAGGGCACCCTGCTGCAGGCGCGCGCGGACAAGACCGGCGACGCCTTCGACATCTTCTTCACCATCACCTTCGACGCCCTCCTGACCTGAGAAGCCGTCCCGACCCCGGGACGGCTTTCTTGTACCCAGAGCAAGATGACCGACCGTCTTAAGGAGTGTCCATGACCACCTACCGTGCGATCGAGGCCGTCGAGGACGGCACGTTCACGCTGGTCGAGCGCGAACTCACCGCCCCCGGCGCCGGCCAGGTCCGGATCGCCGTCGAGGCCTGCGGCGTCTGCCACAGCGACGTCGTCGGCGTGCACAACCTGTTCGGCAACCACCCGGCCGGTACGGCGATCGTCCCCGGCCACGAGGTGGTCGGCCGGATCGACGCGATCGGCGACGGTGTGGCCACCTGGGCCGTCGGGCAGCGCGTCGGCGTCGGCTACTTGGCCGGCCCGTGCGGCGTCTGCGCGAACTGCCGCCGCGGCGACTTCGTCTACTGCTCGAACCAGCCCATTACCGGCGACACCATCGACGGTGGGTACGCCGAGTTCCTGACCACGCCCGCCAGTGGGCTGGTCGGCGTACCGGAGGAGTGGGACGCGGCTGAGGCGGCGCCGCTGTTGTGTGCGGGGATCACGGTGTTCAACGGCCTGCGCAAGGGTGCGGCGCGGCCCGGGGATCTCGTCGCCGTCCAGGGGATCGGCGGACTCGGGCACTTGGCGATCCCGTACGCCGCCAAGCTCGGGCAGCGAGTGGTCGCGATCGCGCGCGGCGAGGAGAAGCGTGAGCTCGCGCTGAAGCTTGGCGCGAGCGAGTACATCGACAGTGCGGCGGCGGATCCGGCCAAGACGCTGCAAGAGCTCGGCGGCGCCCGGGTGATTGTGGCGACCGCGGCCAGCGGTGCCTCGATGACGCCGCTGGTCGACGGTCTGGGTCTGCGCGGCAAGCTGATCGTCGTCGGTGCGGCGACCGACCCGATCGAGGTGACGACCGGCTCGCTGATCTTCGGCGGCCGTTCGATCGAAGGCTCGCTCACCGGCACCCCGAGCGAGAACGAGGAGAACCTCGCCTTCGCGCTGAGCAACGACGTCCGCCCGATGGTCGAGCGCGTCCCGCTCGACCAGGCGCCCGAGGCGTACGCGCGGATGCTGTCCGGCGCGGCCCGGTTCCGCATGGTCCTGACGACGGGAGCCTGACCATGCAGCTGATCCTGAAAGCCCTGGGCGACGTGCTCGAGAACGCCGTCCTCGACCACGATCCCGACCTGACCGTCGGCCCGGACGAGGTGCTCGTCCGGATCGAGGCGGCGACGATCAACCCGGTCGACGCCATGCTTGCCTCAGGCAACTACGGCTACCGGATCGAGGTCCCGTTCGCCCTCGGCTCGGAAGGCGTCGGCCGAGTGGTCGAGGGCAGTGCCGAACTGTTGGGCCGGCGCGTGCTCATCCTGCCGAACTACGAGCAGGGGACCTGGGCAGAGCAGGTCGTCGTCAAGGCGGCCAACGTGATTCCGATCCCGGACGAGGGCGACCCGCTGCAGCTCGCGATGCTCGGTATCAACCCGCTGACCGCCCACCTCGCGCTCACCAAGTACGTCGACCTGAAGCCAGGAGACTGGATCGGGCAGAACCTGGGGAACTCCGCCGTCGGGCAGTACGCGGCGGCCCTGGCGAAGCACGCTGGACTCAACGTACTGAGCGTCGTACGACGGCCGGTCGCGCTGGACGCCGACGCGGTTGTCGTCGACGGCGACGATCTGGCCGAGCGGATCCGGGCCGAGCTGGGGGACAACCGGCTGAAGCTGGTGCTCGACGGCGCCGGTGACGCGACGGTCGGGGCACTGGCGCAGGCGGCCGAGTTCGAGGGCACGGTGGTGAGCTACTCGTCGGTGACCGGGCAGCCGCCCGCGATCGGGCTCGGGGACCACATCTACCGACAGTTGCGGCTGAGTGGCCTGTGGATCGTCAACTGGCTGACCACCGCTCCCCGGGCAGAGGTCGAGCGGACGTACGGCGACCTGTCCCGGCTGGTGGTGGACGGCGTACTGCGGGCGCGCGTCGAGGCGACGTACCCGCTGGGGGAGTACGCGCAGGCGCTCGAGCACGCCCGGCGGCCGGGGCGGGGCGGGAAGGTTTTGTTCAGGCCGTGATCGTCATCGAGGCGAGCTGGTCGTCCTGGACGTCGAAGGTGAAGTGGGACGGGCCGTTGAAGCCGTCGCCGCCGACCTGGGTGACGATCGTGAGCGGGTTGCCGGGCGTGGACACCTCGGTGCCGGTGAAGGTGGCCCGCTTGCCGATCAGCTCGTTCCCGCTCCAGGAGCGGATCCGGTCCGGGCCGCGGAACTGGCGGCCCCAGTCGTCGACGTAACCGTCCGGGGCGAACGCCGCCACGAACGCGTCGTTGTCCTGCTCGTCGATCGCGGTGAGCGCGCGCTGGACCGCGGCCGGGATCTCTTGGCTCATGGAAGTGACGATAACCCCCCCGGTTGAACCGGTCGCGCGATCCGCACGTATGGCGGGTGAGGTCGGTCAACCGAGGAGGATCTGATGAAGCGACTGGGCAGTGTGATCGGTGTGATGGCGCTCGGCCTGGCCGGGCTGACCGCGTGTGGTGGCGGCGACGACTCGAGCTCCGGGTCCGGATCCGGCGCGAGTGCGTCGCAGGCCGCTCCTCAGACCGGGTCGGCGGCGAAACTGGCCACCGCAGACGTCAGCGGCCTCGGCAAGGTCGTTGTCGATGGCAACGGACGGACCGTGTACATCTTCGACAAGGACACCTCCGGCAAGTCGACCTGCCAGGGCGACTGCCTGGCCAAGTGGCCGGTGGTGGCGGCCGGCGACGGGACACCGCAGCTGGATGGGATCGACACCTCCCTGGTGAGCACGATCACCCGGTCCGACGGAAGCAAGCAGCTGGCGATCGGCGGACTGCCGCTCTACCTGTTCGCGAGTGACGCCCGGGCCGGTGACGCCAAAGGCCAGGCAGTCGGCGGCGTCTGGTGGGTCGTCGGCGCGGATGGCAAGAAGATCACCACGCAGCCGTCCGGCTCGGGTAATGGCAACGGTTACTGAAACTCTGCCGCGGTGGGTCCCGGCCATTGCCAAAGGCGGGGAATCCCCTATCGTACGGACGGTGGGTGACTACCCAGGGCCGGACGCCGCCGAGACGTTGATCCGCACCCTGTACGCCGAGCACGGGCGCAGCCTGCTGGCCTACGCGACCCGTCTCACCGGCGACCGGGCCGCGGCGGAGGACGTCGTGCAGGAGACGCTGGTGCGGGCGTGGAAGCACGCCGACGACCTGACCGAGGGCAAGGGGTCCATCCGGGGCTGGTTGCTGACGGTGGCGCGCAATATCGTCACCGACCGGGCCAGAGCGCGGGCGGTGCGGCCGGCCGAGGTCGCCGACGTGGTGGACAAACCGCCGGTGGAGAGTGATCACTCCGAGGCAGTGGTGAACACCATGGTGGTACTGGACGCTCTGGACAAGGTGTCACCGGAGCATCGCGAGGTGCTGGTGCAGTTGTACTACCGCGGCCGGTCGGTGGCCGAAGCCGCGAAGGAACTGGGTGTCCCACCCGGTACCGTGAAATCGAGATCGTATTACGCCCTCCGAGCCCTGCGCGCGGTGATGGCAGGAACAGAAGCGGAGGTGGCCCAATGAGTGAGCATGACCGTACGCAGCTGGGCGCCTACGCCCTGGGTGCGCTCGAGCCGGACGAGGTCCACGAGGTCGACGAGCACCTGGCTACCTGTGCCGAGTGCCGGACCGAACTGGCCGAGTTGCAGGAGATGAACGACTTCCTCGGCGAGGTGCCACCGGAGGCTTTCCTGGACGGCCCACCCGAGGGCGGCGACCTGCTGCTGCAGCGCACGCTGCGGGAGGTGCGGGCGCTGGCTCCCGAGCCAGTTCCGGCTGCGGCCCCCGTGAAGGTGAAGCGGCGGTCCCGCTGGCTGCTGGTCGCAGCCGCGTTCGTCTTGGTCGCCGGGGCGCTCGTTGGAGGGGTAGCCCTCGGCCGGCAGACCGCACCGCAGGCCGACGAGCCCGTGGCCGGTTACAAGGAAGTCACCGCGACCGACGCCACCACCGGCACGAAGATGGCGACCACAGTCGAGCCACGGGCCGGTTGGAGCTGGGTCCGGGTGAACATCACGGGTCTGAAGGCCGGAGCGCAGTGCCAGATGTTCGTCACCGACACGTCCGGCAAGACCTGGGTCGCCGGCAGCTGGGTGGTCTCCCCGAAGGCAGCCCGTGAAGGCAGCGCCTTCGGCGGTGGAGTCCTGGTGCCGCTCGACCAGGTCCGTTCAGTGGAGATCAAGACTCTTCAGGGAGAACACGTGGTGACCGCCACCATCTGAACAACCCGGTTGCAGCGCACGAGAGGATGGAAGCGTGCCTACTACCGCTGACGACCTGAGGGCCCGCCGGAAGGCCGCGGCTGACAACTGCGAGCGCTGGCTCTCGCACCGACGGGTCTCCGTGCCGGACCGGCTGCGTCGGCTCGCGGAGGTCGCCACCGATGACCAGGGTGACAGCTATGGCAACGGTGGCGAGGTCGCGGCGCTGGAGCAGGAGGTGGCCGAGCTGCTGGGCAAGCCGGCGGCCGTATTCCTGCCGACCGGCATCATGGCCCAGCAGAGCGTCCTGCGCGTGTACGCCGATCGTGCGGGGACCAGCCGGGTAGCGGTGCACGGGCTCTCACACCTGCTGGTGCACGAGCTGAACGCACTCGAGGAGGTGCACCACCTCCGCATCGAGCGGTTGACCTCCGATCCGCGTCAGCCCCGGCCGGACGAGCTGGCCGCCATTCCCGGGAAGCTGGCCGCGGTGACGCTGGAGCTGCCGCTGCGCGATGCCGGGTTCGTCCTGCCGTCGTGGGACGAGCTGGTGGTGTTCGCCGAGTCCTGTGCGGAGCGCGGCGTACCACTGCATCTGGATGGCGCTCGCCTGTGGGAGAGCGCGCCGTACCTGGCGCACAGCCTGGCGGAGATCGCCGCGCTCGCGTCGTCGGTGTACGTGTCGTTCTACAAGGTGCTGGGTGGCGTGAGCGGTGCGGCACTGGCCGGGCCGGAGGACGTCATCGCCGAGGTACGGCGCTGGCAGCGGCGACTGGGTGGCAACCTGTACTCGCTCTTCCCGTACGCCGTGTCCGCGCGCGACGGACTGCGGACAGTCCTGCCGGTGATGGACGACCTCTACCAGCGGGCCGTCGAGCTCGCGATGGCCTTGCAGAGCGAGGGATTCCGGGTCTTCCCGGAGCCGCCGCACACCAACTCGTTCCGGCTCTACGCGCCCCGCGCGGCCGAGGCGATCGAGCTGTCCGCGGTCGAGCGGATGGAGACGACGCGCGAGTCGATCTGCGGTCCCTGGCAGCCGGCCGACGTACCGGGCTGGTCGTGGGTGGAGCTGGTGACCACGCCGAGCTCGCTGGAATGGCAGGTCGACGAGATCGCGAAGGCGTTCGGGGAACTTTTGGTGCACTGAGCACGTCATGCTCAGTGTTGGGGTTGGGATACGGGGAGAGATGTGCTGACATTCGTCGTCACCATGGTGGTTCTGCTGGTTCTGTCGGGGCTCGTGCTGCTGGCCGTTGCCCGGGGTGAGGGGAAGAGATTCGGGTAGCCTCGCTGGATGAGGCGACTGATCTTTCAGGAGTACGTCACCCTCGACGGGTACGCCGCCGGGCTGGACGGTGGGCTGGAGTTCTTCGACTCGATCGCCGAGCATTCCGACGACGACAACCTCGCGTTGCTCGAGAACGTCGACACCATGCTGCTCGGCGCCGAGACGTACCGGTTGTTCGTGGCGTTCTGGCCGACCGAGGCGTCGGCCGACGAGGCGATCGCCCCGCAGCTGAACGCATTGCGCCTGGTGGTCGTGTCGACGACCCTCGAGAGCGCGCCGTGGGGACCGTACGAGCCGGGCCTGGTGGTCCGCGACATCGACGCAGTGCGAGCGCTCAAGGCCGAGCAGGACGGCAAGGACATCATCTTGTGGGGCAGCATCTCGCTGTTCCACTCGCTGCTGCAGGCCGGACTCGTCGACGAGGTGCAGCTGCGGATCTGCCCGATCCTGCTGGGGGACGGCAAGAGCGCGTTCCCGAAGGGTGGCTCGCCGGTCGCCCTCGAGCTGATCGAGGCCAGGCCGTGGGCCAAGGGCGGCGTCCTGGTCCGCTACCAGCCGGCTAGCTGACCGCGTCGACGATCGCTGTCACGATCGGGGCGGCGACGGTGACGGTCGGAAGGATCAGCAGTGCGGCCGCACCGGCGTACGTGATGGCCGAGAGCCAGCGCTCCTGAGGCTCTGGGTCGGCCAGACGCTGCACTCTGAGGACTGTCGCCGACTTGGCTGCGGCGAGGGCTGCTTCAGGGGCAGGCGCACCGGCCAGTGCGACCAGAGCGCGGGCCAGCGGGCGCGGTCCGTTCCGGCGACGGGCGTCGTCGTCCGCCAGCAGTTCCACCAGCGTGCGTGCCTGCTCCAGCGCCACATCGCTACGGACCCAGCGCGGGAAGGCCATGTGCAGTGCTGTGAACGCCTCCAGCACCAGGTCGTGGCGTGCGCGCAGGTGCGCCTGCTCATGCGCCAGTACGGCGTGGAGCTCACTCTCATCGAGTCGTTCCAGCGCACCGACCGAGACGACGACACGCGCACCGCGGAGTGCCGGCAGGCAGTAGGCGAGCGGCGTCTCCTCGGCCAGGACCCGCAGACCGGGGATCAGACCATCCGGTGTGGCCAGGACGTCGACCAGGTCGCGGTGACGTTTGCGGCGAGCTCTGGTGCCGACGGCCACGTGTCCTGTCGTCCACAGCAGCTTCACCAGGACCAGTGCGGTCATGGCGAGGATCAAGGCCGCCAGCAGGTCCCTGGGCGACGACGAGTCGAAGCGGGGCTGGCCCGGCTCGCCCGCGGTGGAGTAGGACAGGGCTATCCCCGCACCCACGGCGGCGAGGACGGCAGCCAGGGCTATGGCTTGCCAGAGTGCGACAGCGGCACGCGGGATCCGGTACGGCCAGCTGGAACGAGCCAGCAGCGCCGGTGCCGGTCCGGTCAGCACCAGGGCGAGTGCGGCCAGCAGGACCGGCGTGATCATCCCGCCTGTTCCTCCAACCGGGCCAGGGCCTCACGCAGGAGTGCGGCCTCCTCGTCGCTCACTCCTCCGACGAAGCGGACCAGAGCCTCGCGGCGGTCGCCGGCACGCTCGAGGGCATCGCGCATCAGGTCGGCGGCGAGCTCCTCCCGCGGCGCCGCAGCCCGGTAGCGCCAGGCCTTGCCGTCGCGCTCCCGCTCGGTCAGCTTCTTCTTCGCCAGCCGGTCCAGCACCGTCATCACGGTGGTGTAGGCGAGCTCCCGGGTACGTGACAACTGCTCGTGCACCTCGCGCACGGTCAGCGCGGCCGAGGTCGCCCAGAGCTGCTCCATCACCAGCCGCTCGAGGTCGCCCAGGGGACGCGGGGCCTTCTCCTCACTCGCCACGTGACCAGTATAACTACACAATGTAGTAGATCCGCGCTAGCCTCTACTACGTCACGTCGTAGATGGGCTCGGGAGGCCTTGCCGTGGACACCCTGGATCTGGCCCGCTGGCAGTTCGCGATCACCACCGTGTATCACTTCTTCTTCGTGCCGGTGACGATCTCGCTGGTCGCGATCACCGCCGGTCTGCAGACCGCGTGGTATCGCACGGGCAACGAGAAGTACCTCCGGCTGACCAAGTTCTACGGGAAGCTGTTCCTGATCAACATCGCGATGGGTGTGGTCACCGGCCTGGTGCAGGAGTTCCAGTTCGGGATGAACTGGAGCGACTACTCGCGCTTCGTCGGGGACGTGTTCGGTGCCCCGCTGGCGCTGGAGGGGCTGCTCGCGTTCTTCCTCGAGTCGACGTTCATCGGGTTGTGGATCTTCGGGTGGGAGCGGTTGCCGAAGCTGGTCCACCTGGGCTGCATCTGGATGGTGGTGCTCGGCACGCAACTGTCGGCGTACTTCATCCTCGCGGCCAACTCCTGGATGCAGAACCCGGTCGGCTTCCGGTACAACGCCGTCCGCGGCCGGGCCGAGATGACCGATCTGTGGGCGGTGCTGACGAACAAGGTCGTCCTGGTCACCTTCCCGCACACGATCTTCGCCGCGTTCATGGTCGGTGGCGCGTTCGTGGCCGGCGTCGCGCTCTGGCACCTGGTACGGCGTCCCTCCGTGGACAAGGACGTGTTCCGTTCGGCGCTGAAGATCGGCGCGTCGGTGGTGCTCGTGGCCAGTGTGGGTGTCGCGATCAGCGGTGACCTCCAGGGCAAGGTGATGACCGAGGTGCAGCCGATGAAGATGGCGGCGGCCGAGGCGTTGTACGAGACGGAGAAGCCGGCGTCGTTCTCGGTCTTCACCGTCGGCACGCTGGACGGGTCGAAGGAGATCTTCTCGGTCAAGTTGCCTTACCTGCTGTCGTTCCTGGCGACCGGGCATTTCGACGGCCAGGTGAAGGGGATCAACTCGCTGCAGGACGCGTACGAGCAGCTCTACGGTCCGGGGTCGTACAAGCCGAACATCCCGCTGACCTACTGGACCTTCCGGCTGATGATCGGGGTCGGGATGGCGTCCGCGGCGATCGCGGCGTGGTTGTTGTGGGTGACGCGCCGGGGCCGGGCGCCGGGCCGGTGGCTGATCTGGCTGGCCGCGCCGCTGCCGTTGCTGCCGCTGCTGGCGAACACCTTCGGCTGGGTCTTCACCGAGACCGGGCGACAGCCCTGGCTGGTGTTCGGTTTGTTGCCGACGGCATCGGGTGTGTCACCGGGGACGACCAGCGCGGAGGTGATCACGTCGCTGGTGGGCTTCACCGTGCTGTACGGCGTACTCGCGGTGGTCGAGGTGAAGCTGCTGCTGCGGACCATCCGGGGCGGACTGGCGGGAACCGACGCACCCGCCGCCGAGGGGCCGCCTGACGGCTCACCGGACGAGACCGAGAAACCACTGTCGTTCGCTTACTGAGGGGCTCGAGATGGAACTGACGACTGTGTGGTTCGTCGCGATCGCGGCGCTGTGGACCGGGTACTTCGTGCTCGAGGGATTCGACTTCGGGGTCGGGACGCTGTTGCGGGTGCTCGGCCGCGACGAGCCCGAGCGGCGCGCCGCGATCACCACGATCGGCCCGGTCTGGGACGGCAACGAGGTCTGGCTGATCATGGCGGGTGCTGCGACGTTCGCGGCCTTCCCGGAGTGGTACGCGACGCTGTTCAGCGGGTTCTACCTGCCGCTGTTCGCGATCCTGCTCGGGTTGATCGTGCGCGGCGTCGCGCTCGAGTACCGCGGCAAGCGGAGCGAGCCGGAGTGGCGCGACCGGATGGACCTGCTGATCATCATCGGCTCGGTGCTCCCGGCGGTGCTCTGGGGCATTGCCTTCGGCAACATTGTGCGGGGGGTGCCGCTGGACGCGGACCACGAGTTCGTCGGCAGCTTCGGCGGCCTGCTCAATCCCTTCGCCCTGCTCGGTGGCGCCACCTTCCTCACGGTCTTCGCGACGCACGGTGCGATCTTCCTCGCGCTGCGCACCACCGGTGACCTGCGGGTCCGCGCCAACCGGCTGGCGACCCGAGTGGGTGCCGTCGCCGCCGTACTGGCGATCGCCTTCCTGGCCTGGGCCCAGGCGCTGCGTGGCGACACCGCATCTGTCATTCTGACGATCGCCGCGGTGGTCGCGTTCGCCGGCGGCCTGGTGGCCAACCTGTTCCGTCGCGAAGGCTGGGCCTTCACCGGTACGGCGCTCGCCATCGGACTGGCCGTGGTGTCGTTGTTCACCGCTCTGTTCCCGGATGTGATGCCGTCGACGCTGGAGCCCGGGACGACGCTGACCGCGGTCGAGGCCGCGTCGTCGGCGTACACGCTGAAGGCGATGACGATCATCGCCGCGATCTTCATGCCGTTGGTGCTGCTGTATCAGGGCTGGACGTACTGGGTGTTCCGCAAGCGCGTCACGGTCGAACCGGTCGTAGTGTCGTGAAGCCGCTCGATCCGCGGCTGCTGCGGAGGGCTCGGGGTGCCCGGGTCTTCCTGGCCGCGTCGGTGCTGATCGGTGTCGCCAGTGGGGTGCTGATCGTGGTGCAGGCCGTGTTGCTGGCGCATGGCATCGCGGGAGTGGTGCTGCACGGCAGTGCGGTCGCCGGTGTGGCCTCAGGGCTGGTGGCGGTCGTCGTGGGACGAGCCTTGCTGGTGTGGGCGCAGGAGGTGGTGGCTCAGCGGGCTGCGGCTGCGGTGAAGTCGACGCTGCGGCGGCAGGTGCTGGAGCACTCGTTGAAGCTCGGCCCGGTGTGGTTGAGCGGTGAGCGCAGTAGTGCCCTGACAACTCTGCTCACCAAGGGACTCGACGACCTGGACCCGTACTTCGCCCGCTACCTGCCGCAGCTCGTCCTCGCGGCGACCGTACCCGCCGGAGTGGTCGGGTGGATGGCGACCGGCGACCTGATCGCGGCCGGAACTGTGGTCATCACGCTTCCGTTGATCCCGATCTTCATGGCCTTGATCGGCTGGGCGACGCAGGCCCACAGCCGCCGTCGCCAGCACGCACTGGCCGTACTGGCGCACCACTTCGCCGATGTGGTCGGCGGACTGCTCACGCTCAAACTGTTCGGCCGCGCGAAGGCTCAGGAGTCCGCCGTACGACGGGTGACTGACAAGCACCGGGTTGCGTCGATGAGCAGCCTGCGGCTGGCGTTCCTGTCCTCATTTGCCTTGGAACTGCTGGCCAGCATCTCGGTGGCGCTGGTGGCCGTCGGTGTCGGCCTCCGCCTGGTCGACGGCAAGCTTGGACTCGAGACGGCGTTGATGGTGTTGATCCTCGCGCCCGAGGCGTACCTTCCGCTCCGGCAGGTCGGTCTGCAATTCCACGCCAGCGCCGACGGAGTGGCCGCGAGCGAAGAAGTGTTCCGCGTGCTGGAGACCCCGCTCCCCGAGCGCGGCGACCGCATCGACGTACCCGATCTGCGGCTGAGCCCGCTCTACCTGTACGACGTGACCGTGCGCTACCCGGGTCGGGATCAGCCGGCGCTGGACGGCTTCGACCTCGAACTCCGCCCGGGTGAGGTGGTTGCGCTCACCGGGCCGAGTGGTGCTGGGAAGTCGACGGTGTTGTCGGTGTTGCTCGGGTTCGTCGAGCCGGAGCGCGGAGTGGTCGTTGCCGGTGGCAGTGCGGTGGACGAGTTCGAACCGAGCACCTGGAGGCGCCAGTTCGCCTGGGTACCGCAGCGACCGGGTCTTCGACTGGGCACTGTCGCCGACAACGTGCGGCTTGGTCGGCCGGATGCCTCGGACGATGACGTGCGGTTGGCGCTGATCGGGGCAGGTGCCGGCGAGCTCGAGTTGGACAAGGCCGTGGGGGAGCAGGGGCGGCTGCTGTCGGGTGGGGAGCAGCGTCGGGTCGCTCTCGCCAGAGCACTCCTCACGGACGCGCCGGTGCTGTTGCTGGACGAGCCGACTGCCGGGCTGGACGCGGATGCGGAGGCCGCGGTGATCGACGGACTGCGGGCCGGCGGCCGGACCGTTCTGATGGTGGCGCACCGGCCGGCTCTGATCGCTGCCGCCGACCGAACCGTGACCATCGGTGCTAGGGAGCTGGTGAGCGCATGACCACATGGGGGCTCGCGCGGCCGCAGGTGGGCATGCGGTGGCGGTTGTTGCTGGCGCTGCTTCTCGGGGTTGCGGCGGCGGGTTCGGCGGTGGCTTTGCTGGCTACCTCTGCCTGGTTGATCACGGCTGCCTCCGCTCAGCCGCCGATACTCTTGCTGATGGTGCCGATCGTGGCAGTGCGCGCGTTTGGCGTCGGGCGTGGCGTGTTCCGGTACCTCGAGCGGTTGGTGGGACACGATGCGGCGTACCGGGTGCTGGGGGAGACGCGGGCTCGCATCACCGGGCGGCTGGAACGGTTGGCGCCCGGTGGGTTGACCTCGCAGCGCAAAGGCGATCTGCTGGCGCGGCTCGTGCTGGATGTGGACGCAGTGCTCGACCTCTGGCTGCGGGTAGTGCTGCCGGTAGCGGTCGCCGCGGTGACAGCCGCCGCGACTGTCGGTCTGCTTGCCCTCCTGCTGCCCACGGCCGGGGCGGCCGTCGCACTGGCGGTTCTGATCGCGTGCACGCTCGTACCCTGGCTGACGGCCAAGTCCGCCGAGCGCGCCGAGCAGAAGATCGCCGGCGCACGAGGAGACGTCGCCGCAACCACCACCGAGACGCTCCTGACCGCAGGCGACATCGTGGCCTTCAACGCGATCGATGACGTGTTGGACGCCTTCAGCAGGAGCGACGCAAGACTCGCAGCTGCTGAACGTCGATCCGCGTGGAGCGCTGGACTGGGCAGCGCACTGCTCGTCCTGTGCGTCGGCGGAGCGAGCGTGGCAGCCCTGGTGCTCGGCAGTACGGCGAACATCACCGGCGCGGTCTTCGCGGTACTGGTCCTCACCCCACTCGCGCTGGCGGACGTCCTAGGTGGCATCCCCGCGGCGGCCCAACTGGCGATCCGGGTCCGGTCCTCGCTCGGCCGCGTGCAGGAACTGCTGGACACGCCGGAGCCCGTCACCGAGCCGACCCAGCCGCTCCCGCTCCCCACCGGCCGCGACCTCCAGGTGAAGCTTCTGCGCGTCGGGTACGACGACCACGACGTACTGGACGGTCTGAGCGTGGACATGCCTGCCGGCAGCCGGGTGGTCGTCACTGGGCCGAGTGGTTCGGGGAAGAGCACGCTGGCCGCGGTCCTGCTGCGGTTCCTAGAGCCGCGAGCCGGAGAGGTGCTGCTGGACGGTGTGGACATGTCCAGGCTCGAAGGCGACCAGGTCCGGTCCGTGGTCGGCCTCCTGACACAGGAGAGCCACGTGTTCGACACGAGCATCCGGGAGAACCTGCTGCTCGCCAAGCCCGGTGCGAGCGACCTGCAACTCTGGAGGGCGCTCTACCGGGCGCGGCTCGGGGTGTTCGTCGAGAAGCTGCCGGACGGGCTGGACACCATGGTCGGCGAGCACGGCGCGCGTCTGTCCGGCGGTGAGCGGCAGCGACTCGCCTTTGCCCGGCTCCTGCTCGCCGATCGCGACGTACTCGTCCTGGACGAGCCGACCGAGCATCTGGACGAGGAGACCGGGCGGGCCCTGCTCGCGGACCTGTTCGCCGCGGCCGATCGCCGTACGGTGGTCCTTCTCACCCACCGGCCCGAGCTGGTGCCGGATCACGTACCGCGACAGCTGGTGTGCCTGACGTGACGAATGCGGGTGGCGGGCCGGGCGTCTGTCAAGATGGGGAACCGTGTTGACTCCACAGCTCGTCACGCTGCTCACCGACCAAGCCCTGATCGCCATCATCGTGGTGATCGCGGTCGTCCTGGTTGCCGGTACGACCGGACTCGTCGTCACCCGGCGGCGCAGGTCCGAGCTCCCGCGGGCCGCTGAGCCCGCGTCGCTGGAGACCGCCGAGCCGACGGTCGGTGAGGACGCGGAGGAGCCGCGGGACACGCCGACCCGGACGCTCGAGGACACCGAGCTGCCGGAGGCCCCGGTCGCGACGATCGAGAAGCCGGAGTCCGCGCAGGGCCGCCTGGTCCGGCTGCGGGCGCGGCTGGCACGGTCGCAGGGCTCGCTCGGCAAGGGGCTGCTCGCACTGCTGTCGCGGGACAAGCTGGACGAAGAGGCGTGGGAGGACATCGAGACCACGCTGATCACCGCGGACGTCGGTGTGGCGCCCACGCAGGAGCTGGTCGAGAAGTTACGGACCCGGATGCGCGTGGAGGGTGTGAACGGTGGCCAGGCTCGCGAGATCCTCCGCGAGGAGCTGATCGCGCTGGTCAACCCCTCGCTGGACCGGACACTCAAGGTGAGCCGCAAGGAGACCCAGCCGGCCGTCGTCTTGGTAGTGGGCGTCAACGGCACCGGTAAGACGACCACGGTCGGCAAGCTGGCGCGCGTACTGGTCGCCGAGGACAAGCACGTCGTACTCGGCGCGGCGGACACGTTCCGCGCCGCGGCCGCGGACCAGCTGCAGACCTGGGGCGAGCGGGTCGGGGTGCGGACCGTGCGTGGCCCTGAGGGCGGCGACCCGGCCAGCATCGCGTTCGACTCGGTCAAGCAGGGCATCGAGGAGGAGGCGGACGTCGTCCTGGTCGACACCGCCGGCCGGCTGCACACGAAGACCGGCCTGATGGATGAGCTCGGCAAGGTGAAGCGGGTGATCGAGAAGTCCGCCGAGGTGGACGAGGTGCTGCTCGTCATCGACGCCACCACCGGTCAGAACGGGCTCACCCAGGCCCGCGTGTTCGCCGAGGTCATCAACGTCACCGGTCTGGTCCTGACCAAGCTCGACGGTACGGCGAAGGGCGGCATCGTGATCGCCGTGCAGCGTGAGCTCGGCGTACCGGTGAAGCTGGTCGGTCTCGGTGAAGGACCCGACGACCTGGCACCCTTCGATCCGGAACAGTTCGTCGACGCTCTGCTGGACTGATGTCGAGAACGCGGTGGCGGCTCCGTCTCCCGGGTACAGGCCCTACGAGGAGGACATGAGATGACCAAGTTCATGCTGCTGATGACCATGGACGGCGGTAACTGCGACACCCCGATGCTGGAGTGGGACGAGGCCGACATGAAGGCCCACATGCAACACCTGGGGGACAGCATCGAGCGGCTTCGGCAGAGTGGCGAGCTGGTCGAGGTGAACGCGCTGACCTGGCCCAAGCACGCCAAGGTGGTGCGCGCGACCGGTGTGAGCGCGCCGGTCCTGACCGACGGCCCGTACGCCGAGTCCAAGGAGGTCCTGGCCGGCTACACGATGGTCGACGTCGAGTCGGAGGAGCGGGCGCTGGAGATCGCGGCGGAGCAGTCCTGCGCCCCCGGCCCCGGTGGTGTCCCGCTCGAGCAGCCGATCGAGGTCCGCCGGGTCATGGATTCGGATGGCGACCTCCACGACATCTGACGGTGCTCACGACCGAGCACTCGAGGACCTGCTGCGTGAGCTGACGCCGCAGGTCCTCGGTGCTGTCGTCCGCTGGTCCGGGGACTTCGCCGCCGCGGAGGACGCCGTCCAGGAGGCTTTGCTGGCTGCGGCTACGACGTGGCCGAAGAACGGTACGCCGGACCACCCGAAGGCATGGTTGATCCAGTCCGCGTCCCGTCGGGTGATCGACGAGGTGCGACAGGAGCAGGCCCGGCGGCGGCGTGAGGAGCGCGCGGCACTGCGGGACCTGCCGCCGGAGGATGTCGAGGAACGCGACGACACGCTCCAGTTGCTGTTCCTGTCGTGCCACCCGTCGCTCACCCCGGCATCGGCGGTCGCACTGACACTGCGTGCGGTCGGTGGACTGACCACCGCCGAGATCGCCACGGCGTATCTGGTGCCTGAGGCAACGATGGCGCAGCGGATCAGCCGGGCCAAGCAGAAGCTCAAGGGTGCGGCCTTCGAGCTCGACGCGAGCGAGGAACGGCTGCGCAACGTGCAGCACGTGCTCTATCTGATGTTCAACGAGGGCTACATGAGCACCAGCGGTCCGGAGCTGGAACGCAGCGACCTGTCCGGTGAGGCGATCCGTCTGACCCGCGCTGTGCATGCACTGCTGCCGGACGACGGCCAGGTGACCGGTCTGCTCGCGCTGATGCTCCTCAACGACGCCCGCCGGCTCGCACGCACTGGCAGGGCCGGGGAGCTCATCCCGCTCGCAGAGCAGGACCGCACGCTGTGGAACAAGGACTACATCACCGAAGGCGTGGCGCTCGCGGTCCAAGCGTTCAGTACGCCGCCAATCGGTGAGTACCAGCTCCAGGCCGCGATCGCCGCACTGCACGACGAGGTGGACCGCGCAGAGGACACCGACTGGCCGGAGATCCTCGCGCTGTACGGAGTGCTGGAGGAGCTGTCCGGAAACCCGATGGTGAAGCTCAACCGCGCTATCGCCGCCGCCATGGTGGACGGCCCGGACGCCGGACTCAAGCTCCTCGAACCACTCGACGACGAACTGGCGGGCCACTACCGGCTGGACGCCACCCGTGGGCACCTCTACGAGATGCGCGGCGACAACGAGACCGCGGTGCATCACTTCCGCGAAGCGGCCCGACGGACGACGAGCCTGCCGGAGCGCGACTACCTCACCAGGAAAGCAGCCGGGCTCCCGCGGATCAGCTAGGCCGGGCCGTCTCCAAACCCCTGGGGTCTGTCCGGTGCCAAGTATCAGGCGTACTGCGCGAACGCCGGCTCGATGTCGTCATCTGTTGCCAAGAGCAACCGAAGCAGGACTCGGGCCTTGTACGGATCGAGGAACCCGCCGTCGATCAGGCCGTGCTGCAGCAGATCCGACTCCGACCCGACCGACCGATAGGTGTTGCGCGCGATCGAGCCGGCGCCGGTCCGCGATGTCAGGACCACCGGCATTCGCGCGGCGAGCTCTCCCAGTACGGGCGCGAGTGCGGCCGGGACATGCCCGACGCCGAAGCCGGCCACCACCAGACCCTGGTGGGTGTCCGCCAATCCCTGCAACAGCAGCCCGTCGTCGTCCATGGTGACGGTGTAGAGCGCCACCCGGGTCGCATCGAGCTCGGCCGGCTCAGCACTTCCCTGTACGCCGTCGAGACGCAGCGGGCGCGTGAGGACGCGAACCCGGTCCTCCACCACGTGACCGATCGGACCGGCGTTGGGTGACACGAAGGTCGCCGTACTCGTGCTGTGCGTCTTGCGCACCCACCGGGCCGCGTGGATCTCCTCCTTGAACACGACCAATGCGCCGAGGTCGCGGGCCGCGGGGGAGCAGGCGACGCGGAGAGCCGCCAGGAGGTTCGCCGGGCCGTCAGGGCCGGCCAGAGTGGGGTTGCGCATCGCACCGGTGAGCACGAACGGCTGTGGGTGCGGCCAGACCTGATCCACCAGGAAGGCGGTCTCCTCCAGGGTGTCGGTGCCTTGAGTGACCACGACACCGACAGCGCCGGCGGCCACGGCCTTCGAAGCGGCGTCGACGACCTCGAGCATCTTCGCGGCTGTCAGGTTGGAACTCGGCACTGCCTCGATGTCCTGGATCTCGACCGGCCGGTCGAGATCGGACAGCCCGGGCACTGCGGCGGCGAGGTCTTCGCCGGTCAGCCGGTGTCCACCGGCCATGGCGATGGTGCCGCCCAAGGTGAACAACGCGATGCTCACTACCTGCTCCTCCTCAGTCACACGGACGGGCGCAGCCTACTTGCTAGCGGGTGCGGGCCCGGACGTGCATCCGTTCACCCTGCGGCCCGTACAGGCACAGCACCTCGGTTGCTCCCGGACCGGGGTTTCCGAACCAGTGCGGCACCCGGGTGTCGAACTCTGCCACCTCGCCTTCCTTCAGGATGAAATCCTGGTCGCCGAGCCTGAGGCGGACCTGTCCGGACAGCACATAGATCCAGTCGTACCCCTCGTGCGTCTTCTGCGCTACGTCATTGCCGGGGTAGCCCTCCGGGAGGATCTGCTTGAACGCCTGCAGCCCACCCGGACGCCTGGTCAGCGGGATGTGCACGGTGCCGTGGCGCTTGATCGGCTTGGCGTAGATCCGCGGGTCGCCGGTCGGCGGCGCGTCCACCAGTTCATCCAGCTGAACCTGATGGGCGCGGGCCAGCGGCAGAAGCAGCTCGAGCGTCGGCCGCCGCTGACCTGACTCCAGCCGCGACAGTGTGCTCACCGAGATCCCGGTCGACTCGGACAGCTGGGCCAGCGTCGTCCCGCGCTCGACGCGCAGTGTGCGCAAGCGTGGGCCGACCCCTTCGAGAACCTCGTCGAACGTTTCCATGTTGCCATTGTGGCAAAGAAGGTTGTCGAAAACGAGAATCATCACGAATCCTCGAAGCAACAGAGAGGAACCGGAGATGACGAAGTACGACGTGATCGTGATCGGCGGGGGCGCCGCCGGGCTGAGTGGAGCGATGGCGCTGGCCCGGTCGCGACGCTCGGTGCTGGTAGTGGACGACGGAACGCCGCGCAACGCGCCCGCGGAGGGCGTCCACAACTTCCTGACCCGCGATGGTGTGCCACCGGGCGAGCTGTACGTGCTCGGCCGCCAGGAGGTCGCAGGGTACGGCGGGGAGATCGTCACGGGCACCGTGACCACGGCCGGCCGGGACTCCGACGGTTTCACGGTCGAGCTCGCGGACGGTACGGCGTACCGGGGCCGGAGACTGCTGGTGACGACCGGACTGGCCGACGTGCTGCCCGACGTACCCGGACTGGCCGAGCGGTGGGGGAAGGACGTGTTGCACTGCCCGTACTGTCACGGCTGGGAGGTGCGGGACCAGGCCATCGGCGTACTGGCGACCAGTGCGATGGCGCTGCATCAGGTGCAGCTGTTCCGGCAGCTGAGTGACGACGTCACGCTGTTCCTGCACACGGCTCCCGAGTTGACCGACGACCAGTGGGAGGAGCTCGCGGCCCGCGGGATCTCCGTAGTCGAGGGAAAGGTCGAGCAGGTCGAGGTGGAGAACGGCAAGCTCACCGGAGTCCGGCTCGAAGGCGGCAAGGTCATCCCGCGGCAGGCACTGGCGATTCAGACCACGATGCGGGCACGGGCGGACTTCCTGGCCGACCTGGGTCTGGAGACGGTCGTCCGAGAGACCAACGGCATCCTGATCGGCACCGTCGTGCCGGTCGACGCGCGGGGCGCGACCGAGGTGCCCGGCGTGTTCGCGGCCGGCAACGTGACCGATCCGATGGCTCAGGTGATGTCGTCCGCGGCCGCCGGCCTGATGACGGGCGCCGGGATCAACTTCGACCTGATCACCGAAGAGACGCGATTGGCCGTAGCAGCGCGCAGTAGTTGAGAGGTTGAATAGAGGCGGGAGGGTGGATGCGCGACACGGTCGACCCGGACTTCGCCTCGTATGTCGATGCGCGGCAGGGCAGATGGCTCCGTACGGCGTACCTCGTGTACGGCGACTTGGAGCGAGCCGAGGAGGCGCTGTTGCGCGCCTTCACCCGGCTGTCGCTGCGTTGGACGAAGGTTGACGATCCCGACGCCTTCGTCCAGCGGGTGCTCTATCAGCCCGTGCTGAAGCCGTGGAACCGGGCGAAGGCGTTCCCGGACGAAGACGACCCGGTGAAGATCGCGCTGGGCGAGCTGAGCCCTGCCCAGCGCACGGTGTTCGTGCTGCTGCATCTCGAGGAGCTCACCGAATACGAGGTTGCCGACCTACTGAGCCTCTCGCATCAGACTGTGCACGGGCACGGGATGACGGCCTTCAGCCGGTTCCGGACGGCGATGGGTGCGGGGGACTGGCGGGACGCCGGCACGGGAGAGTCGCGGTGAGGCCGGAAGACGTCGGGCCGCTGCTCCAGCGGGCCGCGGATCGGCTGCCGGAGCCGGACCTGGCCGACGCGGCCTGGGCCGAGGGCGTGGCCACCCGGCGACGGCGGCGCCGCAGCATCCTGGTCGGTCTGGTGGTCGTGGTCCTCATCGCTCTCGTCGCGGCGATCGGGGTCGGAGCCAGCTCCGGCAACAAGGCTGACTTCGTCCCGCCGACCACTCCGCCCACCGACCCCAGTGACATCGCACCGGCCGGACAGATCGCCGGGATCGACTACTGGATGGCCCCGCCGCCCGGCAGCGAGCGTTTCCTCGACCGCCTCGAGACCCCGCTCGGTGATCGCCTGCAACTGCCGGACAAGGTGCGGTCGCTCTCGGACCAGCGGATCGACCGGATCGCGGCTGTGGTGCTGGTGAAGCGCGGTGGTGGCTACGAGCCGCTGCTGCTCGGTTCGGACTCCTCGTGGTCACTGGCGGACGTGCAGTTGGTTGCGATCGCCAACGGATCGCCGTTGAGCCCTGGAACCGTATCTCCCGACGGGCACATGGCTGCCTTCCCGCAGCCGGGCGAGCTGGTCACCGTCGACGCGTCGACGGCCGAGGTCACGCACTACGACGTACCGACCGAGGACCTTCGGAGTGTGTCCTGGCTGGGAGATGCCCAGCGTGTTCTCGTCAGTGGACCCGGTGTGGCCTATCGCGTGCTCGTGGGCGAGGGCGGCTTCGGCGAGGGAGCACTGGTGAAGATCAGCGGCACCAGCGACCCGGAGGACGTCACCGCGCCCTTCCGGCTGGATGCCGGGGCGGTGATGCGCTATCTGGTCAGCGGCCAATGGATGATGGACAGTGCACTCGCGCTGCCGGTCCGGCGGTGGGTGGGTCAGACTTTCTCGTCGGACAATGCGGCTGCCCGGCTTTTCGTCGCCGACGACCTTCCCCAAGTGCCGACGAGGGTCTCTCAGCCTCAGGTCGTCGCGGCGATTTCCACCCTGCGAACGCTCCCCAGTCGCCTGCTGGTGCTGGGGGAGCCCGGCGCCGCACCGCCGACAACGGAGATCGGTCCGGCCGACCGGCAGGCTGTCCGTGCACCTGGCTGCTGCTCGGTGCTGGGCTGGTACGACGACAACACTCCGCTGCTGGAGGTCCAAGGCTGGGTCTTGGCCTGGGACCTGTACTCAGGCAGAGTCCGGCGAGTCACCGAACTCGCTGTGGACGGTTTGGCGATCGGACCAGGCGTCCGACCCTGAACCGTCCTTCATGATGGCCCGCATGGTCACCTCGACCAGGCGGTCAGCCTCCTCCGGTACCGGCATCGGCTGTCCGGTCAAGGTGCGGATGATGAACACTCCGGCGAGCCACTCGACCATCAGTACCGGGTCCGCGGACGTCCGGACCGGTTCACCCCGGGTCCGGGCGCGCTCCAGCGCGGTCCTGGTCAGCGCGATCCGGCGCTCCAGGAAATCGCGGTAGATCGTCGCGGACCGCTCATCGCGGTTCGCCTCCGATACTGCGAGGCGGATCAGTGCAAGCCCCCTTTCACTGTTCACGAACAACAACGCGTAGCGGTAGACCTCGAGCAGATCACCGGCCAGCGAGCCGGTGTCGGCATCCGGGATCTCCAGGTCGAACAGTTCCGCCATCGCGTCGTTGGCGAGTTGTTCCTTGCTGGCCCAGCGCCGGTAGATGGTCGCCTTGCCGACACCTGCCGCTTCGGCGACGTCATCGACGGTCATCCCGTCGAATCCCCGCTTCAGCAGCAGTTCTATGGCGAACTGGCGGATCCTCGGCTCGGCGTCCGGATCTCTCGGCCGGCCGCGACGCGGCCTCACCTCTTGATTGGTCTCCATCTCTCGCCCCAGGCTCGGACGGGGGCAGTGGCGCGGCTGCTGTCCCGTGTGGTCCAGGCCAGAGTGTCACACCTTGCCCTTACGCGCCTGATATCGGCGCCGTCACCTCGATGTCACCTGGGAGCCCGCTTTGTCACATGCCTGAAACAAACGGACCGATCGGCTGAAACGGCGCGCCGACACCGTTTGCGGTGTGGCCGAGCGCGGGCTCCCCGGCGTTGTGGAGTTCTCCCGACTGAGGACGCCGGCCACCCCCTGGATCGATGGAAGGGATGACGTTGATGGAGATCAACGCCGGCGATACCGCCTGGGTCTTGGCAAGTGCCGCCCTGGTGATGCTGATGACACCGGGCCTGGCTTTCTTCTACGGCGGCATGGTGCGCATGAAGAGCGTGCTGAACATGATGATGATGAGTTTCATCACCATCGCCGTCGTCACCATCATGTGGGTGGTGGTCGGCTACTCTTTGACGTTCGCCGGCGACACCGGACACGTGGTCGGTGACTTCTCGGAGGTCGGCCTGAAGGGCCTGATGTCGCCGGACGCGGTGAGCGGCTCGACGCCGACGCTCGCGTTCGTCGCGTTCCAGTTGATGTTCGCGATCATCACGCCGGCGCTGATCTCGGGTGCGATCGCCGACCGGGCCACCTTCCGTGGCTGGATCGCGTTCGTCGTGGGCTGGACGCTCCTGGTGTACTTCCCGGTCGCGCACTCGGTCTGGTTCCTGCAGGACGGCGACGGCGGCTGGATCGGCGACAAGCTGAAGGCGGTCGACTTCGCCGGTGGTACGGCGGTGCATGTGAACGCCGGCGCCGCCGCGCTCGCGCTGGCCATCGTGCTCGGCAAGCGGATCGGCTGGAAGAAGGACCCGATGCGGCCGCACAGCCTGCCGCTGGTCATCCTCGGCGCCGGTCTGCTGTGGTTCGGCTGGTTCGGCTTCAACGCCGGCTCCGCGCTCAGCGCCGGCACCACCGCCGCGGTCACCTTCGTGAACACCCAGGCCGCGACCGCCGCCGCGGTGATCGGCTGGCTGATCATCGAGCGGATCCGGCACGGCAAGGCAACCACGCTCGGCATGGCGTCCGGTGCGATCGCCGGTCTGGTCGCGATCACCCCGTCCTGTGGTGCGGTCACCCCGGTCGGTGCGATCATCCTCGGCCTGCTGGCCGGTGCGGTCTGCGCCTTCGCGGTGTCGCTGAAGTACAAGTTCGGCTTCGACGACTCCCTCGACGTGGTCGGCGTGCACCTGGTCGGCGGTCTGTTCGGTTCGCTGGCAATCGGCTTCCTCGGTACGGCGGCGGCCCCGTCAGCCGTGAACGGTCTGTTCTACGGAGGGGGCGCCTCCCAGTTGGGTAAGCAGGCGCTGGCCAACCTGGTGGTCGGTGTCTACTCGTTCACGGTCGCCTTCATCCTCGGCAAGATCATCGACAAGACGATCGGCTTCCGGGTCACGGAGGACGACGAGGTCACCGGTGTCGACCAGGTCGAGCACGCCGAGACGGCGTACGACTTCCTGAGTGCGGCTGGTCTGCGCGGCGGGCTGTCGACCCGCCCGGCGGCTGCTGCGGCCGGAACGGACAATGGGACCACCGAGACTTCCGAGAAGGAAGGTGCCAACGCATGAAGCTGATCACCGCGGTGGTCAAGCCGCACAAGCTGGAGGACGTCCGGGCCGCCCTCGAGACGTTCGGCGTCACCGGGATGACGGTCACCGAAGCGAGCGGCTACGGTCGGCAGAAGGGCCACACCGAGGTCTACCGCGGCGCCGAGTACGAGGTGGACCTGGTCCCGAAGGTCCGGCTCGAGGTGGTCGTCGAGGACGGTGACTCCACGGACGTGGTGGACGTGATCGTCAAGGCCGCGCAGACCGGCAAGATCGGCGACGGCAAGGTCTGGGTGACGCCGGTGGAGACCATCGTTCGGGTGCGGACCGGCGAGCTCGACGGAGACGCGCTCTAGATGATCGATCGGGCAGCACAGCGGCGCGCCCGGGCCGAGGAGGCCGACGCGCTGCTGTACCTGCTCCTCTCCAAGGCCTGCGACGCCCTCGGTGTACCTACCGAGGGCGTCGCGCTGGTCGCAGTTGGCGGCTATGGCCGGGAGGAGCTGTCGCCGTACAGCGATCTCGACGTGATGCTCGTGCACGTCGAGGGGTACCCACGGGTGGACGAGCTGGCCGCACAGATCTGGTATCCGCTGTGGGACTCGCGGACCAAGCTGGACCACAGTGTCCGGACGATCGCGGACGCCCGGCAGGCGGCCGCCGACGACGTCCGGGTCGCTCTCGGTCTGCTGGACGCACGGCACGTCGCGGGGGACTCACATCTCACGCTGCAGCTGCGGTCCGTGCTGATGGCGGACTGGCGGCGTACGGCGCGCTCTCGCCTGCCTGGGCTGGCTCAGGCCTGCCGGGACCGCGCCTCGACGGTCGGTGAGCTCGCGCACCTCGCCGAGCCCGACCTCAAGGAGGCGTACGGCGGTCTGCGGGATGCCGTCGTACTGCGGGCGTTGGTGGCCTCGTGGTTGGTCGACGTACCGCATCCGGTGGTGGAGCGGGCCCGACTGGACCTGCTGAACATCCGGGACGAGCTGCACACGGTCGCGGGGCGCTCGACCGACAGACTGGTCGCAGACCTGGCCGGTGAGGTCGCGTCCGGGCTCGGTCTGTCCGGACGGGACGAACTGCTGCGGCACGTGTACTCGACCGGCCGGACGCTGGCTCACGTGTGCGATGTGTCCTGGCGGCGCGTCGAGAGCCTGATGACCAAGCCGCGACGGTCCGCCAGGCGCCGGCAGCGGTCTGGTGGGCCGTTGCTGCTGGCACTCGATGACGGAGTCGGTCAGCACGAGGGCGAAGTCGTGTTGATGCCGGATGCGCGGCCGGAGCGGGACGCCGTACTGGGTGTGCGGGCTGCTGCTGTCGCCGCCGATCGCGAGCTCGTCCTGTCGCCTGCGGTGTGTGCACGGTTGGCTTCTTCGGCTGCTGACCTACCCGAGCCCTGGCCGGGGGAGGCGCGGCGGTTGCTGTGCGCCCTGCTGGGTGCTGGCAGCGGACTGCTCGAAGTGTGGGAGGCCTTGGACCAGGCCGGCTACATCACGCGGATTCTGCCGGAGTGGGACTCAGTGCGGTTCCGGCCGCCGCAGTCGGCGGTCCACCGCTTCACTGTCGACCGGCATCTGCTGGAGACGTGTGTCGAGGCTTCGAAGATGGTGCGCGACGTACGGCGGCCTGACCTGCTGCTCGTCGCCGCACTGCTGCATGACCTAGGCAAGGCTGTCGACGGCGACCACAGTGTCACCGGTGCGGTCATCGCCCGGAAGGTGGCTCAGCGCCTCGGTTTCGCCGAGGCGGACGGGGACACGATCGCCTTGCTGGTCCGGCAGCACCTGATGCTCGCCCAGGTCGCCACCCGTCGGGACATCGATGACCCGATGACTGTCGACCTCGTCGTGGGCATCGTACGCGACACGGAGACGCTGGATCTTCTGGAGGCGCTCACGTACGCCGACGCCCGGGCGGCGGGTCCTGCGGCGTCGTCGCCGTGGCGGATCCGGCTGGTCGGTGAGTTGTGCCGGCGGGTGCGCGGTGAGCTATCCGGGGGAGGGGAGGGCATGTGGACCGAGGCTCCGCCTATTCCGGTGCCCGTGTTGCACCAGGTGGTCGGCGTAGGGCGACTGGGCCTGACGGTGACCGACCATCACGGTGACCTCCGGGTCAACGTCGCCGTACCCGACCAAGTGGGCACGCTGTCGACTGTTGCCGCCGTACTGGCGGTCGAGCGGCTCGCAGTGCGGTCTGCCGTCATCACGTCCGTTGAAGGGCTGGGGATCTCGCAGTGGACGGTCGCTGGCTCGCCGCCTGACCCGGTGCGGTTGCGTGACCGGCTCGCGGTGGCACTGCGGGACGACACCGACCTGGTACGCCGCTTGGCCGCGCGTGACTCGTCCGCCGTCAAGCAGCGGGTCGCCAGCCGGGTGGACCTGTTGCCTGGAGCATCGGAGACAGCCACTGTGCTGCAGGTGCGCGCACACGACCGCCCTGGACTGTTGTACGACGTCACCGCGGCCATAGCGTCCACAGGCGCTGACATCCGCTCTGCACACGTCAGCACGCTGGGTGCCGAGTGTGTAGACGTTTTCTACCTCACGGATCGCTATGGCTCGCCGCTCGAGGAGGAGGACGCGCGCACGACGGCAAAGTCGGTTCTCGATCGTCTGACCTTCTAGTCTCAGCTACGTGGATGTCGTAGCAGCCTTCCAGCGCCAAGCGATCGCCTGCGAGGACCTAGGGTCCCCGATGTACGCCGAACTGCTTCGGCTGATCGTGGACGACTACGAGCTCGGTGGCTCGTCAGTCGAGGTCCTGGCCGGCTATGAGGACCGTTCGTTCGGTGACGCGATCGGACTGCGGCTGCTGGCTGCTGTGCACGGGCTCGTGCTGTCCGGTTCGGCGCCTGAGCTGGCGGCGTTCTACCCGAGCATGGGCGGGTCGTGGGACCCCGTGCTCGGGTGGGAAGCGTTCGAGCAGGTGCTGCAGTCGCGGTCGGGCGAGATCCGATCGCTGCTGACCCAGCCGCCGCAGACGAACGAGGTAGGCCGGGCCGCCTCGCTGTACGGCGGTCTGTTGCACCTGGTCGATGCGCTGCCGCTGCCGGTGCGGCTGTTCGAGATCGGTGCGAGCGCTGGGTTGAACCTGCGGGCCGATCACTACCGGTACGTCGCCGACGGGACGTCGTACGGACCTACGGACAGTCCGGTGGTGTTCGATCCGGCGTGGACCGGGCCGGTGCCAGCTGTCGAGCTGCGGATCGCAGAGCGGGTGGGATGCGACATCGCGCCGGTGAACCCGTTGTCGGCGGACGGTGCGCTCACGTTGACGTCGTACGTCTGGCCAGACATGCCGGAGCGGCTGGAGCGGTTGCGTGGTGCGCTGACGATCGCACGGCAGGTGCCGGCTGACATCCGGCGCGAGGACGCCGTCTCGTTCCTGCAGGGCCTGGAGCTGTCGGAGGGGCACGTCACCGTCGTGTGGCACTCGATCATGTGGCAGTACCTGCGCCGGACCGACCGGACAGCAGTGGAGGACCGACTGAACGAGCTCGGTGCGCAGGCGACCGACTCCAGCCCGTTGGCCCATCTCCGCCTCGAGCCGCACCACACGCTCTCCCACGGCCGCGGGACGGACGGCTGGGAGTACCGCGTCGACGTCCAGACCTGGCCCGGCGGCGAGCTCCGGGTCCTCGGGAGTGCCGCGCCCCACGGGCAAGACCTGGTCTGGGATCCCCGGTTCAGCTGAACGACCCGACGAGCGTGTCGGTGAGCTCGGCCGCGTAAACACCGTCGGGATCTAGATCGGGGTCGAAGATACCGATGTCGATCCCGACGCATTTCGCCGACGCCAGCAAGGGCTGGAGCAGTGCTCGAAGTTGGGCGTGATCGATGCCGCCGGGGTCGGGACTGTCGACCGCCGGCATCACCTCGGCGTCGAGAATGTCCACATCCAGATGCACCCAGAACCCGTCGAGCTCACCCCGCCCCAGGTGCTCGAGTGTCTGCGCCGCCGCCAGTGCTGGATCCGCTGCGATGGTACGAGCCGGCCACACCGGAATCCCAGCCTTCTCGACATCCCCGACGTACTCGTCGTCCTCCCGGATCCCGAGCAGCGCCGCATCCGGGTCCTTGACGTACGCGCACAGTTGTTCGAGATCGGTGAGATCCGCCTGCCCACGCCCGGTCACCAGTGCGAGCGCCTCGCCTCCCGCAGCCCCGACGTACGGCGAGTTGTCGACGGTCCGGAAGTCCGAGTGGCCGTCGAGATAGACGACGCCGTACCGCCCCCGCCGCTTCAACGCCAACGCCGGCCCGAGCAGGTTGCTGCACTCACCACCCAGCAACACCACGAACTTGTCCTCGTCGAGCAACCGCCCGACACGATCCGCCAACTTCACCGTGTACGACGCCATTCCCACCGCGTTGAACACGCCGTCCCCCGGCTTCCACCCCGCCCGGTCATACCGAGGCGGCGTCACGCACCCCGCATCCGCAGCCCCGATCCGCCCCAAAAACCCCAGATCCCGGACCGCCCCCGCCAACTTGTAGCACCCCGGCACAGCCCCCTCCACCGGAGCCCGCAAACCCAAATTTGAAGGCCCATCCACCACCACCCGCCGCTTCCCCACAAACCTCTCCTAACCGGTAGTCGATCGTGTATCGGTTAGATCCTTTCGAGACATCCTCGGCCTGTCAATCACTGCCAGTGGTCCGTGTGGTCATCCACAGCTTCTGGTCGAGCCGCTCCCGGACTGTCGGTCGGTAGTCCTCCGCAACCTCGTCACTCCAGGGGAGTCCGCCGGTCGTCCTCGGCCGGCAGCTCGGAGATCAACCCGAACACGTCCTCCTGAGCCTCGAAGACCGCATCCATCACCTGATCGATGAGCAGCCACTGCCGCGCCCTGAACTGTTCGTCAAAGCTCTGACGATCCATCGTTCTCCTCTGCTAGTCAGGTCTCGAGGCTCGGAGGCCGGCTGGCTGTAGGCGCCCGTACGACGGGTCCCGACCCAGCACCCGTGCGACGAGCACCCTGCCCAAGCCGTGGTCGTTGGGCGACGGCACCGGTGGCCGGCGCCTGCGCAGACAAGAACCGCAAAGTGTCGACCTGCGCAGGCTGCGCGGTGACCTCCGCGATCCCACGCACCCGCGGATCATCGCCGAACGGCCCCGCCTCACCGAGCCGATAGTGCCGCCGAATCTCATCGACCGTCGAGTTCAGCTTCATCCGGATCTCCTCCGCGACGCGCTCGCCGATGCTCGCGGGATAGTCGCGCAGCGCAGGCCAAGCCTCGTGAAGCATTGCCCGGATGAGCGCCGCTCGCACGGCGCGCTCATGGTCCTCGTCGTACGGAACCACGTCGCAGAGACGATTGCGGACGACGCCGCTCGCGAGGCGGTCGAAATGCATGGCCGCCGGTCCGGCGACGAGTTCGTCCGTGAGTTGCTCGCGGGACCTGAACGGCCCGCCGGCCTGATCGAGCAGTCGGTCAGTCGCCGCGTAGACACCTTCGTACTGCGGTTTGGGCAGCACCACATCTCGATAGCCTGTCCGCCAGGTGAAGGCCTGGAAGTCCTCCATGGCTCGCACTTCAGCAACGCCTTCGGTCAGGCCGAGTGAGTGCCTCGAATGTATGGCGTTCGGCTCGGTGAGGGCCTTCAGCTCCATGCCGGCGTGAGTCGACTCGTGCAGGACCGTGGCGAGTGCTTCGGCCTGCTCGACCGCGTGCTGGTGCGAGGTAGTGCCGGTCAGGTACGGCACCACGAGCCTGCCTGAGAGCCGGACAGCGCCACTCGTCGGGCTGACGCTGCCCCAAACCGAGGCGTCGGTGGCGTAGAGCTCGCCGTTCCATCTGTCCACCGGCGTCGGCCGAAGTGCACGGGCGATCCGGTACAGGCGCACGAACTCTTGGTACACCGGGGAATCGCGCGGGATCAGCCGGTCGCCCGCATTCACAGGTCAGCTTCCTGGGCCGGCAGGGCTGTCGTCGGTCCAAGTCGGCTCACGAAGCTCGGCTTCGAGATGATCCAGCACGCGGGTCATCGCCCTGATGTGGGGTGCCTCGTCCCTGGGTGCGCGGTCGGCGATCGCCCAGATGCGGCGGCGTGCTTCCTGTAGAGCGCCGATGCGTTCCTCGACTGTGTCGCCCGTACGGTACGAATCGGCGTGGATCGCACCGGCTTCGTGGTACAGAGCACTCCATTGCCGTGGCGGGGCGGGCGGAACAGCCAGCGACTCGATCAAGCTCAGGGCCCACTCACGGTCCTCGGAGGTGTCGTCGTCCGAGACCAATGCGCGTAGCCGCGCCTGTTCTTTGCCGACATCTGCCTGCTCGGTCCTGATACGCCGTCTGGCTCCGGTGAAGGCCGAGTTGAACTCCGCGATATCCATCCCTGTCCCTTGTGCGCTGTCCGTCACTGTCTCGGTGCAACCGTAACGAGATGCGCGCCTCCGCCGCCGGAGTTATCCACAGGTTGGGGGGCCGGTAGACTCGGGGGGTTCATTGCTTCGAGGAAACGGACTGTTTCTCGTGTTCGACACGCTTTCCGATCGGCTCTCGACCGCCTTCAAGAATTTGCGGGGCAAGGGCAAGCTGACTGATGCCGACATCGATGCGACCACCCGGGAGATCCGGATCGCGTTGCTGGAGGCGGATGTCGCGTTGCCGGTGGTGCGGGAGTTCATCGCGGCGGTCCGCGAGCGGGCCAGTGGCGCCGAGGTGCGCGGCGGGCTGAACCCGGCGCAGCAGGTCATCAAGATCGTCAACGAGGAATTGGTCAACATCCTCGGTGGCGAGACCCGTGAGCTGCGGATGGCCAAGCGGCCTCCGACGGTGATCATGCTCGCCGGTCTGCAGGGCGCCGGTAAGACCACCCTGGCCGGGAAGCTGGCCAAGTGGCTGAAGGAGACCCAGCACCAGACGCCGATGCTGGTCGCCGCCGACCTCCAGCGGCCGAACGCGGTCACCCAGCTCCAGGTGGTCGGCGAGCGGGCCGGCGTACCGGTGTTCGCGCCCGAGCCGGGCAACGGCGTCGGCGACCCGGTCGAGGTCGCCCGCAAGGCGATGACCGAGGCGCGCGACAAGCAGCACAGCGTGGTGATCGTCGACACGGCCGGCCGGCTCGGCATCGACGAGGACATGATGAAGCAGGCCGCGGACATCCGCGACGCGGTGCAGCCTGACGAGGTGCTGTTCGTCGTCGACGCGATGATCGGCCAGGACGCGGTGACGACGGCCCGCGCGTTCGAGGACGGTGTCGGTTTCGACGGTGTCGTGCTGACCAAGCTCGACGGTGACGCCCGTGGTGGTGCCGCGCTGTCGATCGCGCAGGTGACCGGCCGCCAGGTGATGTTCGCCTCCAACGGCGAGAAGCTCGAGGACTTCGACGTCTTCCACCCCGACCGGATGGCTTCGCGCATCCTCGGCATGGGCGACGTGATGAGCCTGATCGAGCAGGCCGAGCGCACCTTCGACGCCGACGAGGCCGCCAAGACCGCGGCCAAGCTGCAGAAGAAGGGTGGCAAGGACTTCACGCTGGACGACTTCCTCGCCCAGATGCAGTCGGTCCGCAAGATGGGCCCGCTGACCAAGATCTTCGGCATGCTGCCCGGCGCGAACCAGTTCAAGGACCAGCTGGAGAACTTCGACGAGCGCGAGATCGACCGGATCGAGGCGGTCATCCACTCGATGACGCCGGCCGAGCGAACCGATCCGAACATCATCAACGGCTCCCGCCGGGCCCGGATCGCGAAGGGTTCCGGCACCGAGGTCGCCACGGTGAGCGGTCTGGTCGAGCGGTTCTTCGAGGCGCGGAAGATGATGGCCGCGATGGCCTCCGGCAAGGGCATCCCGGGGATGCCCGGGATGCCTGGCATGCCCGGTGCGGGTGCGGGCGGCGCGCGGAAGGCGAAGCAGCAGGCGAAGAAGGGCAAGAAGCGCGGCTCGGGCAACCCGGCCAAGCGGGCGAACCAGGGCAGCCCCCAGCCGCAGGCACCGCGGCCAGGTCAGCTGCCGGCCGCGTTCGGCGGCGGTCAGAACGGTGGGGACTTCGAGCTGCCCGACGACCTCAAGAAGATGCTGGGCGGCGACAAGTAGCCAGCGGTACGCCGGTGCCCGATCGGGCGAACCTTCCCACGGGAACCGATCGGACCGGCGTACGGCGGCCGGATGTCGGAACTGTCATCCGGTTGGCTGGTCCGGTCCGGGCATCGTCGGCGTACGGTGAAAACCGGGGGATGAACTCTCGGTGACGTCGGGCGGAACTGCCCTCGGGTACCCGGTTACTGCATGAAGTGGCGCACCGTTACCGGTTGTCCACGACCCTGTGACGACTAAGATCGTGCCTACGCCCGAGAGTTACACCACTGCGGAATGCGCCGAGGACGGTTCGATGAGGCAGCAGTTCAAGAACCTGGACACGTGGCGGGGGAAGTTGTCCGCGACGTGTGCGTGCTTGGCTCCGCCTACCGCGATGGTCGCCGTGTTCGTCGTCGGTGGTGTCACCTCGAACACGTTCATCGTCGACGCGCACGCGCTGTCCGCACCGCGCCAGGACGCGGTCTTCGACGACCTGGCCAACAACGTCCCGAAGCAGCCGGGTGCCGACGGCAGCCTGCCGACGCAGGAGAAGTCGACGATCCAGGTGCCTGTCACGGGTACGACGGATGGCACGGTGCAGCCGATTCCCGGCATCACCGGCGACACCTCGGGCATCCCGGGCACGGTGCTGGCGGCGTACCAGAAGGCTGCGAACGATCTCGCGCTGACGACGCCCGGCTGCCACCTGACCTGGCCGCTGCTGGCCGGCATCGGCAAGGTCGAGTCCGCGCACGCCAGCGGCGGCAAGGTCGAGCCGAACGGGACCACCCGCGGCAAGATCCTCGGTCCGGTGCTGGACGGCGGCCCGGGGATGGCCGCGATCGCGGACACCGACCAGGGTGTGTACGACGGCAACACCAGCTGGGACCGTGCGGTCGGGCCGATGCAGTTCATCCCGGGGACGTGGACGACGTTCGGCGCGGACGGCAACGGTGACGGGGTCAAGGACCCGCACAACGTGTTCGATGCGGCTCGGGCGGCCGGTGACTACCTCTGTGCGGGCGGCGCGAACCTGGCCGACCCGCAGGGCTTGGTGCAGGCGGTGCTGCGCTACAACCACTCCATGGACTATGTGTCGACCGTGCTGCGGTGGATGCAGTCGTACAGCAAGCAGACGGTGACGATCCCGGACACCCAGGGCGAGATCGCCACGCCGGACGACAACGGGAACGTCGACCGGACGAACGACCCGACCCGCCAGACGACGACGCCTACGCCGACTACGACTCCGATCGTCGTGCCGACCACCGCGCAGCCGACGACGGCGCCGACCACGGCACCGACCACCCCGAAGCCGACGACGCCGAAGCCGACGAACACGCAGGCGACCCCGCCGACCACGACGCCGAAGCCGCCGTTCACACCGACTCCGACGCCGAAGCCGACCCCCACGCCTACTCCGACGCCGACGCCGACGCCGACTCCGACGCCCACGGACACTCCGACGCCGACGCCCACTCCGACGCCGACTCCCACGCCGACGCCGACCTGTACGCCGACGCCCACCGGCACTCCGACGGAGACCCCGACGCCGACGCCGACCGAGACCCCGACGCCTTGCACCGCCAGCGGCCCGGAGTCCGAGCCGACCCGGACGGCGGCGGCAACCCCCAGTCAGGCACCCCAGACCGGCAACTGAACCAACTCCGGCAACGGGACCAGGTGCGGCAACGGGACCAGGTGCGGCAGCGAGACCAACTCGGGCAACGGGACCAACTCGGGTAACCGGGTTTCAGCGTCGGGTAACTGGGCAGATTACCTGGCGGTTCGCGCCCTTCCGCGGCGCCCGTTCACGCTCACGGAACGCCTGTCCGGTGCCGGTTTTCAGGCGTGTTGGCGGGTCAGGTAACTTTGCGTCGTCTTGAGGTAACTTTCTGGCGTATAGCTCGTTGAGGGGACTATGCGCCTAACCCGTAGTGGTAACCGTCGGGTCAAAATCATCATCGCTTCACTGTGCACAGCCCCGCTCCTGGTCGGGGCCATCGTGACAGTCGCCTCGGGCGGAGCCGGTGCCTCCGGCAACCTCGCGGCGGACAGCCCGGTCGCCCCATCGCCTGGGGCCGGACTGAACAGCGGTGAGTTCGACGAACTGACGATGATCGTGCCGCAGCGTCCCGGGGTGGACGGCCGGCTCGGATCCGACAAGCCCGCCCGCGCCGACGTGCCCGTGCAGGGAGCGACCGACGGACGCTCCGTCGTCCGGCCCGGTCGGCCGAATGCGATCAACGGCATCCCGCGCGGGGTGTTCCCCGCCTACCGCCGCGCCACCGCGAACCTCGCCGTTGTCCGGCCGAACTGCGGGCTCACCTGGCCGTTGCTGGCCGGGATCGGCAAGGTCGAGTCCGACCACGCCAGCGGCGGCCGGGTCGACGTGGCCGGCACCACCCGCGGCAAGATCCTCGGCCCGGTGCTGAACGGTCGCCGCGGCAACGGCCGGATCACCGACTCCGACAAGGGCAAGTACGACGGTGACTTGATCTGGGACCGCGCGGTCGGGCCGATGCAGATCATCCCGCAGGTGTGGGACGAGTTCGGGGCTGACGGCAACGGCGACGGCTACCGCAACCCGAACAACGTGTACGACGCCGTCACCACGGTCGCCGTGGTGCTGTGCTCCGAGGGCGACGACCTGAAGCAGCCGCGCGACCTGGTTGCCTCCCTGCTGCGGTACCAGCACTCCAAGGACTTCGTCGCCACCGTGCTGAAGTGGATGCGGGTCTACAGCAAGAACGCAGTGCTGGTGCCGAACGAGAAGGGCGGCCTGTCGATGCCGAAGTCGACCGGCAACGCCGAGCGGAAGGTCGACCCGCGCGAGGTCCCGGACGTCCCGGACGAGACCACGCCGACGACCAGGGCGACGCCGACGCCGACGGTGCAGCCGTCGACGCCGGTCGGCGAGGTGACGCAGCCGGATCCGATCGACACCCCGACGCACAAGCCGACCCGGCCGACGCAGACGCCGACGAAGACTCCGACCAAGACCCCCACCAAGACGCCGACTCCCACGCCGACGCCGACCCCCACGCCGACTCCGACGGACACGCCGACCGGCACCCCGTCGAACACCCCGTCCGGTACGCCGTGCGCCGGCGACAACGACCCGACGACGTCGACCTGCACTCCAGGCGGCGGTTCCCACGGCTGACGCAAGCATCAGCGGCTGACGCGAGGAACGGCTGACGTGAGCGACGGCTCACGTCAGCAGTGGCTGACCTGCGTGGCCGAAGCCGGATACGGTCGGCGGTATGACCGAACCCGGCGTACTCAGGCTGGTCGGCACGGTGTTGCCGGCCGGTGAGCAGCAGGAGATCCATCTCAGCGGTGGGCTGGTCGTCGACCGGCCCACCGCTGCCGATGTCAGCACCGTGCACACCGGCGGCTGGATCCTGCCCGGCCTGGTCGACGCGCACTGTCACATCGGCCTCGACCAGCACGGCGCCGTCGACGAGGCGACCCAGGAGCAGCAGGCGATCACCGACCGGGATGCCGGTGCCCTGCTGGTCCGGGACGCGGGCGTGGCGTCGGACACCCGCTGGATCGACGACCGTGCGGACCTGCCGAAGATCATCCGGGCCGGCCGGCACATCGCTCGCTCGAAGCGGTACATCCGCAACTACGGCTGGGAGATCGAGCCGGACGAGCTGGTCGCGTACGTCGAGCAGGAGGCGCGCCGTGGAGACGGCTGGGTCAAGCTGGTCGGCGACTGGATCGACCGGGACGCCGGCGACCTCACCTCCTGCTGGCCGGCCGAGGCACTGAACGCGGCGATCGCCCGCGCCCACGAGCTCGGCGCCCGCGTCACCGCCCACGTCTTCGGCGAGCACGCCCTCCCGGATCTGCTTGCCGCCGGCATCGACTGCATCGAGCACGGCACCGGTCTGCTGCCGGACATGCTCGACCGGATGGCCGAGCACGGTGTCGCGGTGGTCCCGACGCTGATCCAGCTGGAGAACTTCCCGCAGTACGCCGACCAGGCCGCCGCCAAGTTCCCGGTCTACGCAGCCCACATGCGCGACCTGTACGACCGCCGCCTCGAGCGGCTCCGGGACGCCTACGAGGCCGGCGTACCCGTGTACGCCGGGACCGACGCCGGCGGTGTCCTCGGGCACGGCCTGGTGGCGCAGGAGATCCAGGCCATGACCACGATCGGCATGTCCGGGGAGGAAGCACTGAGCGCAGGCTCGTGGGGTGCCCGCGAGTGGCTCGGTGCCCCGAGCAACCTCCAGCCGGGTGATCCCGCCGACCTGGTCGTGTACGACGAGGATCCGCGGGCGAATCCCGCCGTACTGACGCACCCGAGGCTGATTGCACTGCGTGGCAGCGTTGTCTTCAAGCGGTGATGGGAAAGAATTCACTCAAACACTGGCTTTGACGGAAGATTTTCCCTTAGCGTGACACCCGGGACCGCCGACGCCCCTCGGCGGACCAGACCTGGGAAGGAACCCCATGGGGAAACTCCAGCGTTCCAGGCCGCCGCCACGAAGTACGACGTACCGCGTGAGGTCCTCGTCAGCGTCGGATTCGCCGAGTCGCATCTCGACGGCCACAACGGTCAGCCGAGCCAGGCGAACGGCTACGGCGTCATGCACCTGGTCAGCAACAACCAGAACGCGACGATGTCCGAGGCAACCAAGCTCACCGGCCTGCCCGTCGAGAAGCTTGCCAAGGACAACGCGTCGAACATCACCGGCGCGGCCGCCGTCCTGGACTCGTACGCCGACCAGGCCGGCCTCACCGATCGATCGAACCTCGGCAAGTGGTACGGCGTGATCGCGAAGTACTCGCACTCTGCCGACGGCCCGACCGCCCGGCTGTACCCGACGAGGTCTACCGGATGATCGGCACCGGAGTCCGCGCCGCCGGCGTCATCACCGCACCGAAGAAGGTCACCCCGGATCTCGGCGCCTACGCCAAGGTCGCCCCGCTCGGGACCCGCACCAATTCCTCGATCCAGGCTGTCGACTACCCAGGCGCGATCTGGAACGCGGCCAGTACCAGCAACTACCGGGTCGGCCGGACCCAGGCGATCTCCACCATCGTCATCCACGTGACCCAGGGCTCGTACGCCGGCACGATCAGCTGGTTCAAGAACCCGTCGGCCCAGGTCAGCGCGCACTACGTGATCCGGTCCAGCGACGGCCAGGTCACCCAGATGGTCGCCGAGAAGGACACCGCCTGGCACGTCCGGACCGAGAACCCGTACACGATCGGCATCGAGCACGAGGGCTTCGTCGACCAGCCGTCGTGGTTCACCGACGCGATGTACCGCTCGTCGGCTGCGCTGACCCGCAACATCGCCGACCGTCGGGGCATCCCGAAGGACCGGGCTCACATCAAGGGCCACAGCGAGATGCCGAACAACGACCACACCGACCCAGGTCCGAACTGGAACTGGATCTACTACCTGCAACTGGTGAACGGCAGCGACCCGAACCCGCCGGAGTACAACTTCACCACCTACGGCAGCGGCGTCCGGGTCCGCTCGGCGCCGAAGCTGACCGCCTCGATCGTCACGGAGCTGCCCGGCCCGACCCAGGTCTTCGTCACCTGTCAGGTGCAGGGCGACCCGGTCACCGCCGAAGGCACCACGAACAGCTGGTGGTCCAAGCTCCGCGACCAGGGCGGCTACATGACCAACATCTACATCGACGACCCGAACGCCAAGCTCCCCGGCGTACCAGACTGCTAGAGCCTGAAAGGTAGAGCCTGCTGTACCGACTGCGGCGCTCGCGATGCCGCACGATAGACGCATGCTGACGAAGATTCTGTCCCGGGGTGGCCCAGCCGCTGGGTATCTGGTGATCCGGTACCTGAAGGCGGTCGTGTTGCTGGCCGCACTGCCGATCAGCCTGCTACTCGGCTGGGTCATCCCGGGCGTCACGGCCGGTCTGGTCAAACTGGCCAACAGCGAGCGGTACCGCGCCGCGAGGTACCTCGGTGTGCCACAAGCGCCGCCGCTGCCGCCGGCATTGCCCCGCGCGCCCGGCGACGTCGCGACACTGTTCGGGGACAAGTCGTTCAGGCGCAGTCTGCGGTGCCTGCTGATGCCGCTGGTGATGATCCCCGAGCTGCTGGTCGCGGTCATCTCCGTGATCGGTGTGCCGAGTGCGATTCTCAGCATGCTGCTCTGGTGGCTCGCCCCGGGCAACTTCAGCCTGATGGGCCTCGACGTCGACAGCTGGTTCGAGGCGCTGACACTCGGCCCGCTGCAGGTAGGGGTGAGTCTGTGGTTCCTGGGGCGGGTCGGCCCGGCACTGGCCCGCGGTCACGCCAAGGCCGCGCTCAGCCTGCTTGCACCGACCGAATCGCAGCTGGAGACCTCCAGACTCGCGCAGCGGGTCGAGGAGCTCACCAAGAGCCGTGCCGGCGCGGTGGACTCGCACGGTGCAGAGCTACGCCGGATCGAACGCGATCTGCACGACGGCACTCAGGCACAGCTGGTGTCACTGGCCATGCGGATCGGTATCGCCAAGCAGACCATGGCAGACGACCCGGAGAAGGCGGCCAAGCTGCTGGATGACGCCCGTGACGGCGCAGAGCAGGCCATGAACGAGCTGCGCGGCGTACTGCGGACCATGTACCCGCCGATCCTCGCCGACCGCGGTCTGGCCGGCGCGGTCTCCGCACTCTGCGCTCGCTGCCCACTGCCGGTGGACCTGCGGCTTGGCGACCTCGGCGACGTCCCGGCCGCGGTCGAGGCCGCCGCGTACTTCGTCGTCGCCGAGTCCCTCACCAACATCACCAAGCACTCCGCCGCCGGGCATGTCGACGTACGGATGGAGCGGCGCGGTCCTGAGCTCTGCCTCGTCATCACCGACGACGGGATCGGCGGAGCGCGGATCAACGAGCAGTCCGACCTGCTGGGCCGGGGGAGTGGGCTGCATGGCATGCTCCACCGGGTGCAGGCGATCGACGGTCACTTGGAGCTGCAGAGCCCGATCGGCGGGCCGACCACCGTCGAGGTGATCCTTCCGTGCGGGTAGTGATCCTCGAGGACAACCCGATCCTGGCCGAGGGCCTCGGTCTGCTGCTCGGCAACTCCGGCTTCGACGTCGTCGCGGTGGCCGGCGACGCCGACGGTTTCGCCAAGGTCATGAGCGAGCACGATCCCGAGATCGCGATCGTCGACGTGCGCCTCCCGCCGACCTTCACCGACGAGGGCCTCCGCGCCGCGATCGAGGCACGCCGGGTCCGCCCCGGGCTTCCGGTGCTGGTGTTCTCGCAGTACGTCGAGGAGATCTACGCGGCCGAACTCCTCGCCGCCGGCAGCGAAGGCGTCGGTTACCTGTTGAAGGACCGCGTGTCCCGGGTCGACGAGTTCCTCGAGGCCGTACGCCGGGTGGCCGCCGGAGGGACTGTGCTCGACCCCGAGGTGGTCAGCCAGTTGATGGTCAAGCGGAGCAGCCCGCTGGACCGGCTGACGCCCCGCGAACGCGAGGTACTCGCGCTGATGGCGGAGGGACTCGGCAACACGGCGATCGCGGAGAAGCTGGTGATCTCCGAAGGAGCCGTCCACAAGCACGTCGGCAACGTCTTCCTCAAGCTCGACCTGCCGCCGACCGACTCCGGTCACCGCCGGGTTCTCGCCGTCCTCGCGCACCTTGGTTTGTGAACTCTTGACTGCTCGTACGCAGTAGGACACTCTCAGGTGCGAGAGCGCTCTCATGCACCGAACCGCCCCTAGGTGAGGAGAGTTCCAGATGAAGGTCCTACTAGCCGCCGTGCTCGCGGCGACCGCGGTGACCGTCCCCAGCCAGGCCATCGCGGCGCCGGAACCTCTGGCAGTGCCAGGGCAGGCGACAGCGATGCAGCGTGACTTCGGACTGACCGAGCAGCAGCTGCAACAGCGCCTCGAGGCCGAGACGTCGGCCGCCAAGCTGTTGCCCGCGGCCCAGAAAGCTGCCGGCGCCGACTTCGGTGGTGCCTGGTACGACGACGCCACCCGGAAGCTGGTGGTCGGGCTGGCCCGGCCGGATCACGCGACCGCCGTGCGTGCCATGGGCGCCGCGGTCACCGCCGTACCGGTGACTGCTGCCGCCTTGGACAAGCGGAAGGCCGCCGTCGACAAGTTGGCCGGCAAGGCCGTGCCGGCTGCGGTCAGTGGCTGGGCCGCCGACCCGCGCACCGGCAGTGTGGTGATCAACGTCCAAGCAGGCAAGCGATCCCAGGCCGTCGACGTGTTCGTGGCCAAGGTCGCGCGCGCCGGAGCGGTCTCGGTTCGCGAGGTCGCTGCACAGGCGCCGACCACGTTCGCGGCCGGCACCGTCGGCGGCGACCCGTACTACGTCAGCAACATCCGCTGCTCGATCGGCTTCTCCGTGTACGGCGGCTTCATCACCGCCGGCCACTGTGGTCGCAGCGGCACGGTCCGCGGCTGGGACGGCTCGGACCTGGGCGCGTTCCAGGGCTGGTCGTTCCCCGGCAACGACTATGCGTGGGTCTCGGTCGGCAACGGCTGGTGGACCGTGCCGGTGGTGCTCGGCTGGGGCCAGGTGAGCGACCAGCTGGTCCGCGGCTCGTGGGAGGCGCCGATCGGCTCGTCGGTCTGCCGCAGTGGCTCGACCACGCACTGGCACTGCGGCATGATCCTGGCCAAGAACGAGACGGTGAACTATGGCAACGGCCAACTGTTCTATGGCGCGACCAAGACGAGTGTCTGCGCCGAGGGCGGGGACTCGGGCGGTTCGTTCATCACCGGCGACCAGGCGCAAGGCGTGACGTCCGGCGGCTGGGGCAACTGCACCAGTGGCGGTGAGACCTGGTTCCAGCCCGTCAACGAAATCCTGCAGGCCTACAACCTCACACTGCACACCGCCTGAATCGGCGAAGCCCGGATCCCCTGGCATATCAGGGGATCCGGGCTTCGATTGGTCAGGCCGTCTCGTCCGGCACCGACTCCAGCACCGGCTTCCTGTCCTTCGTGACGCTCAGCGAGTCGATCAGCTGCTTGGCGAGCGCGAAGCCGGAACCACCCATCGTGATGGTCTTCACCAGGGTGTCCTCGATGCCCTGGGCACCGTTCAGCACGACCATGTTGCCGACCTTCTCGAACGAGCCCGCCGCCGCGGCGACGATCTGCGGGTAGGCCTCGGCCAGCTGCTGCGCGACGACCGCGTCGGTGTTCGTGGCCAGTGCCTCGGCCCGGGCCTTGATACCGGCCGCCTCGGCCATCGCCTTCGCCTGGACAGCGGCGGCCTCGGCCTTACCGGTCAACTCGGTGGCCTTCGCCTCGGCCTCACCGCGCAGCTGGACCTCGCGGGCGTTCGCCTCGGCGGCCGCGATCTGGGCGTCACGGGCGGCCTGGGCCAGCGTGCGCTGCTTGTACGCCTCGGCGTCGGCCGGCTTCAGCACCGACGACTCGAGCTGCTTCTCGGCCAGTGACGCGTTCAGCTTCGCGGTCTCCGTCTCGGCGACGACGACCTCCTGCCGGGCCAGCGCCTCGGCCAGCGGACCGGACTGGGAGGCCTTCGAGTTCGCCTGATCGACCTCGGCCTGGTAGCCGGCCTGCGCGATCGAGCTCTGCCGGACCGCGGCGGCCTTGGCCGCGGCGGCGACCTGCTCGCGTTCGGTCGCCTCGCGGTCCCGCTCGGCCTGCGCGATCCGGGCCGCGGCCTCGACCGCGGCGGCCTGCGGACGGCCGAGGTTGCGGATGTAGCCGGACTCGTCGTCGATCTCCTGGATCTGCAGCGAGTCGACCACCAGGCCGAGCTTCTCCATGTCGCCGGCCAGCGAGCCGCGGATGTTCGTGGTCAGCGTCTCCCGGTCGTGCAGCATCTCCTCGACCGTGGTCGAGCCGACGATCGCCCGCAGGTGACCCGCGAACAGCTCGTGGATGGTGCTCATCACCTGCTCGTCGCTCTGCTCCAGGAACCGCCGGGCCGCGTTCGCGATCGAGCCGTAGTCGTCACCGACCTTGTACGCCGTGACGCCCTTGATGTGTAGCGGGATGCCCTGGCTGGACACGCAGGTGACGGTCAGCGGGGTGGCGCGGATGTCCAGCGGCAACCGCCGTACGGTCTGGAAGCCCGGCAGGACGGCGGTGCCGCGGCCGACGACGATCTTGAAGCCGAGGGTCTCGTTCACCTGCTCCGTGCTCGAGTGCGCGCCGAGGCCGGAGATGATCAGTGCCTCGTTCGGCTCCGCCACCCGCCAGACCGTCCGGAACAGGATCAAGAGGACGACCACCGCCACGGCAGCGATGATCACGTACGTCCAGAGCATTTCCCCTCCAAGGGAACAAAGTTAGATGGCGCGAGCGACGTACACGGTGCGCGGCGGGTCGAAGTCGACGACCACCACCTGCGTGCCCACCTCGATCACCTCGTCGGTCGCGGGGTAAGCGTAGAAGGCCTCGGTGGCACCCCGGACCGGCAGCATCACCTCGCCGACGATCCCCGGTGCGATCCGGCCGATCACACGTCCCCGCTTGCCCACCATGACGACCCTCCGACGCAACTCCGCCTGCTCCAGTTCCCGAAGCCTAGCCGTCCGCGTGCTTGTGGCCGGAGCGGTACGGGCGCATTGTTGAAGCGTCGGCCTGGGGATGGGGAGGGGCGATGGACGAGGACGTCCAGGTCGGGATCGTCGATGAAGGGGCAGACGACGAACAACTCGAGGTACTGGCGCTGCTGCTGCGGCAGGAGTTGCTGATGCTCGACGTCCGGTCGGTCGAGCCTTATCGCGAGGGCGAGGCGCCGGACGGTTCGCGGGGTGGTCTGGCTGCCATCGCGGGGGTGCTGAGCGTCTCGCTGGCGCCAGGGCTGCAGGTCCTCGGATCGGTCGTGACGGTGGTGCGCGACTGGCTTCGCCGGTCCGGCACCGGGAGGACGGTGAAGCTCACGATCGAGGGCGACGTCATCGAGCTGTCCGGCGCCAGCGACGAAGTGCAGCAGCAGTTGGTCGACGCGTTCGTACGACGCCATGCCGGAGCGGACGTGTGAGATGGACGGTTCCCGCGTCGCGCTCGTCGTGGCGAACGACCAGTACGACGATCCCGGGCTGAGGCGCCTGGTCGCACCGGCACAGGACGCGGCCGCGTTGGCCGAGGTGCTGGCCGACCCGTCGGTCGGCGGGTTCGAGGTGCAGGTGCTGCACAACGAGTCGGCGCAGGAGATCCGGTTCGCGGTCGAGGACTTCTTCGCGGACCGGGCGCCGGAGGACCTGCTGTTGCTGCACTTCTCCTGCCATGGCTTGAAGAACGCGGCCGGTGAGTTGTTTCTCGCGGTCGCGGACACGAAGCCGACCAGGCTCGCGTCGACCGCTGTCGCCGCGGACTTCGTCAACCGGCAGATGGCGGACAGTCGAGCGCAGCGGATCGCGCTGTTCCTGGATTGTTGCTACGGCGGCGCGTTCCCGCGCGGCATGGTCGTCCGCGCGGCCGGTGAGGCCCAGGTCCGCGACGCCTTCGCCGGTCAGGAAGAGGTCGGCGGTGGGCGCGGCCGGGTGATCGTGACCGCGTCGAGTGCGATGGAGTACGCCTTCGAGGGCGGTCAGTTGGCGACCGGCGCGGCGCCGGCTCCGTCGGTGTTCAGCAGCGCGGTCGTGGACGGGCTGACGACCGGCGAGGCGGACCGGGACGGCGATGGATGGATCGGACTCACCGAACTGGTCGGGTACGTGACGGATCGGGTCCACCGCGTCACGCCGAACCAGAACCCGCAGATGTGGACCTTCGGCTCCCAGGGCGAACTCCTGATCGCCCGCAGTCGAGTCCGCCGGATCACGCCCGCCCCACTGGCACCTGAGTTGCTCGAGGCAATGGAGAGCCCGTTGCCAGCGGCAAGGTTCGGCGTGGTCGACTACCTGCGCGAGCGGTTGGGCGGGACCGATCTCAGCCAGGCCTACGCTGCCTGGCAGGCGTTGCAGCCGATGGTGAACGACGACAGCCGCCGCGTCGCGGAGGCCGCTGCGCAGGCTCTGACGGATGGTGTTCCGCGGGTGATTCCTGCGACGCTCGACCTCGGTCCGACGGGTTCGGGTGAGCTCCGGTTGGAGGGTACGCCGATCGCCCTGACCGCAGTCGCGTCCTCGAGCGTCCCCTGGCTGAAGGTGGAGCAGGATGGCGCGACCGTCCGGGTCCGCACTGAGGCCCCCGGCGATGAGGAGGCATCGGTCGTCATCAGCGGGCCGACCGGCGAGCAGACGATCCCGGTCCACCTGACCATGCCGGACACCGAGTCCGAGCCGCCACCACCACCCCCCGAACCCGAACCGTCCCCACCCCCACCACCACAGCCAGAACCTCCCCACCAGGAACCGCTCGTACGGACCCAGGCCGAGCCGCCCGCCGCAAAGCCCGAACCGCCCGCAGCCAAGCCCGCGGTCTGGCCGGTGCAACCGCCCGCAGCCAAGCCGGTCGCCGCGCAGGTGGTCACCCCCACGCCGGTCCCAGCCACCGGAGCCCCCACATCCAGGCCGCCGTGGTGGCTGATCGCCGTACTGGTCACCGGCTCGGGACTTCTCATCTACCTGAACTGGCCGGGAGCGCAGTACTCCCGCTATCTCTGGAAAGACGCCGACAACACCGGGTGGTACCTGTACCGCACCTGGTACGACCCGGCGATCCTGTCCTCGGTCGTCGCCTTGCTGGCGAGCCTGCTCGCGCGGGGGGCCGGAACGGTCGCGCTCGGAGTCGTCGCGGGCTGCGCCGTGTCCCTGATCCAGGGCGGCCTGCTGATCCTCGGCGCCGGCCTCACCTACATCGAGACGGGCACGTGGCTCGCCACGACCGCGGTAGCCGTCGTCCTGGCCGCAGCACTCCTGATCGCGCTGCGGCCGCGGAGCTGGCCGCTTCAGCCTGTCCCGCCACCGGCCGCGGCCATCGCCGTGGGCGGTGTCGCCCTGATGCTGGTGAGCCCGTCGATCAAGCACAGCGACGGCATCTCGTTCTTCACCGTCACTCCGCTGGCAGCGCTGCACGCGATCGTGGCGCTCGGACTCGCTTGGTCGGCCCTGGCCGCGGTCGAGGCCAGAACCAAGCTGTGGTTGACCGCGGCCACGGTGACCTACTCGGTGATCGGCATCGTCGGCGCGATTCCGGCCTGGAGCGAGGGCCATTCACCGGCCGACTTCCTCACCGGCGCGGCCGGCAACGTGCTGATCGCGATCGCCGTACTCATCCCCGTACTGCGCCCTCAGTCGCACCCTTGATGAACTGGCGGGCGAAGATCGCGAAGACGATGACCAGGGGCACCATCGCCATCAGCGCTCCGGTCATCACCATGCTGTAGTCGACACCGTGCGACCGGTTCAGCGTGGACAGCGCCACCTGCAACGTGAGGTGATCGGGGTTGGTCAGCACGATCAGCGGCCACATGTAGTCGTTCCAGGACGCGACGAACGTGAAGATGCCGAGGAACGCCAGCGCCGGCCGGGCCGACGGCAACGCGACATGCCAGTAGGTGCCCAGGAAGCCGCAGCCGTCCAGCGTCGCCGCCTCGACCAGTTCGTCGTGGATGGAGTTCTGGAAGTACTGCCGCATCCAGAAGATGCCGAAGGCGTTCGCCGCCCCGGGGATGATCAGCGCCTTGAGTGAACCGACCCAGCCGAGCAGCGCCATTGTCTGGAACTGCGGTACGGCGGCCAGTTGCGCCGGCAGCAGCATCGTCGCCAGCAGTACGACGAACAGCACCCGCCGCCCGGGGAACCGGAACTTGGCGAACGTGAACGCGGCCAGCGAGTCGAAGAACAGCACCAGCAGTGTGGTCGAGATCGCCACGACCGCGGTGTTCGCCATCGACTGGAAGAACGCCACGTTGGCCAGCACGTGCCGGACGTTGTCGTCGAACTGCCCGCCGAAGGTGAACTTCGGCGGGAAGCGGTAGATGTCCGCCGTACTGTTCGACGCCATGATGATGGTCCAGGCGAACGGGAACATGAACACCAGCAGGGCCACCACGAGGGCGGCGTGCAGCGCGATACCGCGCAACCGGTAACGCGTCATCGGTCCTCTCCTCGCCCGCGGAAGATCCGCCAGTTGATGGCCGTGAACAACAGCACGAGCAGGAAGATGCTCAGTGCGATCGCGGCGGCGTACCCGTAGTCGTTGTCCAGGAACGCGGCCCGGTAGAAGAACAGCACCACCGTCATACCGCTCTGGCCGGTGCCGCCGCTGTTACCGACCATCACCTGCGGCTCGGTGAACGTCTGCAGACCGCCGATGGTCGAGATGACCACCGTGAACAGCACCACCGGTCGCAGTTGCGGCAGCGTGATCGAGAAGAACGTCCGTACCGCACCGGCACCGTCGACCTTGGCGGCTTCGTACTGCTCCCTCGGAATCGCCTGCAGGCCGGCCAGGTAGATGAGCGTGTTGTACCCGACCCACTGCCACACGATCATCGTCGAGATCGCGATCTTGATCCCCCAGGGCTGGCCCAGCCAGTCCTGCTCGGGGATGCCGAGCGCACGCAGGCCGGCGTTGACCAGGCCGAAGTTCGTGCTGAACACCGAGCTGAAGAAGATCGCCATCGCGACCAGCGAGGTGACGTTCGGGATGAAGTAGGCGATCCGGTAGACGTTGGTGAACCGTACGGCGGATTGCAGCATCACCGCGAGGACGAGCGCGATCGCCAGCGTCGGGATCGTGGACATCAGGAACAGGACGACCGTGTTCTCCAGCGACTGCCAGAACGTCGGATCCTGGACCAGGAACCGGAAGTTGTCCAGGCCGGTGAACCGGCGGGCGCTGAGGCCGTCCCAGCGCTGGAACGCCAGCACGATCGTCGACAACATCGGGTACAGCCCGAAGACCGCGAACAACAGGTAGAACGGCGACAGCGCCAGGTAGAACCGCCAGTACGACCAGACCCGCCGACCGGGCCGCTGACCGGGAGGGGCCCCGGTCAGCGGCGCGGTCGAGGGCGGCACGGTCGCCGTACCGGTCATGGGGCCTCCCGGCCTGGACTGAGGAGCGGAGGGAGCGAAGCGACTGGAGCGACGAGGGAAGGCCGGGAGTAACAGCCCCATGACCCGCCGCGCCGGAGGCGCGGCCATGACTCGGTCACTGCACCCCCTGCCGCTTGGCGATGGCCTTCGCCTTGGACACCGCGGAGGCCCAGGCGGCGTCGGAGGTCTTGGAGGCGGTCTGCACCGTCTTGAGCTCGTCGTGGAACGGCGCGGCAACGGCGTCGTCGAACGGACTCTGGTACGCCACCGGGATGGCCTTGGCGGCCGGGCCGAAGGTGTCGATCGGCACCTGCCCGCCGAAGAACGGGTCGGCCGCCTTCAGCTGCGGCTTGTCGTAGGCACCGGGAGCCGAGGGGAAGATCTGCGCGTCGGCGAAGGCCTTGGCCTCGTTGTCCGCGCTGAGCATGTACTTGATCACCTCGAACGCCTTCTGCGGGTCCGCCGCGTTCTTGGTGATCGCGAGGAACGAGCCGCCGAAGTTCGCCGGGCCGCTCGGTGTCGGGGCCAGCCGCCACTTCCCGACGCTGGTCTTGACCGCGGACTTGATGTCGAGCGCCACCCAGGCGGCACCGATGTGCGCCGGGATCGTGCCCTGGTCGAGGCCGGCGTTCCAGTCCGGGCTGCCGCTCGGGGTCTTGCCGTCGATCTTCAGCGTCATCGCCTTGACCGAGGTGTCCCAGGCCTTGCGGATGTGGTCCTGGTCGCCGATGAACTTGTTGTCCTTGGAGATGTACCGCTCGGTGCCCTGGCCGACGACCATGTCGTACAGGTCGGTGGCGTCCCAGACCAGCGGGGCCTTCGGGTTCTTCGCCTTCAGCTCGACCCCGGCGGCGAAGAAGTCGTCCCAGGTCTTCAGCTGCTCGGCCACCTTGGCCGGGTCGCTCGGCAGTCCGCCGGCGGCGAAGACGTCCTCGCGGTAGAACAGGGCGGTCGGGCCGACGTCGATCGGCAGGCCGAGCACCTTGCCGTCCAAGGTCGTCGCCTGCGCGACCTTCCAGTCCAGGTAGTCGCCGAGGATCGAGTCCGCGCCGACTGTCTTCAGGTCCACGAACCGCTCGGCCTGCGGCAGCAGCGAGGCGATGTCCTCGCCCTTGAGGCCGGTGATGTCCGGGATCCCGGTCCCGCCGTTGAACGTGGTGATCAGCTTCTGCTTGAAGTCGCCGCCGATCTCGGAGTACTTGATCTTCGGGTCGGGGAAGTGGGCGATCGTGTCGTCGAGGACCGACTTGCCCAGGCCGCCCGGCCAGCACCACATCGTCAGCTCGGTGGTGGTGTTCTTCTTCGCCGTCGTCCCGGTGTCCATCCCGGACGAACAGCCGACGAGGGATCCACCGATCACGGCCGTGAAGCCCCCGAGCAGTGTCCGACGTGAGAGCTCCATTGGTTCTACCTTCCTGAGTGAGCGCTGATCAGCGCGTGGAGGTGGTGGTCTTCGGGGTGGGCGGTCTGCCAGGCCGCGAGGTCCGCCCAGCGGGGCGCGGCGTCGGCGCCGCCGAGCCGGGTGACCGACAAGGCCGCGGTGAGGGCGGCGAACCGCACCCGCTGCTCGAGCGGCAGCTCCCACAGCGTGGCGGCGATGAAGCCGGCGGCGAACACATCACCCGCCCCGGTGGTGTCTGCCGCCGGGACCTGGTACGCGGGTACGGCGACCTGTTCGCCGGTACGAGCGTCGAGAGCAAGGGCACCTGCGGCACCGTCGGACACGACCACCAGCGCCACCTGGTCCGCCAACCGGCGGAGTGCCTGCTCCGGAGTGTCCGTCCGGGTGTAGTTCATAGCTTCTTCGGCGTTCGGCAGGAACACATCGCAGTGCTCGAGCTGATCGAGCACTGCGGGATCCCACTGCTCCGACGGGTCCCAACCGACATCGGCAAACACCACACAGCCGGCCGCCTTCGCCTTCGCCAGCCACTCGTTCGGCCAGGGACCGATGTGGGCGGCAACGGCTCGAGCGGCCGGCGGTGCGGTGATCAGCTCGTCGGCTGACAGCAGGGGAGGGGTGCCCCGGGTGACCAGTGCCCGGTCTCCTGCGTAGGCAAGAGCCACGGTCAACGGGGTCTGCCAGCCGGCGAGCTTGCGGGAGAGAGTCAGATCGATGCCTTCCGCGGTCAGGCTGTCCCAGACGCGGTCGCCTTCGGGATCAGCGCCGAAGGCTGCGGCCAGGCCGGTCCGCTGACCGAGCCGGGCCAGAGCGACGGCGAAGTTCGCGATGCCACCGGGACTCTCCTGGGAGCCGGTGGCCCACACCTCGGTCCCTGGGCGCGGCGGAGTGGGCAGGCTGAGCACCAGGTCCTGGAAGACCAGGCCGGACACAACGACGTCCAGCGAACTCATCCACGTCCTCGCTTCGCTCCGGGCGCGGATGAGGGACAAGTCGCGCTGTGTTTGATGGTGAGCTCGCTCCGCTCGCTCATACACACTCCACAGATCTGCAGGGTCGATCAAACTCGTGCATGAATCTTGAATCTACTACGCAAGATCCGCAATACCTGCTCACAACTTTGACTGAAAGTGACAGAGTTTGCGTGATACGGTCTGTCCGTGTTGCCGAAGCAGCGACAGGATCAGATCGTCCGCGCGCTCCGGGCCGACGGGGCCGGGGGCGTCAAAGTGCTTGCGTCCAAGCTGGGGGTCAGTGAGGCGACGATCCGCCGCGACCTCGAGCAACTGCACGCCGAGGGCCGCCTCACCCGGGTGTACGGCGGTGCGCTCGCGGTCGACGGCGGTGACGAGCCGTTCGCCGACGTGAACGCCGTACATGCCGAGGAGAAGGACCGGATCGCGCGGCGGGCCGCCGAGCTGGTGAACGACGGAGAGTCGCTGCTGCTCGACATCGGCACGACTGCGTTGCGGGTCGCACAGCACCTGCACGGCCGGTCGTTGACGGTGGTCACGAGCAACCTCGCCGTACTGGAGGAGTTGGAGAACGACGAGCAGATCGAGCTGATCGTGCTCGGCGGGTTCGTCCGGCGGAGTTACCGGTCGCTGGTGGGGTATCTGACCGAGGAGAGCCTGCGGCAGATCCATGTCGACTGGCTGTTCCTGGGGACCAGCGGCGTTCGGCCGGACGGGCGGGTGATGGACAGCACGATGATCGAGGTGCCGGTGAAGCGCGCGATGATCCAGGCCGCCGACCGGGTCGTGCTGCTCGCGGACCGGACGAAGTTCCCCGGCCACGGCGTCGCGCGGGTGTGCGAGCCGGCCGAACTGTTCATGGTGGTGACCGAGCCCGGCGCCGACGAGGCGACCCGGGCCCAACTGACGGAAGCAGGCGTGCAGGTGATGCTGGCGTGAGACTGACCATCCTCGGCGGGGGCGGGTTCCGGGTGCCGCTCGTCTACCAGGCGTTGCTGGGTGATCGCGGACCCGGCCGGATCGCCTCGGTGGTGCTGTTCGACACGGACCGCACGCGGCTGGCGTCGATCGCCGCGGTGCTGCGGCAGCAGGCCGCATCGGTTGCCGACGCACCGGTCGTCACCGAGACCACGGATCTGGACGAAGCGCTTCGCGGTGCGGACTTCGTCTTCTCCGCGATCCGCGTCGGTGGACTCGAGGGCCGGACCGTCGACGAACGGGTGGCGCTGGACCTCGGCGTGCTCGGACAGGAGACCGTCGGGGCGGGCGGGATCGCCTACGGACTGCGGACCCTGCCGGTCGCGACGCAGATCGCCCAGCGGATCGCGGCGGTCGCCCCGGAAGCCTGGGTCATCAACTTCACCAACCCCGCCGGGATGGTGACCGAGGCGATGATCCCGTACCTGGGGGATCGGGTGATCGGGATCTGCGACTCACCCTCGGGCCTCGGCCGCCGTGCCGCGCTGGCGCTCGGCGTGGACCCGTCGACGGCCTTCTACGACTACGCAGGCCTCAATCATCTCGGCTGGCTGCGCGGCCTGAGGTCTGGTGGAGTCGACCGGCTGCCCGCCCTCCTCGACTCCTCCGACGCGCTGTCTTCCTTCGAGGAAGGTCGGCTGTTCGGATCCGGCTGGCTGAAGTCGCTGGGATGCATCCCGAACGAGTACCTGCATTACTACTACTTCGCGCGCGAGACGCTGGCCGCCGTACAGGGTGTGCGGCAGACGCGGGGGACGTTCCTGCTGGCGCAGCAGTCCGCGTTCTACGCCGAGACGGCCGAGCATCCGGACCAGGCGCTGGAGTTGTGGCAGAAGACGCGGGCCGAGCGTGAGTCGACGTACATGGTGGAGAGCCGCGAGGTCGCCGACGCGGGGGAGCGCGACGAACGGGACATGGCCGCCGGAGGGTATGAGCAGGTCGCGCTGTCACTGATGCGGGCGATCGCCCACAACGAGCGGGCGTCGCTGATCCTGAACGTGCGCAACCGGGGCGTGCTGCACCACCTCGACAACGATGCGGTGATCGAAATCCCCTGCACGGTCGACGCCAACGGTGCGCTTCCCGTCACTGTGTCCCAGCTCACCGACCACCAGGCCGGTCTGGTCTGTTCTGTGAAGGCCGTCGAGCGATCCACCATCGAGGCCGCGGCCTCAGGCTCCCGGGACACCGCGCTGCGAGCCTTCGCCTGGCATCCTTTGATCGACTCGGTGACCGCCGCGGGGAAGCTGCTCGACGCGTACGCCGATCAGCTGCCGGAGCTGGCCCGGTTCCGCGCGTGACCCGGCTTGACACCGGATTGGTCGGCGTACCCCACCATCTGGCAGAATGGTCGGCTGAGTCCGTCCAGGTTCGTGCAGCCCTCTAACTCCACTGCCTGGTTCGGCCCATTCGAGCGGTCACCCCGTTGTCCCCACGACGCTGTGCTGCTCACCCAGACATGTAATCCAAGGGAGACCCCACAAACGTGGCAGTCAAGATCCGTTTGAAGCGCATCGGCAAGAAGCGTGCGCCGCACTACCGCATCGTCGTGATGGACGCCCGCACCAAGCGTGACGGCCGCGCCATCGAGGAGATCGGCAAGTACAACCCGAAGACCGAGCCGTCGTTCATCCACGTCGAGTCGGACCGGGCGCAGTACTGGCTGGGCGTCGGCGCGCAGCCGAGCGAGGCCGTCGAGGCCATCTTCAAGGCCTCCGGTGACTGGCAGAAGTTCAAGGGCGAGCCGGCTCCGGCGCCGCTGCGGGTCAAGGAGCCCAAGCGGGACAAGCAGGAGATCTTCAACGAGGCCCTCGCCGAGGCGCACGGCACGCTGAAGACCGAGGCCGTCACCGCCAAGAAGACCGCGGCCAAGAAGACGGCCGAGAAGAAGGACGACGCGCCGAAGGCTGACGCGCCGAAGGCCGAGGAGCCCAAGGCCGACGAGCCGAAGGCGGAGGCTGCTGAGGCCCCGGCCGAGGCTGCCGCCGAGGCCGCTCCGGCCGACGACGCCAAGGCCTGACCATGATGGAGACCGAGGCGCTCGAGCACCTGGTCCGAGGCATCGTGGACAACCCCGACGACGTCAGCGTCCGGGCCCGGAACCTGCGGCGTGGCCGCACCCTCGAGGTGCACGTCCACCCCGACGACATCGGCAAGGTGATCGGCCGCAACGGCCGGACCGCCACCGCCATCCGCACCGTCGTCGGCGCCCTCAGCTCCGAGTCCTCCCTGCGCATCGACTTCGTCGACGAGCTCAACCGGCGCCCGCGCCGCTGACTCGCAGCACTTCCTGGAGGGCCGCATCCATTCGGGTGCGGCCCTCCAGTCATATCCTCAGTGGATCGGTAGAGCAGAAAGGCTTGTGCGGGTGTTGGTGACAGTCGGGCGGATCGGCCGGGCGCACGGGATCAAGGGCGAGGTCGGGGTCGAGGTCCGGACGGACGAGCCGGATCGGCGGTTCGCGGATGGTGCGACCCTGGTGACGGACTCGAAGGTTCGGCGGACCCTGACCGTGGACGCGAGCCGGTGGCACAGCGGGCGGCTGCTGGTGAAGTTCGCCGGTGTACCGGACCGGACCGCGGCCGAGCAGCTGCGCAACCTGGCCCTGCAGGCCGAGGTGGACGAGGACGAGCGCCCCGAGGACCCGGAGGAGTACTACGACCGCGAACTGATCGGCCTCGAGGTCCGGACCTCCGACGGTGTCGAGGCGGGCGAGGTCGTCGACGTCGTGCACCTCCCGTCACAGGACCTCCTCGAGATCCGTCGCCCGGCCGGCAACGTCGTACTCGTGCCGATGGTCGAGCAGTTGGTCCCGGAGATCAACGTGGACAAGCGGTACGTCGTCGTGGCCGACCGGCCCGGTCTGCTGGACCCGGAGGGCGCCGAGGTGGTCCCGACCGATGAGGCTTGACGTCGTCACGATCTTCCCGGAGTACCTGGCCGCGCTCGATGTCTCCCTGGTCGGCAAAGCGGCCAAGAGCGGTCTCCTGGACATCCACGTGCACGACCTGCGCGACTGGACCCACGACCGGCACCGGACCGCCGACGACACCCCGTACGGCGGTGGCGCGGGCATGGTGATGAAGCCGGAGCCATGGGGGGAGGCCTTCGACGCCATCGCTCCGGTTGACGGCCCGACGCAGCCCAGACTGATCGTGCCGACGCCAGCTGGCCGTCCTTTCACACAGCAGCTCGCCTATGAGCTCGCGGCCGAGCCATGGCTGGCTTTCGCGTGCGGCCGGTACGAGGGCATCGATGCGCGGGTTGCGTCGTACGCCGGTGAGCGGATGCGCATCGACGAGGTATCCATCGGCGACTACGTGCTCAACGGCGGGGAAGTCGCCGTACTCGTGATGGTCGAGGCAGTGGCTCGCCTCCTGCCTGGTGTGATCGGCAATCCGGAGTCCCTGGCCGAGGAGTCCCACTCCGGTGACGGCCTGCTCGAGTACCCGGTGTACACGAAGCCTCCGAGCTGGCGCGGGTACGACGTACCCGACGTACTGCTCTCCGGGAACCACGGTCTGATCGCGGACTGGCGCCACGACGAGTCCGTACGCCGTACCGCGGAACGCCGGCCTGATCTGCTCGCGGCGTGGGGCGATGCGGTCGCGGGCAAGGACGATGCGGCGTCACAGGTCCGCGTACTGCCCGCCACGGAGGCTGACGCGGGGGAGATCCACACCCTCCAGCTGGCGTCCTTCCTGTCGGAGGGCCGGATCTACGACGACCTGAGCATCCCGCCGCTGACGGAGGAGCCGGCCGCGAGTGTCGAGCGCCTCGGGCGAGGCGGCGTACTCAAAGCAGTCGCGGGCACCAGGATTATCGGCTCGGTCCAGCTGACCGTGGACGGCTCCGTGGGGCGCATCGAGCGGCTCGTCGTCGCACCGGACTGGCAGGGCCGCGGACTGGGTGCACGGCTGCTCCAGGTCGCCGAGAAACTCGCGCCGGCCGACGTCACGACGTACGAGCTGAACACCGGTGCGGAGAGTGAGCGTAACCTCGGGCTGTACCGCAAAGCCGGTTACCGTGAGGTACGACGGGAGCAACAGACGGCGAAAGTCGAGCTGGTGCTGCTCACCAAGCGTCGCAAGCGGCGCTGATTTCGGATCCGCTGGGGCGGTGTGGCAAGATTGCTCGTTGCTGCCCTTCGGTGCTCCTGCCACAGGGGGTGACCACCGACGCGGCAGCCTTTTGATGACTTCATCACCACCGACATTCGTGGGTGACCTGTGGCACGCGCGAGGAAGAGACACCTGATGAGCAACATCCTGAACGAGCTCGACAACGCGAGCAAGCGCGACGACATCCCCTCCTTCCGTCCCGGTGACACGGTCAACGTGCACGTCAAGGTCGTCGAGGGCAACCGGTCCCGCGTCCAGGTGTTCAAGGGTGTCGTGATCCGGCGCCAGGGTGGTGGCCTGCAGGAGACCTTCACGGTCCGCAAGGTCAGCTTCGGCGTCGGCGTCGAGCGCACCTTCCCGATCCACACCCCGATCGTCGACAAGGTCGAGGTCGTGACCCGCGGCGACGTGCGCCGGGCCAAGCTCTACTACCTGCGCGATCTGCGCGGCAAGGCAGCCAAGATCAAGGAGAAGCGGGACGTCCCGGCCTCCTGAGCGTCTCTAGCGACGACGGTCACCTATGGCGCCGAGCACTGCGACTCGCGCTCGCCCTCGCCCAGCACAGAGGGCACGTCGCAGCAAAGGACGTCACCGCAGGCTGAAGCAGCGGAACCCGCTGCTCAGTCTGCTCGTCGAGATGACCACCGTGACGGTGCTCGCACTCGTCATCACGGTGGTACTGCGGCTGTTCGTCGCGGAAGCGTTCTACGTCCCGTCGGAGTCGATGTACGACACGCTGACCAAGGACGACCGGATCCTGGCCGAGAAGATCAGCTACATGCACCGCGACGTCGATCGCGGCGACATCATCGTCTTCAAGGACCCCAGCAACTGGCTGAACGAGGAACAGACCGAGCCCGGTCCGTTCCGCAAGGTCGGTGAGTTCGTCGGCATCCTGCCGCGCAGCGGCGAGGGGCATCTGGTCAAGCGGGTCATCGGTATCGGCGGCGACAAGGTGATCTGCTGCAACAAGGCCGGCCAGATCACCGTGAACGGGATCGCGCTGGACGAGCGCGAGTACCTGCTGAAGGACGCCAAGCCGTCGGAGGTGCCGTTCAGCGTCGTGGTGCCGCCCGGCCATCTGTGGGTGATGGGCGACAACCGCGCCGAATCCGCCGACTCCCGCGCCCATATGGGCGGCCCCGGCGGTGGCTTCGTGCCGGTCGAGAACGTGGTTGGCCGGGCCTGTTGCGTAATCTGGCCGTCTGACCGGATGACGATGCTGCGTCCTCCGGAAACCTTCAAGAAGCCGGGGCTGAAGAAGTGACCGATACACCGACCAAGACGGACTCCAAACCCGCCCCCCGTTCGGGCTTCGGGGCGGCCGCCCGCGAGTTCGTGCTGATCGTGGTCGGGGCGCTGATCGTCTCGTCGATCCTGAGGGCGTTCGTCGGGCAGATGTTCATCATCCCGAGCGAGTCGATGGAGAACACGCTGCTGGTCGGCGACCGGGTCGTGGTCGAGAAGCTCACCGACGTCAAGCGCGGTGACGTGGTCGTCTTCGAGGATCCGGGCGGCTGGCTCGGCCCGGAGGAGAGCGGTCAGAAGCGTGGCTCGATCGGCCGGTTCTTCGAGGTGGTCGGCCTGCTGCCGGACTCCAGCCACGGTCACCTGATCAAGCGCCTGATCGGCATGCCGGGCGACAAGGTCGCGTGCTGCGACTCCAAGGGCCGGCTGCTGGTCAACGGCCAGCCGCTCGACGAGACCAGCTATCTGTACCCGGGTGACGCCCCGTCCCAGATGGACTTCCAGGTCACCGTCCCGGCCGGTCGAGTGTTCGTGATGGGTGATCATCGCTCCGCGTCCGGGGACTCCCGCGTCCATTTGCAGGACACCGATCCCAACGGCGGCAACCAGGGCGACGCCGCCTTCGTCCCGATGGACAAGATCACCGGCCGCGCGATCATGATCGTCTGGCCCGCCGGTCGCTGGGGCAAACTCGGCGTACCCGACACTTTCAAAGCCGTTCCAGCGCCTGGCCCGGCCCCGGACAAACCCTCGATCTCCCTCACCCCACCACCTAAGTGAGCGAACTCCCGGTGCCCCTCACAACCTCTCGCCCACCGGCGGCCCGGCAACACCCTCCAGCCCCTCAGCCCACCCCCAGCCTGTCATCGTCCCTGGCGCGGACCTGCTGTGCAGTTGGTCGGCGAGGCTGCCTAGGGTGGGATGTGTGATGCGGAGGGCTGTATGAGCGAGTTGCCGCGAGGGAGCACAGTACGGCGAGATGCCGGGCTCTACGGGTACGAGCGAGCCCTGCGTCGCGTCGGCCTGGACCCGATCGCCGGCGTGGACGAGGCCGGGCGCGGACCCTGCGCCGGCCCGCTGGTCGCGGCCGCGGTGATCCTGCCGGAAGGCAAGCGCGGCCAGATCCCCGAGCTCGCCGACTCCAAGCTCCTCACCGCCAAGGCCCGCGACCGCTGCTACGACGAGATCCGCAAGCGCGCCCTCGCCTGGTCGGTGGTCTCCATCGAGTCCACCGAGTGCGACCGCCTGGGGATGCACGTGGCCAACGTGGAAGCGCTCCGGCGAGCCCTTTTCCGCCTCGACGTACGCCCGTCGTACGTGCTGACGGACGGGTTCGGCGTCGACGGACTCGACGTACCGGGCCTGGCGATCTGGAAGGGTGACCGCGTGGCGGCTTGTATCGCGGCGGCATCTGTGATCGCCAAAGTGACGCGGGATCGCGTGATGGAGCACTGGGACAAGGTGTACCCGCAGTACGGGTTCGCGATCCACAAGGGGTACTGCACGCCTGAACACCAGGCGGCACTGGACGAATACGGCCCGTGCCCACAACATCGACGGCGGTTCGAGAATGTCCGCCGCAGTCTGCGACCCGATATGGGACAGAATGTGACCAGTCCCACCGGAGTGGAGAGCCGATGAGCGAGCGCAGCGAGCGAACAAACCACAGAGCCGCCTTAGCGCTCATGCCGGAGCCGAGCGCCAGCGAGGTGCAGGCGTGAGCGCTGACGACCTCGAGAAGTACGAGACCGATATGGAGCTGCAGCTCTATCGGGAGTACAAGGACGTCGTCGGGATCTTCAAGTACGTCGTGGAGACCGAACGGCGCTTCTACCTGTGCAACGCGGTCGACCTGAAGGTCCGCACCGAGGGCGGCGACGTGTACTTCGAGGTGACGATGGCCGACGCGTGGGTCTGGGACGTCTACCGTTCGGCCCGCTTCGTCAAGAACGCCAAGGTCGTCACCTTCCGCGACGTCAACATCGAAGAACTCGCCAAGTCCGACCTGGAAGTCCCCAAAGACTCCGACTTCGGCCGCTGACCCCCGCCCCAACCCGACCCACCCACCGGACACCAAAGCGGGCGTACGTCCGCTGCTGCATGCCTGCGTGAGGCGGAGGGCTTGGGTTAGGGGCTTGAGGTCGGGGGTGGGGTGGTTGGGGGGAGGCGCCAGCCGGTGTCGGTGGGTTGTATGAGCTCTAGGTCTGCGAGGGTTTCGAGGCAGGTCTGGGTGGTGGAGAGGTCCAGGCCCGCGGTCGTGGCGATCCGGGCGGCCGGGGCGGGATGGATGAGCGGGACGGCGTCGAGGGTACGGCGGAGGTCGTGGTCCAGGTCGTCGGTGATGGTCTTGGGAGCTTGCGGGTACGACGTGAGGCGGGTACCCAGCGGGGAGATCGCCTCGATGATCTCGGCGACGCTGGTGACCAGCGTGGCGTCTCGTTCGCGGACCAGCAGGTGACTGCCTTCGGACATCCGCGAGGTGACCGGACCCGGCACTGCGAGGACCGCGCGACCGCACTGCTCGGCCCAACCGGCGCTGTTCAGGGCACCGCTGCGCACGGCGGCTTCGACCACGACCGTACCGAGCGTGCCCGCGGCGATCACCCGGTTGCGGGCCAGGAACCGCAGCCTCGTCGGCGAGCATCCCGGCGGTAGCTCGCTCACCACCAGCCCGTCTTCGGCGATCCGGCTGAACAGCGCGGAGTTTCGCTTCGGATAGCTGACGTCGACCCCGCACGCCAGCACCGCAACCGTCGGCCCAGGGACCGCGAGAGCGCCCCGGTGGGCCGCCGCGTCGATCCCGTACGCGCCGCCGGACACGACGGTGACTCCGTTGTCCGTCAGCCCCGCGGACAGCTCCGCCGCGACATGCTCGCCGTACGACGAACACGCACGGGCACCGACCAACGCGACGGACCGGCTTAGCACCCGCCGGAGATGCGCCGGGCCCCGAACCCATAGTCCGAAGGGCACTCCCGCTCGGCGGCTCAGCTGGCCGGCCTCCGCGAGGATCTCCACCTGCTCCGGCCACTCGTCGTCCCCAGGAATCACGAACCGTGCTCCAGCCGCAGCCGCACGCTCCAAGTCCCGCTCTGGGTCGGCCTCCGCGAGCCGCGTAGACCACCGCTCCACCCCAGGAGCCTTCTGCTGCAGCAGCTCCCAGATCTCCAGCACGCTCAGACCATCGAACGCCTTCAGCGCGGCCGGATCTCCAGGCTCGACCACCCGAGACAACCCAACCCGAGCCAATCTCTCCCGATCATTACCACCCCCACCCACCACTCCTGCTCCCGCGCCACCGCGCCCACCCGCCCCAGCCACCTCCACCACCACCCCACCCCCATCCCCAGCGGCGCCGCCTTCACCTCGCCCGCCCAGCCAAACGCCCTCCTCCACCACAACGTCACCAGCCACGACGGCGCGTTCCCCACCTTCCCCGCACGGCCACGCACCCTGCTCGAGTGCGCTGGCACAGGTCTTGGCAGGTGGTCGAGGGATATTGGGGGTGGGGCTTGGGGTTGTTGTGCGCTGGGGATGTGGGGTGGGCGTGACGGCGGCGGGCGTGGGGGTGCAGGTGGGCGTGAGGGTAGCGGGGGTGGGGGTGCGGGTGCAGGTCATGTTGGGGTTCCTTTGAGGGGACGGGTGTCGGCTAGGGCTGTCAGGGGTTCGCCGGTGCGGAGTTGGAAGGCTTGGTGGGTGAGGTCGACGGTGGGTTGGGCGACGCCGCCCAGGTCGGCCAGGGTCCAGGCCAGGCGGACTACGCGGTCGAAGCCGCGAGCCGTGATGCGGCCGGCGGAGTAGAGGTCTTCGAGGAGTTTGTGGCTGGTGGCGTCGAGCGGATAGTCGCGGCGCAGGACCGGGCCGGGGACCTCGCTGTTGAGGATCCAGGCGGTGTCGCGGTAGCGGTGCGCCTGGCGATCTCGGGCCGACTCGACTCGGGCGGCGACGACTGCGGTCGACTCCGGCTTCTCGTCGTCGGGGAGGCTGCGCGCGGCGGGCAGGATCTGGCGCTGGATGTCGAGGCGGTCCTTGATCGGCCCACTGATCCGTTGCCGGTACCGCGCCAGCACCTGAGGGGTGCAGTTGCAGATCCCATGGTTGGTCCCGGACAACCCGCAGGGACAGGGATTGGCCGCGAGGACGAGCATGAAGCGGGCCGGGAACTTGGCCACCGCGGCCGAACGATGCACCTCGATGTACCCGGACTCGAGTGGTTGGCGCAGCGTGTCGAGCGTGAGCGGATGCATCTCGGGAGCCTCGTCAATGAAGAGGATCCCGCGATGCGCGCAGCTGATGGCGCCCGGCCGCGGCATTCCTGAGCCGCCACCGACGAGGCTCGACAGCGAGGCCGTGTGGTGCGGCGCGATGAAGGGTGGACGGACGACGAGCTCGGCGTCGCCGGTCAGCAGCCCGGCCAGCGAATGCACGGCCGACACCTCGAGCGAGTCGTCGGTGCTGAGGTCGGGCATCAATCCAGCGAGCCGCTCCGCCAGCATCGTCTTGCCGGATCCCGGCGGCCCGTGCAGGAGCAGATGATGTCCACCGGCCGCCGCGGCCTCGATCGCCCGCCGTCCCTCGCGCTGGCCGATGACATCGTCGAGATCGACCTCGGGAACCCGGGTCAGCGACTCGGACAGCAGCCGCGGCTCGGCGCGCGGGGGTGCCTCGTCCGGGATCTCGATCCCGCGCAACAGCGCGAGCACCTGCCGCAGCGAACGCACGCCGTACACCTCGATGCCGGGGACGAGGCGAGCCTCGCCCGAGTTCAGCTCGGGGACGACGATGCGCTCGAAACTCGCGCGGGCGGCGGCCAGCGTCATCGCCAGGGCGCCACGGACCTCACGGATCCGGCCGTCGAGTCCGAGCTCGCCGATGATCGCCGTCTGCCGGAGCACACCAGGCTCGATCACACCAGCTGCCGTGAGCAGGGCGAGTGCGATCGCGACGTCGTAGTGAGAGCCGGTCTTGGGCAGGGTGGCCGGCGAGAGGCCGATGGTGACCTTGCGATCAGGGAAGCGCTCGCCGCTGTTCACGACTGCGGCGCGGACGCGGTCGCGGGCTTCGGACAGCGACGCGTCCGGCAGGCCGATCAGCGTGGTCTTCGGCAGACCCTGCGCGATGTCGGCTTCGACCTCGACCAGATGCCCTTCCAGGCCGACCAGAGCAACCGACCACGTCTGTGCGAGCGCCATCAGGCCGCACCACGCACGTGGTCCACGCTCGGCGGCGTATTCTGGTCGAAGAGGACCGCGATGATGTCGATCCGGATCGCCGCGGGTCTGAGCTGGTGGGCCTGCAGCCAACGGCCTGCCAGCTTCCGGAGCGTCGTCAGCTTCCGGTAGGTGATCGACTCCAGCGGACTGCCGTAGTTCAGCCCGCGGCGCGTCTTCACCTCACAGATGACGAGCGTGTCGCCTTCCCGCGCGACGATGTCGATCTCGCCCAGCTCGCAGCGCCAGTTGCGCTCGAGCACGGCGAAACCGTGCGTCGTGAGATACCTCGCGGCGAGATCTTCGCCGTACCGCCCGACTACGTTGCTGGTCCGCATCGATGACCACCTCCGACACAGAACATGCCGGGATCAGGCCGCGATTTCGGACCTCACTTTCTGCCTGTGGACAACTATCCGGGGATAGATGCCGTGGGCAACTGAGGTGAGGGTGTCAGTTCCGCATGTGCTTGCCGCGCGTCGGTTTCTGCTGTTGCTGTGGCGGCGTGCGCACCGCGCGCAGTTCGTTCGCGTGGGGATCCGGCTCGTGCCGGATCGCCTGCAGGCCACCCGTTCCGGGGTCCGTGTCGCCGATGTCGAAGTCCCAGCTGTCCTCGTTCGCCAGGCGACTGTGCCAACGCCCGTACAGGCCGTAGATCGCCAGTCCGATCGCCATCCAGATGCCGAACTTCGTCCAGGTGCTCGTCTTCAGGTTGAGCATCAGCCACACGGTCGCGGCCAGCGACAGCAGCGGGATCAGCGGCACCATCGGCACCCGGAAACCGCGCTCGAGGTTCGGCTCGGAGCGGCGCAGGGTGAGCACACCGACCGCACAGAACGCGAAGCAGAACAATGCGCCGATGACCAGCAACTCCTCGAGCTCGAGCACCTTCGGGTAGAGCGTCAGCAGCAGAGCGGCGAAGCCGGCGGCGGCTGCCGCGCGGGCGGGGGAGGAGTACACCCGGCTGACTCGGCCGAGGCTCTTCGGCAGCAGGCCGTCACGGCCCATGTTGAACAGCACGCGGCTCTGCGCGATGAGGACCACCATGATCACGGTCATCAACGCCAGCAGTGCGCCTAGGTTGACCACTTTCGCAGCCCAGCCGACGCCGACCGCGGCCAGTGCCTCGGAGACCGGTGCGCTGCCGCCCAGCTTGCCGTACGGGCGCATTCCGACCAGGACGACCGCCATCGCGATGTAGAGGATCGTGACGGCGCCGACACCGAGCAGCATGCCCTGCGGAACCGTCTTGCGCGGACTGCGCGCGTCCTCGGACGCGGTCGCGATCAGGTCGAAGCCGATGTAGGCGAAGACGATCGAGCTGGCCGCGGTGAAGATGCCCATCATGCCGAACGAGCCGAACGACGAGTCCAGGATCCAGCCGAGCAAGGTCGGACTGGCGGTGGCGGGCGCGGCCCGGGCCATCGGGATGAACGGGTGGTAGTTCTCCTTGCTGATGTGCGCGGCGCCGACCACCACGACCAGCACGATCACGGCGACCTTCGCGATCACCACCACCGTCAGCACCCTGGCCGACAGCTTGGTTCCGGTCACGATCAGCGCGGTCAGGATCAGCAACAGCAACGGAGCAACGAGATTGATCTCGGCTTGCGGGCCGAAGTACTTCGCCACGCCGGTGGGCAGCGTCACGCCGAATCCGTCCAAGGTGGCCAGGAAGTACGCCGACCACACGCGGGCGACGATGGCGGCCGCGGTGACGAGCTCGAGCACGAGCGCCCAGCCGACCAGCCAGGCCCACATCTCGCCGAAAGTCACATAGCTGAAGGTGTACGCGCTACCGGAGACCGGAATCGTGGACGACAGCTCGGCGTAACAGGCCGCGGCCAGCACACAGACGATCGCGGCGATCACGAACGACACGATCACGGCCGGTCCGGCGACATTGGCCGCCTGGACTCCGCTGATGCTGAAGATGCCGGACCCGATCATCACGCCCAGGCCGAGTACAACCAGGTCGCGACGACCGAACAAGCGCGGCAGACGGTGCCGCGCGTCCTCGACTCGAGTGAACGCCGACTCGACCGGCAGGCGCCGGCCTACGGTCTGTCCGTTCGCTGAGGGGGCCATGGTCAGGGGTGCCTCCGTTGCTACTAGGGCAATCGGGCCGAACAGTAGTCGACCGTCGGGCTATCGACCAGACCTCCTCTCCTCGACCCCCGCGCGGTGGCTTGCGATGCCGGGCCGGCTCCCGCATCGTCGAGGCATGGCGCCGGACGATGTCAGTGGAAACCGCTCCTGGCCGGAGAGTTTCGCTGTGTTACTGGCTGACTACGAACGGCATCTGACAGCGGAAAGAGACCTCAGCACTCACTCGGTGAGAGCCTACCGTGGAGATGTCGCGGATTTACTCGAACATTTGATTCGGCTTGGTCACGATGATCTGGAAGGCCTCGATATTCGCGGGCTGCGGTCCTGGCTGGCCAAGCAGCAGAGTCTCGGGAAGTCCCGGAGCACGATGTCGCGCCGGGCGACGGCCGCGCGTGTCTTCACCGCGTGGGCGCATCGGACCGGCCGGATCAGCACGGATCCGGGCGCACTGCTGGCGAGTCCGCGACCGCACAAGAGTCTGCCCGGGGTCCTGGGACAGGCCGACACGCGAGCCGTGCTGGATGCGGCCGCCGTGGCTGCGGACGACGGCAGTCCGGTCGGACTGCGCGATCTCGCGATCATGGAGCTGCTGTACGCGACCGGTATCCGCGTCGGCGAACTCTGCGCCCTCGACATCGACGACATCGACACCTCGCGTCGCGTCGTCCGGGTGTTCGGGAAGGGGCGCAAGGAACGCGCGGTTCCGTACGGCGTTCCGGCGGCCGGGGCCATCGGTCGTTGGCTGACCGAGGCACGCCCGCAGCTGATCCGGCAGGGGAGCGGTCCGGCGGTCTTCCTCGGAGCCCGCGGCGGCCGGATCGATCAGCGAGCGGTACGGCGCCTTGTCCACGAGCGGATCGCCGTCGTCGACGCGCCCGATCTGTCGCCGCACGGTCTGCGGCACACGGCCGCCACCCACCTGCTGGAAGGTGGCGCCGACCTTCGGAGCGTCCAGGAACTGCTCGGCCATGCGTCCCTGGCGACGACGCAGATCTACACCCACATCTCGACCGATCGGCTCCGCAAGGCCTACGAACAGGCGCACCCTCGAGCCTGATCCCGGGCCGGGATCGAGTGTGGATGCGGCGCGGTGGCGTGGCGATGGGGCAGACTGCGGGACATGCGGGTTTCGGCGAAGTCTGACTATGCGTTGCGAGCTCTGATCGAGATCACTCAGCGATGGGTGGCGAGCGACCCGTCGGTGGTGTCGGCCGAGGAGCTCAGCCGTGCACAGGGCATTCCGCACGGCTTCCTGCAGGGGATCCTCGCCGACCTCCGGCGGGCCGGCGTGCTGGTGAGTCAGCGTGGGCAGTCCGGTGGCTGGCGGCTGGCCGTGGACCCGAACGAGATCTCGGTCGCGGACGTGATGCGCGCCGTGGACGGACCGATCGTGAGCATCTCCGGCGTCCGTCCCGAGAGCGTCGCGTACAACGAGCGGGCCGTGGTCCTGCAGCGCGTCTGGATCGCCGCCCGCGCCAGCCTGCGCGACGTCCTCGAGCACACCACGCTTGTCGACCTCGCCAAGAACAAGCTCCCGGCCGGCGTCGAACGCCGCTCCCGCGACGAGGACGCCTGGCAGGCGCGCGTCCCCGGCAGCTGAGTCTCGCGCTCGGGCGCCGCCATTGCTACAGTGACGACTTATATAAGTCGTGACTGCAGGAGGATGTCGATGACTGGGCAGAAGATCACCACGTTCCTGATGTTCGAGGGCGGGGCCGAGGAGGCGATGAACTTCTATCTGTCGCTCTTCGACGACGCCGAGGTTGTCGCGATCACTCGCTACGGCGCGGAGGGGCCGGGGCCTGAGGGGTCGGTGATGCACGCGACCTTCGCGCTGGCCGGGCAGCAGATCATGTGCAGTGACAGCTTTGTGCACCATGAGTTCTCCTTCACGCCGTCGGTGTCGCTGTTCGTGGACTGTGCGGACGAGGCCGAGCTCGAGCGGCTGTACACGGCGCTGTCCGAGAAGGGCGCGGTGCTGATGCCGCTCGGGGAGTACGGGTTCAGCCGGAAGTTCGGGTGGGTCAATGACCGGTACGGGGTGTCGTGGCAGCTCAATCTGGCCGCTTAGTGGCGTCTGATCAGGAGTCCGGCACCCAACATCAGGGCTGCTGTGGCGCCGACGATGGCAGCGGCTGTTCGCTCGCCGGCTGGTGAGCTGGATTGCGCGCTGGCCGGCGGACCAGCTCGTGAGGAGTCCTGGGGCGCACTGATGCGCACGGCGGGCGGGCTTGGCTGAGGTGGGGCTGCAGTCCGGGGTGTGCTGAGTGGGAGCAGGCGGACTGGGCGGTCGGGGATCAGGGCGAGCGGGTTGAGGTACTGCCGGCCTTGAACGAGGCCCCAGTGCAGGCACGTCGCCAGGCTGCAGTGAGAGCCGGCGGCGGAGAGGTGGCCGATGACGGATCCGGCTGTCACGGGGGTGCCCACAGTGACGGCCGGGACGACTGGCTCATAGGTCGTACGGCGGGGTCCGGTCGCGACCGTGATCACACCGCGTCCGGCGAGCGGACCGGCGTACGTGATCGTGCCGGCGGTGGCCGCGAGGACGGGTTGACCGGGGGAGCCGGCCAGGTCGACGCCGCGGTGGCCGGGGAGCCAGGGTTTGGCGGGGAGCTCGAAGCCGCGGACGACCTCCGGTCGCGGTTGGAGGGGCCAGACCGCTACCGGCGGCTGTGCGAGTGGTGAGGCGGCGGGAGGGGACGGGACCAGGGGTAAGGCGGCTGCGGCGGAGGCGAGGAGGATGAGGTTCATACCCTGGAAGATGCCGTGGTGACGGGTGGTTGCGGAGCGTGAGTTCTGGGGCTGTGGACAACCGGTGGCCGGTTAGCGTTCGGCGGGGCTGGTCCCGTACACTTCCGGTGGCGTCCCCTGTAAGTGGGACGACTACGCATGCCCGCACAACAGCGCGTCTCCATCGGTCCCGGGACCTCCCGGGTGGTTTCGCACGACGGGCATCAGGCGCGGCGGATCACCCGGTCCGTGGCGAGACAACCGAGAAGTGACCCGGCTGCCCGGGTCCGTAGGAGGAACACCTCATGGCCGTCGTGACCATGAAGCAGCTGCTCGAGAGCGGCGTGCACTTCGGGCACCAGACCCGGCGCTGGAACCCGAAGATGAAGCGCTACATCCTCACCGAGCGCAACGGCATCTACATCATCGACCTGCAGCAGTCGCTGTCGTACATCGACCGCGCCTACGAGTTCGTCCGCAGCACGGTCGCCTCGGGCGGGGCGATCCTGTTCGTCGGTACGAAGAAGCAGGCCCAGGAAGCGATCGCCGAGCAGGCGACCCGGGTCGGCATGCCCTACGTGAACCAGCGCTGGCTGGGCGGCATGCTCACCAACTTCCAGACCGTCAACAAGCGGCTCCAGCGGCTCAAGGAGCTCGAGCTCATCGACTTCGACGACGTGGCCGCCTCCGGCGTCACGAAGAAGGAGCTGCTGCAGAAGCGCCGCGAGCACGACAAGCTGCTGAAGACCCTTGGCGGTATCCGCGACATGGCCCGGGTTCCGGCCGCCGTGTGGATCGTGGACACCAAGAAGGAGCACCTCGCCGTCGACGAGGCGCGCAAGCTGAAGCTGCCGATCATCGGCATCCTGGACACCAACTGCGACCCGGACGAGGTCGACTTCCCGATCCCGGGTAACGACGACGCGATCCGTTCGGTCGGCCTGCTGACCCGCGTGGTCGCCGACGCCGTCGCCGACGGTCTGATGTCGCGTGGTGGCCAGGGCGCTGCCGCGGCCGGCGAGGAGCTGGGTGCCGAGGAGCCGCTGGCTGCTTGGGAGCGGGAGCTGCTGGAGAGCCAGAACGGCACCACCAAGCCGGAGGCCGCTGCCACTGAGGCCAAGCCGGAGGCCGCGGCCGAGGCCGCGCCGGCCACGGACGTGCTGACGGAGCCGGTCGCGACCGACGCCGTGGTGACCGAGGCCAAGCCCGAGGCTGCCGCCGAGGCCGCGCCCGAGGCCCCTGCCGAGGCGAAGGCCGAGGAGACCCCGGCCGCCGAGGCCCCGAAGGCCGACGAGGCCTGACAGCCCTGAGTTGCCGCCCGGTCCACACCGGGCGGCACTCGAGCCCGCCTACCCAGCCGCATCGAGAAGACGAGAGAACGAGGAATGGCGAACTACACCGCCGCTGACGTGAAGAAGCTCCGCGACACCACCGGCGCGGGCATGATGGACGCGAAGAAGGCGCTCGAGGCGACCGACGGCGACTTCGAGAAGGCGATCGAGGAGCTGCGCATCAAGGGCGCGGCCAAGGCCGCCAAGCGTGGCGCCGAGCGCTCGGCCACCAACGGCCTGGTGGCCGCGGCGGAGAACGCGCTGGTCCAGCTGAACTGCGAGACCGACTTCGTCGCCAAGAACGAGCAGTTCCAGCAGCTCGCCGCCGACATCGTCGCGCACGCCGCCGCCAGCAAGGTCGGCGACGTCGAGGGCCTGCTGAGCGAGAAGCTGTCCGACGGCAAGAGCGTTGCCGAGAACATCGAGGCGCTGGCCGCGGTCATCGGCGAGAAGCTCGAGCTGGCCAAGGTCGCCGTGTTCGACGGCCAGGTGACGGCGTACATGCACAAGCGTGCCGCGGACCTGCCGGCCCAGGTCGGCGTACTGGTCGAGTTCGAGGGTGACAACGTCGAGGCCGCCCGTGGTGCCGCCATGCAGGCCGCCGCGATGCGCCCGCTGTACACCACCCGCGACGAGGTCCCGGCCGAGACGGTCGAGAGCGAGAAGCGGATCGCCGAGGCGACCGCCCGCGAGGAGGGCAAGCCCGAGGGCGCCCTGCCGAAGATCGTCGAGGGCCGGGTGAACGGGTTCTACAAGGACGTCGTGCTGCTCGAGCAGGCGTCGGTCCAGGAGAGCAAGAAGACCGTGAAGGCCGTGCTCGACGAGGCCGGCGTGACCGTGAAGCGGTTCGCCCGCTTCGAGGTCGGCGCCTGATCGCAGGAAAAGCACAGTTCTTCATCGACGAGGAGGCCGGAATCGTGACGGAAACCCTGGGTACCGAGACGAGTCCGGCCTCTTCGCCGTTCGCTCCGGCCTATCACCGGGTGCTGCTCAAGCTGTCGGGTGAGGTGTTCGGCGGCGGCAAGCTCGGCGTCGACCCCGACGTGGTGAATTCGATCGCCAAGCAGATCGCCGAGGTGGCCCGGGCCGGTGTCCAGGTCGCCGTGGTGGTCGGTGGCGGCAACTTCTTCCGCGGTGCCGAGTTGCAGCAGCGCGGGATGGAGCGCAACCGGGCCGACTACATGGGCATGCTCGGCACGGTGATGAACTGCCTGGCGCTGCAGGACTTCCTGGAGAAGCTCGGCATCGAGACCCGGGTGCAGACCGCGATCACGATGGGCCAGGTCGCCGAGCCGTACATTCCGCGCAAGGCCGAGCGGCACCTGGAGAAGGGCCGCGTGGTGATCTTCGGCGCCGGCTCCGGCATGCCGTACTTCTCCACCGACACGGTCGCCGCCCAGCGCGCGCTCGAGATCGGCGCCGAGGCGCTACTGATGGGCAAGCAGGGTGTGGACGGGGTCTACGACTCCGACCCGAAGAAGAACCCGGACGCGGTCAAGTTCGACCAGCTGTCCTACGACGACTTCCTCGCCCGCGGTCTGCGGGTGGCCGACGCGACCGCGATCAGCCTGGCCCGCGACAATGCGCTGCCGATCGTGATCTTCGGCCTCGAGGAGGGCAACATCGCCAAGGTCGTCCACGGCGAGAAGATCGGTACGGTCGTCTCCCCGGGCCAGTAGCCCCAGGTACGGCGTCCGAGTACGCCGTGGCACGACGCAGGCCCGGTCGTAGGAGTGGTCGCGGTGTACCACTAGGATCGTTGGACACAGGTTGTGTCCGTTATCTGGTAAACCTGCGTCCGTAGGGTTGGAGTATGGCCGCGCCGAGGCGGCCCTGAGGAAGCGAGGAATGTCGTGATCGACGAAGCTCTCCGCGAAGCCGAGCAGAAGATGGCGAAGGCCGTGGAGGTCGCGAAGGACGACTTCGCCGCGATCCGCACCGGCCGGGCGCACCCGCAGATGTTCGCGGGCATCCTGGCCGACTACTACGGCACCCCGACGCCGCTGCAGCAGCTGGCCGGTTTCCAGGTGCCAGAGCCCCGCACCGTGCTGATCTCGCCGTACGACAAGGGTGCGATGACGGCGATCGAGAAGGCGATCCGCGACTCGGACCTGGGCGTGAACCCGGGCAACGACGGCGCGGTCATCCGCGTGGTGATGCCGCAGCTGACCGAGGAGCGGCGCAAGGAGTACATCAAGGTCGCCAAGACCAAGGCCGAGGAAGCCAAGGTCTCGGTGCGCAACATCCGCCGGCACGCTATGGACCAGGTGCACAAGACGGTCAAGGCCGGCGACGCGGGCGAGGACGAAGGCAAGAGTGCTGAGAAGCGGCTCGACGGGTTGACGAAGAAGTACGTCGACTCCATCGACGAGCTGCTCAAGCACAAGGAAGCCGAACTGCTCGAGGTGTGATGGGGGTCGAGAGCACGCCCGCGCCGACCCCGAGCCGCGCCGGGCGGAACCTGCCTGCGGCGATCGCGGTGGGTGTCGGTCTCGGCGCACTGATCCTCGGATCCCTGTTCTGGCAGAAGGTCCTGTTCACCGTCCTGGTGCTGGCGGTCGTCCTGATCGCCGTCGACGAGATGATCAAGGCCCTGCGCACCGGCGGCGCGGTGATCCCGCGGATCCCGGTGTTCGCCGGTACGGCGGCAATGCTGGTGGCGGCCTACTTCGGTGGGCCGATGGCGCTCCTGGTCGCGCTGGCGGTCACGGTGCTGGCGACGATCTTCTGGCGGATGCCGGGCGGATCGGTGGGCTTCGTCCGCGACACCAGCGCCGGCGTGTTCCTGATCGGCTACGTGCCGCTGCTGGCCGGGTTCGCGATTCTGCTGGTCCAGCCGGAGGCGGACGGCCCCGAGCGGGTGGTCACGTTCTTCCTGGTCGTGGTCGCCAGTGACGTCGGCGGTTACGCGGCCGGTGTCCTGTTCGGCAAGCACCCGATGGCGCCGACGATCAGCCCGAAGAAGTCCTGGGAAGGTTTCGCCGGCTCGGCTCTCTTCTGTATCGGAGCCGGCGTCGCCTCGGTCGTCTGGCTGCTCGACGGCGACTGGTGGGCCGGTGCGATCGTCGGTGCGGTCGCCGTACTGACCGCCACGGTGGGCGACCTCGGTGAGTCGATGATCAAGCGCGACCTCGGCATCAAGGACATGTCGAACCTGCTGCCGGGACACGGCGGTGTGATGGATCGTCTGGACTCCTTGCTGGCCACGGCCCCCGCGGTCTGGCTGCTGCTGCACGTGCTGGTGAAGTCGTGACTGTCGCGCCGGACGGTCGGTCTCTGGTGGGCGGCGTCGTACGGCTGGACCGGCTGCGGGACGGCGACATCGAGGAGTTGTACGCCGCGATCGGCAACGAGCAGGTGTACGCCGGGGGATTCGGCGGCGGGATCGCGGGAATGCCGGGGAGCGCGGAGGCGATGCGGGCCGAGTGGATCCCGGCCGCGGAGAAGCGGTTCGCCTATGTGGTCCGGTTGGTTGCCGATGGCACCGTCGTCGGTACGTCGAGTCTCGGCGATGTCGACGTACCCAACGAGAGCATCCACCTCGGCTGGACCGGCTACGCGCCGCCGGTCTGGGGTACGGCAGTCAATCCGGCTGCCAAGCTGCTGCTGCTCCAGCATGCCTTCGGGGACTGCGAATTCGGCCGGGTGAAGATCCAGACCGGGTCCAAGAACACCCGGTCGCAGGCCGCCATCGCCAAGCTCGGTGCGACTCGTGAGGGAGTGCTGCGCCGGCACAAGCGTTTGGCGGACGGCTCGTTCCGCGACACCGTGGTGTTCTCGATCCTGGCCGACGAATGGCCCGATGTTCGCAAGCGCCTAGAGGCGCGCATCAACCGGTAGCGCGAGTTCCGCGAGAGCGGCGTACGACGCCAGCAGGTCGGCCCGGTCGAAGGTGTTCGTGGTGATCAGCACCTCGTCAGCGCTGGTACGACGCACCAGACCGCCGAGTGCTGCGTCTACCTCGTCAGGTGTGCCGTAGATCTGGCCTCGGAGACCGTTCTCGAAGAACTCTTGCTCGCGAGCGGTCAGGTCGGTCGGCACGTCCGGCTGCAGTGGCGGGAACACGCCGCGGGTGCGTGAATACGCGCTGGCCCATGCCTCGGGCAACAGGATCTGCCGGGCAGCTTCGGTGGTGTCCCCGACGGCGGCAGTCACGGCGAGGATGACGTAGGGTTCCGGCGCCCAGGCCGATGGTTGGAAGGTCGTGCGGTACTGGTCGAGGGTCGCGTGTACCTCAGATTCGGAGCGAGCTGCGAGGACCACCGGCAGGCCCAGAGATGCCGCGATCGCAGCGCCTTCGCCAACCGCGAGGATGAATCGCGGAATGTGCAGACCTTCGCCAGGACGTGCGTGGACCTGGTTCTGCTGCGTGCCGGCGAGGTAGCCGAGGAGCTCGCGGACCTGTTCAGCGAAGTCTTCGGCCGCATCCTTCTCGACGCCCAGAGCGCGACGGATGCCGTTCGTGAAGCCGACCGATCGACCGAGGCCCATGTCGATCCGGCCCGGGTACAGCGACTCCAGCACTCCGAACTGCTCGGCCACCACGAGTGGCCGGTGGTTCGGCAGCATCACACCGCCTGTCCCTACACGGATTCGCCGCGTGCGTGCAGCAACCGCAGCCGCCAGCACAGTGGGAGCCGAGCCGACCACTCCGGGAACGCTGTGGTGCTCAGACACCCAGAAACGCTTGTAGCCAAGCTCTTCGACCTGCTGTGCCAACTCGACGGTCGCACGCAGTGTCTCGGCTTCTGTCTCACCTACTCGCGTCCGTGAGCGGTCCAGGATGGACAGGGGAACGCCGGACAGAGCAGCCATGATGCAGAGTCCAACGGCCGAAACAGAGCCCTCATTCCCCCAACAGCTCCCGCAGATCTGCGCGGAAGCGCTCGCCGTCGGGCAGGGGAGCAAGGAACTCGCGCTCGATCTCCTGCCGGATCCGCTCGGCTGTTTCGAAGGTGGACTCGCCCAGCGCGGTCAGCACCACGACGTTGCGGCGACGGTCTTCCGGGCTGCGTCGGCGTTCGACGAAGCCGCGTTCTTCCAGGCCGTCGAGCAGATCACCGATCGAGGTGCGGTCGACCCGCAGCCGGGCGGCGACCTCGAGCTGCGACAACGGATCCCCGGAGGCGACCGCGGACAGCACGGCCAGATCGCGGCCGTTCAGCCCGTGCGGCGCGAGCGCCTTGGTCTGCGCCTCGGTCAGCCGCGCCAAGACGTGTTTGAGCAGGTACCCGAGCCGGTCCGACGCCATACGGACAAATCTACCGGCAACCTGATCGTCAGGAGTGCTGATCATCAGTTACCCTGACGATTATGGAACCGACCTTCGGTCTGAAGACCACCCCGATGCACGTCCCGTATGCCGACATCCAGCGCGTCTGGCGGGAGGCCGACGAGGTCCCGCAGATCCGCGACGCCTGGCTGTGGGACCACTTCCTGCCACTCGTCGGACCCAAGGATGGTGACGTCCTGGAGGGCTGGACGCTGCTGTCTGCGCTCGCTGCTCAGACGACTCGGCTTCGCCTCGGTTTGCTTGTCACCAGCAATCGGATCCGGCCGCCGGCGGTGCTCGGCAAGATCGCCAGCACGCTGGACGTGATCTCTGGCGGCCGACTCGTCATGGGGCTGGGCGCGGGCGGTACGCATCAGCCGGCCGGCATGGGCGGCATCCCCGGACCGAACCCGGCGGTCGCCGAGTATGCGGCGTACGGGCTGACGCTGGTGCCGCCGGGCGAGGGCGTGGATCGGCTGCGGGAGACGATCGAGATTCTCCGCGGGATGTGGACGCAGGACGTCTTCGACTTCCACGGCCGGTACTACACGCTCGAGCAGAACCGGAACGAGCCGAAGCCGGTCCAGCGCCCCGGTCCGCCGCTGCTGGTCGGCGGTTGGGGCGACCGGATGATGCGGCTGATCGCGGGGCACGCCGACATCTGGAACATCAGCGGGCCGCCACACAACGACTTCGCTTTTCTCGAAGACCGCGTACGGCGGCTGGACGCGGAGTGCGCGCGGATCGGCCGCGACCCGGGAGCGATCAGCCGGTCGCTGCAGCAGATCGTGTCGTACGACGATCCGGCCGCGACGCGCGCGATCGTCGAGCGGGCCGTGCGGCTGGGGTTCGATCACATCGTGCTGTCGCTGCCCCGGCCGTATCCGGAGCGGGCCGTGCGCTGGCTGGTCCGGGAGATCATCGAGCCGGTGGAGGCGGCCGCCGCCTGACCCTTCGAGCTGGATGGAAAGGGTTGGTGAATTTTCTACACCGCTACCGATGTGTGTGTCAGCATCAAACATGGGACGATCCGCCCCGGTCGTCCGGTGACGCTGAGGAGCTGACACATGAGGAGTCATCTGAGCATCACGATGCAGTTGAAGGCCGCAGTCTGCGGTCTCGCCCTGGTCGCGGCAGCAGCGTTGCCGATGGCATCCACTCCGGCGACCGCCGCACCCGCCGCCCCGACTGTCTCGGCCGAAGCGGTGGCAGCCGCGAAGTCGGTGCCGACGCTCGGTCACTCGACGCAGACGCTCAAGACGCTGAACATCGACTTCCAGTACCAGCAGACCGGTTACTGGTGTGGCCCGGCCGCGACCCGGATCGCTCTGTCGGCCCGGATCTCGCCGCCGAGTCAGCAGCAACTGGCCAACGAGCTCCCGACCACCACGAACGGCACCGACTGGATCGGGCAGGTGACCCGGGTGCTCAACAACCACCTCGGCACCGGCTGGTACGAGACCAAGGAGATGCCGAACGACCCGCCCACCCAGGCGCAGCGCGATCTGCTCTGGCGGGACGTCGTGCTCGACATCGACAACAACTACCCGATCGTCGCCAACATCGTCGCCCCGGCCGGCAACCACCCGCCGGGCTACCCGAACTACACGATCTATCACTACTTCACCGTGATCGGGTACGACTCCAGCGACATGACCGTCCTGATCGCCGACCCGGCCGGCTTCGCCCCCACAGCGACGTACTGGCTCACGTTCAACCAGCTCGCAACCCTGATCCCACCGAAGGGCTACTCGGCCTGAGGCGGTACGCCGTACTCACCGGCGGCCCCGGTGAGTACGGTTTCCGGTGTGATGAGAGAGCCGCGGCTGGAGATCGAGTACTGCACGCAGTGTCGCTGGTTGTTGCGGGCGGCATGGACCGCGCAGGAGTTGCTGACCACGTTCCCGAAGGAGCTCGGGGAGGTCGCACTGATTCCGGGCATCGGTGGGGTCTTCGAGGTGCGGCTCGACGGGGAGACGTTGTGGTCGCGGAAGGCTGAGGGCGGGTTCGGCGAGATTCCGACGCTGAAGCAGTTGGTGCGGGATCGGATCGCGCCGGACCGCAAGCTTGGTCACTCGGACCGGAAGGAGCCGGCGCCCGGCGCCGACTTGTGATTCCGGGCACGTGGGGGATGTGAATTTGTGAATGTGGTGGGCGGCAAGGGACAATCGACTGCGTTATGACTACCTCCCTTCCTCTTGTCTTCGATGAGCCGCGCCGTGCCAAGAAGCCGCCGCGGCACCTGGCCGACCTCACCGGGGAGGAGCGGCGTACGGCGGTCGCCGCGCTGGGGGAGCCCGCGTTCCGGGCCAAGCAGCTGTCGAACCACTACTTCTCCCGGCTGGTGTCCGACCCGGCCGAGATGACCGATCTGCCGGCCGCGACCCGGGACAAGCTGGTCGCCGAGCTGATGCCGCCGCTGCTGACCCGGGTCCGGGACATGGAGTGCGACAACGGGCAGACCCGCAAGACGCTGTGGAAGCTGCTCGACGGCTCGCTGGTCGAGTCCGTCCTGATGCGGTATCCGGGCCGCGCCACCATGTGCGTGTCGTCGCAGGCCGGCTGCGGGATGGCCTGCCCGTTCTGTGCGACCGGCCAGGCCGGGCTCACCCGCAACATGACCACCGCTGAGATCGTCGAGCAGGTCGTCGACGGTGCGCGGGCGCTCGCGCGCGGTGAGATCGCCGGCGGGCCCGGGCGGGTCAACAACATCGTCTTCATGGGCATGGGCGAGCCGATGGCCAACTACAAGGCCGTGATCGGCGCGGTCCGGCGGTTCACCGATCCGTCGCCTGAGGGTCTCGGGATCTCGGCGCGGGGCGTGACGGTGTCGACCGTCGGCCTGGTGCCGCGGATGAACCAGCTCGCGACCGAGGGGATCCCGGTCACGCTCGCGCTGTCGCTGCACGCGCCGGACGACGAGCTGCGGGACGAGCTCGTGCCGATCAACAATCGCTGGAAGGTCGACGAGGTGCTCGACGCGGCCTGGGGGTACGCGCAGCAGACCAAGCGCCGGGTGTCGATCGAGTACGCGATGATCCGCGATATCAACGACCACGCCTGGCGGGCCGACCTGCTGGCGGAGAAGCTCAGGGCCCGCGGCGACTGGGGTTGGGTGCACGTCAACCTGATCCCGCTGAACCCGACGCCCGGCTCGAAGTGGACCGCCTCCGACCCGGCCGACGAGCGCGAATTCGTCCGCCGTCTCGAGGCCGGCGGCATCCCCACCACCGTCCGCGACACCCGGGGCCAGGAGATCGACGGCGCCTGCGGCCAGCTGGCCGCCGCCAACAAGTGATCGGCCCCGCGTCCGGTGGCGTGAGGGCTACGTGACTGTCAGCTGGCTCACCAAGAGCTGACTGCGGTCCTCACCCGGCATTGCCGAGGATCTTCGCCAGCGCCGCGGGTTGCGAGAACATCGGCCAATGGCCGGTGGGGAGCTCGACCAGCTCCCAGGATGGTGACTTGAGGTGCTCGGCGACATCGGATGACGGTGTGGCGCCGTCCATCAGGCACTTGATGTACGTCGTCGGCAGCTCGGTGATCGGGTGTGCGAGCGCGGCCGGCTCGGAGATCGCGCGGCCGGGGTGCGGCGTACTGCGGGAGACGATCTGGGCGATGGTCTCGTCGGAGAGGTCCTGGCCGACGTAGTCCTCGGCGGTGAGCGGCGGCCAGTAGCCGCCTGACTCGGCCATCTGGCCCTCGACCCAGGCGCGTCCTTCCTCGGACCAGCCGTCGATAAAGGACTTCCCGTCGTGCGGGATGTTGGAGTCGACGTACACCACGCGCCGCAGCCGGTCGCCGATCCGTCCCGCTGCCTGGCCAGTCGGAATCCCGGAGTAGCTGTGCCCCGCGAGTACGACGTCCCGCAGATCGTTGTCCTCGATCACCGCCACGATGTCGTCCACGTGCTCCTGCTGGCCGGAGTCCACACCCCGCCGCTCGGCCAGCCCGCTCAACGTCACCGGATACACCTCGTGCCCCTCGGCCCGAAGCACCACAGCCACCTCATCCCAAGCCCACCCACCAAGCCAAGCCCCCGGCACCAAAACAAAATTCGTCATGCCGCGCACCGTAAACCACCCCACCGACAAACCTCAGCTGACGAGTTCGGCCGCCTCGTTAATCGTGTCGACCAGATGGATGGAGTGGGCCAGCGATCGTCCCGCAGCCAAGGACTGGAGGAGGGGCCAGACGGGGACGTGCGCAGTCCAGTAGTTGATGTCTACGAGGATGAGGGGGATTTGGGTGGCTGGGTCGCCGTAGTAGTTGGGGGTTGCGGCTTGGAAGACCTCTTGGACGGTGCCGGCGGCGCCTGGGAGGTAGATGATGCCGCCGCGGGCGCGGCTGAGGAGGACGCCTTCGCGCTGGGCGTTGGAGAAGTACTTGGCGATGGCCGACGCGAACACGTTCGGCGGCTCGTGGCCGTAGAACCAGGTTGGAATCGACACACCGCCGTCGCCGGGGAACTCACGCCGTACGTCGAGCCCTGAAGCGGCCCATGCGGCCACGGAGGGGCGGAACGACGGTACGCGCGCCAGACCGGTGAGTGCACGGTCGACGGCGGCGTCGTCGTACTCGGAGAGTGATGCACCGAGGTTGGCGGCCTCCATCGCACCAGGGCCGCCGCCGGTGACCACCATGCGCTTGCGGCGGGCGAGCGTACGCCCGAGGAGCACCGCGGCTCGGTAGTTGTCGTCGCTCCGGAGTACGCCGTGACCGCCCATCACTCCCACCCAGGGCTTGTCGCCTGGCAGTTCGTCGAGGGCATCGGCGATGGCGTGGTCGTGGAGGGCTGCGGCGAGGGTCCGGCCGGTGTCGCCCTTCTCGTCGTGCTGGCGGGACCACGCGTAGATCCGGGCGTCCGGTGTGGCGTCGTACCCGTGCTCGAGGCCGGCGTACAGCTCCTCGGCGTCGTACAGCGTGCCGCGGTAGGAGTCGAACGGGAGGGACGGTATCGCGGGGAACAGCAGTCCACCGCCGTCGCGGATCCAGGTCTCAGCCTTCTCCTCCAGCGAACAGCCGAGGAACAGACCGCCCATTGGGCTCAGCTGCAGCAGTTCCGCCGTCCGCCCGGTCAGATCGACCGACTGAACCCGCCATCCGGCCATCGAGGTGGCCCCAGCGGCCACGATCCGGTCGAAGTGCTCCAGCGACTCGATGTCCACGTGCGGGATGCTCGGCATTGTCACGCAGAGCACCCTAGCGTCCTGCGCCGGCCACTCCTCGGCGCTTGAGGCGCCCAGGCACGCACCTCGCGGCACTTGGGGAGCGTCCACGATGGAGACCGCATCGAGGACGCTCCCCAAGCACCGCGATGCACGCACCTGGACACCGCAATCGCTCGAGGCCTGACCGGCGCAGGACGCTACCGCCATAGATGCCCACTATGAGCGAACGGCGCGATGAGGTAATGCTTAGACATGACACATGCGGAGCTCTGGGAGCGTCACAAGGCCGTCATGCCGGACTGGCTCGCGTTGTACTACGAGGAGCCGATCGAGATCGTGGAGGGGTCCGGCCGCCGGGTCACCGACGGTGAGGGCAACACCTATCTCGACTTCTTCGCCGGCATCCTGACCAACGCGATCGGCTACGACATCGCGGAGATCTCCGAGGCGGTGCGCGAGCAGCTCGGGACCGGGATCGCACACACCTCGACCGTGTACCTGATCCGCAAGCAGATCGAGCTGGCCGAGCAGATCGCCGAGCTGTCGGGCATCCCGAACGCCAAGGTGTTCTTCGCCAACTCCGGCACCGAGGCGAACGAGACAGCGCTGCTGCTCGCCACCCAGAACCGCCGCTCCAACCAGGTGCTGGCGATGCGCAACTCCTACCACGGCCGCGCTTTCGGTACGGTCGCCATCACCGGCAACCGCGGTTGGTCCGCGAGCAGTCTGTCGCCGGTGAACGTGCAGTATGTGCAGGGCGCGTACCGGTACCGCAGCCCGTTCCGCGACCTGCCCGACGCGGACTACGTCAAGGCCTGCGTCGACGACCTGCGCAACGTCATCGAGACCACCACCGCCGGCGATGTCGCCTGCCTGATCGCCGAGCCGATCCAGGGCGTCGGCGGATTCTCGTCGCCGCCCGACGGCCTGTACGGCGCCTTCAAGGAGGTGCTCGACGAGTACGGGATCCTGCTCATCTCCGACGAGGTGCAGACCGGCTGGGGGCGGACCGGTGAGCACTTCTGGGGGATCCAGGCGCACGACGTCGTACCTGATGCGATGACGTTCGCGAAGGGGCTCGGCAACGGGTTCGCGATCGGCGGAGTGGTCGCGCGGGCCGACCTGATGGACAGCATCAAGGCGAACTCGCTGTCCACCTTCGGCGGCAACCCGATCTCGACCAGCGCGGCGAAGGCGACGATCGACTACCTGCTCGACCACGACCTGCAGGCGAACGCGGCCAAGCGCGGCGCCCAGCTGGCTGACGGACTGCGCGGGATCTCCGAGGAGTACCCCGAGCTCGGCGATGTCCGCGGCAAGGGCCTGATGCTGGCCGCCGAGATCGTCAAGCCGGACGACCGGAGCCCGGACGCGGCCAGCACCGCCAAACTCCAGCAGGAGACCAAGAATCGCGGCCTCCTGGTCGGCAAGGGCGGCCTCTACGGCAACGTCCTCCGGATGGCTCCGCCGATGACCCTCACCGAAGAAGAAACCGCCGAAGCCCTCGACATCATCCGAGACTCCTTCAACACCCTGCGCTGACCAGCGAAGAGCCCCTCCAAGGAGGGGCTCTCTTCGTCCGTCAGATCGGGGGGATGGCTCCGGCGGCTGCGGTGGCGACGGCGGTCTGGTCGATCTGGTCGGGCGGGATGGGGCCGCCGGCCGAGCGGCCGCGGCGGCGCGTCAGCGCTTCGACCCGCTGGGCGAGGACGCCGAGCAGGTAGTTCACGATCACGAAGATCGCGCCGACGACGATCAGGGCCGGGAGCAGGTTCGACTTGTAGTTGCCGATCTGCTCCGCCTTCCGGAGCAGTTCCTCGTAGGTGATGATGTAGCCGAGCGCGGTGTCCTTCAGGATCACCACCAGCTGGCCGACGATGGCCGGCAGCATCGCGGTGATTGCCTGCGGCAACAGAACCAGCCGCATCGCCTTGGCGGGTGTCAGGCCGATCGCCATCGCCGCCTCGCTCTGTCCCTTCGGCAGCGAGTACACGCCGGAGCGGACCAGCTCGGCGACCACCGCGCCGTTATACAGCGTGAGGCCGGTGACGACGGCGGCCAGCGCCAGCCGCTCCGGCGGGACGACCTCGTAGTGCGCGTACAGGGCGTAGGTGAACAGCATCATCAGCAGCACCGGCACCGAGCGGAAGAACTCGACGATCACGTTGCAGGGCCACCGGATCCAGACCGCGAGAGAGAGCCGCCCGACGCCCAGCAGCGTCCCGATGACCAACGCCAGGACGACCGAGATGGCGGCGGCGGTCAGCGTGCCGATCAGGCCGGGGATCAGGTACTGGGTCCAGATCTCGCCGGTCAGGAACGGCTTCCACTTGGCCGCGGTGAGCTGGCCCTTCTCGTCGAACTTGTCGATGACGAACCACAGCACCAGGACCAGGACGACAATGCTGCCCACCCCGACGGCGGCGTACAGGCGCTTGGCGCGCGGGCCGGGTGCGTCGAACAGAACGCTGCTGCTACTCATCGCTTCACCGCCAGCCGCTTGGACATCGAGGTGAACAGCATTCCGACCGGAAGGGTCAGGATGACGAAGCCGACCGCGAAGATGCCGAACACCACGAAGATCACGTCGGGCCGGTTCTCCATCATCACCTTCATCACCGCGGATGCCTCGGTGACGCCGATGACGGAGGCGACCGTCGAGTTCTTGGTCAGGGCGATCAGCACGTTGCCCAGCGGGGCGATCGCACCCCGGAACGCCTGCGGGAGTACGACGTACCGCAGTGTCTTCAGGAACGGCAGGCCGATCGCCCGGGCCGCCTCGGCCTGGCCCAGCGGGACCGTGTTGACACCACTGCGGATCGCCTCGGCCACGAAGGACGCGTGGTAGACCGACAGGCCGAGGACAGCGAGCCGGAAGTTGTTGTCGGTGATGAAGGTGTTCGAGTCCTTGTTCGCCAGCGAGACGCCGAGCTGCAGGAACAGCCCGAGGTTGCAGAACACGATGACCAGGGTCAGCGGTGTGTTCCGGACGATGTTCACGTACGCGGTGCCGATCACCTGCAGCACCCGAACCGGGGAGACCCGCATCACCGCCACACCGGTGCCGATCAGCAGCGCGAACACCGCCGACAGCAGCGTGAGGTAGATGGTCGTCCGGAAGGCTTGCAGGCCGTCGTACTCGACGAAGAACTCCGAAATCACGTCCATGTTTCTCCAGCTGGGAACGAGGTGGAGATCAGCACGCCGGGGAGAGACCGCGTGCGCGGCCCCTCCCCGGCGATGTCAGATCAGGCGCAGGCGTCGAAGGTCTTCGGCGGGTTCGTCGCCGGGTCGAGCGTCAGCCCGGACGAGCCGAGGTTCTTGTCGAAGGCCTTCTGCCACTCGCCGGAGTCGACCATCTTCTTCAGCGCGTCGTTGACCTTGGTGCAGGTCTCGGTGTCGCCCTTCTTCAGGCCGACGCCGTACCGCTCGGTCGAGAACGTCTTGCCGACCACCTTGAACTTGCCCTTGTTCGCCTCCTGCGAGGCGTAGCCGGCCAGGATGGTGTTGTCGGTGGTCACCGCGTCGATCGCGCCGGCGCCGAGCGCCTCGACACACTTGGAGTAGGTGTCGTACTCCTGCAGCTGCACGGTCTTGGCGAACTTGTCCTTGACCTTCTGCGCCGACGTGGAGCCGGTCACCGAACACAGCTTCTTGCCGTTCAGTGTCTCCGGACCGGTGATGTCGGTGTTGTCGGCCTTGACCAGCAGATCCTGACCGGCGACCAGGTACGGGCCGGCGAACGAGACCTTCTCCTTGCGGGCGTCGGTGATCGAGTAGCTCGCGAAGATCATCTTCACCTGGCCGTTCTGCAGCAGCGTCTCACGCTGTGCCGACGGCGATTCCTTGAAGGTGATGTCGCCGTAGCCAAGCTCCTTGGCGACGTAGTTGGCGACGTCGACGTCCATCCCGGTGTAGTTCGCGCCTTCCTTCAGGCCGATCCCGGGCTGGTCGAACTTGATGCCGATGGTGACTTTCTCGCCACCGCTGGATCCGGAGCTGGAGTTCGAGTCGTCGCCGCAGGCCGCCAGTCCGGTCGCAGCCAGGCCCGCGATCCCGAGGGCAGCGATGATTCGCTGTCGCATTGTCTTTTCCTCCGTTGTGTTCGGTACTGCGCTGGGAAACGGCCGGTGTGGTCAGTGGGTGAGGATCTTCGAGAGGAAGTCCTGCGCCCGCTTGGTCTGCGGATCGGTGAAGAACTTCTCCGGCTCCGCTTCCTCGACGATCTGCCCGTCGGCCATGAAGACGACCCGGTTCGCCGCACGGCGGGCGAAGCCCATCTCGTGGGTGACCACAACCATGGTCATGCTCTGACCGGCCAGGTCGACCATCACGTCGAGGACCTCTTTGATCATCTCCGGGTCCAGAGCCGAGGTCGGCTCGTCGAACAGCATCACCTTCGGGTCCATCGCCAGTGCGCGGGCGATCGCCACCCGCTGCTGCTGGCCACCGGACAGTTGTGCCGGGTACTTGTCGGCCTGCGCGGCGACGCCGACCCGCTCGAGCAGCGCGCGGGCGTTCTCGTCGGCCTCGGCCTTGCCCTGGCCACGGACCTTCATCGGGCCGAGGGTGACGTTCTGCAGGATCGTCTTGTGCGCGAACAGGTTGAAGGACTGGAACACCATGCCGACGTCGGCGCGCAGTCTGGCCAGTGCCTTGCCCTCACTGGGGAGCGGCTGGCCGTCGAGCGTGATGGTGCCGTCGTCGATCGGCTCCAGCCGGTTGATCGCGCGGCAGAGCGTCGACTTGCCGGATCCGGACGGACCGATCACCACGACGACCTCGCCCTTGGCGATGGACAGGTTGATGTCCTTCAGGACGTGCAACTCGCCGAAATGTTTGTTGACGTCGGTCAGCGCAACCAAACCGGTTTTCGTCAACGTACCGGAATCGCTCATGGCCAGAACCTAGCGGAGCCGAGGGTTCGGTCGCAGCGCTGAGTGGTTCCACGGTGGTAACGATCTGCAATATATGGCGCGGCCTGTGATCGAATCCTCACAGGCCGTTCATCTGTATTACTGACTGATGTGAACGGCCCGTCAGGTGACGATTCCGTACTCGCGGATCTTGCGGTAGATGGTCGCCCGCGACATCCCCAGCGCGGCCGCCGCGGCCTGTTTGTCGCCGTCGTACATGCACAAGGCGTCGACGATCGCGTCCCGTTCGAGGGCTTCGATCGGGGTCAGTTGGCGGCGGGTGGTGGCGCGGCACTCGGGTGGGAGGTCGGCGAGCTCGACGACCCCGGAGCGGCGTCGGCGGGCGACCGTGGTGAGGACTGCGCGGAGGTGGGTGATGTTGCCCGACCACGGCAGTCGCATCAGCTGGTTCATCGTCGTGGTGGAGAACGTCAGGCCGCTGATGCCGGACTTTGCCAGCAGTGATCGGACCAGGGCCGGAATGTCTTCCAAGTGATGCCGCAGCGGCGGCACCTCGACGGTCCGGGGGAAGAAGGCCAGCAGCCGGCCGGCGATCTCGGACCGGTCTGCGGGCCGGGTCAGCGCGACCCAGGCGTCCCCGGCGATCGCGCCGTCGCGGACGTTCTGCAGCAACTCGGTGAGACCGTCGAGAACCTCGCCGGTCAGCAGATGCGCTCGCCGGATGATCAGATCGGCCCCGGACTCCAGCTCCGCACGTGCCTCGGCCAGTAGGTCGTCGCCCGTCACCTCGGGATCGAGAACGGCCAGCCGCCGACTCGGTGCGACGTGCCGGCGGACCGCACGCAGCAAGGACAACTTGCCCGCCCCCGGTTCACCGTCGGCGATCAGCCATTCGGACCGGCTGCACGCATCCAGCAGTTCCTGGGTGACGTGCTGCCAGACCGCACTCGTCCCGGTCGTCCCGGGAACCAGCGGGAACCGGGCCGCGCTGCGAGCCGGCGGCCGTTGCTCCTTGATCTGAATGACCCCACCGGCCAGGGTGTCGCCGACAAACGTCGGCCGGTAGGCCATCCGCGCGGTCGTCCCGCTGGGCAGGTCGGTCATGAACACCACTGGCTTGGTGCCGCCACGCGCATCGCGAGTGCGGTCGATCAGCGCCGCCTGGTCGATCGCGTCGAACCGTGCCTGCGCATAGGCGTTCATCATGAACACCTCGTCGCCGAGCGCGAGCACCGGTCCGCCACTGTGCCGGCAGGCGGCGTAGTAGTCGCTCAGCAGCGCGTGGTCGAGCGCGTTCGCCTCCTCGACGACCCGTTCATGGATCCGCCGGGCCGCGAGTTTGGCGAACGACAGCAGGATCGAGTTCGAGTTCCTGGCCTGGGTGGTGATGTCCAGTACGCCGAGCAGCCCGCCGGTGATCGGATGAGTGATGGTCGCCCCGGCACACGAGAACATTCGTAATTTCCCGTTGTAATGCTCAGCTCCGTGGACCAGGATCGGCCCGCCCACCTCGAGCGCCGTACCGATCCCGTTGGTCCCGACCTCGGACTCGGCGTACTGGAATCCAGGCGCGAGGTCGACCGAATCCAGCCGCCGCAGCAAGGCAGGGTCACCGCCCCGGCGGTCGAGGACGACACCCTTCCCGTCGGTCAGGATGATGCAGACAGGCTCGTTGTGGAGCTCCGACGACAGCGCGTCGATCACCGGCCGGGCCGCCCGCATCAGCGTGGTCTCCCGGTCGATCCGATCGAAGTACGTCGGGGCTGGGCGGTCGATGTCCACCCGGGATGCGTGCGAACGCTCCCATGAGACCCGGATAGGGTCCCGGACCGGCAGTGCAGCGTCCATGGGCTGACTCCTTCGCGTCCGTCACCAGCGGAACTGCTCCCACGGTAGCGGGCTCCGGTGTGACCGCCATCTCACATTGAGACACGAATCTGCCCGCCTGACGGCTTTCATCCCTGTTTAACGCAGCCCGCCGTACCGCAGGAGCCGCCGGAAACGCCGGCTCCCGATCATGGAGGCACACATTGAGCAGGCAGAGTCTCACCAAGGCGCACGCCAAGATCACCGAGCTGTCGTGGGAACCGACCTTCGCGACGCCGGCCACCCGGTTCGGGACCGACTACACGTTCGAGAGGGCGCCGAAGAAGGATCCCCTCAAGCAGATCATGCGCTCCTACTTCCCGATGGAGGAGGAGAAGGACAACCGCGTGTACGGCGCCATGGACGGCGCGATCCGCGGCAACATGTTCCGCCAGGTGCAGCAGCGCTGGCTGGAATGGCAGAAGCTGTTCCTCAGCATCATCCCGTTCCCGGAGATCTCGGCGGCCCGGGCGATGCCGATGGCCATCGACGCCGTCCCGAACCCGGAGATCCACAACGGGCTCGCGGTGCAGATGATCGACGAGGTCAGGCACTCGACGATCCAGATGAACCTCAAGCGCCTGTACATGAACAACTATATCGACCCGGCCGGTTTCGACATGACCGAGAAGGCGTTCGCGAACAACTACGCGGGCACCATCGGCCGGCAGTTCGGCGAGGGGTTCATCACCGGTGACGCGATCACCGCCGCGAACATCTACCTGACCGTCGTGGCCGAGACCGCCTTCACCAACACGCTGTTCGTGGCGATGCCGGACGAGGCCGCGGCCAATGGCGACTACCTGCTGCCGACGGTGTTCCACTCGGTGCAGTCCGACGAGTCGCGGCACATCAGCAACGGCTACTCGATCCTGCTGATGGCCCTGGCCGACGAACGCAACCGTCCGCTGCTCGAGCGCGATCTGCGCTACGCGTGGTGGAACAACCACTGTGTCGTCGACGCGGCCATCGGCACCTTCATCGAGTACGGCACGAAGGACCGCCGCAAGGACCGGGAGAGCTATGCGGAGATGTGGCGCCGCTGGATCTACGACGACTACTACCGCAGCTACCTGCTGCCGCTGGAGAAGTACGGCCTCACCATCCCGCACGACCTGGTCGAGGAGGCCTGGAAGCGGATCGTGGACAAGGGCTACGTGCACGAGGTCGCACGGTTCTTCGCCACCGGATGGCCGGTCAACTACTGGCGGATCGACGCCATGACCGACAAGGACTTCGAGTGGTTCGAGTCGAAGTACCCGGGCTGGTACTCGAAGTACGGCAAGTGGTGGGAGAACTACAACCGGCTCGCCTACCCGGGCAGGAACAAGCCGATCGCGTTCGAGGAGGTCGGGTACCAGTACCCGCACCGCTGCTGGACCTGCATGGTGCCGGCGCTGATCCGCGAGGACATGGTGGTCGAGAAGGTCGACGACCAGTGGCGTACCTACTGCTCGGAGACCTGCTACTGGACCGACGCGGTCGCGTTCCGCAGCGAGTACGACGGCCGGCCGACCCCCAACATGGGACGCCTGACCGGCTTCCGTGAGTGGGAGACCCTGCACCACAACAAGGACCTGGCCGACATCGTCCAGGACCTCGGGTACGTGCGTGACGACGGCAAGACGCTGATCGGCCAGCCGCACCTGGACCTGGACGACCCGAAGAAGATGTGGACCCTCGACGACGTCCGCGGCAACACGTTCATGAGCCCCAACGTGCTGCTGAACGAGATGTCCGACGCCGAGCGCGAGGCCCACGTGGCGGCGTACAAGGCCAACGGCACCCGCGCGGCCTGACCCACCCCGAGCCGGCTGGTGGCGCCGCCGACGCATCGGCGCCACCAGCCGTTCCACCCCAGCATGAGGAGGCCCGACGTGGCCGACACCCACCGGATCCGGTTCGAACCGGTCGACATCGAGATGGACGTCACCGAGGACGACAAGATCCTCGACGCGGCGTTCCGGCAGGGCATCCACCTGATGCACGGCTGCAAGGAGGGGCAGTGCTCCGCCTGCAAGTCCTACATCCTCGAGGGTGACCTGCAGATGGAGCGCTACTCCACCTTCGCGTGCAACGACGCCGAGGTCGCCGAGGGCTATGTGCTGCTGTGCCGGGCCCACGCGTTCAGCGACTGCACGATCGAGCTGCTCAACTACGACGAGGACGAGCTGCTCGGCGGCATCGCGATCCAGACGATCAGCGCCCGGGTGGTGGCGATCGAACCGGTCACCCGGGACATCGTCTCGCTCCGGCTCAAGGCTGATCAGGCGTTCGAGTTCAGGCCGGGCCAGTACGCCGACATCACCATCCCCGGCACCGACGACCACCGATCGTTCTCGATGGCGACGACCCAGTCGACGCCGGACGAGATCGAGTTCCTGATCAAGAAGTACCCGGGCGGCCGGTTCTCCGCGCTGCTGGACGGCGAGCTCGCGGTCGGCGACGAGCTGTCGCTGACCGGGCCGTACGGCTCGTCCACCCTCAAGGACGGCCACGTGCTCCCGGTCGTCTGTGTCGCCGGCGGGGCCGGGATGGCGCCCATCCTGTCCATCCTGCGGCACCTGCGGGAGACCGGGAGTACCCGGCCGGTCCGGTTCTACTACGGCGCCCGGACGGCCGGCGACCTGTTCTACCTCGACGCGATCCGCGAGCTCGGTGCGGACCTGACCGGGTTCGAGTTCATCGCCTGCCTGTCCGAGTCGGCCGACGGCGCGGACGGCCTCGAGCCCGAGATCGGCAACGTCACCGACATCGTCGAGCGGCGGGAGGCCGAGCTGCACCGCAGCGAGATCTACCTGTGCGGCCCGCCGCCGATGGTCGACGCCGCCCTGTCGTTGCTGGAGGCAAGCAACGTGCCGAAGGACCAGGTCTTCTACGACAAGTTCACCAGTCCCGTGACAACCGATGGAGTCTGAGATGGCGCAATCGACAGCACCGAAGCAGCGCAGTTTCCCGACGATCGAGTTCACCGACTCCGAGGCCGGCGCGCTGGAGTTCCCGAGCTCGACGAGCCGGTCCTACAACTACTACAAGCCGGCCAAGCTCCGGGCGACGATGTACGAGGACGTCACCGTCGACGTGCAGCCGGACCCGGACCGGCACCTGAGCCAGGGCTGGATCTACGGCTTCGGCGACGGTCCCGGCGGCTACCCGAAGGAGTGGACGGCCGCGAAGTCGTCGAACTGGCACGCCTTCCTCGACCCGAACGAGGAGTGGAACCAGACGATCTACCGCAACAACTCCGCGGTCGTCCGGCAGGTCGATCTCGGCCTGCAGAACGCCAAGCGGGCCCGGGCGTACGACGGCTGGAACCCGGCCTGGCTGAAGTTCATCGAGCGCAACCTCGGTGCCTGGATGCACGCCGAGAACGGTCTCGCGCTGCACGTCTTCACCAGCATCCAGCGGTCCGGCCCGACGAACATGATCAACACCGCGGTCGCGGTCAACGCCGCCCACAAGATGCGGTTCGCCCAGGACCTCGCACTGTTCAACCTGGATCTGTCGGAGGCCGACGTACCGTTCGACGGCGCCGCCCACAAGGAGGTCTGGAAGAGCGCGCCGGAGTGGCAGCCGACCCGCGAGGTGGTCGAGCGGCTGACGGCCGTGGGCGACTGGTGCGAGCTGTTGTTCGCCACCAACATCGTCTTCGAGCAGCTGGTCGGATCGCTGTTCCGGACCGAGCTGGTGATGCAGATCGCCGCCCGCAACGGCGACTACATCACGCCGACGATCGTCGGCACCGGCGAGCACGACTACGACCGCGACCTCGGCTACACCCGCAACCTCTTCCGGCTGCTGACCCGGGACGCCGAGTTCGGCGAGACCAACAAGGCCCTGTTCGGCGAGTGGATGGCGACCTGGGTGCCGCGATGCCTCGACGCCGCGCACGCGCTGCAGCCGATCTGGTCGCAGCCGGCCGACAAGTCCGTCACCTTCGCGGTGAGCCTGGACGCGGCCAAGCAGAAGTTCCGTTCCCTGCTCGAGGACCTCGGGCTCGACACTCCGAAGGAGCTGGACCAATGAGCATGCAGTTCGGATCTGAGACCGAGTTCTCCAACAAGTGCGGCGTCACCCTGATGAACACCCCGATCGGCCGCGTCGTCGCCCAGGTGATGGGCGCCAAGGACGGGGTCGAGCTGACCGAGTACCCGTCGATGATCCGGGTGGACGGAGTCGGCCTGCTCGACTTCGACTACGCCGAGCTGTCCGAGGCGCTCGGGTCGGAGTTCGACGGCTCGGTGTTCGAGGAGATCAGCTCGACCCACTACGGCCGGATGGTGCACCTGGACGACAAGACCATCCTGTTCGCCAGCCCCGAGGACGCCGCCGAGTACATCGGCTTCGACCTCACCGCGAAGTGAGGGCGCATGTACGAGAAGAACGGTGAGCAGTACTTCGTCGTCGACGCGCACATCGCCCTGTGGGACGCGCGGGCGGCGAACCAGAAGAACATCCACGGCAAGCAGTTCATCGACTGCTTCTACGACTACCACAAGAACCTCAGCCCCGAAGAGGTCGTCTGGGACTACGACACCTACACCTACTACGGCGGCCAGCGGCTGCTGAAGGACCTCTTCGAGGACGGGTACGTCGACCACGCGATCTTCCAGCCGGCCATCCTGAGCGACTTCTACCACAACGGATTCGGCCAGACCGAGGAAGCGCTCGCGCTAACGAAGGCGAACCCGGGCAAGCTCACCTACAACCACGCCTGGGACCCGAGGCACGCGGAGGCCGGACTCGAGCAGCTGCGCAAGGACGCGGCCCGGATGAGCCTGCAGGGCGTCAAGCTCTATACCGCCGAGTGGTACGGCGACTCGCGCGGCTGGAAGCTGGACGACCCCTGGTCGCGCCGTTACCTCGAGGAATGCCTGAAGCTCGGGATCAAGAACATCCATGTCCACAAGGGCCCCACCATCCGGCCGCTGGACAGGGACTCGTTCGACGTCGCCGACATCGACAAGGTGGCGACCGACTACACCGAGCTGAACTTCATCGTCGAGCACGTCGGCCTGCCCCGGCTCGAGGACTTCTGCTGGATCGCGACCCAGGAACCCAACGTGTACGGCGGTCTCGCGGTGGCGATGCCGTTCATCCACAGCCGGCCCGGGTACTTCGCGCAGATCATCGGTGAGCTGCTCTACTGGATCGGCGAGGATCGGATCCTGTTCTCCAGCGACTACGCGCTCTGGACGCCGAAGTGGCTGGTGGAGAAGTTCGTCGACTTCCAGATCCCCGCGGAGTTGACCGAATACGCGCCGATCACGGTCGAGCAGAAGAAGAAGATCCTCGGACTCAACGCGGCGGCGCTGTACGGCCTCGACGTACCCGAGGAGCTCAGGCTTCCCGCCGGCATCGGGTCGAAGGAAGAAGCCGTGGCGTCATGACCGCGGTCGCGCAGACGACACAGGCCGGACCAGCTCTGGAGACGGAGGTCGTGGCGGCGCTGGCGACCGTCGTCGACCCCGAGCTGGACCAGCCGATCACCGACCTCGGCTTCGTCCGGTCGATCCGGATCGACGACGCCGGCGTGACCGTCCATCTCCGGCTGCCGACCTCGTTCTGCGCGCCCAACTTCGCCTACCTGATGGCATCCGATGCGGTCGACGCCCTGCGTCGGGTGCCTCAGGTAAGGAAGGTGACGGTGCTGCTGGACGAGCACCACGACTCGGACAAGATCAACGCCGGCCTGGCCGCGGACGCGGGCTACGTCGGCACCTTCGGGTCCGAGGCCGAGCAGAACCTGGACGAGCTCCGCCGCATCTTCCAGCGCAAAGCACACACGGCCGCGATGGAGCGGTGCGTGATGGCGCTGCTCAAGACGACGAGCCGGACCGTCGACGAGCTGCATCGGCTCACCCTCGGCGAGCTTCCCGGTGGTCCGCACAAGGAGGCGCTGCTGCGCCGCCGGACCGGCATCGGGCTCGGTATCCGGCCGGACGACCTGGTGCTCGTCGACGACGACGGCGTACCCGTGCCGCCCGAAGCAGTGCCGCTGCGGTTGCGGTTCGCCAAGGCGGTGCGGATCTCGGTCGAGGGCAACGCGCACTTCTGCCGGGGCCTGCTGGCCACCCGGTACGACGACGAGCCGGGCGGCCTGGCCACCCGGATCACCAACACGAGGAGGACCACATGAGAGCCGTCCAGGTCGTCGGCTATCACAGCAAGCTTCAGCTCACCGAGGTTCCGGAGCCGAAGATCACCGGGCCGCTCGACGTCGTCGTCAGGATCGGTGGCGCGGGCGTCTGCCGGACCGACCTTCACATTCTCGAAGGACAGTGGGCCGAGAAGAGCGGCGTACGGCTCCCGTACACGATCGGCCACGAGAACGCGGGCTGGGTGCACGCCGTCGGCGACGCCGTCACGCATGTCGCGGTCGGCGACAAGGTGATCCTGCACCCGCTGGTCACCTGCGGCCTGTGCCGTGCCTGCCGCTCGGGCGACGACGTGCACTGCGAGTCCAGCAGTTTCCCGGGGATCGACACCGACGGCGGGTACGCCGAGTACCTGCACACGACCGCCCGCAGCGTGGTGCGGATCGACGACAGCCTGGAGCCGGCCGATGTGGCGGCGCTGGCCGACGCCGGGCTGACGGCGTACCACGCGGTGGTCAAGGCGGCCCGCGCGCTGCGGCCGGGTGCGGTGTGCGTGATGATCGGGGCCGGCGGCCTCGGGCACATCGGGGTCCAGGTGATGAAGGCGATCTCGGCCGCAACCGTGGTCGTCGTCGACCGCAACAAGGCCGCGGTCGACCTGGCCGTCGAGATCGGTGCCGACCACGGAATTGTTGCCGATGGCACCCAGGTGGAGCAGGTCCGGGAGCTGACCGGCGGGGCCGGCGCCGAGGCCGTCGTCGACTTCGTCGGCGAGGGTGGCGCGACCGCCGACGGGGTGGCGATGCTGCGGCGGGCAGGCAACTACTACGTCGTCGGGTACGGCGAGAACCTCGACGTACCGACCATCGACCTGATCTCGACCGAGATCAACTTCATCGGAAACCTGGTCGGCTCCTACAACGACCTGCAGGACCTGATGGAGCTCGCGGCCCAGGGGAAGGTCGCGCTGCACACCACGAAGTACCCGCTGGCGCAGTTCCAGCAAGCCCTCGACGACCTCGACCACGGCAAGGTCCGCGGCCGGGCGATCCTCATCCCGTGACAGCGAAGGCGGTCTGACCATGGCGAAAGAAGTACGGTTCAACACGGATGCGCGGCGGTTGCTCGAGTCCGGGGTGAACGCGCTCGCGGACGCGATCAAGGTGACGCTGGGGCCGAAGGGCCGCAACGCGGTCCTGGAGAAGCTGACCGGTCCACCGACCATCACCAACGACGGAGTCACCATCGCGCGGGAGATCCAGCTGCGCGAGCCGTTCGCCAACATGGGCGCACAGCTGGTGAAGGAAGTCGCGATGAAGACCAACGGCGTGGTCGGCGACGGCACCACCACCGCGACGGTGCTCGCCCAGGCGATGGTTCGCGAGGGCCTGCGCGCGGTCGACGCCGGCGCGAACCCGATGCGCGTACGGCGTGGCATCGAGCAGACCGTGCCGCTGGTCATCGAGACCCTCCGGAGCCGGGCCGTCTCCGTCGGCGGCCAGGACGAGCTGCGGCACATCGCGACCCTGGCGGCCAGCGACGACGAGACCATCGGCGCGGTGATCGCGGACGCGGTCGACTGGGTCGGGCGCAACGGTGTCGTCACCACGGAGGAGTCCGACACGCTGGGGATGTCGGTGGAGGTTGTCGACGGCATCGAGTTCGACCACGGGTACGTCTCGGCGTACATGGTCACCGACCGGGAGCGGATGGAGACCGTCTACGACAACCCGGTGATCCTGCTGACGAACAAGAAGATCACCCAGGTGCAGGACATCATGCCGACCATCGAGGTGGCCAAGCGCGCCGATCGTGCGCTCGTCGTACTCGCGGAGGACGTCGACGGACCGGCGTTGCAGCTGCTCGTCGGCGGGAACATGCACAACACGATGCGGTCGGTCGTCGTACACGCGCCCGGCTTCGGTCACCGCCGGATCGCGGAGCTGGAGGATCTCGCGACCGCCCTCGGTGGCACCGTGATCGCGAAGGACACCGGCCTCGACCTGCACGAGGTCACCCGGGAACACCTGGGTTCCTGCGACCGGATCACGATCACCGAGAACAGCACTACGATCGTCGGCGGCCACGGCGACGCGTCCCTGGTGGAGGCGCGGATCGCCCAGCTGGAGAAGCAGCTCGAGCGGGCCAAGATCGACGCGGACCAGGACAGCCTGCAGCTGCGGATGGCGCGGCTGGCCGGCAAGGTCGCGGTGATCCGGGTCGGTGGCGCGACCAGCGTCGAGCTGAAGGAACGGATGCTGCGGGTCGAGGACTCGCTGGCCGCGACTCGGGCCGCGCTCGAGGAGGGTGTGGTCGCCGGTGGTGGGACCGCACTGGTCCAGACGCAGGCTGAGCTGTCGAAGCTGGAGCTGAGCGGCGACGAGGCGATCGGGCGGGACGTCGTACGACGTGCCTTGCCGGAGCCGCTGCGGTGGATCGCGATCAACGCCGGGTACGACGGCGACGAGGTGGTGGCGCGGGTCGCCGAACTGCCACTCGGCCACGGTTTCAACGCGCTCACCGGCCAGTACGCCGACATGGTCGACGAGGCCGTGATCGATCCGCTGAAGGTCACCCGGGCGGCATTCGAGAGCGCGGCCTCGATCGCGGCGCTGCTGATCACCACCGAGACCGCTGTAGTGGAAGAGATCCTCGGCAACCCGGGCGCGATCATGGCACCGGGCTTCGGCGATCTGGCCGAGGGCATGGTCCGCCCGTCCAACATCTACTGAGTGTGGAGGGCTGTCATGGACGGCAGACGCCAGCAGTTGCTGGAGACCTTCCTGCACCGCGTGCTCGGTGTCGACCTGGCCGAGGTCGCCGTGGAGGCCGCCGTACTCGAGCAAGGTCTGAGCGAGCGACTCGAGGACCTGATCGACGCGGCGCTCGGGTTCCCGACGCGGGATCCGTACGGGATGCCGATCCCGCCCAAGGCACGCGTCGACGCATGATCGAGCCGACCACGCCTCAGCTCGTCACCGCCGCCCGGACGTTCGGTCTGCTGTTCGCTCCGGTCCGGCTGCATCTGGTGGCGTTGGCGAGCTGCGCCGAGTACGACGTCGGCACGCTGGCGGCCTTGACCGGCGTCAGCGTGCAGACGGCGAGTCAGCACCTTGCCAAGCTCCGGCTGGCGGGGCTGGTTCACGCTCGGCGGGAGGGGCGCCGACTGTTCTATACCGTCGACGACCCTCATGTGATCGCCCTGGTCGAGCAGATCTTCGCCCATGTGGCTCCCGACGGCTCGCTCGCGCCGGATCCTCCCCGGCCCGAGCGGACCCGGTCCGAGCGGACCCGGTCCGAGCGGACCCGGTCCGAGCGGACCCGGTCCGAGCGGACGCGGGACCTGGCGCGGCTCGGTTAGGTGCGGCTCCCGGGTCGGTGCGGGCGGGCCCCCGGCCCGGGAGTCAGGCTTGTCAGCGGGGCTGACCGCCGCCGCAGCAGCCACCAGTGGCGATGGTCGCGGCGGTCGCGGGCTCCTGGACTGCGGCCTCCACGTCGGCGAGCATCCGCCGGCGCTGCGCCGGCGAGATGACGCGGCCGCGGGTGACGACGGTGTTGATCCGCCGGCTGTTGCGGATGTCGGTCAACGGGTCCGCGTCCAGTACGACGAGGTCCGCGATCTTGCTCGCTTCCACCGTGCCAAGGTCTCGGTTGAGCCCGAGGAAGGCGGCGGGCTCGGCGGTGGCGGCGTACAGGGCCTGGCGTGGGGTGGCGCCGGCTTCGACCAGGTGCTCGAGCTCGTCATGCAGTGCGAAGCCGGGCACGCTGTACGGCGTACCCGTGTCGGTGCCGGCCATGATCGGTACGTCGTGGGCGATCAACTCGCCGACGAAGCGCGTCCGCCAGGCCCACATCTGCCGCTGGTGCGCGATCTCCTCGGCGGTCCGGTTGGCGCCGTACAGGTTCTCGATCACGTAGTCGTAGGTGCCGATCGAATCCGCGCTCAGGTACTTCGCGAGGTCCGGGTCGAGGCGGGTGTAGTCGATCTGGTCGAGCACGTTGTGCATGGTCAGCGTCGGCGTGACCCGGGTGTTGTTGCGACGGAGAGTGCCGAACACGTCGGCGGCCCGGGCCGGGCTGTAGGTGTTCGCGGCGATCCACTCGATCGGGTGCAGTTGCCGGAACCACGCGTTGTAGTCCCCGGTGTTCACCTTGATCGCGCGGACCATCCGGCGTACGTCGGCCTCCCGGGTGGACACGGACAGGCCGAGGGAGTGGATGTGCTCGATGCTGCGCTGGCCCGCGTTGCTGATCTCCTTGGAGGTGAGTTCGTCCGGGCCATGGCCGTGGACGGTGAGTCCGGTCTTGCGGGCCTCGTCGATGATGGCGGCGTACGACTCCTTGTTCAGGCGCGAGTACACCTTGATGAAGTCGGCGCCCTCTTCCTTGACCTGGCGTACGGCGGCTCGTGCGGCGGTGGGATCGGCGACGACCAGGACGTGCAGCAGGTTCGGGTCCCACAGGGTCGGGTCGCCGTCGATGATCTGGCCGGCGACGATCATCCGCGGGCCGAGCAGGGTGCCGGCGTCGATCCGGTCCCGCCAGTCGTAGAGCATCGGGTTACTGGCGGCCATCTCGCGGACCGTGGTCAGTCCGTTGGCCAGGTAGAGCGGCGGCGAGACACGCTCGTCGCCGAGGCTGTGGACGTGCATGTCGGCGAGGCCCGGGATGACGAACTTGCCGGTCGCGTCGATCACGGTCGCGCCGCGCGGTACGGGCAGTCGGCCGACGCCGACGATCCGGTCGCCGCTGATCAGGATGGTTTGGTGGCGGTTGCGATGGCCGGTGACGACGTCGATCACGGTGGCGTTGGTGAGGGCGGTCAGGGTCGGCCGGGTGAGGGCGGTCGGCATTGGCTTGGTGAGGGCCGCGGCGGAGACGGTGGGGAAGGAACCGCCGGCGATCACGGCGGCTCCGGCGGCGGTGCGGGCGAGGAACTGACGGCGAGAACTGTTCATGCCCCTCACTATTCTCGGCGGGAGCCTGCCGGTCAGGGGTTACAGGCACCCGGTCCCAGGTAGGGATTTGTCTACCGGGGCACGTACTCTTGGTGGCTGTCATGCGTACTTATGAGGTCCGCACCTACGGGTGCCAGATGAACGTCCACGACTCCGAGCGCCTGCGCGGGCTGCTGGAGGACGCTGGTTATGTCCGCGCGCCCGAGGGTGACCAGGCCGATGTGGTCGTCTTCAACACCTGCGCGGTCCGGGAGAACGCCGACAACAAGCTGTACGGCAACCTCGGCCATCTGGCGCCGGTGAAGGCTCGCAGGCCGGACATGCAGATCGCCGTCGGTGGTTGCCTGGCGCAGAAGGACAAGGCGTCGATCACGGCGAAGGCACCATGGGTGGACGTCGTGTTCGGCACCCACAACATCGGCTCGCTGCCGGTGCTGCTGGAGCGGGCCCGGGTGCAGCAGGAGTCGCAGGTCGAGATCCTCGAGTCGCTCGAGGTGTTCCCGTCGACCCTGCCGACCCGGCGCGAATCGCCGTACTCGGCCTGGGTGTCGGTGAGCGTGGGCTGCAACAACACCTGCACGTTCTGCATCGTGCCGGCGCTGCGCGGCCGCGAGAAGGACCGCCGGCCGGGCGAGATCCTGGCCGAGGTCGAGGCGCTGGTCGGCGAAGGCGTGCTCGAGGTGACCCTGCTCGGCCAGAACGTGAACTCGTACGGCGTCGAGTTCGGCGACCGGTACGCGTTCTCGAAGCTGCTCCGGGCGTGCGGCGGGATCGACGGCCTGGAGCGGGTCCGGTTCACCTCGCCGCACCCGCGGGACTTCACCGCGGACGTGATCGAGGCGATGGCCGAGACGCCGAACGTGATGCCCTCGCTGCACATGCCGCTGCAGTCCGGGTCGGACCGGGTTCTGAAGGCGATGCGGCGCTCGTACCGGCGTGATCGGTATTTGAAGATCATCGAGGACGTTCGCGCGGCGATGCCGGATGCGGCGATCACCACCGACATCATCGTCGGTTTCCCGGGGGAGACCGAGGAGGACTTCCAGGGCACGCTCGACGTGGTTCGGCAGGCGCGGTTCGCGGGGGCGTTCACCTTCCAGTACTCCAAGCGCCCGGGGACGCCGGCGGAGTCGATGGAGGACCAGGTCCCGCGCGACGTCGTCCAGGAGCGGTACGAGCGGTTGGTCGCACTGCAGGACGACATGGCTTGGGACGAGAACAAGTCGATGGTCGGGCGTTCACTCGAGGTGCTCGTCGCCGAGGGGGAGGGCCGCAAGGACGCCGCCACCCATCGACTCAGCGGCCGTGCCCGCGACAACCGCCTCGTCCACTTCGCGCTCCCTTCCGGTGTCTCGAAGCCGCGACCCGGTGACCTGGCCACCGTCGAGGTCACGTACGCCGCACCCCACCACTTGGTCGCGGACGTCTTCGGCGCAGTACGCCGTACGCGCGCCGGCGACGCCTGGGAACGCGCGCAGGACGCCCCGGTGGCGACACCCGGGGTGATGTTGGGCATGCCAACGATCGGCGCCCAGGCTATGGAACCGGCAGCCGGCGGCTGCCAGGTCGGGTGACGGCCGAGCCGGAGCGGCGGTCCTCCCTCCTCCCGCCGGGCGCCGAGCCGTTTGCTGCGGGGCGGGACGCGGACATCTACTCCATCGACGACCACTGGGTGCTGCGGCGATACCGCGACGGATACCCGGTCCGCGACGAAGCCGACTTCATGCGGCACGTCGCGAAGTACGACTACCCGGTCCCGGCGGTGCGTGAGATCGTCGGCCCGGACATGGTGATCCAGCGACTGAACGGTCCGACGCTCGCCGACGCGGCGATCGCCGGTAACCTCAGCGGGACCGAACTCGGCGAGATCCACGCCGACCTGCACCGCCGGCTGCACGCGATCCCCGCCCCCAGCGGCACCCCAGGTCGCGTCGTTGTCCACGGCGACCTGCACCCGCTCAACGTGATCGCTACCGACAACGGTCCGGTCGTCATCGACTGGCGCAACGCCGAGGAAGGTCCAGCCGCCTTCGACATCGCGATGACCGCGATCATCTGCGCCCAGGTCGCGCTGGACCCGTCGTTCGAGGAGCTCACCCCACTGGTACGCGAGGCCCTCGCCGCCTACCTCGCCAACTCCATCGACCCCACCCCCGGCCTCGCCGACGCCCTGGCCGTCCGAGGCCGCAACGTCACCCTCACCCCCGAGGAGTTGGCCCTCCTCCCCGCCCAGGAAGCCCTAATCCGCTCCCACCTCTAACCGCCCGCCGCCCGGCCCGGGACCTTGAACACCATCTGGGGACCGCGGCCACCAACTGGGGGCCTCGGACATGGGCACCGACCGGGACCTCGGACACAACTGGGGGCCTTGGACGCCAACTGGGGGCTTTGGACAGGTAATAACCTGTGCGGGGCCCCCAGTTCCTGGGCCTGGTCCCCAGTTCCGGTCCACGGTTCGCGCGTCGACTGGCGGTCGCGGGGTCAGGCGTTGAGGAATTGCGACGGCTTCAGGGCTCGGGTAACGATGCGGAGCTCACCGATGTGGCCCGCGAAGGCTTGCTCGATCACGTTGTCGTAGTGGTTGGCGGCCAGCAACCACGGCTTGCCGGCGGTCGCGAGCCCGTTCGACGGAGTCGCCGGATTGCGCAGGAGCGGCGACGAGTCGACGTACAGCGTGCTGTGCCGTCCATCGTTGACCACGGCGAGGTGGAACCACTTCCCGGCGACCTGCTCATGACCCCAGTTCGTGAACGTGTCGTTGCGGTCCAGCGGGTACACCGCCCACTGCAGCTGCCGCCCGCCGGAGAAGGCGAGGTTGACGACCGGCTCGGACGGGTCGCTCCCGGTCTTGCCGGCGTCGGCGCCCGTACCCATCCGGCTGAGCAGCCCCTCCCACGAGTGATCCGCGTTGTCGTCGGCGAGCTTCACGAACGCCTCGATCGTGTAGCCGTTGGCGAACGTGAGAGCGTTGAGCGGCGCGTTGTCCGCCGTACGGAGATAACCACCGCGGGCCGGATTCTTGCCACCAGCAAACAACCAGCTGGCGTGCCCGGGCTGGTCGGCGTGGAACTCGTCACTCGCGACCGGTGCATCCCCGCCGAGCTGCACGCGCGTCAGATGGTTGCCCTTGCCCGAGTGATCGACCACCTGGTCGGCGACCGGCCCGTCAAAGCGCCAGTACGCCGCTGTGCCAGGGATCACGAGTTGAGCAGCAGGCCGAGTCGCGCGAACCGCGACCGGCGCGAACCCGGCGAACCGCTCAGCGAAGTCGATCGGAATGCTGAACCGGTTGGTGTCGTCGGTCAACTCCAGCTCACCCTCGGCCAACTCACTGCGCCGGGCCGGGTCCTGGTCCATGATCCACGGCGCGATCGTCTCCACGTCGATCGTGTTCCGGGCCAGGTCGAAATGGTAGAGCCGGATCATGCCGGAGCCGCCGTAGTACCGGTCCTGGTAGTTGGTCAGGTGCAGGTGTACGTCGTGGCCGGCGGCGTTCTGGCGGGCCACCCGGCCGGGCGGCCAGAAGTGCCCGTTGAGCGTGAGGAAGATCTGGTCGTTGTCCTTCACCAGCTGATCCCAGACCCGGTTGCCGTGATCGGTGAAGTACGCCACCGGGTTGCCGTGGTCGGCGTTCACCAGTTCGTGCGTGGTGAGGATGACCGGCAGCCGCGGGTGCTTGGCGATGACATCACGCGCCCACGCGAAGCTCGCATCCGACGGCCGCCAGTCCATTGCCAGCAGCAACCACTGCCGCCCGGCCGCGCAAAACACGTGGTACCAGTTGTACCCGTTCGCCGTCGACCCGCCGTACGTCGCCATCCGCCGGAACCGCTGCGGACCGAACGTGTTCAGGTACGCCGACGCCCCGCGTGTGTCATCCTTCGACGCGTCGATGTCGTGGTTGCCGGCCAGCACGCTGTACGGGTACCGGGCTCGGTCGAGGATCTTGAAGACGGGGTCAGCCTGGGCGAACTCCATCGCCAGCGCGTTCTCCACCACATCACCAAGATGCGCGACGAACACGATGTTCTCCGCCGCCCGCTGCTCGATCAGCCACTCGAAGCTCGCCGTCAGCGGCGCCGAGTCCCCCCGATCCTGATCGAACTGATACTGGGTATCCGGTACAACCGCCACCGTGAACCGCGGGTGCTCAGTATCGATGCGCCCACTCGCCTCGGTCCCCGTCGCCTGACTCTCCGCGGTCTGGCTTGCCGCCGCCGCGTCGGTCCCAGACGCTGCGGTATTCCCAGCTCCCAGCACGCCGGGTGCGATCACCGCCCCCGCACCAAGCGCCCCCGCCTGCAACAGCCGTCGCCGACTCGTCCCGTCGTACCGCTCACCCATCGCCGCCTCCGAAGCTCGCTGACACCGCAGCGAACTCTAAAGCGGTTCAGCCCAGCGATCGGTGAACACGAGGCGAACCCTGGAAGCAGATGTCAGAAGCCCTGAGCGATCACGGCCGGCAGCCCGTCGCCGGCGATCCCCGCCAGTACTCGCGCCTCATGCGGCACCACCGGATCCGGCAACTTGTCGAGCGAGAACCAATCCAACCCGGCAGCCTTCTCCGCCTCCATCAACCGTGGCTCACCCGACCACCGAGTCGTCGTGAAGAAGAAGTCCACCCGCTCATCAATCGGATCCCCGTTCCCCCCGGTCCGATGCATCGCGGTCACCGGCACCAGATCGGCGGGATCGATCTCCACCCCAACCTCCTCCCGCACTTCCCGCACTGCGGCCTCGATCACCGACTCGCCCTTCTCCACATGCCCAGCCGGCACAGCCCAGTACCCATCCATGTATCCGGTGTTGGCCCGCAGCAACATCAACACCTCATCCCCCCGCCGAAGCACGACGTACGCCGCCGGAACCACCCGAAACCGATCCATACCCAGCACCCTAATCACCCCCGCCGACACCAAATGACGCCGCTTCGCGGCGACTGTCTTATCGGCCGCCTCCGGCGGCGGACGGACTGCTGTCCCGGACCTACGCACCTCGCGAACAACCCGGGGGCACCAGGAAAGGACACGCCTTCGGCGCGGCGGTTCTGTTGGCCGCCCGCGGCGGTGCGCAGATCGGTGTTACGGGTTGGCGTCCTCGGCGGGGGACACCCGGCGCGCGGGAGAGGGCACCGCTTCCCAGCGATCGTGCTGTTGGCCGCGTACCGCGGCGCGCGAACTGCTGTCCCCGCTCGACGCACTCCGCGGACAACTCGCGGACACCGGGAAGGACGCGCTTCGGCGCGGCTGCCTTGTTGGCCGCCTGCACCGGCGCGCGGGTCGTCGACTCGCGCGAAGTGATCGCCAGAGGTCCGCGTAGCTGGTCCGCACGCGGGCTCGTGCCACGCGTGCTCGTGGAATCCGCTGTGACGCGAGACCACATCCTGTACCACCGTCTGTGGTACAGGATGTGGTACGATCTGTGGTATCGGCCCGATAGAGCGCCGGGCCAGACAGGAGAAAAGGAGCATGTCAATGGATCAGCGCAACGAGAGCAGGGGAAGTCCTGCACACCCTGCACACCCTGGACCCGTTGGTGAAGGGGGCAGGCCGCCAGCAGGCCATTCAGATACGGGGGAGTCGGTGGTCAGCGAGCAGCTGCTCTACCGGCTCGGTCTGACGCCGGCGTCGGCTGGGCTAAGCGAGGCCATTCGGGTCCGGGTGGATCGAGAGCTTGTCGCCTCTCTCGACCGCATCGCAGCGTTCCTCAGTGGCGAGGGCTACCGCGACGTGTCGCGGTCAAGCCTTATTCGCGCCGCGATCGCCGGCTTTGTCGACGGGGTCGAGGAGGAAGTTCCCGGCCTAACGACGAACAAGAAGCTCGCGACCCGTCGGGTCGCACAATAGCCCCGAGTCGCCAACCAGGCGGCTCAACTTCCCCCGCGAGGAGGGAAGCCATGAACACAACAGGTGGTCTGGCAGAGCCGGACGACACAGGAAAGGGGTATGACAAGGACGGCGACGGCGCGCAGATAGGGGAGGCGGAGCGGAGCTCGGAGATTGACGCCGGGCAACGTGGATCCCGCCGCATCGGCAAGGCCCTGGGTAGTTTCATTAAGGCCGCAGGGACGGGTGGGGTCATGGGTGGCGCAAGGTACGCCGTAGAGAAAGTCTGCAAGGAACTGTTCGAGGACAACTAAGTGGTGGGTGCGGATGAGCTCGGCTCGATCCGCACCCAATACCTCCGACCTGTTCGAGTCTCAGCGGTGATTCGTTCCCGGTCACCTCGAGATAGTCGCGATCCCATTCGTGGTTCGTTGATCGCCGGGGGATCTGGCCCGCAGGGTCCCGGTAGAGCCGGCAGGATACGACGTTGGCGCAGGTGTCGGGCGATGTGAAGGAGTCGACTGCGTTGCCCGCCAGCGGCGGCGCGCAGATCGGGGTCGCAGATCGGCGTCCTCGGCGGGAAGACCTGACACGCGCGTACGGGGCACCGCTTCGCGGAAGCAATGCTGCCGGCGCATACGGCGGCGCACACCGGTGGCACGAGAGCCGCGTTTGTGTGAGAGAACTGTGTAGACGCGGTAGGACACGCCTGCGGCCGCCCTGGGGTGAGCGCACAGTGACGTTCACGACGCAGGATGGGCGGTAGGGAATGGACCACGGCACTCGCAGCGATCTGCTTGGGCGCCTGGCGGAGGCGGTCGAAGGCGTCGCGAACGGGCACCCGACGCGGGTCGCCCTCGACGGAGTGCCGGCCGTGGGGAAGACCACGCTGGCCGATGAGCTCGCCGTCGTACTGCGCGCGCGGGGACGTGAAGTGATCCGCGTGACGATCGAGGACTTCCTGACGCCCCGGTCACAACGCTATCGGCGCGGCGAGGACTCCGCCGAAGGCTGTTATCACGACAGCTTCGACTTCGACGCGCTCCATCGGGTACTGCTCGATCCGCTGGGCCCGGACGGAGACCGAAGGTTCCAGCAGGCGGTCTACGACAAAGTGACGGACACCGCCCTGTCCGAGCCGGTCCTGACGGCTCCCGCGGACGCCGTACTGCTCTTCGACGGCGTGTTCCTCATGCGTCCGGAGCTGATCGACCGGTGGGACCTGCGCATCTTCGTGTCAGCCGCGTTCGAGAAGACGCTGGATCGCGCCCGTACCCGAGACCGGTCTCCGACCAGATCGGCCACTGAGGTCGAGCGACGCTATCGCAGCCGCTACATGCCCTCCCAGCAGTTCTACTTCGACACGGTCCGCCCGACTGACCACGCCGATATCATCGTGCACAACGACGATCCCCACCAACCAGCCTGGCAAGCCCAACCACGCTGATCAGACAGCCGAGATCTGCAAGTGTGGGCTTCCCCTCGTAGTCGCCGATGTCAACTGGTGTGACGCCCGTGCTGGGCGTGAAAATCGGGGTGGTTGCCCGCCGACGTCGATCCACGCTTGGTGCCAGTTCGAGGCCGGCTCGTAGTCTGACGCGGGGAGCTGGCTGAGGGGCCCTGCATTGTTGCCGTGAGCACGAGAGTCCGCGTCTGTACTGCCCCTGCAGCTCCTGCGGGCAGCCGTCCCTATGGATACTGATTGAACAGGGGTGCTGTCGATGGAGGAGTCCGCTGAGGAGCCGGTGGAGTATGTCGAGCGCGTCTGCGCGATCGACATCGGTAAGGCCGGTGTGATGGTGTGCGTGCGGGTTCCGCACGAGACCAAGCCCGGCAGGCGGGTGCAGCAGGTGCGCGAGTACGCCACGGTGACGCGTTCGCTGCTGGAGCTGGCCGACTGGTTGCGCTGCCAGCGCGTGGAGTTGGTGGCGATGGAGGCCACTTCCGATTACTGGAAGCCGGTGTATTACTTGCTGGAGGCCGAGGGTTTGCTTGCTGGCTGCTCAACGCCAAGCATGTCAAGAATGTGCCGGGGCGCCCGAAGACCGACAAGCTGGATGCGGTGTGGTTGGCCAAGGTGGTCGAGCGTGGCATGTGCCGACCCAGTCTGGTTCACCCGAAACCGGTCCGCCAGCTTCGGGACCTGACCCGGTATCGGCGGACGCTGACTCGTGAGCGCACTCGGGAGAAGCAGCGGATGGAGAAGCTGCTGGAGGACGCGCAGGTCAAGCTGTCGTCGGTGATCGAGGACCTGTTCGGGGTGTCGGGGCGGGCGATGTTGGAGGCGATGATCGCAGGTCAGCGCGACCCCAAGGTGCTGGCGCAGATGGCGCGGGGACGCATGCGCAGCAAGATTGGTGTCCTGGAAGAGGCGTTGCGCGGCCACTTCGACGATCATCACGCCTTCTTGTGCCGGCTGATGCTCGAGCGCGTCGATGACCTCACCGCGAAGATCGAACAGGTGACGGCGCGGATCGAGGACGCGATGAGCCCCTTTGCCCAGGCGGCCCAGCGGCTGGATGAGATCACCGGTGTCGGTGTGGTCTCGGCGCAGGAGCTGATCGCCGAGATCGGAACCAACATGGCCGTGTTCCCAACCGCCGGGCACCTGGTGTCGTGGGCGAAGTTCGCGCCGATCGACAACAGTTCCGCCGGCAAACACAAGGCAGGCTCAACCGGCAAGGGCAACCCTTGGCTGGCCGCCACCTTGGGCGAGGTCGTCGCCGGCGCGTCCCGCACCGACACCTTCCTCGGCGAGCGATACCGGCGGCTGGTCAAACGTCGCGGGAAGAAGCGCGCGATCGTCGCGGTCGGTCACTCGGTTCTCACCATCGTTTGGAACCTGCTGTCCGATGCCGAAGCGCGCTACCACGATCTCGGTTCCGACTTCTACGAATCGCGCATCAACCGGGAACGTCAGGCCCGAAACCTGATGCGTCAACTCGAACGTCTCACCGGCCAGAAGGTCGCCCTGCAACCCGCCGCCTGAACCCGCAATAAGCGCCACGAACAACCCGGCTCCGCTGCGCTGCGCCGGGTGCTGCCGCCTGCCCACGAACGGGTTAATTTTCGAGTCAGCGTGGAGACATCCCCTGCTCGGCGGGAGATTGGTTAGTGGTAGCCGCGTTTGAGGAGGTAGTTGGCTCCTGCGTTGAAGTCGTCGGGGCTGAGTAGGGCGAAGCCGAAGGTGTCGGCCAGGCGGTTGGTGGTGTTGAAGGCGGCGCAGACTGCTAGCGCGTCCTTGATTTGTTGGGGTGAGGCTCCGGCTGCCAGCAGCTCGCGCATGTCTTCGGTGGCGAGCTTGCCGTCTCGGGTTAGTTTGCCGAGCATTCGGAGGGTTGCTCGGAGCGGCTCCTCGATGGGGGCTGATTCCAGGTCGGTCAGGACCGCGGCGACGCGTGGGCTGTCGTCGTACGCCTGGCTGGCGGTTGCGGTGTGGGCGCTGATGCAGAATGCGGATTCGTTCACCTTCGAGACGTACGCCGCCATCAGTTCACGGTCGCCGACGGACCAGGCGGAGGGGCCGCGCATCGCTTCGTGGGTGAACTGCTTGGCCTGGGCGCCGTAGAAGTCGGGGCGGTAGAAGACGAGCTTGGCGGCGTCCGGTACGGGGTGCCGGGAGAACAGCCGGATGAGTGCGAAGAGCAGCTTGGTGCCGGCGCCGTACCCGTGGTTGAGGATGTCAAGACGCATGGTCCGGCCTCCCATCGGCGGTCGCTTCGGCTAGGGCGGCCAGGCCGGCGTCGTACAGCCGGGAGGACTGGCCGACCGCGGCGCAGATCACCAGCTCGAAGAGTTGGTCCTCGGTGCATCCCGAGGCCAGGGCCGCAGTCAGGTCCTCGTCCGTCACCTGCGTCGGTCGGTCGACGACCTTGGCGATCAGAGCATCCAGCGGCGGGGAGAGGCCGTCGTTGCTGAAGGCATGGGCTCGTTGTTCCGCAGATGCCCGGCCCTCTCCGTTCAGGACGCGATCCACCACGGCTTGGTGCGCTGCTTGCTTCTCGTCCGACACGGCCTCTTCCGCCTCCTTGGCAGTCTGGGCTGACCGCCCTCACCTGTATGACGATTGGCGCGCGCCGAATGCGACAAGGAGTTAGCCGGCTGCCTTGATGGTGGTGGCCATGACGCAGTGGTTCTTGCCTTTGGGGCGGAGGTAGGTGAAGCCGGCTTGCTCGAAGACGGAGCGGGTGCCGTTGTAGAGGAAGGAGGCGGTGATCTTCTGGCCGGCGGTGTCCTGGGGGTAGGCCTCGACGGTTCCGCCGCCTGATCGGGCGATGAGGTCGAGTGCACCGCGGAGGGCGACTGCGGACACGCCTTGGCGGCGGTATCTCTTGTCGATGAAGAAGCAGGTCAGGCGGTAGTCGGGCGGGCGATCCATGCCCTGCTCGTACTCCTTGCGGTGATTGATGTTCGGCAGTTCGTTCGGTGAGCCGTACTCGCACCAACCGACCGCGACCTCACCGTCGAACACCAGTGCCGCGTGGGCTCGGCCCTCCGCGACCAGCCGTTGTTTGAGGGTTCGGTTGTCGACCGCGTCGAAGGTCTTGTCCTCATGAAGCGTGTGGAAGAACGTGCACCAACAGCCGCCCCACACCCCGTTGTGCCGCTCCGCGAGATCCGCGAACGCGTCCCAGGTCTCAGGCGTGAGCGGCCGAACCACAAGCTCGCTGACGGTCGCACTGATCTTGGCCATGAGCTGAGCGTAGAACGCCATCCGGACGATCTCCGTCCGGAAATCTCCCTTCTTCGTCAACGGAGACCGAAAGCGCCGGACCGCATCCGCAGTAGGGTCGCGTCGGAGCAGGTTTCGGGCGCGTGCCTCGCAGTAGGGAAGGTAGGAACATGAGAGCTCTGCTCACGTCGGGCGGGATCAAGAACAGCAGCATCGAAGATGCGCTGGTCGATCTGCTCGGCAAACCGATCGCCGAGTCCAATGCCCTGTTCATCCCCACCGCCCTCTACCCCTTCCCCGGCGGGTCCGCCGCGGCGTGGCGGGCGATCAGCGGTAAGAGTCCGTCACGGTTGGCCGAACTGGGCTGGAAATCGTTGGGGATCCTGGAGCTGTCGGTGCTGCCCAGCATCGAAGAGGCTGCTTGGGTGCCAGCGGTCCGGGACGCCGACGCACTGCTGGCATGGGGCGGGGACCCCGTCTTTCTCGCCAACTGGATGCGGCGCTCCGGTTTGACCGATCTACTGCCGACGCTGCGCTCCGAGGCGGTCTACGTGGGGGTGAGCGCGGGGAGCATGGCTGCTACCTCCACCTTCGTCGAGACCTACACCGAGCCGCCCCGCGGGAACGACGGACCGCTGAAGTCGGAGGACATCGTCTTCGCCACGCCCCAGGGCGACATCAACAGAATCCTGGTCACGGCCCAGGGAGCGGGACTCGTCGACTTCGCCGTGATCCCACACCTGGAGCACGAGTACCACCCGGATGCGTCCTTGGCCAATGCCGAGCGGTGGGCGGCGCGGATCTCCGCACCGACGTACGCGATCGACGACGACACTGCTATCAAAGTCGTCGACGGCACCGTCGACGTCGTCTCAGAAGGCCAGTGGAAACTCTTCCAGCCTTGACTTCATCGCGCACCTCCTGAAGCCCGGCGCGGCCCATATCGGGCCCGACGGGCCGGCCGCGCGATCCGGCGTCGGGCGCTGGCCGGTCACTTCGAGCCCGAGCTCGTCCGTCGCCACCATGAGTCGTGTCGGCAGTTCCTTCGCCGAGTGCGCCGGTCCGTGGCACGGGAGGGCGCCCCGGCGGAGCCGGCCAGAAAGCCTGCCGCGCCGGAGGCGTGCCCTTTTCGACTAACTCATCCAGGCATGGCGAAGGGCCGCGAGAAGTGGATTCTCGCGGCCCCTCGGTGGTGCTCAGGCGGGGTTGTTCCGGGTGTCGGGGATGTCGTCCCGCTGGCCGTCGAGGCCGTCCAGGCCCTCCTTGGCCTTCTCGACACCCTGGTCGATCTTGTCCCCGTACTTGCCGCCCGTCTTCTCGTCGACGAAGTCTCCGGCCTTGTCCAGGCCTTCCCCAACCTTGTCGCCGTGCTGGTCGACCAGGTCGCCGGCCTTTTCCTTCAGGTTCTCGGCCTTGCCCTTGAACTTGTCGAAGATGCCCATCCCGGGGCTCCCATTCCTGCGTAGTTGAATGCTTACAGACAGCTAGCGGCGATCTTCGCACCTACAACGCCGGAACTGTGGGATCTCCGCGAGTGCCATGCGGACGGGCCTGGACCCAGGTTCAGACTCCGTCGCCCGACGGTTCCGACTCTACGTCGCCGCCGCTGTCCTGACTCCCGTCGCCGGCGGACTCGACGTCGCCGCCGCTGCGCGACTCCACATCGCCACCGCTGCGCGACTCGACGTCGCCACCACTGCGCTTGAACTCGACATCCCCACCGCTGAGGGACTCAACGTCCCCACCGCTGAGGGACTCGACATCCCCACCGCTGAGGGACTCAACGTCCCCACCGCTGCGCGACTCGACATCCCCACCGCTGCGCTTGAACTCGACGTCACCGCCGCTCTTGGCCTCGAGCTCCTCGCCCCCGAGGTCCGCGGCGTCCTTGGCTGCGTCGGATTCTTCGTCGAACGGATTCGTCACTGGTTTCCTCCCGTAGTTATGTTGCGAACTGCTGTGTGTCTACCGAACTTTCCGGGTCATCCACAAGGCCAGTACGACCCTCTTGGCCGAGTCTTCATCAGGACCCTGACAGACTGGAGCGATGGCCGAACCTCTCGTCGTCGCGGTCGTCGGTCCCACCGCGGCCGGCAAGTCCGACCTGTCCGTTGCCTTGTGCAAACGCCTGGGTGGCGAGGTGGTGAACGCGGACGCCATGCAGGTGTACCGCGGCATGGACATCGGTACGGCGAAGATCAGTACGGCGGAACGCGACGGCGTACCGCATCACCTGCTCGACATCCTCGACGTCACCGAGACCGCGACCGTGGCCGAGTTCCAGCAACTCGCCCGGGCGGCGATCGACGACTGCGTCACGCGCATCGTCGTACCCGTGCTGGCCGGCGGATCGGCGCTGTACATCCGCGCGATCCTCGACGACTTCACCTTCCCCGGCACCGACGCGGAAGTCCGCGCCAGGCTGGAAGCCGAGCTCGAGCGCGAGGGATCCGGGGCGCTGCACAAGAAGCTGGCCGAGATCGACCCGAAGGCCGCCGAGCAGATCCTGCCGAGCAACGGCCGGCGCATCGTCCGGGCGCTCGAGGTCGTCGAGATCACCGGCGGTCCATACATCGCGACCCTGCCCGAGCATCGCTACGTCTACCCGGGTGCGGTCCAGCTCGGACTCGACGTACCGCGCCCGGAGCTGGACGAGCGGATCGGGCGGCGGGTGGACCGGATGTTCGACGCCGGATTCGTCGACGAGGTGCGAGGTCTGCTGAACAAGGGTTTGATTGAGGGGAAGACCGCCAACCGGGCGCTCGGGTACTCACAGGTGATCGCGTTGCTGAACGGTGAGATCGACGAGGTGGAGGCGCGGGAGCGGACCGCGCAGGCCACGCGCCGGTTCGCGCGCCGGCAGGACTCGTGGTTCCGTAAGGACCGACGGATCAGTTGGCTGCCGTACGACGACCCCGATCTGCTGGAGAAGGCTCTAGAAGTGATAGCCGAAGGCAACCGGAAGGCGAGCAGCGGCGTAGTCGGGGTGGAAGAGGGCCCGGGGATCGTCGATGCGAGGGGGTGACCGTGAGGCCGAGTTCCGCGAGTACCTGCTCGCGGACCGCACCCGACTGATGCGGACGGCGTTGCTGCTCACCGCGGGAGACGTCCACACCGCCGAGGATCTGGTCCAGACCGCCTGTACGCGCGTCTACGTGCACTGGCACCGGATCAAGCACGAAGGCGCCGGCCCGTATGCGCACCGCATCCTGGTCAACGCGTTCCTGGACGAGCGCCGCCGCGCCGGTCGCCGCCCCGAGGTGGTGACGGCGGAGACGCTGGAACCGCGGCTGACCGACGAGGCGGACCCGGCGGACACGCTGGCCGTCCGTGGCGCGTTGCTGGATCTCGCGCCGCGGCAGCGGGCCGTGCTGGTGCTGCGGTACTTCCAGGACCTCGATGTGGCCAGCTGCGCTCGGATCCTGGAGTGCACCGAGGGCACGGTGAAGAGCCAGACGGCGAAGGCGCTGAAGCGTCTGAAGGAACTGATGAGCGAGGAAACGGATCGGACGACGGGGAGCGGTTGATGAACCAACGGGGCAGCGGGACGGGGAGGCACTGAAGTAGTGGACGAGGTCAAGAAGCTGCTACAGGGATTCGCGGACAATGCGGTCGATGGGCTGCCGGACGCGGATATCGAGGCGGACGTCGCCCGTGGGCGACGGGCGTTGCGCCGGATCAAGCGCCGGCGCCGGGTCACCGGTGTGCTGTGCGTGGCCGCCGTGTCGGCCGCCGTTCTCGCGATCGGCAACCAGGTGAAGTGGTGGGGGACGGGCAACTCCGAGATCGCCGGCAGTGCGGGGGAAACCGGGACCGCCGCAACCGCCGGCGCACCCGCGTCGTCCTCGCCCGCCCCGGCCGAGGGCGAGACGATGTCGATGTTCGGCGCGCAGGTTGTGGAGCTGGTCGCGAACAAGCAGGCCTGGCGCACGATCGACTGTTCACTCACGCCGAAGGGCTGGAGCGCGGAGACGCCGATCGCCGCCAATCGCGTCGTACTCTCGCAGCCGGAGATGCGGACCGCGGAGACTGCCGCCAAGGTGGTGCTGCAGGCGGCTCCGGAGGCGAAGAGCCTGATGTCGGTCCGGGTCACCGAAGGCGCCGGCAAGACTTTCCACATCGGCACCCTGGATGGTCGCCTCGCCGGTCAGGTGAAGCTCGCCGACCAGTGGCTCCTGGTCCAGCTCCCGATCGGCACCGCGGACTGGACCGACGACGTCATCCGCCGCTTCATGGACTCCTGCACCGTCAAATAGGTCGTAACCAGGCGCGCCACAACTGGCGCTCAACGTCACCGTGGGATAGGCAAGGGCATGTCCCTGTCCGCCTATGCCCCGCGGGAGAATCGGTGAAGAAGCTCGTCGCAGCCCTGTCTGCAGGTGCCCTTGTTCTGACTGGTCTGAGTACGAGCGGAGCCGCGGCCAGTCCGCCGACGCCGGCGACCCAGACTCCCGTCAAGCAACCGACCGCGATCGGATTCGGTGGCGCGGTGTCCTCGGTCGACGCCGACGCGACGAGCGTCGGGCTCGGCGTGCTTCGGCGCGGCGGCAACGCGGTCGACGCCGCCGTCGCCACGGCCGCGGCCCTCGGCGTCACCGAGCCGTACTCCGCTGGTGTCGGCGGTGGCGGGTACTTCGTCTACTACAACGCCAAGAAACACCAGGTCTTCACGCTCGACGGCCGCGAGACCGCCCCCGCGACCATGCCGTCCGACGCGTTCATGAACAAGGCGACGGGCCAGCCGTACCCCTTCGCGCAGCTGGTGACCTCTGGTGTGTCGATCGGCGTACCGGGAACGCTGGCAACCTGGGACAGCGCGCTGAAGCAGTGGGGTTCGCTGTCGCTGGGCAAGGCGCTGACGCCGGCCGCCGACCTGGCCGATCGCGGCTTCGTGGTCGACCCGACGTTCCGGCTCCAGACGCTCGAGAACAAGGCCAGGTTCGCGCAGGTCGTGCCGACCGCGAAGCTGTTCCTGCCGAACGGCGACGCGCCGCAGGTCGGATCGGTGTTCAAGAACCCGGAGCTCGCCGACACCTACCGCCTGATCGCCAAGCAAGGCCCGTCGGTGTTCTACCGCGGTCCGCTGGCCGGCGAGATGGCGGCCGTGGCCCAGAACCCACCGAAGACCGCCGACGCCACGCTGCCGTTCTTCTCCGGGTATCTGGCCACGGGCGACCTGGCGAAGTACCAGGCGATCGACCGCCAACCGACCAAGGTCCGGTACGACGGCCTGGACGTGTACGGCATGCCGCCGTCGTCATCCGGTGGCACCACCGTCGGCGAGGCGCTCAACATCCTGCAACCGCAGCACCTGGCGCAGCAGAGCACCACGCAGGCGCTGCACACCTACCTCGAGGCCTCCGCACTGGCCTTCGCGGACCGCGGTGCGTACGTCGGTGATCCGGCGTACGTCGACGTACCGCAGAAGGAACTGCTGTCGCGGGGCTTCGGCGCCGAGCGGTCCTGCCTGATCGACCCGGACAAGGCCGCGACCAAGCCGGTGCCGGCGGGCTCGCCGGACGGCAAGTACTCGCCGTGCGCGAAGGGTACGGCCGTCGAGCAGCGGCCGGACACCGAAGGCCGTTCGACCACGCACCTGGTCGCCGCGGACAAGTGGGGCAACGTCGTCTCCTACACGCTGACGATCGAGCAGACCGGTGGCAGTGGCATCACGGTCCCCGGACGCGGATTCCTGCTGAACAACGAGCTGACCGACTTCTCCGCGATCCCTGACCCCAAGGACCCGAACATCGTGGCGGCCGGCAAGCGGCCGCGGTCCTCGATGTCGCCGACGATCGTGCTGCGCAGCGGCAAGCCGTTCATCGCGCTCGGTTCGCCGGGCGGTTCGACCATCATCACCACGGTCCTGCAGACGCTGACGAACCGGCTCGACCGCGGTATGACCTTGCCCGAGGCGATCGCGGCACCGCGCGCAGCGCAGCGCAACACCGCGGCGGTCACCGCCGAACAGTCCTTCATCGACGCCTATGGTGCGGCGCTCACGCCGTACGGCCACACCTTCGCCGTTCCAGGTGCACCTGGAACGTCGGCGGCCGAGATCGGGGCGCTCGAGGCGCTGGAGTTCCTGCCGAGCGGCGCGATCCTGGCGGCCGCGGAGCCTGTCCGACGTGGCGGCGGAGCGGCCGGAACGGTCAAACAGCTCTGGCCCTGATCAGAGTGAGGTAATGATCGCGGCGACCAGGTCGGCTCGCTCGGCCAGGCTCGCCGCGATCACCTGTTCATGGACGGCGTGGGCGCCCTGACCCACCGGCCCGAGGCCGTCCAGGGTCGGGACGCCCAGCCAGCCGGTCAGGTTTGTGTCGGCGGCACCTGACGCCGCCGCGCCACCGATCTCCTGACCGACGGACCGCCCAGCCGCGACGACCTGGTCCAACAGATGCACGGTCGCCGGCGACGGCTCCCAGGCCGGGCGGCTCGACATCACCCGCACTTGCAGCCCGGCGTTCGCCCGTACCGGTTCGAACCCGGTCACCGCGTCGAGGACTGCCTTCTCGGTCTGCGGATCGACGAACCTGAACCCGATATCGGCCGCGGCAGCTCCCGGTACGACGTTCGTCCGCCCGCCGCCCGTGATCGTGCCGACGTTGCACAACACGTCGTCGTACCTGCTGACGACCGCGCGGACGAAGGTCAGCTGGTCAACGAGCTCGTCGATCGCGGAGACACCGCTGTCGGGGTCGAGAGCGGCATGCGCCTCCCGGCCGGTGACCTCGATCCGGACCCGGGTGCTACCCCAGCGGGACGTCTTGAGGTCGCCGTTCGGGTGCGGTGGCTCGAGGCCGAACGCGGCGAACACCCCGGCCGATTCCGCGGTGACGAGATCGCGAGCCGAAGGCGACCCGATCTCCTCGTCCGCCACCACGACAATCCGCACCGGACGGTGATCGGCGTCCGCGACCTGCTCGAGCGCGGTCTCCAGAACGACGAGTCCGCCCTTCATGTCGAAGACGCCAGGCCCGTGGATGATGCCGTCCTGTTCACGCCAGGGCATCGCGTCCTGCAGTTGGCCGAGCGGCCAGACCGTGTCGTGGTGCGCGAGGAAGAGCAGCGGTGCCTCGCCGGCCCGTGGACCCCGTCCGGGGAAGTCCGCGACCACGTGATCGCCGGTCGGCATCGGCACGCGGCGGGCGGTGCCGCCGAGCTCGCCGTACCTCGCGAGGAGCCGGTCGGCGAACGCGTTCAGCGCCTTGGCGTCACCGGTCGGTGTCTCGTGTCCGACGTACTCGCGGAGGCGATCAGTCATCATGGATAGGAAACGTATCACGATGCGGGCGACGATTGACTAGCTGTACACAGGCGGGATCTACTCAGGATATGAATCGTATGCCCGAGGGCAGCTATCGGCCCGTCTCGCTCACCACTGGGGCGCGGTTCGCCGAGGCCTCGGCGCTGTATCGCGCGGTCTTCGGCTACCAGGACCCGGAGTACGGGCTGAACCCGCGACTGCTCGGTGCGCTGGCGAGCAACGGCGGGGCGGTGGTCGGCATCCTCGACCCGAGTGACCGGCTGGTCGCCTTCGCGTACGGGTTCTGCGGCACCGACCGGCGTGGCTTCTACCACTACTCGCAGTCGGCCGTGGTCGCGACCGAGCAGCAGGGCCACGGACTCGGCCGGATGCTCAAGCTCGCCCAGCGGGAAGTTGCCCTGAGCCACGGTCTTTCGAGGATGCGGTGGACCTACGACCCGGCCCAGATCCGCAACGCGCACTTCAACCTCGACGTGCTCGGTGCCCGCGGCCGGTGGTTCGCTCCCGACATGTACGGTCCCGGCGCCGACCGGGTGATCGTCGAGTGGGACCTGACGAGGGAGCGCCGCATCGACCTGGATGATGCCGCCCTGACCCGGCTCGTGGTGCCGGCTGAGAAGAGCGAGCTCCGCAGGTCGTTCGAGGAGCTGCTCGGCAAGGGCCTCGTCGCCGTGTCCTGCCGCCGGCTGCCCGACGGCACGGCCGCCTACTACTTCGGGTCGGTGGACGATGCCTGACGATCCGCGCAACCGTGAGCTCTCCAGTCCCCACGAGCGGTACGACGCCCGCCTGCAAAGGCGATCGTCCGCGCAGTTGCAGCGCCGCGTGGTCGAGCAGGAGCGCGCCTCGATCGAGGAGGCCCTCGACCAGATCCTCGCCGACGACGCGATCGCCCAGGCGGCGGCCCGGATCGTGGCCGCCCGCCGGCGCTTCATCATCGGCTCGGCGAAGTCGTACTCCTACGCCTCCCTGCTGGCCTTCGACCTCGGTGTCGGCCTGTCCCAGGTCACGCTGATCGACGGCACGGTCGTACGCGGGGTCGACGTACTCTCGGATGTCCGGTCGAGTGACCTGATGGTCGCGTTCTCGTTCCGTCGCTATCGCCGCGACACCGTCGAAATCGCGCGCCGCTTCACCGAGGCCGGCGGCGAACTGGTGGCCGTGACGGACTTCGAAGACGCGCCGCTGGCCAAGCTCGCGGACCAGTGCATCTACGTCGCCACCGGCAGTGCGTCGTACGTCGACTCTCCGACAGTCGTCGCGTCCGTGTTGCACGTGCTCGCGACCGTGACCACTGCCAGCGCCAAGGGTGCGCGCCGGCGACTCGTCGAACGCGATCGGCTGAACACGGAGCTGGGGTTGTATGTCAACTGAGCTGAAGATCGCTGCGGCGCGGCTGCATCGGGTCCGAATGCCGCTGGTGCACGAGTTCCAGACCAGCTCGCACCGCAAGACGTACCTCGAACACATCCTGGTCGAGCTTGAAGACGCCTCTGGTGCCGTCGGCTGGGGCGAGATCGCTTCGCCCTCGGATCCGTACTACGCACCGGAGACGGTCGACACCTGCTGGCAGATCGCCTCGCACTACCTGCTTCCGGCGGTGATCGGTCAGTCGTGGGAACGGCCCGAGCAGGTGCCACAGTTGTGGTCCAAGGTCCGGGGGAATCAGTTCGCCAAGGCCGGTGTGGATGTTGCTGCCTGGGTGCTGTGGTGTTCGGTGCACGGCGTTCCGCTCGCCGAGGCGCTCGGCGGGACCAGAACCGAGGTCGTTGCTGGTGTGTCGCTGGGGATCGAGCCGACGATCGACGACCTGCTCGCCGAGATCGAGCGGCAGACGGCGGCGGGTTATCCGCGGGTGAAGCTGAAGATCGCTCCGGGCTGGGACGTCGAACCGGTCCGCGCGGTGCGGGCGGCGTACCCGGAGCTCGATCTGCATGTCGATGCCAACGGCATCTACACCGAGGACCACCTGCCGCAGTTGCGGGCGCTGGACGGGTTCGGGCTGACGATGATCGAGCAGCCGTTCGCGCCGCGGGACCTGCTCGCGCACGCACGGCTGCAGCGGACGATCTCGACCCCGATCTGTCTGGACGAGAGCATCGAGACGCTGGACGACCTGGAGACCGCGCTGTCCGTCGGAGCGCTACAGGTACTGAATATCAAGGTGTCGCGGATGGGTGGTCTGACCGCAGCCCGCGCCGCGCACGATCGGGCGCAGCACGCCGGGATCGCTGTCTGGTGTGGCGGCATGCACGAGTTCGGCATCGGCCGGCTCGCCAACGTCGCCGTCTCCAGCCTCCCCGGGTTCACCCTCCCATCGGATGTGTCCGCCTCGGAGAAGTACTACGCCCGGGACATCGTCGAACCCGCCGTCGTCGCTGTCCAGGGCGTCGTCCAGGTGCCCAAGGCAACTGGCTTGGGGCATACGGTCGACACCGAGCTGATTGCGGCGAACACCATCGCCACGTTCAGCCTCTGACCAGAACAGGAGCGGGTCCATGACCATCGCCCTGGCCGGTGGTCTCGTCGTGGACGGGACCGGTGCGGAGCCGGTGGCCGCGACCGTGCTGGTGGACAGCGGGCGGATCATCGGTGTGCTGCCACCCGGCGACGTGCCCTCCGGTGCCGAGGTAATCGATGCCACGGGCAACATTGTGGCACCCGGGTTCATCGACTTGCACTCCCATGCGGATTTCAGTCTTCGATCGACTCCGGACGCGCCGACCCAGCTCTCTCAGGGCGTCACCACGCTGGTCGCCGGGAACTGTGGCTGGTCGCCTTTTCCGATCACCGACCTGGACTCGATGCGAGCGGGTACGGCGTTCCTGGACCCGCGGCACGACTGGTCGTGGCGGGATCTCGGCGGCTTCGCCGCACCGTTGGAACCCGCGGCTGTCCGTCGGCATCAACCACGTCCTGGTCGCCGGTGAGCCGGTCTTGACTGACGGAGTGCCGACAGGACGCAGGCCCGGACGCGTTCTCACGCCTTCTTGAAGCGCTTGGGCTCACTCGGCAACGGGGGAGGAGCGGCGGCAGTGTCCTCGGTCGTCTCGAGCCACCCGTCGTGCTCATGCACCAACTCGTCCGCGGCGGCCGGGTCCACATCGCGCAGGACGACGACCCACGGGTGGTCCTCGTCGTCGTCCTCGCCGTGGAACCGCCCGCGCCGTACGTCACCGTCGAACCGGGCGGCGACTGCCTCGGCGTCGTCCTGCTCCCAGAAGTAGGCGATGAGCTCCATGGGGAACACCGTACGATCTCCGGTATGAGCACCTTTCCCTGGTTGAAGGGGCATGGCACGGAGAACGACTTCGTGATCCTGCCTGACCCCGATGGAACGATCCACGGGGACCTGGACGCCGGCCTGGTGCGGTTCCTCTGCGACCGGCACGCCGGGCTCGGGGCGGACGGCGTCCTCCGGGTGATCCAGGGCGACCAGCAGTCGTACGTCGACGACGGCGGCGACTGGTTCATGGACTACCGCAATGCGGACGGCTCGATCGCGGAGATGTGCGGGAACGGCATCCGGGTGTTCGTCCGGTACCTGGCCGAGGCCGGGCTGACCGGTGACAAGCCGGTCCGGATCGGCACCCGCGCGGGGGTCAAGGACGTCGTACTGAACGACGACGGCACGCTGACCGCGGACCTGGGTGAGCCAGTGCTCCCCGCGGCGGCCGGCATCGTGGTCGAGGCGAACAGGCACCAGTGGCCGGCCGTGCACGTGGACATGGGCAACCCGCACGCGGTGGCTTTCGTCGACGACCTGCGGGAGCCCGGAGACCTTTGTGAGCAGCCCACCTGGTCGCCCCAGGAAGCGTTTCCCGAGGGCGTGAACCTCGAGTTCGTCGTACGGCGGGGTCCGCACGACGTCGAGATGCGGGTGCACGAGCGCGGCGCGGGGGAGACGCGGTCCTGCGGGACCGGGACGTGTGCCGTCACCGTGGCGGCTGCTCGGGCGGCCCGGGACGAGCTTCCGGTCACGTACCGGGTCGGCGTACCGGGTGGTCAGGTCAGCGTGACGTGGCGCGCGGACAACCATCTGGAGCTGACCGGACCGGCCGTCATTCACGCTCGCGGCGAGTTCGACCGGGCCTGGCTACCTGCCTGAACGGGAATTCAGGTAACGCGTGGGGCGTTGACGGAGTTAATCGGGTCGCTTGTACTGGTGGCCCGTGCCACGATGGAAGGTATATGACGACCCATTCGAACTTTTACGACGAGACCACCGACGTCGAACTTGACCTCATCGAGGGCGATGACTCCGGCGATTCGTTGACGGGTCACGACTCGTACGACTCCGAGCTCGGGACCGAAGGCCTCGAGCTCGAGGAACGCCAGGCACTGCGCCGCATCGTCGGCATGTCGACCGAGCTGACCGACATCAGCGAGGTCGAGTACCGCAAGCTGCTGCTCGAGCGGGTGCTGCTGGTCGGCGTCTGGACCGAGGGCAGCGCCGAGGACGCGGAGAACTCGCTGGCCGAGCTGAAGCTGCTCGCCGAGACCGCCGGTTCCGAGGTTCTGGACGGCGTGATCCAGCGGCGGAAAAAGCCGGACCCGGCGACCTTCATCGGTTCCGGCAAGGTGGCCGACCTGCGCAACCTGGTCGCGTCGCTCGGCGCCGACACGGTGATCGCCGACGGCGAGCTGGCCCCCGCGCAGCTGCGCAACCTGGAGGACAAGCTCAAGGTCAAGGTGGTCGACCGGACCGCGCTGATCCTGGACATCTTCGCGCAGCACGCGAAGAGCAAGGAAGGCAAGGCCCAGGTCGAGCTGGCCCAGCTGCAGTACATGAAGCAGCGCCTGCGTGGTTGGGGTGGCAACCTGTCCCGCCAGGCCGGTGGACGCGTCGGTGCGGCCGGTGGCGGTATCGGTGGCCGTGGTCCCGGTGAAACCAAGATCGAGACCGACCGGCGCCGGATCAACACCAAGATCTCGAAGCTGCGGCGTGAGCTGAAGGACATGAAGGGCACGCGGTCGACGATGCGCCAGGAGCGCCGCCGGCACTCGATCCCCTCGGTCGCGATCGCGGGCTACACGAACGCGGGCAAGTCCTCGCTGCTGAACAAGATCACCGGAGCCGGTGTCCTGGTCGAGAACGCGCTGTTCGCGACGCTGGATCCGACGACCCGGCGTACGACGACCTCCGACGGGCGCGTGTACACGTTCACCGACACGGTCGGGTTCGTCCGGCACCTGCCGCACGACATCGTCGAGGCGTTCCGCTCGACGCTGGAAGAGGTCGCGGATGCGGATCTGCTGCTGCACGTGGTCGACGGTTCGCACCCCGACCCGCTGGCCCAGATCCAGGCGGTCCGTGAGGTGCTCGGCGAGATCGGTGCCGCGGACGTCCAGGAGATCATCGTCATCAACAAGGGCGACATCGCCGACCCGATGGCGCTGGCCCCGATCCTGCACCGCGAGCCGCGGGCGCTGGTGGTCTCGGCCCACACCGGCGAGGGTATCGACAAGCTGCGCTCCCTGGTCGAGGCGTCCCTGCCGCAGCCGGACATCGAGGTCGACCTGCTGCTCCCGTACGAACGCGGCGACCTGGTCTCCCGGATCCACTCCGAAGGGGCCGTAGACCAACTCGAACACACCGCCGACGGCACCCGCCTCACCGCGCGAGTCCACCCGGCCCTGGCCGGCGACCTCACGCCGTACCAGGTCGCAACGGCTTAATAACACAGAGCGTGAGCGCGCCCCCAACCTCTTGGCGGCGCGCTCACGCTGTGTCATCCTCCGCTCAGGGGTGGGGGGATGACAATCAACATCAACATCGGTGTCGCCTGGTCGACGCATTTCCAGCGGCAAGGTCTCAACAAGCTGTGGTACCGGCGGCTGCGCTACGCCTATCGGGCGCCGTCGCTCTTTCTCGAGGGCATGCTCGCGGCCGGGGCGAACGTCAAGTTCGTCACCTTCGACGAGAACCTGGTCGACCAGGATCTCGACCAAGGCGGTGACGCACAGCAGGTCGACATCCTGTACGTCGCCACGCACGGGATGAGCGGCGCGTCCGGTTACGAGCTCGCTCTGCACGCGGACGACTGGCCGGTGCTGTCGGGCGGATTCGGCGACCAGGGCCCGGCGATCGTGATCTTCGACTGCTGTGACCTGGCCGACCCGACCGTCACCGGTTGGGATCAGGCGTGGCGAACCGGCAAGATCGGCCCGCAACTCCGGCTCGTCCTCGGCTTCGCCTCGCCCGCCTCGGTCTCCCGGCAGGCGTCGATCCGCGGTACGGCGTTCGCGCAGGAGCTGGACACCAAGCCGGTGACCGATGCCTGGTTCACGTCGATCCAGGCCGGCAGCTACGTCGGTACCGACAAGCCGATCGCGATCGCCTTCGGTGACGACGATGTGGCCGCCCAGCAGATCCTCGACTTCACGTCGGCGGGCTCACTTCCGGGACCGCGGACCAGCCAGGTCCCTGGCATGGCGTGGAGGGTGTGAGATGTTCTGGGACGACTTGATGCCGACCGAGACGGCCGACTGGGCTGCCGCTCAGATGCGCAGTCCGCAACCGCCGCCGAACCTCGTGTTCGCTCCACCACCGGAGCAGGCGGAGGCGGCCGAGCGCATCAGGTTTGCCTTCGACCGGCACGTCGAGATCTCGCCGCGCACCGGCACCGTCCGCATCGCCGGACCCGTCGACGGCCTTCCGCTGGACGAGATTCTGGACTTCTTCGTCAACACCGCGAGTTTCCATCGAGACCTCGACCATGACGTCGAGCTGAGGACCGACGAGCAGCCACCGAAGTTCGTTCGCCGGCAGGTGCTGACGAGAATCGAAGGCACTGCGTCCCTGGGACCAGGCGGCCGGATGACCTGGTTCGACCTGCCATCCGGGGACTTCGTCGACATCAGCCTCCGGCAGCGGGCCGAGCGCGTCCGCGCGGTGGGGTGGCGCAGTCCGCGGGAGGTCGAGGCGGCCGTCGCCGCCATGGTCGGGGACGCCCGCGGCTTCCGGTTGCGTGCGGCCTTCGGCTACAGCGAGCCGTCCGGCTACGAGGTCGCCGGCCTGTGCCGGCCGTCGTTCGTCTTCGTCCTGGACGGTCCGCCGATGGAAGGGGCTCCGCATTGGCGCGTCAGCATCGCCGTACCGGCATCCCGGGACGATGACGGCGACGGTGGGGCCGCCGGACGCGGGCAGGACTCGGATTGGTGCGTGTGACTCGAGTGGGGGGAGTTGGTTGAGATGGGCGATGTGGGCGCGTTCCTCGGGATTGCCCTGGGCGTGCTGATCGCGGTGGTCTTTCCGGTGCTGAAGGGGTTCGTCCAGAAGCAGTTCGGGGCGACCGCCGCGCCGGGCCTGCCGCCCTGGGCGAAGAAGTACGCCGCGTTGTTCGCGTTCTGCCTGGCGAGCGCACTGATCGTGCTCGCCGTCTTCAAAGCGGCGAAGCCCGACGCCGAGATCAGTTTCTGGGTCGCTCTGGTGATGGGCTTCGGCTACGAGTCCATCGTGGAGAAGGTCTTCGCCAAACCGTTGACCGCCTAGACGCACCGATGGCCCGGGAGTCGAACTCCCGGGCCATCGGTCCTACTTGTTGCTCAAGGCATCACTTGCGCTTGGAGACCTGGACCGTGACCGAGGTGCCGTTCTTGGAGAGAACCTTGATGTTCACTCCGTTGTTCGGGACCTTGACGCCGGCCTGGGGCTGCTCCGGGTACCAGTACTGCTTGCTGTCGTTGAAGGTGGTCACGCCGTTCTGGCCACGGACGTAGCTGGCCTGACCGTTGATGTGCAGCGTGAACGAGTCAGCCTTGTCCGCACCGAACGGAGCGTCGTACCCGCCGACCCGCGGCCGCCAGATCTGACCGTCGAGGCGGTTGATCGGGACCGGGTGGCTGTCGATCGGCAGCACCAGACCCTGACCGGGGTGCTCGTTGGTGTTGTTGTCCTCCTGCGAGGTGTCCCAGTACCAGATCAGCAGGCCGTCCTGGTACGGGAAGTGCTCGACCTTGTCCGGCAGCGTGCTCGCCCAACCGAAGTTGTACGGGCCGGTCTGCAGGTACTGGTCGTGGTCGACGTAGTTGATGTTCGACGCCAGGTAGTAGTTGTCGTGGAGGGTGGTGAAGCTGGCGCCGGCCGCGCTGAAGCCGTTCAGCGTCCAGCCGTCGGGCGAGGTCTCGGCACCGGACGTGACCACTGTGGTCGCACCCGAGGTCACCGTGATCTCGTCGGCGAAGAAGCCCTTGCCGCCGGCCGCGGGGTCGGTGGTGTAGCGGAACTGCAGGCCGATCGTCTTGCCGGCGTACGCCGACAGGTCGAAGGTGGCCGGCTGCCAGCCGCTGCTGGTGCCGTCGATGCCGTTGCCCTCGGCGGCGTTGGTGATGGTGCCGGCGATCGGCTTGTAGCCGGTGCCGTCGTTCACCTCCACGTAGGCGTAGTCACAGGCCTCTGGGCCACAATCCTCGATGTCCCAGTTGGCCTGGAAGGTGAGGCTCGCGGCCTGGCCGGCCGGCAGCGTGACCTGACGGTTCATCGTGTGGGTGAAGTTGTTGCCTTCACCACTCCACCATGACTTGGTGCCGGCCGCCGGTGGCACCAAGTCGTGCACCAGCGGCTTCTTCGGCAGTGTCACCACCAGCCCCTGGGCCTTGTTCGAGTTGTACTCGTGCGGGCCGAGCTCGACGGTCCGGTTCTGCCCGGCCGCGACGATCTCGTAGTCCAGCCAGCCGAGCTGCAGCTTGTCCCAGATGCCGAAGTCGGCCGCCTGCTCGCCGAGGCCGCCGTCGGTGGCCTTGCTGACCCGGCTCTGCGCCATGATCGTCCACCAGTTGACGCCGTTCTCGACCGGTGCGCCGGAGGTGTCGTAATGGTCCGGCAGACCGAGGTCGTGGCCGTACTCGTGCGCGAAGACACTGATGCCGCCGTTCTCCGGCTGGATCGTGTAGTCGCCGACGTACAGGCCGGTGTCGCCGATCTGGGCGCCACCGCGGTTCGGCTGGTTCACCGGACCGCCGGGGAAGTTGGCGTACCAACGGTGCGACCAGATCGCGTCCTCACCCTGCTGCGGGTCGCCGTCGGCCTGGTCGCCGCCGGCGTGCACGATCTGGAAGTGGTCGATGTAGCCGTCCGGCTCGTTGAAGTTGCCGTCACCGTCGTAGTCGTAGCGGTCCCACTGGTCGAACGTCTTCAGGTCCGCGGTGATCTGCGCGGTGGTCCGGCCGGCCGTCTTCTGATCGGCGACCCACTGGTTCACCGCGTCCTGGATCAGGAACCAGGTGTTGTTGCAGACGTTGCCGGCGCACGGGAACCCGTTGGACCGGCCGTAGCGGGCCTCGTTGTACTTGACCTTGACCCAGTCGGTGACCTCGCCGTCGACGCTGTACCGGCCCGACGACTGCTTCTCGTAGTACTTCTTCACCGAGTTGCCGTTGCCGAAGTACAGGTCCTGGAAGTGCTGCTGGTCGTAGTTCGGCTGCCAGACGGTCGAGTTGTCCACCGAGCGGTCCGGCGCCGGGATCGCGTTGTTCAGCGGGCCCTCGAAGGTGGCCGGGCCGGGAATGCCGGCGTTCTGGTCCTTGTCCGGGTAGCTCGGGTGCCGTTCGTTGCCGAACTCGGCCAGCACGACGAAGATCTTGTCGGTCTTCTCCCGGCTCAGCTCGACGTACTGGTCGACCCGGCCCGCGGCGTTCTTCACGCCCGTGGCGCCGACCTGCTTGCTGCCGAGGTTGACCACGGTGCTGGCACCGCGCTTCTCGGTCTTGGCCGTTCCGTTCAGGACCTTCGTCAGGGCTTCCTGACGCAGCTCACGGCGCTTGTCCTCCTGCGGGCTGGACAGTTCGTCCGGTGCGGGCGCGGCCTCACTGGCGATCGGCGCCGAACCCTGTTTGGGCGGTGTGGCGGCATCGCTCGCCGAGGCCCACCCGAGCCCGGCCGTTGCCGCCAATGCCAGGCTGAACAGCCCGGCGGGTAGCTTGCGCACGATTCCCCTCCATGCTTGGTCGATGCACGCCGGGCGTGGTGACGCGGCGTGTTCGTTGCTCCCCCGAGCGTGTTTTGCGCGAGAGTACGGGGAAAATCCGCAGAGCTGAAGTAGAAGCGGAAAATTCCGGCAAAGGTGCGGGGAAACCTGCGTCATGGGTGGAACTACTCAACCGCCTGGGTACGACGCCTCAACCACAGCAGCCCCCGCGGTTGGCAGACTGTCTGGTGTGGAGCGCGAGACCGTCGACCTGCTGCAGCCACTGTGGCGTGCGCTGGTCGTGTTCCGCGTGATCACCTGGGCGTTCGCCGTCTTCGGGGTCTGGACCCGCTGGGACGGGATCGTCAACCCGACCGGGGCGGTCCTCCAGTTGGCGGTGATGGGCGTCTGGACGGTGATCTCGTCGATCGGCTACAGCCGGCGCTGGGGCCGCCGGAACACCAGGCTCGCGTTCGCCGACCTGATCGTCACCGTCGGCTGCATGTACGCCACCTTGTGGGCCCAGCCACTGACAGACATCCGTGCCGGAGCCCCCGTGCTGACCTCGGTCTGGGTGGCCGGGCCGGTACTCGCGCTGGCCATCTCCCGCGGCCGGGACGGCGGCCTGCTCGGCGCCGCGACGATCAGCCTCGCGCTGCTCTCGCTGCGCGGTGTCGACAATGCGTCGGCGGTCCTCAGCAACGTCCAGCTCCTGCTGGTCGCGGGCCTGGTCGTCGGGTACGCCGCCTCGACCCTGCGGCAGGCGGGAAACCGGCTGCGGGAGGCGATCGCGGCCGAGAGTGCCACCGCCGAACGGCTCCGGCTCAGCCGGTCCATCCACGACGGCGTGCTGCAGGTGCTGGCTCAGGTGCAGCGCCGGGGTACGGCGATCGGCGGCGAAGCACTCGAGCTCGCCGAGCTCGCCGCCGAGCAGGAGGTTGCCCTGCGCACCCTGATGTCGTCCCGGCCGACCGTTGCCGAGGGCGACCGGGTCGACCTGTGCGGATTGTTGTTGCCGCTGGCCACGACCCGCGTAGACGTCGTCGTACCGGCCGGTCAGGTGTTGTTGCCAGCCGCAACGGCGACCGAACTGGTTGCCGCGGTCAAGGAAGCGCTGACCAACGTTGTCAAGCACGCCGGGCCTGACGCCCGGTCCTGGGTGGTGGTCGAGGACCTCGGCGACGCGGTGGTGGTGTCGATCCGCGACGATGGGATCGGTACAACGCCGGCCCGGCTCGAGCAGGCCCGCGTCGACGGGCACCTGGGTGTGAGCCAGTCGATCCGCGGCCGCATCATCGACCTAGGCGGCACGGTCACAGTCCGGACTGGACCTGACGAGGGAACCGAGTGGGAGCTGAAAGTGGAGACCGCATGACTGTGCTTTTGGCCGGGCCTTCGGCACCGGCGTGGTCATGGGGCCTTGGCTCCCGGCCTTCCCTCGTCGGTCCGGTCGCTGCGCTCCTCAGTGCAGGCCGGGAGGCCCCATGACCCGCGTAATGATCGTCGACGACCATCCGATGTGGCGCGAGGGTGTGGCGCGCGATCTGGGCAGCCGTGGGTACGACGTGTGTGCGACGGCCTCGGATGTCGCCGGGGCGGTGAAGATCGCGCTGGCGACCCGGCCAGACGTGGTGGTGATGGACCTGCAGCTCGGCGACGGCTCCGGTGTCGACGCCACCCGGCAGATCACCACGGCGCTGCCGGACACGCGAGTACTGGTGTTGTCGGCCAGCGCCGAGCAGGGCGACGTACTGGCGGCGGTGAAGAACGGTGCGTCGGGGTATCTGGTGAAGTCGGCGTCGCTGGACGAGTTCGACGACGCAGTACGGCGTACTGCCGAAGGCGATGCGATCTTCAGCGCCGGACTGGCTGGGCTGTTACTGGGGGAGTACCGGCGACTCGGGGCTTCTGGACCGGAGGTGCCGCAGCTGACCGACCGCGAGACAGACGTCCTCCGCCTGGTCGCCCGCGGCCTAACCGCCCGCCAGATCGCCACACGGCTCGTCCTGTCCCACCGCACCGTGGAGAACCACGTCCAGAACACATTGCGCAAGCTCCAACTCCACAACCGAGCCGAACTAGTCCGCTACGCAATAGAACACGGCATAGACACGCCGGAGTAGCGGACAACTGCACTTAGGGGGACGGGGACCGCCTCAAGCGTCTGCGCCGCACGACCGTCACCGAGTCGTGGTGGGTGGTTGGTGTGGACTTGTTCGAGTCGTGGATTCGGGTGGGTGGTTGCGGCGTGTCGATCGCCCGATCCCACGACTCAGCGGGTGGCGGTTGAACGCGGGGTGGGGGAATCGGGTGCGACGCGGTCGCTTGTGCGGTTGTTCTTCGTGTGGCTTGAATGGGCTTCGTACACTGTGCGCTCACGCTCGCGTGAATGCTCTCTGTCACGACACCCGTACGGCGGGTGCCCATCTCCGGAGGCTGTAGTGAACCGGTCGTCCCTCATCCGTGCGCTGCTCGCGTTCCTCGTGCTGGCGGCGTCGACGTACGTCGTGCTGACGGCCCGGCCGCAGCTCGGCCTCGACCTGCGCGGCGGGACGCAGATCGTCCTGGAGGCGAAGGACTCGCCGACGGTCAAGGCGACCAAGGAGACCACCGACAAGGCCACCCAGGTGCTGCACCGGAGGATCGACGCCCTCGGCGTCAGCGAGCCGAATGTGACGCGCCAGGGTGACAACCGGATCATCGTCGAGCTGCCCGGTGTGCAGGACCCGCGCGAGGCGGCCAAGGTGATCGGCAAGACCGCGCAGCTCACCTTCCACGAGGTGCTCGAGCAGGTCGCCGCCAAACCGGCCAAACCCGCCGCCGGCGACCTGTACCTGCCCAGCGAGAACGGGCAAGGCTTCCTGAAGCTGGCCAAGCCGGCGATGACCGGCGAGCTGGTCAGCGGCGCCGAGGGGCGGCTCGACCCGCAGCAGGTCGCCCAGGGCTGGTTCGTCGAGATGAACTTCAAGGGCGACGGCGGCAAGATCTGGGCCGGCATCACCGGCAAGGCCGCCTGCAACCCGGTCAACACCGCGCCGCGGCTGATCGCGATCGTGCTCGACAACGAGATCATCAGCGCCCCGCAGGTCGATCCGAACGGCGGGAACCAGCTCTGCAACGTCGGGATCGGCGGCGGCACCACGACGATCTCGGGCAGCTTCACCGAGATGGAGGCCAAGGACCTGGCCGCGCTGATCTCCGGTGGGGCGCTGCCGGTGCCGGTCGAGGTCATCGATCAGCGCACGGTCGGCCCGTCGCTGGGTCAGGACGCGATCCAGGCCAGCGCGCTGGCCGCGATCATCGGGCTCGCGCTCACCGCGTTGTTCATCGTGATCGTGTACCGCCTGGTCGGCCTGATGGCGGTCCTCGGCCTGATCGGGTACGCCGGAATGTCGTACGCGGCCCTGACCGCGCTCGGAGCCACGCTCACCTTGCCCGGCCTGGCCGGCTTCGTGCTGGCGATCGGTATGGCGGTCGATGCGAACGTCCTTGTCTTCGAGCGCGCCCGCGAGGACTACACCTCCGGCCGGACCGACGGCCTGCGCCGATCGCTGCGCAGCGGCTTCCAGAACGCGCTATCCGCGATCGCCGACTCGAACATCACCACCTTGCTCGCCGCCGGCCTGCTGTTCTTCCTCGCCGCCGGCCCGGTCCGCGGCTTCGGTGTGACGCTGTCGATCGGTGTGATCGCCTCCGTGCTGTCCGCGCTGGTCGTGACCCGCGTGCTGGCCGAGTTCGCAGTGTCGCGCGGCTTCGTACTGCGTCACCCGGCGCTGAGCGGGATCGCGGGCCACGGGCGGGTCCGGACCTGGCTGGAGGCGAAGCGTCCGTCGCTGATGAAGCACAGCCGCCGGTGGCTGGTGATCACCGCGGTGGCGATCGTCGTGGCCCTCGCGGGGGTCTTCGTGCGCGGGCTGAATCTCGGCATCGAGTTCACCGGTGGGCGGTTGCTCGAGGTGAGCACGGCGCAGCGGATCACGCCGGACCAGGCGCGGTCCGCGGTGGCTGAGGCCGGCTATCCGAACGCGGTGGTGCAGGCGTCGGGCACGGACGACATCACCGTGCGGACCGGGACGATTAGTGACGACGAGGCCGAGAAGATCCGTGAGTCCATCTCCCGGATCGGCGGCGGCACTGAATTGGTCCGCAACGAGAGCATCGGTCCGTCGCTCGGTGACGAGCTGCGAAACAAGGGTCTGATAGCGCTCGGCATCGCGCTGCTCGCACAGTTGCTCTATCTGGCGGCCCGATTCCGATGGACCTTCGGTGCCGGCGCCGTACTGGCGTTGGTGCAGAACGTCGCCGTCGTGGTCGGTGTGTTCGCGTGGACCGGTAAGTCGATCGACGGGATCTTCCTGGCCGCGATCCTCACGATCATCGGCTACACCGTGAACGACTCCGTTGTCGTCTTCGACCGCATCCGCGAAACCCGCAACGCCCGCTCCACCGACAACCTCGGCACCGTCATCGACACGGCGATCGTCAACGTTCTCCCACGCACGATCAACACCGGGATCTCGACGCTGTTCATCCTGTCGGCGTTGCTCTTCCTCGGCGGCGACTCGCTGGCCGACTTCGCCCTCGCGCTCCTGCTGGGCATCCTCGTCGGCACGTACTCCTCCAACCTCACCGCAGCCCCGCTGCTGCTGGAGCTGGAACGCCGCTACCCGGCGCCGCCACCGCGGCCGAAGCGTCCGCAGGTCGACCGCGACGCCCAGCCGGACCGCGGGGCCGTGGTCTAGCCGCCTGGGTTATCCACACCCTCGCCCGGCGGACCAGAAATCTGTCCGTGGTGCGGGCTAGGGTGTGGCGGTGGGTGTCGACGTACGCGAACTGCTGGAAGCTGCTGTCTCTGGGATCGACGGGCAGACTCGGCCCGGTCAGGTGGAGATGGCGCAAGCTGTCGACTCCTCGATGCATGACGGGTCCCATCTGCTGGTGCAAGCCGGCACCGGCACCGGCAAGTCGCTCGGGTATCTCGTCCCCGCGCTCCTGCACGCGATCGAGGACCGCCGCGTCGTCGTCTCCACCGCGACCCTCGCGCTCCAGTCCCAGCTCGTCGACCGTGACGTGCCGGCGCTCCTCGACGCGACGGAGAAGCTCCTGCCGCGCAGACCGGCGTACGCGATCCAGAAGGGCCGCAACAACTACGCCTGCCTGCACCGGATCCGCGAGGGCGCGCCGGATGACGACGGCATGCTCATCGACGTCCCACCGCCCGGCCAGATCGGCCAGCAGGTGCTCGAGCTCCGCGACTGGGCCGAGCAGCAGTTGCTCGACGGCAAGGCGGGCGATCGCGACCACGCGCCCTCGCACCAGTACCAGGCCTGGCAGCAGGTCGCCATCGCCGCTCGCGAGTGCCTCGGCGCCCAGAAATGTCCGTACGGCGAGGAATGCTTCGCCGAGAAGGCCAAGGACCAGGCCCGCAAGGCCGACATCGTCATCACGAACCACGCGCTGCTCTCGATCGACGCCTTCGAGAACCGCACAGTGCTGCCCGAGCACGACGTCGTCATCGTCGACGAGGCCCACGAGTTGCCGGCCCGCGTCACCGGCGCAGCGGGTGACGAGCTCTCGCCGCAGATGGTCGAGCGCGCCGCCAAGCGGTCCCGCCGGTTCGTCGACGACGACAAGGCCGACGACCTGATCGACGCCTCCGACGCGCTCCGCGCCGCCCTCGACGCCAGCCGCGAAGGCCGGATCGAGGCGTCGAACGGACCGGTCCTGGAGGCCGCCGCGCTGGTCCGCGACGCTGCCCGTTCGCTCTACTCCGACCTCAACAAGAAGTCCGACGACAAGGACGACGACCCCGACGGTGCGAAGCGGCAGTCCAAGGGCGCGGTCAAGGAGATCTTCGACGTCTCCGAACGCGTCGCCGCGCTGAGCGATGCCGACGTCGTCTGGATGATCGACCGTGACCGCTTCGGCCGCGAGCTCCGGATCGCGCCGCTCACCGTCGCCGGCCTGCTCCGCGAGCTCGTGCTCAAGGACCGGACCGCCATCCTCACCTCCGCGACGCTGAGCCTCGGCGGCGACTTCGACTCGATCGCCCGGCAGGTCGGCCTCCGCCCGGCCGACAAGCTCGAGGACGACGACGAGATGCCGGAGCTCGATTCCGACTCCGAGACCGGTCCGCTGCCGTGGCGTGGTCTCGACGTGGGCTCGCCGTTCGAGTACGAGAAGCAGGCGATCCTGTACGTCGCCAAGCACCTCCCGCCGCCGCATCGCGACGGTCTGGGCCAGAAGCAGTTCGACGAGATCATCGATCTGGTCACCGCCGCGGGTGGTCGCACGCTCGGGCTGTTCTCGTCCCGTCGCGCGGCCGAGGCAGCGACCGCCGCGGTCCGCGAGGCGACCGACCTGAAGGTGCTCTGCCAGGGTGACGCGCAGCTGGGGGAGCTGGCCCGCGAGTTCGTCGACGATCCCGAGACGTCCCTGTTCGGGACCCTGTCGCTCTGGCAGGGCATCGACGTACCGGGCTCGACCTGCAACCTGGTGATCATCGACCGCGTCCCGTTCCCGCGTCCGGACGAGCCGCTGATGGCTGCCCGCCAGCGGGCCGTCGACGAAGCCGGTGGGAACGGGTTCATGGCCGTCGCGGCGACCCACGTGGCGCTGCTGCTGGCGCAGGGGACCGGCCGGCTGATCCGCCGCAGCTCCGACCGCGGAGTGGTCGCGATCCTGGACCCCCGCATCGTCACCCAGCGGTACGGCGCCTTCCTGCGCGCCTCCTTGCCCCCGATGTGGCCGACCGCCGATCGTGAGAAGGTGCTCGGCGCCCTCAAGCGATTGCAAGCGACATGAGTCCGGCGACCAGTCCACCCGTGCTGCCGATGATGGCGGCGCTGGGGGAGATGCCCTCGGGTGCGGGCTGGTCGTACGAGATGAAGTGGGACGGCATCCGTGTCATCGCCGAGGTGGATGACGGTGTCTGCCGGCTGTGGTCGCGCAACAGCCGGGACGTCTCCGGCGGGTACCCGGAGCTGATTGGCTTGTTCGAGGCGCCGGGGCTGCGGCTGCCCGCCGTCCTGGATGGTGAGATCGTCACGCTGGACGAGAACGGTGCGCCGTCGTTCGGGTTGCTGCAGCGGCGGATGCACGTTCGGGATCCGCGGCACCTGCGCCACCTGATCACCGAGGTCCCGGTGTCGGTGCGGCTGTTCGACGTACTGCGCTTCGACGGCAAGTGGTTGCTGGAGGCAACGTACGACGATCGCCGCGGGCTGCTCGACTCCCTGGAGATCGGCGACCCGTTCTGGGAGACGCCGCCGGCCTACTCCGATGGCGAGCAGGCGCTGGACCTGTCCGCGTCGACCGGACTCGAGGGCGTGGTCGCGAAGCGCCGGAAGTCGCGCTACCTGCCGGGACGGCGGAGCAGCGACTGGATCAAGATCAAGCCGGTGCAGACCCGCGACGTCATCCTCTGCGGCTGGCATCCGGGGGAGGGCAATCGCGAGGGCAGGATCGGTTCGTTCTACTGCGGCGCGTACACCGAGCCGGGCGGGGATCTGGTCCTGATCGGCAAGGTCGGTTCCGGTCTAGACTTCGCCACCCTGGACATGCTCTCTGCCGAACTGACAGGCCTGGAGATCGATCGGCCCGCGTTCGATCCGGCCACCATCCCCACCTCGGACCGCCGCCGCGCCCACTGGCTCGACCCCGTCCTCGTCGCCGAGGTCACCTACTCCGGCTGGGCTGCCGACGCCCGCCTCCGCCACCCGGTCTGGCGCGGCCTTCGCCTGGACATCAACCCCGATGCTGTCCTGGTCGACCGAGGCTGATCAAACGACGACTGTGCCAATGCGCGGGAATGTTCACGTGCACGGGGGAAAGGCACGAAACATGCCGGTGGCCACGAATTGTTCGGAATGCGGCGAGAAAGCTGCGGCGCTGAGACGGTTGGTGTCCAGCTGTCTCAGAAAACAAGGGATTTCGGCCAACGCCGGCAGGAACCTCGGTGCTTCACGTGAACAACCGTTGCGCGCGGCCCCGAAACCGCGCTCAGTAGTTCAGTCGTTCGCTTCCCGGGACGGCGCGGGCACCGCCAGCGCAGCCTCGATCTTGTCGGTCAGCTTGTCCGGTGAGTGAGTCGGCGCGTAGCGCGCGATCACCCCGCCGTCGCGACCGACGAGGAACTTGGTGAAGTTCCACTTGATCCGTCCGCCGAGCAGGCCGCCTTGCTCACGCTTCAGCCAGTTGTACAGCGGAAGCGTCTTCGACCCGTTCACCTCGATCTTGGCGAACATGGGGAACGTGACGTGGTAGATCGTCGAACAGTAGTTCGCGATCTCGTTCTCGTCACCGGGCTCCTGGTGGCCGAACTGGTCGCAGGGGAAGCCAAGCACTGAGAAGCCCTGTCTGCGGTAGACCTTGTAGAGCTTCTGCAATCCCGCGTACTGCGGGGTCTGGGCACACTGCGACGCCGTATTGACCACCAGGAGGACCTGGTCGCGGAAATCGGCAAGAGACTGTTCATTGCCTTCGATCCGGCGCGCGCTGAAGTCATAGACAGTCGTCATGGTTCAATGCTGACACGACACGCCCGACTTCGCGCGCCGTCTCTGATGTCAGACTCGGCGCAGAACTGTTACGACCTTTCCGAGAATGACGGCGTCCTTGCCGTCGATCGGCTCGAACGCGTCGTTGTGTGGTAGCAGCAGGATCTCGGTCTTGGTCTTCTTGAACGTCTTCACCGTCGCCTCGCCGTCGATCATCGCGGCCACGATGTCGCCGTTCTCCGCGGTCTGCTCCTGCCGGACGACCACCCAGTCGCCGTCGCAGATCGCCGCGTCGATCATCGACTCACCCTTGACCTTCAGCATGAACAGCGTGCCCTCCCCGACCATTGCCTTGGGCAACGGGAAGACCTCTTCGATCTCCTGCTCGGCCAGGATGGGGTTACCGGCGGCGATCTGGCCGACCACCGGCACGTAGACCGCGTCGGGATGCGCGTCACCGGCCCCGGTCTCGTCGTACGTCGTCTGGCGCACCGAACCGAGCGCCGACCGCCGGGCCGCGGCGTCGACCTCGCCCGGGTAGCGGACCTCGATCGCCCGTGGGCGGTTCGGGTCGCGGCGGAGCAGGCCCTTCTGCTCCAGCACGCGGAGCTGGTGGGACACCGACGAGGAGCTGGTCAGGCCGACCCGCTCACCGATCTCCCGCATCGACGGCGGATACCCACGGCTGTCCACCGAATCGCGGATGACGTCCAGCACGCGACGCTGGCGCGGCGTCAGGCCGGTCGCGTCGGCCGGGCCGTCGGGCAGCTCGCTCACGGTCCGGTCCGCCGGCGCGGCGGCCTCCGCGGCGCGGCGCTCGTCCTTACTGGAACCGCTCGGCGTCCTGGCCATCGGTGGTTGCTCCTCAGGTCGGGCCGGCGGTCGTGCACCGGCCAAAGCTTGCTCGACTGACTTGACCGTAGACCGAATCCTGAGATTCTTCAAACATCTGTTCGAAGGCGTGTCGGTTCGCACGTCTGTTCGTGTGTCGGGTTATAAGTCGCGGGCGAGCCGGTCGGGTGGTGGGAATTTCCCGGGCGTGTCGTGGTTGGAAGTGGTTGCGCGACGGGTGCCTGTCGGTTAATCATTCGTACAGACGTTCGATCGAACAAGTGTTCGGGAGCAGGTTGAACGGGTTGTCTCCGGAAACTGTCGGAGGCGGCCGGTAGACAGAGATCGACACCGCAGGACGTGGACTGACCGAGGTCTGGAGGATCCGATGAGCACAACGGCTCTCTCGGCGAATGCACTGGTGGGCCGCCATGCGCCCGAGGCTGCGCCGTCCCCGGGCGGGACCCCGCGCCGCCGCCCCAGGATCGCCGGCACCACCACCGAGCCGCTCCCGGTCCGCGCCTGCTCCGGCGACGTCTTGGGCAGGTCCGACTCCGGCCGCGTTCGGCGGCTGGCGATCGCCGGGTCCGAAGCGCCGGCTCTCCGGCTCACCCGCCGCGGCCGTATGCTCCTGACCGCCCTGTCCGTGATCGTCTTCGGCTCGGCCATCGTCGTCCTCGGTCTCCGCGTCGCCGGTGTCCTCGAGCCCGGCCCGGACTTCTCCCGTACGGTCCCCGTGCAGGTCGCCCCTGGTCAGACCCTGTGGTCCATCGCCCAGGACACCAACCCGGCTCAGGACCCGGGCACCGTCGTCGAGAAGATCGCCGACCTGAACAAGCTGTCCAGCCCCGCCGACATCGTCCCCGGTCAGACCCTCCAGATCCCCATCGCCCGCTGATCAGGCGGTCTTGAGGGCGTAGCCGAGGTAGGAGACAGCGGTGCTGTCCACCTGGCCGACGTCCATCAGCCTGCTGAGTTCGCCGAAGGAGATCCGACCGCGGCGAGCGCGGGTGAAGTTCCACAGCAGTGAAGCCTTGTTCGCACGCGGCCCGAGGCCGGTGATCTCGTCGAGACGCAATCCGTGCCGGCAAAGGCATTCCGCGAGTTCCGTCGGCGTGATGAACAAGGCCCAGGAATGCAGTTCGGAGTCGACGACTCGCGTCAGCTGCCAGTCCTGCAGCAGTTTGACGACCAGCAGCTTCGACAGGCGGGTTCGATTGATGGTGTCGAACAGGTAGAGCCCGCCGGGTTTCAGGACGCGCGCGGTTTCATCGATGACCCGATCCAGGTCTGACACGTGTTCGAGTACGTCACAGCAGTACGCGATGTCGACACTCCCGTCGGCCAAGGGCAGCCGTTCGCCCATGGCCACGGCGTACCCGACTCTCAGTCCAGAGGACTCCGCATGTTCTCGCGCGGTCCTGACCGAGACCTCCGAGGGATCGAGGCCGACGACCCGGCACCCCAGCCGGGCGAACTCTTCAGCCAGGAATCCGCCCCCGCATCCGATGTCGGCGGCTAGCAGGCCGGCGGGATCGAGTTCGAGGCGGCGGAGGACATCGCGGAAGTACTTGAAGCGGCCCGGCGTGAAGCTGCCGTTCAGCGTGTTGAGTGGGTTGGTCTCATCCCACCAACCGTCGCCCAACCGGTCGTAGATCTGGTTGTCGATCCCCATCGCAACCACCCCCGATCCCAGTAGACAACCTCGCCAGGCTCAGCCCTGGGTTGCCCGCCACTCGTCCTCGAGGAGTGCGTAGACGTAGTCGTTGGTCCACTCGCCCTTGAAGTGGAGTGCGTGGAGGTGGTGAGCCTCCCGCCGCATCCCGAGGCGCTCCAGCAGGCGGGCCGAGGCGGTGTTGCGGTCGTCCAGGATCGCGACGATCCGATGCAGACCAAGATCCTCGAACCCGACTCGCAGCATCTCCCGAGCAGCCTCGGCGGCAAGGCCCTTCCCGTGGTAGTCGGTGTGCAGCGCGAAGCCGATCTCGCCCTGGCGGTCGGCCTCGCTGGCCCACTTCAGCAGCACCTCGCCGATCACGGTCCCGGTCTCGCGGAGCTCGATCGCGAGGACCAGCCACTGGCCCGGCTCGGTCAGTTCGCCCTGGCTCAGCTTCTTCTCGAGAGCCGCGCGGGTCTCCTCGCGATTCCGGACCGGCCAAGGCGTGTAGCGAACCACCTCAGGCCGCGAGTGGAACGCGAACAGGTCGTCCAGGTCGTCCATCCGGTGCGGTCGCAGGTCGAGTCGCTCGGTCCGGAGCGGATAGGTCGGGTGCAGTCCAGGCACGGCGCCGTCCTCGGCTAGGCTGTCTAATGTCATTAGACAGTAACCCCTCACCCAATCACCCACAACGAGGTTTCGTGGCCAGACGCAATCCGTCCTCCCACGCGGCAGCCGGGATCACTGTCGCCGCGATCACCGATGCTGCCCTCGCTGTCATCCGCGCCGGCGGCGTCGAGGGCCTCACGATGCGCGCTGTGGCTGAGCGCCTGCACGTCCGCGCTCCATCGCTCTATCACCACGTCCACAACAAGGCCGACCTGCTCGACCTCGTCGCCCGGAACGCCTTCGACCGATTCGCTGCGGACAAGACGGCGTACGACGAGGTTCGCAGCGTGGACGAGTGGATCGCCCTCACGAAATCCGGTGCGCTGGAGCTGCGAGCGTTCTACGCCGACCACCCGGGCCTGGCCGGCCTCATCCAGTCGAAGGCCACTCCGGACCGCGATCGAGGTGAGGGCTCACGGGCCGAGTTGGTGCGTGCGCAGATCCAGTCCCTCGTCCACCTCGGCGTACCCGAGTCGCGGGCGCGCCACATCTTCGAGGTGAGCGCCCGCTGGACCTTGGCCGCCGTTGTCGCGGAGACCGCCGGCACCGCGGATCTCTTCAGCGACGGCATCGACCTCTTCCTGTACGGCGTACGCGCCCGCCTCCTGGACCTGGCTACTTGACCGTGTCGAGCCACATCTGGGCATAGCGATCGCCGTCGACCGCGGTCGCGACTTCGACCACGGTCGACGATGGACCGTGCGGATCGCTGGTCAGATCGCCGGACCAGTCCCGCGTGTCGACGATCGTGCGACCTCGAGACCAGCTCCCCGACAGCTCCACGCGCAGCGGGAAGCGCTGGGTCGTCAGCCCGGACGGATCGATCACCGCACAGACCGCGCCGCCGTCGCCGATGCTCGCGCCGTCGGACTTGTAGAGCTCGCTCCGCTTCTCGATCAGCTTCCGCGCCAGCTCCGCCGACGGCGATCCGCCCAGCCCACGCGCCTGGTCCAGCGTGACCACCACGTCGTAGAAGACGTCCAGCCCGTACATCGTCAAGGGGACGCCGAGCTCCCCGGCGGCACTGAGCACCACCGCGGCCGCCTCCGGGTCGGTCCAGATGTTGAACTCCGCCGACGCGGTCGCGTTCCCGATCCCCGCGGCGCCGCCCATGAACACGATCTCGCGCAGTCCCGCGGCCGCCTCGGGGTACGTGCGCAGCAGCAGCGCGATGTTGGTCATCGGTGCGAGTGGGATGAGGGTCGCCGGCTCACCGGTCGCCGCGGCGTCCCTCAGTACGTCGCGAAGCAGTTCGACCGCGTGCCGGGAGTCCGTCGTACGACCGGATCGCGGCCAGTCGAGGTCGCCGAGCCCGTCGATGCCGTGCACATGTGGGGCAGCCCGCACCGGCTGGAGCAGTGGTAGTGCGGCCCCGCGGGCGACGGGAACGTCGGACCGCCCCGCAGCCTCGAGCACGGTCAGCGTGTTGATCACCACGTCGTCCAGGCCGACGTTCCCGCCGACACAGGTCACGGCCTTGAGGTCGAGCTCGGGGTGCCGCGCGGCCAGCAGCAGAGCACAAGCGTCGTCCAGCCCTGTGTCGACATCAAGAATCACCGGTTTCATGCCGACATCCTGCTGCATACCTGGTGACATTCGGCGTTGGCTGCCGGTTCATCACCGCCTCGGCGGGCGTTCGTGTCGCTTTCCTACGGTCGATGTCTGTGACCCTGATCGCTGCGCCGCCTGTGCAGGAGTCGTTCCTCCGTGAACCAGGTGCGCCACTGCTGGTCTGGGCGCACCGAGGCGGTTCCTCGTCGGCGCCGGAGAACACGGCCGCGTCCGACGAGGTCGCCCGCCGGGCCGGGGTCGAGTGGATCGAGACCGACGTGCAGCCGACGAAGGACGGCGTACCCGTGGTTCTGCATGACGAGACCGTCGACCGGACCACGAACGGGACCGGCGCGATCCGGTCGCTGACGGCGGCGCAGGTGGCGACGCTGGATGCGGGATCGTGGTTCGCGCCCGCGTTCGCGGGTCAGCGGGTACCGACGCTGGCGTCCCAGCTCGGCGGGTTGCTGGCCCGCGGCGGCAACCTGCTGCTCGAGATCAAGAATGAGCACCCGCTGGAGTCGGTCGCGCGGATTGTCGACGAGATCCACGGCCGGGGGATGAGCAGCCGCGTCTTCGTGCAGAGCTTCGATCCCCAGCATCTCCGCTGGGTCCGCGAACTCGCTCCCGAACTGCCGCTCGGTCTGTTGCGATCCACGCTCGACCCGGATCCGGTCGCGATCGCGAAGGACCTGGAACTGACGGCCTACAACCCGTCGGAGCAGGCGTTCCGGATCCGCCCGGGTATCGTCACTGACCTGCATGCGGCCGGCGTCGCGGTCAACATCTGGACTGTCGACAATCCGACGAGCTGGGCCGCCCTGGAGCAGGCTGGTGTCGACGGCATCATCACCAACCGCCCGGCCGAGCTGATGGGCTGGAACGCCGCCCTCGGGCTGCCGCGAGCACCGTAGTTTGCGCCTTCGGAGGGCCGTTTCGGCGGCGCCACGCGGGAGTACACGGGGCCGCGCGAGTGTTGGAACCTGAGAGACGCGCGCGAGATTCGACCGTTCTTGCAAACTGTCGGAGCAGCGATCTAGGATCCCTAGATGTAGTGGTTACACGGGTGTAATTTTCCACAGGTAGTGGTCAGTTGCACACAGGTCATACACAAGTTGTCCCCAGGTTGATCCACAAGCTGCCCCTCAGGCGGCTCACGGGAGGAGTGATTCGTGCACTGTCCGTATTGCCGGCACGTGGACTCCCGGGTGGTCGACAGCAGGGTGGCCGAGGACGGCGGAGCGATCCGCCGCCGGCGGCAGTGCCCGGTCTGCGAGAAGCGGTTCACCACCGTCGAGCAGATGCAGTTGACGGTCGTGAAGCGCTCCGGCGCGACCGAGCCGTTCAGCCGGGAGAAGGTCATCAACGGCGTCGGCAAGGCCTGCAAGGGCCGGCCGGTGGACGTGGACGCACTGGCCCGGCTGGGCCAGAAGGTGGAGGACGCGCTCAAGGCGAGCGGCTCGCCGGAGGTCCCCGCGCACGAGGTCGGACTCGCGATCCTCGGTCCGCTGCGGGAGCTGGACGAGGTCGCCTACCTGCGGTTCGCGAGCGTCTACCGGCAGTTCGAGTCCGCCGACGACTTCGAGACCGAGATCGCGCTGCTGCGGGCCGAGAAGGAGCCTGAGGGCACCGAGCCCAGCCCGCTGAAGCCGACCTCACAGACATAAATCGGGGGATATGACCGGGGCGGTGGGGCGGGGATCGCAACGGCACAGCACTATCTGCAACACCTGGCGCCACACAACGGGGCGGTCCCGACAGACCGCGGTAGTACAGACACAGGGCGAGGAGCAATCATGACAGAGACGGTGACCGGCCACTCGGGGTCGACCAAGAGGTCGGCGGCCGGGTTCCGTGGGCGGAAGAACGTGCCCGCGGGACTCACCATCGAGCGCGTCTTCAGCACCGACGGGGTGCACCCGTACGACGAGGTGACCTGGGAGCGGCGCGACGTCGTCCAGCAGAACTGGAAGACGGGTGAGACCGTCTTCGAGCAGCGCGGGGTCGAGTTCCCCGACTTCTGGAGCGTGAACGCGTCCACCATCGTCACCACGAAGTACTTCCGCGGTGCGGTCGGCCACGACAACCGGGAGTGGAGCCTGCGCCAGCTGCTCGACCGGGTCGTGAAGACCTACCGCAAGGCCGGCGAGGAGCACGGGTACTTCGCGACCCCGGCCGACGCCGAGGTGTTCGAGCACGAGGTCACCTGGATGCTGCTGCACCAGTACTTCAGCTTCAACTCGCCGGTCTGGTTCAACGTCGGGACGTCCTCGCCGCAGCAGGTGTCGGCCTGCTTCATCCTCGCCGTCGACGACTCGATGGACTCGATCCTGAACTGGTACAAGGAAGAGGGCCTGATCTTCAAGGGCGGCTCCGGTGCCGGCCTGAACCTGTCCCGGATCCGTTCGTCGAAGGAGCTGCTGCAGTCCAGCGGCGGGACGGCCTCCGGCCCGGTCAGCTTCATGCGCGGCGCGGACGCGAGCGCCGGGACGATCAAGTCCGGCGGCGCCACCCGGCGCGCGGCCAAGATGGTCGTGCTCGACGTCGACCACCCCGACATCGAGGAGTTCGTCGACACCAAGATGCGCGAGGAGGAGAAGATCCGCGTGCTGCGTGACGCGGGCTTCGACATGGACCTCGGCGGTCGCGACATCACCTCGGTGCAGTACCAGAACGCCAACAACTCCGTCCGGGTCACCGACGAGTTCATGCGCGCGGTCGAGGACAAGGGCGAGTTCGGGCTGCGGGCGCGGCTGGACAACTCGGTCATCGAGACCGTCGACGCGCGCGGCCTGTTCGACAAGATCTCCCAGGCGGCGTGGGCCTGCGCCGACCCGGGCCTGCAGTACGACGACACCATCAACGACTGGCACACCACGCCGGAGACGGGCCGGATCACCGCGTCCAACCCGTGCTCGGAGTACATGCACCTGGACAACTCCTCCTGCAACCTGGCGTCGCTGAACCTGCTGAAGTTCCTGCGTGACGACGACCTGTTCGACTCCGAGAAGTTCGTGAAGGCCGTCGAGCTGATCATCACCGCGATGGACATCTCGATCTGCTTCGCCGACTTCCCGACCGAGGCGATCGGTGACACCACCCGCGCGTACCGGCAGCTCGGCATCGGCTACGCCAACCTCGGTGCGTTGCTGATGGCAACGGGTCACGCGTACGACTCCGACGGTGGTCGCGCACTGGCGGGCGCTATCACCTCGCTGATGACCGGAACGTCGTACAAGCGCTCGGCCGAGCTGGCCGGCGTCGTCGGCCCGTACGACGGCTTCGAGCGGAACAAGGACGCGCACACCCGGGTGATGCGCAAGCACGCCGCGGCCAACGACGCGATCCGGACGATCCACGAGATCGACAAGGACGTGCACAAGCACGCGACGGCCGCGTGGGACGGCGTACTGAAGGTCGGTGTCAAGAACGGCTGGCGCAACGCGCAGGCCTCGGTGCTCGCGCCGACCGGCACCATCGGCTTCATGATGGACTGCGACACCACCGGTATCGAGCCGGACTTCTCGCTGGTCAAGTTCAAGAAGCTGGTCGGCGGCGGCTCGATGCAGATCGTCAACCAGACGGTCCCGCGGGCGCTGCGTCAGTACAACTACACCGAGGAGACGATCGAGGCGATCGTCGAGTACATCTCCGAGAACGGTCACGTGGTGGACGCGCCGGGCCTGAAGCCGGAGCACTACGAGATCTTCGACACCGCGATGGGTGAGCGGGCCATCAAGCCGATGGGCCACGTGCGGATGATGGCCGCGGCGCAGCCGTTCCTGTCCGGCGCGATCTCGAAGACGGTGAACCTGCCGGAGACCGCGACGGTCGAGGAGATCGCCGACGTCTACTTCCAGGGCTGGAAGCTCGGCCTGAAGGCGCTCGCGGTCTACCGCGACAACTGCAAGGTCGGCCAGCCGCTCGCGGACGCGAAGGCGAAGAAGGCGGCCGACACTGCTTCTTCTGCCGCGGCCGAGACTGGCGCACTCGCGGAGAAGATCGTCGAGAAGGTGATCGAGTACCGGCCGACCCGCAAGCGCCTGCCGAAGTCGCGGCCGTCGCGGACCACGTCGTTCGCGGTCGGTGGCGCCGAGGGGTACATGACCGCCGGCTCCTACCCGGACGACGGTCTGGGCGAGGTCTTCCTGAAGATGGGCAAGCAGGGGTCGACCCTGGCCGGGGTGATGGACGCCTTCTCGATCGCGATCTCGATCGCGCTGCAGCACGGCGTACCGCTGGAGACCTACGTCCAGAAGTTCACCAACCTGAAGTTCGAGCCGGCCGGTCTGACCGACGACCCGGACGTCCGGATGGCGCAGTCGATCATGGACTACATCTTCCGCCGCCTGGCCCTGGACTACCTGCCGTTCGACGAGCGGGCCGCGCTGGGCATCTACTCCGCGGAGGAGCGGTCCCGGCAGCTCGACACCGGTTCGTACGAGCCGGCGCCGGTCGAGATCTCCGAGGCCGAGTCCCTGAAGTCGATCGAGCCGGTCGCCGAGGTCACCGAGATCGCCGACAAGTCGGTCGAGGCGGCCGCGGCCAGGCCGATCAAGGGCGAGGCCCACACCACCGCCGAGATGCTCGAACTCATCACCGGCACCTCGGTCGACGCGCCGCTCTGCTTCACCTGCGGTACCAAGATGCGCCCGAGCGGCTCCTGCTACGTCTGCGAAGGCTGCGGCAGCACCTCCGGCTGCAGCTGACCTGATGTGCCGCTGACCATCGGCTGAAAGCGCCACGGCCCCCGGGAACTTCCCACTTCCCCCGGGGGCCGCAGCGCGTCCGGGGCCTAATTCCTGCGGCGCGGGATCGTCTGAGTCAGGTGTCAGTAAGCTCAAACCCCTTGTTTCATGGCACTTCCCGGGATCGGCACGACCCGCGGATGAGCCCGGGCGTGAGCATTGATGCTGGCACTCAAGCAACCTCCGTATCGGCGCTGCTCCGTGACTGCTCCGCCAGCGGCGGAACGAGCCTCATCAGCCGCTTCTGGACGGCCTGGCTGGCACGGGCGTGCGACGACGGCAACATGTGCGCATACATGCGAAGTGTGAAGGCCGGATCGTGGTGACCGAGGTACTCGGCCAGTTCCTTGATGTTGACGCCGTCGGCGAGCGTGACGCTCGCGTAGTAGTGGCGGAGTGTGTGCATTCCGGTCACATGGTTACTGCCGCCCTTGTAGCGCAGTTGGCTGCGGTCATCTTTGACCGGTGGAGGAATAACGCCGGCGGCAGCCAGACTCGGACGCCAAATCATCGAGTGATAGTCCTTGGCGCGAATATACCCGCCCCTTCGCCGTTGGAACAATAGATTCACTACTGTGGATGGGCCGTCCACACGCTCCCACGGCAAGGCGCATTTCAGCGTTCCGAAACGCTCGACATGCTTCCGAACTTCTCCCTTGATGAAAGGAGGAATCGGCACGAAACGTTCCCTGTCGTTCTTGGGTAGGGCGAAAATGTAAGTCGTGCGGACGGCCTTCAGTTGACGCCGAACCCTGATGAGTCCTGTTTCGAAATCGAAATCGTCGAACGATAGGCCGAAGATTTCGCCCTGCCGGAGGCCACAGGCGACCCCGATGACGGGAATGAGCCTGAACTGGTCCGGGTGCCCCTGGATCACCCGGCCGACAGTTTCGTCCGTCCAGACCACGATGTTGGGCCGGACGATGGTGGGCAGTCTGACGATCTTCGACTTCGCAGGGTTGTGCTTGATGAGTCCGTCGGCGACCGCGAGCTCCAGGCACCCGGACAGAACCTGGAACGCCAAGTGTGCGAGGGCCGGGCTGGAGGTGTTGCCCAGCTCGGTCACCCACTGGGCAATCTCCGACGGGCGGATGCTCTTCACCTGCCGGCCACCGAAGGCTGGTTGAACATGGACCCGCCACTTGCCCTCGTAGGTGACCATCGTCGCGGGATCGACCGAGCGAGAGCCGAGCCACCGCGGTCCCAGCTCGTCCAAACGCACCTTGCCCGCGTTCGGATCGAGATAGTCGCCTCGCTCCCGATCGGTCTCCATTCGCGCGCCGTAGCGTGTCGCCTCGGGCTTCGTGGCGAATGCCTTTGATCTCTCGTCGTCGTTCGGGTCTGTCCAAACCGCCAGCCACCGCTTGCCGCGACCCCACCTCTTCTCGTTCCGCACCCTTTCGACCGTGCCATCCGGTAGCTTGACGGCCCGAGTCCACTGATCCTTCACGAATGCCATCGATACTCCCTCTCTCGCCACGTCCGATGCTTCGGGGATCAACGGGTGAGGGCGCCAGCAAAAACTCGCCTGTGGATAACTTCGTTAGGATTCTCGCGATGCCGTGGACGCAGCAAGCAGAGCGCCGAACCTGCGCAATTGAGAGACCAGACTTGATCGCCGCCGTCCGCGGCCTCCTGCCGCAGAGGGCGGCAGCGTGCCGAAGCGCCGTGCGTTAGAACCCGGGCTGGGCTGGGCTCGCGCTCTTGGGACTGTTGGGGTGCATCCTGACTCGGCCGTTCCGGCCGATCAGACCTGCGAATGTCGACCCGCAGATACCGCCAGGACGAGTGGCGGATAGTTCATGCTCGCCGCGCCTCGCTGACCACCGGAAGCAGTCTGGTGGCGGGCCGGGCCCAGGTCGTCTTGCAGGTCGCAGTGGTGCGCAGTGTGGGTTGGGCCGGGCGTTGAGTGGGTATGGCGGAGCGGTGATGGGACGGTGGTCGGTCGAGGGATCCGCGGCTCCGCCGTGAGGAGTTGGTGAGGGTGCTGGTGCCGGACCGGCGAGCAGGTGCCCGCACGGGAGGGGGCGACTGTCAGCCGCAGCCAACTTCTTGCAGTCATTAAACGACTTGGGCGACATGGCGCAGGGCTCGACCTGGCCGAAGCTGGTGGCCTCGCGGCGCCGTACGGCGCGCTGCACTTGTCGCTGACGTATCACCACACTGAGCAGACTGTCGATGTGGAGACTGACCCCGGCTGACCGTGTAGCTAAGGCGCGTGTCCAAGGGGGAGACACGCACCCGAACCACACGCCTCAACCTCGATGTCTGAGACGGGGCAGGGTGCCAACTCGAACCTCGAAGCCGCTGATTTCCAGCTCAGACTGGTCATTGGTTGCCGCTGACTGGCGAAATGCAGCGTGGCCTGCAGGTTTGCCAGTACGAGTCGCGCACCTCTTCTCGTGGTTGTGCATTGGTATGCGTTGATTGAGGTGCGTAAAAGGAAGCGCATGTGAGCCATAGGTGGGAGTGCTCCAAGTCGTGGGCGGCAGGCCCCGGCTTGTTCTTCGGGCCGAGGTGTCCAGCCGCAGCACCTCGCCGTGGGTGGTCTTCGTGGGGTTCGGCCGGCGGGTCTTGGTGCTGGCGCGACCGCCACGCGAGTCCAGCTTGAAGTCCTCCGCGATCGCCTCGACCAAGGTCGACTCATCGGAACCGTTGCCCGCCGAGAAGGAACGTCACCGGGCGGATGAACTGCAGGCCCTCGTCAGCGGGCCTCATGCCGCTCTTCACTGGGCTCCGGGCCGACTCGCCGGCGTGGCCGTGGCGCTCGCAGCGTGAATCTGCTTGGTGAGATCGAGGATCTCGTTGGACAGCCGGAGCAGCGTCTCGTTCTGTTGCTCCTCCTCCTGGACTGTCCGCCACTGCTGGTCCGCGATCACTTGGCGTTTCTCGTCGGCGCGGTTCTGGCTGATCATCACAAATGTCGACAGGAAGATGGCCTCGAGCGACACGATCATGGTCAGAAGGCCGAACGGATAATCCTCGACTCCAAGGCCGATCCACAAGCTGAACCAGATGGCATGGATGTAGACGAACTTCATCGAACCGGAGAACCGCGTGATCTGGTCGGCAACCCGGTTCTCCCGGCGCTTGCTGCGTTCTTGGAGATGTCGCAGCAGCGCCGGGTTGATCGGTGCCGGCTGGGGCGCTCTCACCTCTGTTCCTTTGCCACGTGCCCGGCGCGTGCCGGCGCTAGCTGTTTGAGGACGGCGGCGCCGTGGAGAGCGTCGGCAGAGCTGGCCGGTCGGGCGGCGGTCATGCGACCAGCCGGTCGGCCTGCTTGCCAACTTGGCGCAGGCTGAAGCCGGCGAAGATCTCGCTCACCCCACGGCAGATGGCCCATACTCCGACCAGGCTGACCAGCGTTGCCAGCGAGCGCTCCGAGGAGCGGGCGGCCCACACCCCCAGCACCAGCTCGGAGATGCCGAGCAGCAGCCCGGTCCACCACCACGACGGCTTGGGGCCGGCCAGCGCGCTGACGATGTGGATGGTGCCATAGACGATCAGGTACCAGGCCACCAGGATCGACACGACGTAGAGGGTGATGTCTGGCCACACGAAGGTGACGATGCCGGCGGCTATCCCCAGGGTCCCGCCCACGATGGACAGCCAGCGCACCGTGGGCACACGGCTGGCCACCACGAGCTGCGTGATGCCGCCGAACAGGAAAGCCACGCCGACGAACGCCGCCACCGCGGCCAGACTGCCCACCTTGTACGACAGCACGAACATGCCGAACCAGATCCATAGCGCCCCAAGGGCCAAGAGCCACCACTGGCCCGCCGACGCGTCCCGGGTGGCGTTCGGGATTGTGTGGCGTAGCGGGTGCGGGGTGTTCAGATCACTGGTCATTGCAAGTCTCCTTTGGGTGTTGCCGCGCGGGCGGGGCGTCATCCGTTCCTGCCCGCCGCGGCACGGGTGCGGGTGCGGAGAACTGGGGCTTGGTGGCCACCAGTTCTCATGGGGACTACGAGTTGGTTGCGGCGGTGGCGAGGTTGTCGGCGTAGGCGCGGGCGTCGATGGCGCCGAGCATCGCCAG
>NZ_JBVHFT010000005.1:413258-511593 GCF_055562215.1 Kribbella sp. NPDC020701 | reverse complement strand
GTGCCCGCCGCGTCCAGCCGAAGCGTGCCCGCCGCGTCCAGCCGAAGCGTGCTCGCCGCGTCCAGCCGAAGCGTGCTCGCCGCGTCCAGCCGAAGCGTGCTCGCCGCGTCCAGCCGAAGCGTGCTCGCCGCGTCCAGCCGAAGCGTGCTCGCCGCGTCCAGCCGAAGTGTGCTCGCCGTGTCCGGCCCGAGCCTGCCCACCGCCCCCGGCCTGGGCCTGCCGCCTCTCCCCGGCGGGCGTCTGTCCCCAGCCGTCGGTCGAAGCCTGCTGCCTCTCCGGACCCACTTGTTGCAGAGCCGGTTGTTCCGGACCTGGTTGTTGTTGAACCCCGCGCTCCGGTGCCGATGGTTGTTGGGCCGGTTGTTGTTGGGCCGGTTGTTGTGGGGCCGGTTGTTGTGGGGCTGGGCCTGTTGGGGTCCACAAGCGTGGGAGGGGCGGGAGCTGGTCGAAGACTTCCGGAGCGTCAGGGTCGTCAGCCCAGGGCGCGGTGGCTTCGGGCGGGAGTACACCGCTGGCGGCCAAGAGGCGGCCCGCTTCGTGAGCGGATTCGGGGCGGTCGGAAGGATCGGTCGCCGTGCTCCGGTGGATGAACTCGCCGAGGGGACCGTCGACGACCGGCAGCTTGCCGTCTGCGCCGGGGCGCTCGCCGGTGAGGAGCTCGACGGCCACGGCGCCTACGGCGTACAGATCCTGGCGCGGGTCGGGGTCGGCTCCGGCCAGCTGTTCAGGAGCCAGGTAGCCCGGCGTGCCGAGGATCGTGCTCTGCCGAGTCATCCGCGGCTCGTCGACCAGTCCCGCGACGCCGAAGTCAGACAGCCGGAGATGCGGCCTACCCGTACCCGTGACGTCGAGCAAGAGGTTGGCCGGCTTCACATCCCGGTGGACGACCCCTGCGGCATGAACCGCGGACAGACCGTGCAGAAGTTGATCCAGCAGGACCGCCACGTACGACGCCGGAAGCGGACCGTGATCACCGAGCAGAGTTGCGACGGACCCACCACGAACCAGATCCATCGCGAACACGACCTTGTCGTCGTCGGCCGCCCAACCATGCGGAGCGACAACATGCGGATGCTCGATCCGCAACGACTGCTCCCGGACGAACCTCAACAACGCGGCCGCATCATGCTGCCCAAGCACCTTCGCTGCCACGTACGCCGACCGCCGCAGGTCCCACGCCCGCCAGACCGACCCCATCCCCCCGGTCCCAACCAGGTCGATCAGCCGATACCGCCCCGCAAACGCCTCCACCACAGAAACTTATCGCCCCAGGGGTCGCCCGCACCCCAACCCCCAGCCAACCAGCCGGGGCAGAGGGTGCACCGGAAGCCGACGAGCAGGACATGCGCCGGGCTGAGCAGGCTCCGGCAGGCTCCGCCAGCTCCGGCAGGATCCGGCAGCTCCGGAGGGCTCCCCGCGGAGTACCTACCGGTCGGCGTCGCGCTGAGCGTCGATCGGACGACATGGGGCAAAGCGCGCAGCAGCCGCGCCGGGCTGGGCGTCGACCGGCTGGCGTTGGTCGAGCGTGTAGCGGCCAATGGTCGAGCGTTGGTGGGGTGCCGCGGGGGACTTCGCTGGCTCCCGGGGTGCTCGGAATGGGTCCCGCTGATGTCGCGCCGAATCACCAAGCGGTCCGAAGACACGAGCCCGGACCACCTGGGGTGGTCCGGGCTCGTGCATGCGTCAGCGGTGTGGTGGTTGGTGGGGCGGTTGCTGGTGGCTCTGGTTTGGGCCCTGCTGCGGCGGATGATTCGGGTACTGCGGCGGGGTCTGGTTCGGGTACTGCGGTGGGGTCGGGTTCGGGTATGGCTGCTGCCCGGGCTGCCAGGCTGCCACGCCCGGCTGGGCGGTCGCTGGCTTCTTGCGGAGGCGGAGTACTGCGAAGACTCCGAGCATCAGGAGGAGTGCGCCGCCTCCGCCGAGGCCTGCGATCAGGCCGACCGGAGTGCTATCGCCCGAGTCGGCACTCCCCTGGATCGGGCCGCCGGCTTCGGTGTTGTTGCCGTCGTCGTTGCCGTTGCTGGGGGTGGCTGAGGGGTCCGCGGTTGGTGAGGGCGTGACCGAGTCACCTGAGACAGGCGTTGCGCCGTCGACGTACTGCGGTTGTCCGGTGCCGGCGGTGCCCTGGAGTCCGACGGTCAGTGTCAGCGGGATCGCGAAGGCCTTGTCGTCGGCTTTCCGGGTCAGCGAGACCGCGATGTAGTACTCGCCGGGGGTCGAGGTGCCGGTGTCCTGGTTGTTGGCTCCGTTCCGGTTCAGGTACCGGATCTCTTTGGTCGTGACGGCCTTGACCAGGCCACGCTTGGTGAGCACAGCCTTCGTGTACGAACCACCTGGCACCTTCTTGGCGAAGACGGCGTACACATCCTCACCGATCGGCGAGATCAGCGCGGTATCCACGTAGCGGATCCCGTCGATGGCCTCGGCCGTGGCGCCGGCCATCTCCGGCACCGTGATCTGCGCCTGGATGCGCTGGCCCCAGTCGGCCTTGACCTTGTAGAGCTGCAACTCGCCCGGCATCAGCGTCGTCTTGTAGCTCCCGGGCTGAAGCAGCGGCGCATCCGGGAAGCTCGAACCGGGAACGATCTCACGCGGGGTCGAACCGGGCATCGGAACCCAGACCGGGTCGCCGGCCGGCGCCGGGAGGCTGGTGGTCGAATCCACCGGCGGCTCCTCGTCGATCCGCAGTTCGTAGGGCACTCCCTTGATCTCCCGGAAGTCCTTGCCTGGGTTCACGGTCAGCACCAGCTGCTCGGACTCGGCGCATTCGTCGTCCGTCTTCTTGTACTTCGACCAGCTCGCGGCCGTGCCGGTGGCGAGGCCCTGATCACCGTCGAACGCTCTCGGGTAGCTCCAGCCACATTGCTCACCGGTGAGCGTGTTGAGCTTCACCTCGGCCTGGATGACGAAGCTGCCACCCGACGGACGCCGGAAGCTCACCCCGGCCCGCAGCGTCGAACCGGTCACGGTCCGCTTGATCAGGTAGTGCTTCGACGTGCTGTCCACCCCGAACGCGTCGGAGTAGTGGCCCGGGGCAAGCACCGGTGCACCTTCCTGCTGCGCCGCACCCTGGACCGGCGTACCGGAGATCCGGAAAGGGCGGAAGGCCCGGGTCGACAGGCGATCCAGCCCGGCCTCGAGGTCGATGGTCGAGTCGGCGTCGTAGTAGTCGCCGCGGCCTTCTCGAGCGACGCACTGCAGTTGGGTCCGTGCCTTTCCGCCGACGCGGAACCCGACCACGTCGATCTTCAGATCGATGCCCTGCTTGGCGATCGACTGCGCCACCGCACAGGGATCCGGCGCACAAGTGGCCTCGCCGTCGGAGACCAGCACGATCGTGCGCTGACCGGTCGAGCCGAGGTCGTTGGCCGCCTGCTGCAGCGCGTAGCCGATCGGAGTCTCGCCGTACGGCTTGTACTTCGTGATCGCGGCCTGCAGTTGCGGCCGGTTGTCCGTGCCGATCGGGACGGTCAACTGGGTGTCGGTGCACGCGCCCGCCTGGGTGCGTTTGAACACGGTCGCGCCATACACCCGCAGACCCACCTCAGCGGTCGGCGGAAGCTTGGTGACCACCTGGGTCAGCGCGGTCCGGGCCGCCGCGATCTTCGTCTGCCCGTCGCCGGCCGGCTCCTTCATCGAGCCGGACGAGTCCAGCACGAGGACGAGCTTGCCGCTCGCCGGATCGGGGTCGGCCAGCGCCGTCCCGGTCGTCAGCCCGGCGAGTATCGCGGTCAAGGTGATGGCAAGAAGCGCCCACACCGCGGGGCGGCGGTGTCCCTGCAGAGCCGTCATCGTTTCCTCCAGTGAGATTCGCTGTCGCAAACCTTCGCAGTTTGCGATCGCAAATGTCAAGTCACGCTCAGATATTGCCTGATTGTCCGCAGTTGCAAACCCGGACTGGAAATCTGCGTTCGCAACTGCGAAGATGTTTGCAGCCGGTCACGGACGGGTGCGCAGGAAGAGGGGATCACACCGATGGATCAGACAGCCCACAACATCCAGCAGCAGATCGAGTTGTACGGCGAGCCGCTCGGTGAAGTGGTCCGGCGAGTCGCCGGGCCTCTTGGTCTGACTCAGAGCGCCCTCGCGCAGGTCATCGGGCTGTCGGCCCCAATGTTGTCGCAGCTGATGAGCGCTCAACGGGTCAAGATCGGCAACCCCGCGGTGGTGGCGCGACTCCGCGCCGTCTCCGAGCTCGCCGACCTGGCCGTGGCCGGTGAGATCGAACCCGATCACCTTCCGGACGAACTGGACAGGATTCGCGCGGCCACCGGCGCCTACACCGGCTCGACCACCGCGCAATTGCCACGAGGAGCGGTTCACTCGCTCGGCGAGAACAGGATTTCGGTGGCGCCGTTCGCGACACCTGGCGGAATGCCGGCGCCGACGAGTCACCCCTGGCCATCAGCGCCCGGCGGCGTCCCGCCTGAACAGGCCGCGAACACGACGCCGTCCGCACGGGCCGTCGTACGGGAGATCCAGGATCTCTTCCGTGCTGTCGCGTCCGCTGAGGAGATACAGAGCGCGGCCGCCGCGGCCGCGGAACACTCGCCGGCCGTGGCCGAGTTGCTGCTGGCGTACGGGACCGGGCGCACGGCGGATGCGCTTGCCCACTATGAGAAACACCACGCTTGAGCACCGAACGTCGCCTGCCCACTGCGGGCGTTAGGCGTTGATATAGCACGAGGTGGGTGGACACTCTGGCGGCGTCTCAGTAGGTGTCGGGGTGGAATGCCGGGTGCGCGACTGAAGTTGGGTTGCGATGGCGGGGCGGATTGTCCTGCGTTCATTGACGTTGCGAGGAGATACTTGTGCGCGCCTTCAGCGCCCTTCGTCGGGTTGTCGCGGTGGGAGCCGTTGTCACGTTGGCGGTCTCGATGGTTGCCTGCGGCAGCGATCAGGACTCAGCCGCGGGCGGACCGGACCTCGGGCTGATCAAGTCCGGGACGTTGCGGATCGGAACGCTGACCGACGCGCCGCCGAACGTGTACGTGAAGGACGGCAAGTTCACCGGGTTCGACAACGACCTGATCACGGCGGTGGCGGCGAAGCTGAACCTGAAGCCCGAGTTCGTCGGAACCGACTTCTCCGCGCTGCTGTCGCAGGTGAACGGCGGACAGTACGATCTCGGCAGCTCGTCGATCACGGTCACCGAGGCGCGGAAGAAGACCGTTGCCTTCAGCAATGGGTACGACTTCGGCTACCTCGGCCTGAACACCACGAAGGACTCCGGCATCACGTCGTTCGACCAGCTCCAGGGCAAGCGCGTGGTCGTGGTCCAGGGCACCGTCCAGGACGACTACGCCACCGGCAAGAACCTCAACCCGGTCCGCGTGCCGAACTACAACGCCGCGCTCGGCCAGCTGAAGGCCGGCACGGCGGACGCGTGGGTCTCGCCCGCCGAGATCGGCGAGAAGATGGCCAAGGAGCAGGGTGGCGGCACCGTGATCCTGGCCGCCAAGGAGCTGAGTGACGCGCCGATGGCCTTCGCCGTCGCCAAGAGCAACGACAAGCTGCGCGACGCAGTGAACAAGGCGCTCGACGAGGTGATCGCCGACGGCACCTGGACCAAGCTGGTAGAGCAGTACTACCCGGGTCGCGCCGTGCCGGCGAACTTCAAGCCGGGCTCCGGCAGCGTCAGCTTCACGGTCCCGAAGGCGACCGGTACTCCGGTGGCCGGCTGACCCATGGACATCTGGTCCACGCTGAACGACACCTTCCTCGACTGGGGATCGATGAAGGCAGTCCTGCCCGAGATGCTGAAGGTCGGACTGGTCAACACCCTCATCCTGGCGGCCGCCTCGGTCGTGCTGGGCACCTTGCTCGGCATGATCGTGGCGGTGTGTGCCCTGTCGACGAAGCGCTGGCTGCGCTGGCCGGCGAAGATCCACACCGACATCTTCCGCGGGCTGCCCGCCATCCTGACCATCCTGCTGATCGGCCAGGGCCTGTCCCCCGTCACCCGGCACTGGTGGGGACCGAACCCGTACCCACTCGGCATCCTCGCGCTGTCCCTGATCGCCGCGGCGTACATCGGCGAGATCTTCCGCTCCGGCATCCAGAACGTCGAGAAGGGTCAGCTCGAGGCAGCGCGGGCGCTCGGGTTCAGCTATCCGGACGGGATGCGGCTGGTCGTCATCCCGCAGGGAGTACGCCGGGTCCTGCCGGCGCTCGTGAATCAGTTCATCGCGCTGGTGAAGGAGTCGAGCCTGGTCTACTTCCTCGGCCTGCTCGCCAGTCAGCGCGAGCTGTTCCGGATCGGGCAGGACGCGGCCGCAACCAATGGGAACCTGTCCCCGTTGCTGCTCGCGGGCATCTTCTACCTGCTGATCACGGTGCCACTGACCCACCTGGTGAACTACTTCGACAAGCGCCTCCGGGAGGGCCGCCCGGCCCAGACGGAGGACGTCGTACTGGAGGAGCTGGCGCATGCAAACCGCTGAGCTGACTCAAGGGGCGCAGTTTGCCGCGGCCAGCCTCGAGGTCACCGGGGTCGAGCTGGCCTTCGGCAATCACAAGGTGCTGCGAGGTGTGGATCTCGCGGTAGGGGCCGGGCGTACGGCGTGTGTGATCGGGCCATCCGGATCCGGGAAGTCGACGTTGCTGCGCGCGATCAACCGGCTACGCGAACCGGATACCGGCGACGTGAAACTGGCCGGCAAGTCAGTGCTGACAAGCAATCCGGACGAGCTGCGGCGCCGGATCGGGATGGTGTTCCAGCACTTCAACCTCTTCCCGCACAAGTCCGTGCTCGACAACATCACGTTGCCGCTGCGCAAGATCAAGAGGCTCGACCCTGAGCAGGCACGAGCCGCCGCGCTCGAACAGCTGGAGCTGGTCGGGCTCACTCAGAAGGCAGCGGCCCGTCCCGGCAACCTGTCTGGCGGTCAGCAGCAGCGCGTCGCGATTGCGCGAGCGCTAGCAATGAAGCCCGAGGTGATGCTGTTCGACGAGGCCACGTCGGCGCTGGATCCCGAGCTCGTCAAGGGTGTGCTCGGGTTGATGGCTGACCTGGCCCAGGCCGGGATGACAATGGTCGTGGTCACCCACGAGATGGGGTTCGCACGCGAGGTTGCGGACCAGGTCGCGTTCATGGATCAGGGCGTCGTCGTGGAGTCCGGCGTACCGGAGCAGATATTCACGGACGCGGAGTCGCCGCGGCTGCGGCAGTTCCTCTCCCAGGTGCTCTAGACCCCGAGAGAGACCATGCGGCGTCCGCTATCCGTGATTTGTTGACACGGCAACGGCGTGGGCGCTGGCTTTCGCCGCCGGCATGCACATGGTGGACGGGAGGAAGTGAGCCCACCCACCGCCCGGGGGACGCATGGATGTTCGCTTGACGCGTGCCGGCCACCGCATGATCGGACTGGCGATGATGATGGTGGTCAGCGCGGTGATCGGTTCTGTCGTGGTCGCGGCCGCCCGCACCCCGAACCGGTCGGCACCGAGCTCGCCGCCGCCTGCCGCCGCGGCGGCAGCACCCGCCAAGCCCGCCCTGCCCACCAAGTACGTCGTGCTGACCTTCGACGACGGACCTGATGCGGTCTACACGCCGCAGATCCTCGACATTCTCAAGAAGTACGACGCCAAAGCCACGTTCTTCGAGGTCGGCAAGAACGTCACGCGGCACCCCGAGCTGAGCAAGCGGATCCACGAGGCCGGCCACAGCGTGGAGAACCACACCTGGAACCACGCCGACCTCCGCAAGCTGGGCGCCGCCGCGTTCCGCCAGGAGGTCGCGTCGACGGACCAGGCGATCCGGGCCGCCACCGGAGGTACGCCGGCCTGCCTCCGACCGCCGTACGGCGGGATGAACCCCACCGTCCGTCAGCGAGCGAAGGCGCTCGGCAAGGATCTGGTGGTGTGGACCGTCGACTCTCGCGACTGGACCAAGCCCGGTGCGACGGCGATCGTGCGGCACGTACTGGCGAGTGTCCACAACGGATCGGTGATCCTGATGCACGACGGCGGCGGGAACCGCACTCAGACGGTCGCGGCACTGCCCGCAATCCTGAAGTCGCTCAAGGCCCAGGGCTACGGCTTCCGCACTCTGACCTGCTAGGACAGCGCAGTCACCAGCGGGATGACATCCGCGATCGACTCGACGATGCGCGTCGGGCGGTAGGGGAACCGGTCGACTTCGTGTTCGCCGGTGGACCCGGAGAGCACGAGCACGCTGCGGAGACCGGCTTCGAGACCGCTGATGATGTCGGTATCCATCCGGTCGCCGATCATCACGGTCGTCTCGGAGTGCGCCTCGATCCGGTTCAGCGCGCTGCGCATCATCAGCGGGTTGGGCTTGCCGACGAAGTACGGCGCAACGCCAGTGGCGCGCGTGATCAGTGCGGCCACCGAACCGGTCGCGGGCAGCGGACCCTCTTGCGACGGGCCGGTCGGATCCGGATTGGTCGCCAGGAACCGCGCACCGTCCGAGATCAACCGGATCGCCTTGGTGATCGCCTCGAACGAGTACGTGCGGGTCTCCCCCAGTACGACGTAGTCCGGGGCGCGCTCGGTCAGCACGTACCCGACCTCGTGCAGCGCCGTGGTCAGCCCGGCCTCCCCGATGACGTACGCCGTTCCGCCCGGACGCTGGTCGTCCAGGAACTGGGCGGTGGCGAGCGCGCTGGTCCAGATCGCGTCCTCGGGGATGTCGATGCCCGCGGCAAGCAGCCGCGCCCGCAGGTCGCGCGGCGTGAAGATCGAGTTGTTGGTGAGGACAAGGAACTTCTTGCCGGACGCCTGCAGCGAGGCGATGAACTCACCGGCTCCGGGGATCGCGCGCTCTTCGTGCACCAGCACGCCGTCCATGTCGGTCAGCCAGCTCTCCACCGGTTTGTGCTCGGTCACCGACTCATCGTAATTGCCTGACCGGGGCGGTGGGGCGGGGACGGAAAAGTGTCGGTGGCCGGAGTGAGAATGCGGGCATGGAGTTGGCCGGGTACCGCGAGCTGTGGCGAACGCACGGCGTGATGGCGCTGCTGATGTCGTCGCTGCTGGCGCGGTTGCCGATTCTCGCCACGATGGTGCCGCTCGCGTTCCTCGCCAAGGACCTGAGCGGTACGTTCCGCTGGGCCGGCGTGGTCGCGGGTGCGTATTCCATCGGGATGGCGATCGCCGGACCGCTGTGGTCCCGGACCGCCGACCGGCGTGGTGCGCGCGGGGTGCTGCTGGTGACCGGTATCGCCTGGAGCGTGGTGTGCGTCGGGCTCGCCCTGCTTCCGGCCGGGCTGTATCGGCTGATGCCGGTGCTCACCCTGGCCTGCGGGGCGCTCGTGCCACCGGTGATGCAGACGCTGCGGGCTGCCTGGCCCCGGGTGGTCCAGGGCCCTGCGCTGCGGACGGCGTACGCGGTGGATGCGACGGCTCAGGAGTTGCTGTTCATCGTCGGGCCGATGCTCGGCGCAACGGCGGTGAGCGTTGCCAGTCCGCGCCTCGGTGTCCTGCTCGCGGGGTCCTCGTCGGCCGTCTTCATCTGGTGGTACGCGCTCCGACAACCCGCGCCGCTCTCCCGGGACCACCACGGCGAGGCGCCACTGACCACGCGCCAACTGCTCTGGCATCGGTACCGGTTGCCGCTCATCCTTTCCTTCGGCCTGTGGGTGATGGCGTTCAACGGGATCTCGCTCGGCATCGTGGCGTTCGCGGACGAGCACGGTCAACGACTGATCGCGGGCATCTTCGAAGCCGTCTGGGCGTTCGGGAGCTTGGTCGGCGGAGCCATCGCGGGTGCGTTGCCCGGTCGGCGTACGTCGTACCTCTGGCGGCGGGCTGCTCTGGTCACGGCGGGGATGCTGCTGTGTGTCTTCGCGACGTGGTCACCGGTGTCGCTCGGGGTAGCGCTGATGGTGTCCGGGCTGACGTTGGCTCCGGCGATCGGTGCTCTGTACGAGCGTCTGGGCGCGCTGACTCCGGATGCGGTCCGGACCGAGGTGTTCGGGTGGATGGGCAGTGCCGCGATGGGTGGTGCCGCGATCGGGTCTGCTGTGTCGGGCGCGGTGATCGAGAGCTTCGGCGTGCGCTACGTGTGGCTGGTGGCCGCCGTACTCGCGGCAGTCTCGTTGGTGCTGTTGTTGCGGATCCCGGCGGATCCGCAACCCGAACCCGCGCTACCGGCCGGCGGCCTGCTCGGCGAGACCGCGTAGCTCCTCGACCATCGCATTCGGATTGTCGGCGGCGTAGACGGCCGAGCCGGCCACGAAAACGTCGGCGCCCGCATCGGCGCACTGCTCGATCGTGTCGGCCGAGACGCCGCCATCGATCTCGATCCAGAGGTCGAGGCCGTGCTTGTCCAGGAGTTCGCGGGTCCGGCGGATCTTCGGCACACACACGTCGAGGAACTTCTGTCCACCGAAGCCGGGCTCGACGGTCATGATCAGGATCATGTCGAGCTCGGACAGCAGGTCCTCGTACGGCTCGATCGGCGTGGCGGGCTTGAGCGCCATCGCGGCCCGGGCGCCCTTGGCGCGGATCTCGCGCGCCGTGCGGATCGGCGCCTTACACGCCTCGACGTGGAAGGTGACACTGGACGCGCCCGCCTCGACGTAGCCGGGTGCCCAGCGGTCCGGGTCCTCGATCATCAGGTGACAGTCGAGCGGGGTGTCGGTCGCCTTCGCCAGCGACTCCACCACGGGCAGGCCGAGGGTGAGGTTCGGGACGAAGTGGTTGTCCATCACGTCGACATGCAGCCAGTCGGCGTTCGACACGGCAGCCGCCTCATCCGCCAGCCGTGCGAAGTCGGCGGACAGGATGCTCGGCGCGATCTGAATCCCCATGGGACGACAATCTACCGGGGCGATCGCCGAGCCAGGCCACGACCTCAGCGCTGGTGTGGGCGGTGGGGATGCCGGCTGGGAGTGGCGGGCGTTCGATGAGCACCACGGGGATGTCCATTCGGCGAGCAGCCTCGAGTTTGGCGGCGGTCATGTCTCCACCGCTGTCCTTGGTGACCAGGACGTCGATCAGGTGCTCGCGCATCAGATCCAGTTCGCCGGCGACCTCGAAGGGACCGCGGGCGAGGATCAGCGTGCACCAGGTCGGCGGTGGTTCCGGCGGGTCGACGCAGCGGGCAAGCGTCCAGAGGCCGGTGGTCGCGAAGGCCTGCAGACCCTGGCGCCCGATCGTGAGGAACGCACGCGATCCCAGGGTCGGGAGGAGCGCGGCCGCAGCGTCGATGGTGTCGGCACGGTGCCAGCGGTCTGCAGCCTGCGCGGTCCAGCCGGGTCGGCGGAGGACCAGGAGCGGTACGCCCACCTCGCCTGCAGCCGCAACCGCATGAGCGGTCATCGTGGCCGCGAACGGGTGAGTCGCGTCGATCACGGCGTCGACCGGGTGAGCGCGCAGCCAAGCCACCAGACCGTCGACGCCGCCGAAGCCGCCCGACCGGACCGCACCAACTGGCAGCCGCGCGTCGGTGGTTCGTCCCGCCAGGGAGGACACCACTTCAACACCGGCGGACGTTAGAACCTGCGCCAACGAGCGCGCCTCACCGGTGCCACCAAGCAACAGAACCTTCATCGCACCCGCGTGGCCGAATACAGATGGCTGTCCCGGAAGGTCGTTGCCGACAGCACCTTGCCGACGATTATCACCGCGGTACGGCGGATGTCCGCGACCCGCACCTGTTCCGCGATGTCCGCCAGCGTCCCCCGCAGAACCACCTCGTCCGCTCGCGACGCGCGCGCGACCACCGCGACCGGACAGTCCGCACCGTAGCTCGGCGAGAGCTCCTCGACGACCCGATCGATCTGCTGAACGGCGAGATGGAGTACGAGCGTCGCCCGGCTCGCACCGAGATTCGCAAGGTCCTCCCCCGCGGGCATCGCGCTGGCCCGGCCGCCGATCCGGGTGAGGATCACTGTCTGACCGACCTCGGGCACAGTGAGCTCGCGGCCGAGCGTCGCCGCGGCCGCCGCGAAGGCGGGTACACCGGGCGTCACGTCGTACGGGATGTCCAGCGCGTCGAGGCGGCGCATCTGCTCGGCCATCGCGCTGAACACGGACGGATCGCCGGAGTGGAGCCGGGCGACGTCGAGTCCGGACGCATGGGCGGCGGAGAGTTCAGCGATGATCTCGTCGAGGTTGAGCGCGGCGGTGTCGACCTTGTGGGCGCCGACCGGGCAGTGATCCAGGAGTTCGACCGGGACGAGCGCACCGGCGTACAGGCAGACCGGTGAGGCGGCGATCAGGTCACGGCCGCGCACGGTGATCAGATCGGCGGCACCCGGACCGGCTCCGATGAAGTGCACGGTCATTTCGTCACACTCCAGATCGTCACGGGCATGGCGGGACGCCAGCCGGTCATGGTCCCGACAGGGGACGCGTGCTGGACCTCCAGGCGGATCAGGTCGCCGCCGAGGCCGCCGTACCACTGGGCGATGAGTGCCTCGGTCTCCAGCGTCACACCGTTGACTACCAACCGGCCGCCGGGTCGCAGCGCGTTCCAGCAGGCGTCGAACATGCCGGTGGCCGTCGCTCCCCCGCCGATGAAGATCGCGTCGGGTGACTGCAGCCCGTCCAGTGCCGCCGGGGCCGCACCATGGACCACGTCGACCGAGACTCCGAGCGAGGCCGCGTTCCGTTCCAGCCGCTTCGCGCGGTCCGGGTCGCGTTCGATCGCTATCGCGCGGCAGGTTGGGTGATGACGCGACCATTCGATCGCGATACTGCCCGCGCCGCCGCCGATGTCCCACAGCAACTGCCCCGGCACGGGTGCGAGGCGGGACAGCGTCACCGCGCGCACCTCGCGCTTGGTCAGCTGTCCGTCACTCTCATATGCGTCGTCCGGCAGACCGGGCGCTGTTGGCAGCAGGGCAGCGTCCGGCCCCGCCTCGCAGAGCACACCGATCACGTTCAGTGCAGCGGCGTCATGCGACCACTCAGCGGCTCGGGTGGTCCGCACGCGCTCCAAGGGTCCGCCGAGCTGTTCAAGGACGGTGAGTTCGCTGGAGCCGTAGCCGCGTTCGGTCAGGAGTGCGGCGACCTCGTCAGGTGTGTGAGCTCCCCAACTGAGGATCAGCAGCCGTCTACCCGGCTGGATATGCGGGTGGACCAGCTCGACCGGATGGCCGACCAGACTCACTACCTGGACCTGGTCCTGCGGCCACCCGAGCCGAGCACAGGCCAGGGACACGCTCGACGGCTGCGGGATGACGCGTACGGCGTCAGCGCCCAGCAACCGCGTCAGCGTCGTACCGATGCCGTGGAACGTCGGGTCACCACTGGCCAGCACGCAGACGCGTCGACCGGAGTGCTCCGACAGCAAGCCAGGTAGGGCCGCAGACAACTTCGAAGGCCACGCCACCCGCTCTGCGTCGACATCAGGCACCAGCTCGAGCTGACGAGTACTCCCCATCAAGACCTCGGCTGCCTGCACCGCTGCCTGCGCAGAAGGAGACAGGCCATCCCAGCCGTCCGCGCCGACCCCGACCACAGTCACGATCTCAGCCGGCATTGCCGAGCACCTTGGTCACGGTGATCTCGATGACCACGCGGCGTGGGTTCTCCCGCGGCTCGCGGTACCTCTTCGCGTACCGGCGTACCGCCTCCTCGACGCGCACCGGGTCGTCGCTCACCACCGCACGCCCCTCGAGCGTGCTCCACCGCCGCCCGTCCACCTGCGTCACGGCGACCGCGGCTCCCTCCGGACCTGCCTTCCGGACCGTCCGCGCCTTGTGCGACGTCCCCGAGCAGATCACTCGCGCAATACCCGCCTCCACATCCAGCGTGGCGCCCACCGGCGTCGCATGCACAGTCCCATCCGCGCGCACCGTACTCAGCACACACAGACGCCGCTCGGTCCAGAACCCAGCAAGTCGCTCACTCAACACCCAGCGATCGTAAACAGGCCCGCCCGGTGAGGTGCCGGGCGGGCCGTGCGCTGGACCCCTCAGACCAGCGCGGTTTGGGTCAGCCGATGTCTCGGCGGCGGAACGTGGTGAAGCCGGCCAGCGTGAGGGCGGCGGCGATGGCGGTCAGCCAGAGGACCGGGGCGGCCGAGAAGTCGCCGCCGGGGAGCCGGGGCGTGTGGCCGTACGGGCTGAGGTTGATGACCGACTGCGGCAGGTTGAAGACCTCGCCGAACTGGCCGATCAGCAGGAACACGCCGTACAGGACCCAGCCGCCGGTGACCAGCTTCGGAGCGAAGCCAAACAGGATGACGACCAGTGCGGTGACCAGCCAGATCGCAGGCAGTTGTACGGCGGCCGCGGCCAGCATCCGTGGAACCTGGCGCCCCATGTTGCCCAGCGAAGCACCACTGGAGATCCCAGAGCCCAGTCCAGCCACCAGAATCAGCGCAGTGGTGCCGAACAGCGCCATCAGAACGTGACTACCCAACCAGCGGGCCCGAGTGACGTCGGTGGCCAGCAGCGGCTCGGCCCGCAGCGCAGTCTCCTCGGAGCGGAGCCGGAGTGCCGCCTGGATGCCGAAGGCAGAAGCGAGCAGGCCCATCACTCCCATCTCCGTCGCCAGGAAGGCGTCGGTGATGCCCTCCACACCGCCCATCTTCTGCACCATCTCGCGAGCGCTGTCGCTGGTGACGAACCCGTCCACGTTGCTGGCGATGTTGCCGACCAGCAGACCGAGCAGGAGGAACCCGAAAACCCAGCCGTAGAACGATCCTCGGTGCAGTCGCCAGGCCAGTGCGAGCGGCGACCGCAGTGATGAGGACGCCCTGGCCGGCCCCGGGCGCGGCCGCACCAGACCGGCACCGACGTCACGCCGCCGGATCAGCGCCATCGCACCGGCGACCATCAGCGCCAGGAACGCCAGCGGTACCAGTACGACGACGAACCGGTCGCCGGCGTACGCGCGCATCTGTTGAGACCACCCGATCGGCGACAGCCACGACACCCACTGCGAGCCCCCGTCCGACGACGAGTCGCCGATCGCGCGCAAGACGTACGAAACGCCCAGCACAATCGCAGTGAACCCGTTCGCGGCTCGAGCACCCTCAGTGAGCTGTGCTGTCACCGCACCGACGCCCGCGAAGGACAGTCCGGCCGCTGCCCACATCAGTCCGAAGGCGAGCGAACCCGAAGCAGGCAGTCCGGTCCCGATCAGCGACAGTGCGGTCAAAAGGCCGAGCAGTACGACGGTCCCCGACGACACGATGAGTGCAGCGGTCAGAGCGGCGTACCGGCCGACCACTCCGGCGCTGAGCAGTTCGAGGCGGCCGGACTCCTCCTCGCTCCGGGTGTGCCGGACCACGAGCATCGCGGCCAGCAATCCGACGAGCAGTGCACCGAACGCGGTGAGCTTGAACAACGAGAGCTCCCCGAGCGAGGTCTCGTCGAAGATCCGGCCGTACAGCGAGACCAGTGCGGGCGACGCGTTCGACGTACGCGCGGCTTCGACCCGGGACTGCACGTCCGGATAGAGGTCGATCGACGCCTTCGCCGACCCGGCCGCCATCATCACGAACACCACGATCCACACCGGGATCAGAACCCGGTCCCGGCGCAGCGCGAGCCGCACCAGGGTCCCGGTACCGACGAAGTCGTTCATCGCGCGGCCGCCACTGGCTCAGTGGTGTCGTCCTCGTAATGCCGCAGGAACAGCTCCTCCAGCGTCGGCGGCTGGGCTACCAGACTCTTGATCCCGCTCGCGGACAGCTGCCGCATCACCGCGTCCAGCTGGGCCGTGTCCACCTCGCAGCGGACTCGGTTGCCCTCGACATCGAGGTCGTGAACGCCCGGAAGCTGGGCCAGCCCGTTCGGGGAGGCGGCCAGCTCGGCGTGGATCGACGTACGCGTGAGGTGGCGCAGGTCGGACAGCGTGCCCGTCTCGACCACCTTGCCGCGGCGGATGATGCTGATCCGGTCACACAGTGCCTCGACCTCGGAGAGGATGTGGCTCGACAGCAGCACGGTGCGGTCGCGCTGACGGTCTTCCTCGATGACCTGCCGGAACACCTCCTCCATCAGCGGATCCAGGCCCGACGTCGGCTCGTCCAGAATCAGCAGCTCGACATCCGAGGCCAGCGCCGCGACCAGGGCGACCTTCTGCCGGTTGCCCTTCGAGTACGTGCGGCCCTTCTTGGTCGGGTCGAGGTCGAAGCGACGCAGCAGGTCGTCGCGCTTCTTCTCGTCCAGCCCACCGCGGAGCCGGCCGAGCAGGTCGATCACCTCGCCGCCGGTCAGGTTCGGCCACAGGTTCACGTCGCCGGGGACGTAGGCGAGCCGGCGGTGCAGCTTCGCCGCGTCGTGCCACGGGTCGCCACCGAGCAGCGAGACATCGCCGGCGTCACCCCGCAGCAGCCCCAGCAGCACCCGGATGGTGGTGGACTTCCCGGCGCCGTTCGGCCCGAGGAAGCCGTGCACCTCACCGGTCGCGACGTCCAGGTCGAGACCGTCGAGGGCGTGCGTACTCCCGTACGACTTGTGCAGTCCAGAGACCACGATGGCTGATGTCATGATTCATAACGTACACTTCATTCAGAAGATTGTGAATCTTTCTAACACGTCGTTCACGTGTCAGGTATTCGAGTGACCTAGAGGGGATGATGGGGCGGTGAGTGCACAGCGAGACGACGATGCCGTCCGGCGGTACACGGAACAGTTCGGCAACCTGCTGGCCGAGACAGGCTGGCCGCGGATGGCTGGTCGCGTGTTCGCTGCCATCCTGTCCAGCGTGGACGGGCGGATGACCGCCGCCGAGTTGTCCGACCAACTGCAGGCGAGTCCGGCCGCGGTCTCCGGTGCGGTCAATTACCTGCTGCAGCTGCGTCTGGCTACCCGCGAGCGCGAGCCGGGGACCCGTCGCGATGTGTACGTCGTCCAGGACGACGCCTGGTACCAGACGATGATGAGCGAGGACCAGGCCCTGGTCCGCTGGGCCGACTCGCTGCGCCGGGTGCTCGATGCCGCGGGCGACGGCACCCCCGCCCACCGCCGCATCCGTGTCTCCCTCGGCTTCATCGACTTCATCGGCGGAGAGGTCAAGGGCCTCAGCGAACGCTGGATCCAACGCAAGGCCGAAATAGACGCCGAACTGGACGCCGAATCCACCCTCCCCCACAGCTAACCCACGCCAAGCAGCCGTCGGCGCCGCGGACAGTTGTCGGGGGCTTGGACAGGTTGTGGGGGGCTTGAACAGGTTGTCGGGGGCTTGGACAGGTTGGTGGGGGCTTGAACAGGTAATTGCTTGTTCAAGGCCACCAGATGGGGTGCACGGTCCCGGGATGTGGTTGTCCACAGGTGGGAAATCGGGGCGCGTTCGACGGCTGGAACGACGGCATGTTGCGGGTATGAATCCGAAGTTGAGTGTGTTCACCGCCGCTCGGCGTGGCTGGTTCACCCGGGCGGACGCGATCGAGTCGGGCTACAGCGACAGCGAGCTTCGGCGGCGATTGCGCGCCGGGCAATGGTCGCGCCTGTCCCGTGACGTGTACGTCGAACCGGCGACTTGGCCGGCCGACGAGCCTTCGTGGGACAGGGCGAGACGATTGCACCTGCTGAGGACTCGCGCCATCGTCGACCGGATGGGCGCCGGCGTGGTCGTCAGCCACCAGTCCGCCGTACTGCTGCACGGGCTACCGACCTGGGGTCTTGATCTCGCCAAGGTCCATCTGACCAAGCCGCTCGGGCGGACGCGCTCGGACGCCGTTGCGGAGGTGCACCGATCGCGGTTCGACCCTGGTGAGATCACAGTGGTCGATGGTTTGCGCGTCGTCACGCCTGCCCGTGCCATCACCGAGACCGCCTGCGCGTCGTCGTACGAGGTGGGCGCTGTGCTCGGGGACGCTGCTCTTCACCAGCGGCTGGTCTCGGCGGAGGCGTTGGTGGCGACGGCGGATCGGCATGCGTACTGGAGTGGCTCACCAGCGGCACGAGCGGCGGCACGCTTCGCCGACGGGTTGAGTGAGTCGGTCGGCGAGTCGCGACTGCGGGTGCTGATGGCGAACCACGGCTTGCCGGCGCCCACATTGCAGGCTGAGATTCGCGATGAGGGCGGGCGGCTGATCGGCCGGGTCGACTTTCTGCTGTGCGGTCGGTTGATCGTCGAGTTCGATGGCGCGGTGAAGTACGGCGAGGACGCGGGCGGCGCCGTACTGGCGGAGAAGTGGCGCGAGGACCGGCTCCGGGCGTGCGGCTATCGCGTGATCCGCATCAGTTGGGCCGACCTCGGTCAGCCGCAGGTCACCGCGGACCGCATCCGCCGAGCCGCCGGAACGCCAGCATGATCCCCGAGCACCTCAACGGCGCTGGGAGGCTCGAGCACCTCGCCGGCGGGGTGATCCCTGGGCCGCGTCCGGCCGGCCGGGTGTGGGGGGGTGGGCCGGTGGGGCGGTGGGCTTGAACAGGTTATTTCTTGTTCAAGCCCACCAGATCCTGTTCACGGCCCCGGACGCCGGCGACGGCCTCAGAGTTCGTAGACGGTGAAGATGGTGCAGTACATGGGGGGTGATTCCAGGCCGGGGTAGTACAGGCGGCCGGCGTCGTCGGTGATCTTGAAGTAGGCGGTGGAGGCGCCTACCTGGGAGGGGGCCTGCAGTGACATCGACACCGTCACCGTGTCGCCTGGCTCGGAATCCGGCAGGCGTTCCCTCGACGGGGAACGCAGCCAGCCGGGAGTGCCGGGGGCGCCTTGGCGGGTTAGCCAGCGGTCGCGCCAGGGGCGTTCGCCACTGTTGCGGATCTCCCAGATCTTCACGAAGGACTGGTCCCGGCAGACTCGCGTGCCGTCGGGGATGGTCTCGCCGACGAGTTCGGCGCGGTCCTCCGGGTGGTGGTCGACCGGTACGGATCCGCCGAGCAGCACCGGCTGCACGTGCCGGCGGATGTCGCGCTGCGACATGTCGCGTCCGGCTCGTACGGCGGCGTCCAGCTCCATCAACTGGTTGACCAGGGCCTGCCCGGCGCCGAACGAGGCGTCGTACCACTCGATCAGCTCGCGGCTGGGCTTGGTGTGGCCGCGCTCGACCCGGGACAGGTGGCCCTTGTCCCACCCGGACTCCGCCGCCGCGCGGCTGAGCGGCACGCCGAACGCTTCCCGGAGCTCGCGCATCCGGGAACCGATCACAAAGCGAGCCTGTGCAGGCCTCACAGTGCACTCCCTGGGGACTCCCCGGCCGATCGTTGCCCACTGCGACAACACCGTAACCCTCTGATTCTCTGTAAGTCAGTGCCAGTTCGCCACTCCCCGAGCGAAAAGGACAAACGACATGCGTACCGCCCTCTTGCGCATCACCGCCCGGATCGCCGCGACCGCCCTGCTCGGCGGCGCCGCGGTCCTGACCACCGGCGCCCTCCCGGCCAGCGCCGCGACCGGCACGGTCGTCACCGACAGCGGCCTCGGCGTCACGATCCGGTCCGGCAACGCGACCAGCTTCAGCTCGGTCGGCACCCAGCCGAACGGATCGGTCGAGATCGACTGCCAGCTCTATGGCGAGCCGGTCACCGGCAAGTTCGGCCGCAGCCTGGTCTGGGACCACGTCCCCGGCAAGGGCTTCATCTCCGACGCCTACGTCAACACCGGCAGCTCCGGCCTCGTCGCACCGCTGTGCGCCAGCAACCCCCGCGCCGACAAAGCGATCGCCTGGTACGCCGCCCGCAACGGATCAACGGCCTTCCAGGGGTACTGCGAAATGGCCGCCGAGAACTCGTACGGCAAGACGGCCATCTGGGCCTCGGCCAAGGCGGACTGGAACGACGCCGTCGCCCGTGGCGTCGCACACCGCGGCGACCTGAACCCGCCGAAGGGCGCCCTGGTCTTCTGGGACCTCGCCGCCCCCTACGGCCACGTCGGCGTGGCCCGCGGCGACGGCTACTTCTGGGCCACCAGCGTCAACGGCAAGATCGGCCTGGCCAAGCTCCCGTACTTCTCCAGCTACCTCGGCTGGGCCTGGCCGAACTTCTGACCAGAACACACAGGACCAGAACACGCAGGACCGGAACACGCAGGACCAACCCCGCAATGACGAGCACCCGGACGCGCGTTCCGCCCCTCACGCGTCCGGGTGCTCGACCCTGTCCAGCCAGTCGGCCACCAGCGCGCGGTACACGGCATGGGACTCGACCGGCAGGTCATGGCCTTCCAGATCCAGAACGACGTACGTCGCGCGCGGGTAGTCGTCGAGAACGGACCACGCGTCTGCGTACCCAGTCATGGTGTCCTCGCGACCGGTGACGATGAGCGTCGGCCCCTCGAAGCGGGTGGCCGGGTCCTCGCGCAGTGCGTAGGTGGACACGTCGCCTTGGATCCGCCCGAGAAAGGCCAGATCGGCCTGCTGCTCGGCGACGTCGTAGTACCGGCGCTGCTTCTCGTGCCACTCCGGCGTCTCGACGAAGTGTTTGCCGGACGGCAGCGTCCGTTGGGTGCGATCGACCACGATGCCGGGCACGCGGAGCAGCAGACCGAGGACGCGGGACGGGTCGCGCTTGATGATGCCGCGGGCATGCAGACCGCCGGCCGACGTACCGGCCAGGGCGAACCGCTCGTCGCCGACCAACTCGTCGACCATCGTGACGATCGCCGCCAGCATGCCGTCCTGGTCCGTGATCGACGGATCCGCCGGCGACCTGCCGGTGCCCGGTGGGTCGACGTAGATCCGCCGCCACCCGGGACGGCCCTCGAACACGGGCTCGTGGACGTCGCGACCTTCGCCGTTGGCGCCACCCCAGCCCGGCAGGAAGATGATCGGCCGGCCGGAGCCGAAGGACTCGTAGTACATGGACCGACCCTAGCCAGCGCCGGGCGGACTCAGCGAGCCTTTCTCTTCGCGGCAGAATCCGGCGAACGCTCGCCGGACCCACGCTGAATCAGCGCGCACGGGAGCACGATCCGCTGCGGCGGACGCGTATCCGCACCCGACGCGCGATCAAGCAGCAGCCGCGCCGCGCTGCGACCGAGTTCGGCGATGTCGGAGGCAACGACCGTGACGGGCGTCGGCAGCATGTCGGCCAGCCGGAAGTCGTCGAACCCCACCACGGCGGGCTCCCGGCCGAGCTCACGCAAGGCCCGCAGCACGCCCTCGGTGAGAAAGTTGGTCGAGGCAAAGATCGCGGTCGGCGGATCGGGCCGGAGCATCACCTCGCGGGTCGCCTTGGCCGCGGCCTCGGCATTGCCCTCGGGCAGCTGGACGACGAGCGCTTCGTCGACGTCGATGCCGGCAGCCCGATGCGCTCGCCGGTAGCCGCGCAACCGTCGCCCGGTGGTGTAGTACGACGGCGCCATCAGGATCGCGATGCGCTCATGTCCCTGCTCCAGCAGGTGTTCGGTGGCGAGCCGGCCGCCGCCCTCGTTGTCGACCATCACGATGTCGGCGTCGATCCCGGTGGCCGGCCGGTCCACGAACACCACCGGTACGCCGGCGCCCACCAGGAACGAGTGGTCCCCCTGGTCCGGCACGATCATCAGCCCGGCGACCTGCCGGCTGACGAGCTCCTGGATCGCGCGCTTCTCGCCCTCCGGGTCCTCGTCCACACTGCCGAGTACGACGGCGAACCCGGACTGCCCGGCAACCTCGAGCGACGCCTTCGCGATGGTCGCGTAGAACGGGTTGGTCAGGTCGCCGAGGACGAGCGCCAGACTCGACGACTTCTTTCCCGGCCGGAGCGCGCGGGCGACCTCGTTGCGCTGGAACCCGAGCTGCTCGATCGCGGTCCGGACCCGCTGGGCGGTCTCGTCCCGGACACCGTGCCCGCCGTTGACCACCCGGGACACCGTGCCCAGCCCGACGCCGGCCCGCCGGGCGACGTCGATCATCGTCGGCCGGGGGGCCGCCGGCCTGTTTGGAAACGTTTCGGACACGGGGTTGACTTCCTTTTCACGACACGGCATCGTCACCCAACAGTAAATCGTTGGAAACGTTACCGTCCAGGAGGCAGGGTGAGTTCTTCCAGAGCGGAGCGAGGGAAGCGTGGGTAGAGTGTCTCCCGGCCACACCGCGAGTCCGCGGTCCCGCAAACTCGGCCGGAACCGCGGCGGTATGAGCCGGAACGCCGGTTCCGACACCAAGGCGGCGTACCTGTTCATCGCCCCGGGGATCATCGGGTTCACCGTCTTCGTGGCGTATCCGCTGATCCGGTCGTTCTACCTCTCGCTGACCAAGTACAACGGCCTGGTCGACCCGGTGTTCGTTGGCCTGGGCAACTTCCGGCGGTTGTTCACCGTCGATCCGGCGTTCTGGCCGGCGCTGCGCGCGACGGGGTACCTGGTGGTCCTCTACGTGCCGTTGTCGCTGATCATCGGGCTGGCGCTGGCGATGTTCTGCAACCAGCGGTTCGCCGGCGTCCGCATCGTACGGACGTTGTCGTACCTGCCCGTCGTACTCCCGGCGGTCGCGACCATCACGTTGTGGAAGTTCATCCTCGACCCGCAGGTCGGGCTGCTGAACACGGTGCTGGACCGGTTGGGCCTGCCGACGAGTCTGTGGTTGCAGAGCCCGAAGATGTCGATGCCGGCCGTCGTCCTGGTGATGCTGTGGGGCGTCGGCGGCACGATGATCATCTTCCTGGCCGCACTGCAATCGGTGCCGACCGAGTTGTACGAGGCGGCCAAGGTCGACGGTGCCGGGCCGTGGTCGGTGTTCCTCCGGATCACGATGCCGATGATCAGCCCGATCATGTTGCTGCAGGTGATCCTGCAGACGACGGCCGCATTGCAGACGTTCAACCAGCCGAAGATCCTGACCAACGGCGGGCCAGGGTTCAGCACCAACGTGCTGATGCTGTCGATCTACAAGAACGGCTTCCCCAACCTGGGCCAGATCCCGCAGCTCGGCTACGCGTCCGCGCAGGTCTGGGTGCTGTTCGTGATCATCATCGCCGTGATCGCCCTGACCGCGAAGTTCTCCTCGCTCTGGACGTACAGTGACAACACTCCCGACTGAAATCGCCGAAGCGACCACGCTGCCGGTCGGCACCGAACCGACGACCACGCCGCCACCCGCGAAGAAGAGCCCACGCCTGGTCGGTACGACGGCCTGGTACGTCGTCGCGCTGTTCATCTGCGCGGTGATGGTCGTGCCGCTGCTGTGGATGATCACGATCGGCCTGAAGAGCCAGACCGCGGTGTTCGACATCCCCCCGAAGCTGCTGCCGCACGAGTGGAAGTGGAGCAACTTCATCGAGGGGCCGAAGGCGATCCACTTCCCCCGGCTACTGCTGAACTCGATCATCATCACCGCGCTCAGCGTGCTCGGCGGGGTGATGACCGCGATGATGGCCGGCTACGCACTGGCCCGGTTGCGGTTCCCCGGCCGGAAGGTGTGGTTCTACCTGTTCGTCGGCAGCATGCTGCTGCCGGGTGTGATCGGGCTGATCCCGTTGTTCCAGCTGTACAAGAGCATCGGCTGGTACGACACCTGGCTGCCGCTGATCGTGCCGGCCTTCCTCGGCGGGAATCCGCTGTTCATCTTCCTGGCCCGGCAGTACTTCCTCGCGATCCCGTACTCGATCGACGAGGCCGCCAAGATCGACGGTGCCGGCCACTTGCGGATCTTCGTCAGCGTTATGTTGCCGCTGACCCGGCCGGCCTGGCTGACGATGGCGATCCTTGCGTTCCAGGCGTCGTGGAACGACTACCTGAACCCGCTGGTCTACCTGTACTCGTCCGGGAAGTGGCCGCTGTCGGTGGGCATGGCGTCGTTCATCTCACCGTTCGCGGGCAAGACGCCGGACTGGAGCTACTACATGGCCACCAACCTGCTGTACATGCTGCCGCCGCTGATCGTCTTCTTCGCCGCGCAGCGCTACTTCATCCAGGGCCTCGGCTCGCTCGGCAGCACGACCCAGAAATAGAGGGGAATCTCCTGTGAAACGCACCTTCTTCGTTACAACGTTGGCCTGTGCCGGGTTGCTGACGGCAACGGCCTGCAGCGGCTCGGACTCCGGCGGCGGCGGGTCGAGTGACGGCCCGGTCACCGTGACTGTGATGACGTGGGAGTCGGCCCAGACCAACGCCGCGATCAAGAAGGCGTTGGCCGACTTCAAGGACGACAACATCACCGTCCAGCTGCTCGACACCCCGGCCGGCAACTTCGGCGACAAGCTCGCCTCGCTGACCCAGGCGAAGAAGCTGCCCGACCTGTTCTGGTGCGGCAACGACACCGAGCAGCAGTACACCTCGCAGGGGCTGCTGGTCGACTGGAGCAGCAAGATCAAGGATGGCGACGGCGACTTCAAGGCCGACAAGTTCGTCGGTTCGGCGATGGAGAACTGGAAGACCGCCGACGGCCAGATGGGTGGCCTGCCGTCGCTGATGAACACGTACGGCGTTTGGTACAACGAGGACGCCTTCACCGCGGCCGGACTGGCGGTCCCGAAGGCCGGCTGGACCTGGGACGAGATGTACGCCGCGGCCGCGAAGCTGGCGAACAAGAACGGCGCGAAGTACGGCCTGGTCGCCGACCAGCTCACCTCCGGCGACGGCCCGTTCACGATGAGCATGTACTCCGTCTCGGCCGGGGGCGCACCGTTCACCGACAACGTGAACCACCCGACCAAGGCCGAGGCCGACGCCAAGTACACCGAGGGTGTGCAGAAGCTGGTCGACGCGATCAAGAGCGGCTCGGTCTCCCCGCCCGGGTACGACGCCGCGAACGTGCAGTCGCTGTTCTCCGCGGGCAAGGTGCCGATGATGTTCGGCGGGCAGTGGCTGGCCGCCGGGTTCCAGACCGACAAGCCGAAGGTGAAGTACGGCTTCGCTCCGTTCCCGCAGGTCGACACCCCGACGACCCTGTACGACTCGGTCGGCATCTGCACCCCGCAGTACACGAAGAACCAGGACGCCACGTTCAAGGTGCTCGAGTACCTGAACACCAAGGTGTGGGACGCCGTCCTGCCGGCCTCGCCGGTCGCGCCGCCCGCCTACACCCCGGCGCAGGCGAGCTACTTCGACGCGCTGACGAAGGCGCAGCAGACGACGGTCGTCGACACGGTCAAGGCCGATCTGGCCGCGGAGGAGACAGTCGGCGTGCGGTTCACGACGCAGTGGGCGCAGCAGGTCGGTGACCTGACCACGGCGAACTACCAGCCGATCCTGAGCGGTAAGAAGCCGGTCTCCGATCTCCCGGCGTACATCGACAAGATCAACGGTCTGATCAAGTCGGCCGGCTGAGGGTCAGACAGCTTGCCAGAGTGACAGGGCGAAGCGGGCTTCCGAATCGGTCCACCACGCGGCCGACGTGAAGCCCGCTTTGTCCAGTTCTGCCGCCACACCGTGGCGGTGGAACTTGGCGGAGATCTCGGTGTGCAGATCCTCGCCCGCGGCGAACTCGACCTCGAGGTGGACCTCCGGGATCAGCACGCGCATCGCCCGGTCGGCCCGCAGCCGCATCTCGATCCACTCGTTCTCGGCGTCCCAGATCGCCACATGGCTGAACGCCTCCACGTCGAAGTCGGCGCCCAGCTGCCGGTTGATCACCCGCAGCACGTTCCGGTTGAACTCCGCGGTGACGCCCGCGCTGTCGTCGTACGCCGCGACGAGGGTGGCCGGATCCTTGACCAGGTCGGTCCCGAGAAGCAGCCACTCCCCCGGCTCGAGAACCTCGCGGATCGACGAGTAGAAGGTCTCCCGCTCGGCAGGGAGAAGGTTGCCGATCGTCCCGCCGAGGAACGCGACGATGCGCGGCGGATCCCCGGGAAGCTTGTCGAGGTGAGCGGTGAAGTCGCCGACCACGCCGTGTACGCCGAGCGCCGGGTAGTCGGCGTTGATCGCATCAGCCGCGTCCCGCAGCGCCGACTCCGAGACATCCAGCGGTACGAACGTCGTCAGCGTGCCGCGGTCACGCAACCCGTCGAGCAGCAACCGGGTCTTCTCCGACGACCCGGACCCGAGCTCGACCAGCGTGTGCGCCTTGGTGATGGCCGCGATCTCACCGGCCCGCGCCCGCAGGATCTCGCGCTCCGCCCGGGTCGGGTAGTACTCCGGCAGTCGCGTGATCTCCTCGAAGAGCTCACTCCCGCGAGCGTCGTAGAACCATTTCGGTGGCAGCCACTTCGGACTCGCAGTCAACCCCGCCCGGACATCGTCCCGCAAAGCACGAGCCGCATAGTCCGGAGTCAGATGTACGTCGATGAGGGTCACTCTTGTCCTTCCATCGGGGTGATGTGGAGGGTGGTGGCGGTGGCCACTAGGAGCGAGTGGTCGGGGACGGGGGTCCAGGTGCCGGGGCCGAAGGGTTCCGAGCTGACGGTGACCGAGTCGGGGGTCCGGTGGACTGTGAGGGAATGGGTCCAGGAGGTGGCGACGAGTTGCTCGCCGTCGGTCAGCAGCACATTCAGCCGGGAGCCGGGTGCCACTGCCTCCACGTCCTGTACGACGGCCGCCACAGCGTCGGCCGGCGGGATCCCGTCGGACAGGCGGTTGGCGATGAGGGCCCAGAGCAGCGCTGAGTCCACCGGCGCATCGAGCTGGAGCAGGTCGGCGACAGGGAGTCGCTCGGCCAGCTTCTGCGTCGACTCCGGCCAGCCGGCGATCCGTCCGTTGTGACTGAACAACCAGTTCCCGACCATGAACGGCGCGACCGCCGACTGCCCGTACGGCATCCCGACGGTCCCGTTCCGAACGGCAGCGATGACGGCGCCGGACCGGATCGAGGCGGCCAGCCCCGGCAGGTTCTCGTCGGTCCAGATCGGCACGCTCCGCCGGTACCGCACCGGTCCGCCGTAGACGGCGGCGTCACCCTCGGGGAACCAGCCGAGGCCGAAGCCGTCGGCGTTGACCGTGCCGCCGCCGCGCATGTCCGCGGGTGCCCAACTCTGTTCGAACAGCGAGTGCTCAGGCTCGAGCACCAGGGAGGCCAGTGTCACCGGCGGGCCGAGGTAGGCAAGATGACGGCACATCAGGCCTGCAGCTCCTCGGGACGCGGGTCGCGGGCGCAGCGGAAGCCGGCGAAGATCTGCCGGCGGATCGGGTAGTCCCAGTTCCGGAAGGTGCCTCGGGCAACGACCTCGTCGGTGCCGAAGGAACCGCCGCGGAGGATCTTGTAGTCAGGCCCGAAGAAGACCAGCGAATACTCGTCGTACGGCCAGGCGCGGAACCCCGGGTACGGCCGGAAGTCGCTCGCCGTCCACTCCCAGACGTCACCGATCAACTGCTCGACGCCGAGTGGTGACGAACCGGCTGGATACGCCCCGACCGGCGCCGGAGCGAGATGGCGCTGGCCGAGGTTCGCATGCTGCGGCCCCGGGCTCTCGTCGCCCCACGGGAACCGCCGGGTCCGTCCGGTCGACGGATCGAACCGCGCCGCGAACTCCCACTCCTCCTCGGTCGGCAGCCGCTTCCCGGCCCAGCGCGCGTACGCCTCGGCCTCGTAGAAGCAGACGTGCATCACCGGCTCGTCGAGCGGCAACCGCTCCCGATGCCCGAACCGCAACCGCCACCACTCACCGTCGGCGAGCTCCCAGAACCGCGGCGCGACCAGCGACGCCTTGCGCACATGCGCCCACCCGGCCTCGGACCACCATTGCGGATCGTCGTAGCCACCGGCGAGCACGAACGCTAGGTAGTCCCCGTTGGTCACCGGCGCGGTGTCGATCACGTACGGCGCCACCCGGACGGCGTGCGCCGGCCGCTCGTTGTCCAGCGCCCACGGCTCGATCGACGTACCCATCTCGAAGACCCCGCCGGGCACCAGCACTTCCCCGGCAGACAGCTTGCGCCCGGCCGGTGGCGGCGGCGCGTCGAGCACCGGCGCACCGACACGCAGCTGATGGGTGGCCAGCATCGTCTCGTCGTGCTGCTGCTCGTGCTGCGTGATCATCCCGAACGCGAACGCGTTGTCCACCAACTCGCGCCCGCCGTCGAACTTCACCTGGTCCAAGACATCCATGACCTTGTCCCGCACCTCGGTCACGTAGGACCGCGTCTCGACCGGACCGAGCAGCGGCAGTGCCGGCCGATCCGCGCGCGGGTGCATGAACGCGTCGTACAACTCGTCGATGTCCTGGCGCAGGGGCTCGCGGCCGCCGACGTCGCGGACCAGCCAGAGCTCCTCCTGGTTGCCGACGTGCGCGTAGTCCCAGACCAGCGGCGACATCAGCTTGGAGTGCTGCTTGACCAGGTCGTCGGTGTCGACCGCGTCGGTGAGTTGCACCGTCCGCGCCCGCGACCGCTCGAGCTGCTCCGCCACGAACGTACGCAGCCCCTCGGGCGACAGTTCGGATAGTTGGTGAGTCATGGGGCCTCCCGGCCTGGACTGAGGAGTGGAGGGAGCGAAGCGACCGGAGCGACGACGGAAGGCCGGGAGTCAAGGCCCTGTGACCCTGCCGGCCTTCCGAAGGCCCGGCCAAAAGCACGGTCATGGGGCCTCCCGGCCTGGACTGAGGAGTGGAGGGAGCGAAGCGACTGGAGCGACGAGGGAAGGCCGGGAGTCAAGGCCCCATGACCCCGCCGGCGCCGAAGGCCCGGCCAGAAGCACAGTCATGAAGCTCGCCTTCCATGGGTGGTGTCTTCGACGATGCGCTGCAGCCGGGTTGCGACCGCATCGGTGAGTTCGGAGTCCGCGCCCGTGCGGGCCAGCACTTCGGTGCCGAGATCGACCACGTCGCGGGCCGCCTGCAGGACCAACTTGTCGTCCAGTCCTTCGCGAGCCGCCGGGAACCAGCGGCCGGCAGCGGGCTCGGCGGCGGCCAGCGCCTGGTCGATCACGGCGGGGTCGGACATCAGCGCGGTGAGCAGCAGGGTCGGGGCGATCCACCCGTCACCGGTCTGCGCGTCGAGGTAGCGCACCTCGAGATACCCGCGCGGCCGCACCGGCGGGAACAGCGTGGACACGTGGTAGTCCAAGTCGTCGTACGTCGGTCTGTCGCCGGGCAGCTGTCCATCCGCCCAGGCGCCGAAGGTCAGTCCGTCGGGCGCGTCCCAGCTGTCGCCGCGACGCAAGCACAGCACCGGCGCTTCCATCGCCGTCCGCGCCCACGCAGCAGCGGGATCGCCGTGGAGTGGTGGCGGCTCGGTGAACGGTGCACAGGTGCCGAAGGTCGCCTCGGTCCGGGCCGAGGCCCAGCCGGTGTCGGCACCGGCACGGCGGCGCGAGTTCGCGAAGAGGGCGACCAGGGTGGGACCGAGATCGTGCAGTGCGCGCCAGCGCACAGCGGTCTGGTCCTTCTCACCGGCGTCGAGGCAGATCTGCAGGCCCGCCGTACTGCACATCATCCGCGGCCCGTGCGGGCCGAGGCGCTGGAAAGCGTGCTCCATCGCCGCGTAGCGCGGGACGGTGAGGATGCGGCGGGGAAAGCGGAAGGCGTCCAGGCCGTGTGCGCCCGGAACCAGATCCGCATCGAGAAGGAGATCCGTCAGTTCGGCCGCGTCGGCGGCGGTGTCGTCGATCAGCCGGGGAATCGAGTCCAGGGCCGGGCCGGAGATCTCCACCTGGCCACCAGGCTCCACAGTGACCAGAGCGCCCCGGCCGAGTGGCAGTTGCGGACTGCCTCGCACCAGGGTCGCGGGCGCGTGCACGCCCAGGGCCTTGCTCAGTCGGTCGGCGTCGAGGGGCCGGTGCGGATCCTCCGCGTGATGCACGGTCCATTCGAGTTCGACGCCGTGCAGCCGGGGAGGACCGTGCTTGAAACAGACCATCGCGACGTAACCCTCCGCCTCGGCCCGGGAGCCGATCGGGGTCGTCGCCGGAGAACCACCGGGCGCGGTCACGTCTGCGAACCTAACCCCGGACCAGCGGACGGACAACCGACGTGAGGTTACCCGTCAGTGACGCCTGCAGCGTATGTCGAATCATGCCCGCCATGCTTCCCGGCATCACCGACACTTTCCGGCCGGATCAGGACAGGAAAGCGTTCTTTCCGCTCTGAGCGAAATTCAGCGGACGCGCGGGCAGGTGGTGCACGCGTTGACGTTCGGGAGCACATAGAAGTAGCAGCAGGACGTGCGCAGCTTCTCCTCCAGTGACACCCCGAACGCGGCGGCAGCCTGATCGGCGTACGGCGCCTCGTCCGGCAACCGGATCGCGGCCCGCACCTCGTCGTCGACGGCACCGAAGCGCTGGAGCGATCCGAACTTCACAGCGGGCCGGTACGAGTTCAGGAACGCGGTGGTGTGAGCACTGAACTGTTCGGCGGCTGTGGTCAGTGGCACGACCTCTTTGGACAGCAGAGCGACCTCGGCCGGGTAGTGCGCGGTCGGATGCCGCCGGAACGCCAGTGCGCCCGGCGACACCTCGGGCGAGACTCCGGTGGCCGCAGCACTCACTCCGGCGACCAGTGCGGGCACTTGGACGTACCACATGAGGGTGAACATCGCCGCGACCTGCACCGGCGGATCGATCGCGTAATCCCGTGCGTAGTCGGCGGCTGCCGCCGTACGCCAGTCGTACGTCGGATCGCCGCCGGCTTGCTGCTCCGCAATCAGGTCGGCACACGAAACCCACTCCGGTCCGGGCACCGAGTCCGCCGTACGCACAGTCATCCAGGTGACCGACTCGGCCAGGATGTCCGCGAGGCGACTCGGGGTGTACGTCACCCAGCCAGCCTACGATCCGGCCGAGTCCGCCTGATCACGTCACCGTGAAGTCCTGGGTGGCGGTGCCCTTGACGCCACCGTCGGTGACGACGGAAACCGTCAGGTGGTAGGTGCCGGGTGTCTTGAGTGCTTCTGGTTGGAAGCTGAACATCGAGAACCCGTTGCCCTCGCAGGCGGTGCCGCGGATTGTCTGGATCACCGCCGACCCGCGTTTGAGCGTCCAGGTCGGATAGCACCCACGGTTCAGCTGACGCCCGGTGTCGTCGAACACGTCGGCGTTCGCTCCGGGCGCGGACCCTGTGCGCCACTCGTTCGGCCCGATCTTCCCGCCGGTCCCGATCCGGATGCTGATCGCCAGGGCGCCCGGCGCCGGCGGGTTCGACACCGAGCCGGTCCCGGTCCCGGTCGGGCTCGTCTGCTCGGTGGTCGGCGTCGCGGTGACGGTGACGGTGCTGGTGCTGGTCGCCGTGGCCGTGATCGTCTGCGTCGCCGAGACCGTCGTCGGTGGCGGCGCCGGATTGATGGCGGCCGGTAACGCGTCGGCCTGGCCGAGGACGATCGCGAGTACGCCGCCGATCAGCGTGAAGACCGCGGGGATCGCCGCGATCAAAGCCGGGTGCCGGTGCCAGGCGAACTGCTTGTCCCCGTCGTTGTCCTGGTCCGGTTTTCCGGCAGGCGGAGTCGTCGTCGTTCGACTCACTGTGGTTCCCCCCACGTGATGTGTCGTGCCCGATGACCCCCGGCCACCGGTGTGATGCTCAACGATGGACCAAAACCGTGAGCTAGTCCACTGCGGACAGTGACGACGTTTAGGGTGCGGGGTATGGCGGCTCTGGCTCGGTGGCATGTGGGTCCGTGGACGACTCGGGGGACGCGGCCCGGTGCGGCGTTCGAGCCCGGGCGGAAGCGGACGCCGGATGAGTTGAACTTCGATGTTGTCGGACTGGCGCGGATTCTCGGGCGACGGTTGTCGGGGCGGGATGAGCTGCAGGTGCGGTTGTGGCAGAACGAGCTGCGGCCCACGCACACCCGACTGTGCGGAGTGCATACGCTGGCAGATCCGTCGAATGCGCAGCTCCTCCACGACACCGCACGCGAAGCCCTTGCCTGGCTGGGTGAGCAGGCGCCGGTCGGGTACGAGTTCGTACTCACGGACGCGGTCGAGCTCCGGCCGTTGCTCGACCTGACCGCTGAGGTGGTGGCGGTCGACGCCGTCATCCAGCTGGCCGGCACCGACCTCCCCGCGGCACGACTGGCGGCAGCGCACGTACGCCGGTCGTCGTCGGGCTCCTGGTACGCCGGGGACGCGGTGTCCAACTGGTCGGGTCCGCATGCGAGCGCCGAGGACGCGATGGCCGTCGTACAAGCTGCTCGGGACGAACTGGTCGAGCAGCTGCGGGCGGCAGGCCGGGACGACCTCGCCGACACCGCATCCCGCTGGCCGGCTGTCCCCCTTTAGCTGGTGGTCTCGGCGCCGGGCGCCAGTTTCTCTCCAGAAAGCGTGTGCTTGGTGAGGAAGGCGAGCTCGGCTTCGACGACCTGCTCGTGGGCGGCGAGGAACGGGGCGTAGTGGCCGCCGGGGACGCGGACGAGTTCGGAGTTCGGGGACTGGGCGGCGGCTGCGATGGCCGGCGCGGCGAGGGCTGACTGGTCGTCGTCACAGACGACGAAGAGCAGTGGACAACGGACCTGGCCGGCGTACTTGGCGGGCCGGTAGAGCGCGGCCGGGATGATCGAGCGCGCGGCGACGGCTTGTTGCCAGCCGGTGTAGCGGTGGTCGGGGTCGAGCGCCTCATTGGTCTGCTGGGCGTCCGGGGTATTCAGCAGCGCAACCGTGCCGGGCGGTCCGGCCAGGGCGACCAGCTTCGGCGGACGACCGACGAGACCGCCGAGCGTGTCGACGATGCAACGCCCGAACAACCGCATCGCCGCGAGCGGGGTCTGATAGCGCGACGCATGGCGGCTCACGACCGGCCCATCGACATTGGCCGACTGGGCGATCGCGGCCGTGATGCCCGGATGCTCGGCGGCAAGCTGAAGGATGTAGCCGCCGGGCAGCGAGAACGACCAGATGGCCACCCGTTCGACCCCTGGAAGCGCCGCCGCGGCCGCGATCGCGGCCCGCCAGTCGGCCAACTGATCGGCGATCCTGGCGACCTGGCGCGGCTCGCCACCACTCTCGCCGAGGTTGCGGTAGTCGAAGGCGAGCACGCTGAACCCGGCTGCCGCGAACCGCTCTGCGAACCGGTCCGTGCCCGGTTCCTTCGTCACGCCGAATCCGCCGGCCATGACCACACAGCCGCCGTTTGACCCTGGGTAGTGCCACGCCGCGCACTCGACGCCGCCACTGGTGAAGCTCACCTTTTCACGCATAGTTGAAGTGAACCACGTGGTTCGCAAACTGTCCATGGCCGTACGGCGAACCGCTCGAGGCGAGTCAGTCGGGGGCGGACTCCTCGCGCTCCAATGCCCTGACCAGCGCCGCGAAACCGGCTTCGATGCCGGCGGCGTCTCCGCTGGTGCGCCACTCGATCAGGAAGCCGCGCAGCGTGGCCAGGATGAGCTCGGCGACCTCACGTTTGCGCGCCTCCGGCCAGGCTTGCGGGCAGAGGGAAAGCAACGCGGGCAGGTACTGCTTCGAGGCCTCTCGGGCCAGGTCGGCGTACCGCGCGGCGTCGTACATCGCCAGGCCGATCGCCTGGTCCAGCACCCACGATTCCTCGCCGATCAGCGCCGGCCAGATGGACCGGACCCGGTCCGCGAGCGAGCGGTCGGCCGGGCCTTGCGTTGCCGCTTCCATGCTGCGGGTGATCCGCCGTTCGCGAAGCTGCAGCACGGCCTGCGTGAGCAGGTCTTCCGGACCCTCGAAGTGATACAGCAGCACCTTGTGCGTCGTACCAGCGGCGCGGGCGGCGCGGCGGAGCGAGAAGTCGACCAGTCCGTTGACGCCGACCTCATCCGCGACCTTGTCGAGCAGCTCCCGCCGCCGCGCCTCACCCCGCGGCGACTTCGCCGACCGCCGATACCCCGCGCGCTCCTCAGTCACCTGGACAGTATCCATGGAGCAGCTGGACGCTAAGTGAAGCTGGCGACGAAGTAGCCGACGCCGTAGGGCGCGGCGTTATACGTCAGCTCACTCGTCAACGCGGTCCGCTCGAGTGCACCCGCGAGTACCTGCCAGGGTGCGCGGCCGGCGGCCTGCAGTTCGGTGGCGAGGTCCGGGTCGAGAGCACGCAGGACGTCGAGATCCCTGTACTGCAAGGCGGTTGCGACCGTCGTGTCGAAGATCTCGGCTCGCGGGTGGAGGTGGACCGGCGAATGCTCACTGCGCCGCGCCGAGCCGTCGCCCATCACCAGCAGACCGACCTGGTCATTGCCGTCGGCAAGCTCTTGACCGAGGCGCAGGCACTCGGTCGGAGTCGCGCCGACGGGCACGGCGAGGTACGCGCGTGGGAGGTGGGCAGCCTTGGTCTGCTCGAGCAGCCAGCCGCCGACGGCCAACGACAACGGCAGCACCGCCGCGCCGGATCCGATCCGCACGCCAGGTGCGCCGTACGCCCCGAACGAGCCACCTGCATCGGCGGGGAATGCGGCGCGGTCCGTCCCGGCCCCGACCACCACCACGCTGGTCGCCGTGGCGAGTTGGTCTATCGCCGCGACGCAAGCGGTGCGGAGCTCGTCCAGCTCATGGGCCGCACCGGACGCGACCTCCGGGACCAGGAGGGGTGGGTGGGGGCAGACCGCGGCACTGATCACAGGCACGGCTATGCCTCCCGGACGTAGCGGAAGAAGAGGTAGTCGTCCTCGGCGGCGAGCGTGGTCTGGAGCTTCATGCGCCGGGTGAGCGTGGTCGCAGCGCCCGCGGTGATCCGGCCGGAGCCCGGCCCGGCCAGCAGCGGTGCGAGCGCGAGGCACAGCTCGTCGACCAGGTCGGCCTCGGTCAGTGCGCCGAGCAAGTGCGGTCCGCCCTCGCACAGGATCTGCGGCATCCCCCGCGCCGCCAGCTCGTCGACCAGCGCCTTCAGATCGACCTCGGCGTCGCCCAGAACAAGTAGGTCGGCCACCTCACCGAGTGCCTCCCGACGATCCGGAGGCGATGCGTGGTGGGTGACGACGATCGGCCGGACCGCCGACTGGAAGACCGGGTTCACCGGGCTCAGCTCCAGCCGCGACGAGACGATCGCCAGTGTCGGATTCTCGGGCAGTCCTTGCGCCGCACGCCACTCCCGAGCGGGCGCGGACAGCCGCAGCGGGTTGTAGCCCTCGTCCCGGATGGTGCCGGCGCCGACCAGCACCACATCGGCCAGCCTCCGGACCATGCTGAATACCCGGCTGTCGGAATCACTGGACAGGGCCTTGGACTGGCCGTCGATCTCGACCGCACCGTCGAGGCTGCTGACGAAGTTGGCTCGCAGGTGCGGCGCCGACCGGTCGTCCTGTTGGTAGGCCGCGGCCAGCTCCTGGTCGGAGAGCTCTTCCAGACGACGCATCAGGCCAGGCTCCTTCGGGTTCCGGCGGGCTGGGCGGTGCCGCGCAGTACGGCGATCAGATCGAGCGCCTGGCGAGCGGCCGGTACGTCGTGCACCCGGAACACCCGGGCGCCGAGCCAGGCCGAGATGCTGAGCGCGGCCAGTGTCCCGTTCCCGCGCTGCCCCGGCGGCAGCTCCAGGGTCTCGCCGATGAAGTCCTTGTTCGACACCGCGACCAGGACGGGCCAGCCGGTCGCGGCCAGCTCGTCCAGACGGCGGGTCAGCTCAAGCGACTGCAGGGTGTTCTTGCCGAAGTCGTGGGTCGGGTCGATCAGGATCCCGTCCGGCCGGACCCCGGCCGCGACTGCCCGTTCGGCGAGGCCGGTCGTCGTCCGGATGACGTCGGCGACCACATCGTCGTACGCCATCCGGTGGGGATCCGTGCGCGGCGAGAGACCGCCGACGTGGCTGCAGACGAGCCCTGTCCCGGCTTCGGCGGCGGCAGCGACCAGGTCGGGATCGGCGCCTGCCCAGGTGTCGTTGAGGAGGTCGGCGCCGGCCTCGGCCACCCGGCGGGCGACCGCGCTGCGGTACGTGTCGACGCTGATCACCAGGTCGGGGTGCCGGTCCCGGATGCCGGCCACGAAGTCCACGGTCCGGCGCAGTTCCTCGTCCTCGCTGACGGGTTCGCCGTACCCGGCCTTGACGCCGCCGATGTCGACCAGATCCGCACCGTCCGCGACCGCCTGGTCGATCGCCGCGTACGCCACGTCGGTCGCGAAGGTCGCGCCCCGGTCGAAGAACGAGTCCGGGGTCCGGTTGATGATCGCCATCAGGGCGAACTCACCCACGCCGAACGAACGGCTCCCCAGTCGCAGTGTCCCGGTCTCCGCCATGGACCCGACTCTAACGGGCGGACCTGCACCACTCATCAACGCTCCAAGGGCGCAGGCGCCGAGCGTGAACCGCCGGGCTCATGGGCGGTTGGTGAGTGGCGCAGGTCCGGCTGAGCGCTGCCCAAATCGGCACATATCCTATAGGATTCCTCCGACAGTCCGCCCACAGCTGCAGATCGGGTCCTGATGCCACGATTCACCGAGTTAGAGACGTACGACGTCCGCTTCCCCACGTCGCTGGACCTGGACGGCTCCGACGCGATGAACACCGACCCCGACTACTCCGCGGCGTACCTGATCCTGCGCACCGACGCCGGCGACGGGCTGGAAGGGCACGGTTTCGCCTTCACGATCGGCCGCGGCAACGACGTACAGACCGCGGCGATCGAGGCACTCCGCGATCACGTCATCGGTCTCGACCTGGACGCGACGCTGAACGACCTCGGTGGCTTCTGGAAGTCGCTCGTACACGACTCGCAACTGCGCTGGCTCGGCCCCGAGAAGGGCGTCATGCACATGGCGATCGGCGCGGTCGTCAACGCGGTGTGGGACCTGGCCGCCAAGCGGGCCGGCGTACCGCTGTGGAAGCTGCTGTCCGACCTGACGCCGGAGCAGATCGTCGATCTCGTCGACTTCCGCTACCTGACCGACGCGCTGACGCCGGAGGAGGCGCTGGAGATCCTGCGGGCCGCGAAGCCCGGCCGTCCCGAGCGGGAGGAGTTGCTGCGCGAGCGGGGCTACCCGGCGTACACGACGACGCCCGGCTGGCTCGGGTACGACGACGCCAAGCTGGTGCGGCTGTGTCACGAGGCGGTCGCGGAGGGCTTCACCCAGATCAAGCTCAAGGTCGGCGCGGACCTGGACGACGACATCCGCCGGATGCGGCTGGCCCGCGAGGCGGTCGGCCCGGACATCCGGATCGCCATCGACGCCAACCAGCGCTGGGATGTGGCCGAGGCGATCCGGTGGGTCGAGGCCCTGGCGCCGTACGACGTCTGGTGGGTGGAGGAACCGACCAGCCCGGACGACATCCTCGGGCACGCGACGATCGCCCGCGCCATCGCGCCGATCCGGGTGGCCACCGGTGAACACGTGCAGAACCGGGTGGTGTTCAAGCAGTTGCTGCAGGCCGGGTCGCTGTCGGTCCTGCAACTCGACTCGGCCCGGGTCGCCGGGGTGAACGAGAACATCGCGATCCTGCTGCTGGCCGCGAAGTTCGGCGTACCGGTCTGCCCGCACGCCGGCGGGGTCGGGTTGTGCGAGCTGGTCCAGCACCTGTCGATGTTCGACTACGTCGCGGTGAGCGGATCGGCCGAGAATCGCGTGATCGAGTACGTCGACCACCTGCACGAGCACTTCCTGGACCCGGTGGTGATCCGGGACGGGCACTACGTGGCGCCGGTGAAGCCCGGGTTCGGTGCCGAGATGGATGTCGAGACGCTGACCGACTTCCGGTACCCGAGTGGCAAGATCTGGACCGACCTGACTGATTCGAAGGAGAGCGGCAAGTGACGGATTTCGCCGGCCTGAAGGCCGTAGTCACCGGGGGCGCCTCGGGCATCGGACTCGCGGCCGCCCAGCTGCTGGCGTCCCGCGGCGCCCAGGTGGTCGTGTTCGACCTCAAGCCGGAGGTCGCCGAGCCGCTGACCGGGATCGCCGCGGACGTCACCGACGACGGCTCGGTCCGGGACGCGGTCGCCGCCGCCGCGCTGAAGCTCGGCGGGATCGACATCGTGGTGAACAACGCCGGCATCGGCGCGCAGGGCACCGTCGCCGCGAACGACGACGACGAATGGCACCGCGTGCTCGACGTCAACGTGGTCGGGATCGCGCGCGTGACCCGGGCCGCACTGCCGTACCTGCGTAAGTCCTCGGCCGCCGCGATCGTGAACACCTGCTCGATCGCCGCCACCGCGGGGTTGCCGAACCGGGCGTTGTACTCGGCGAGCAAAGGCGCCGTACTCGCGCTGACGATGGCGATGGCCGCGGACCACGTGCGCGAAGGGATCCGGGTGAACTGCGTGAACCCTGGTACGGCGGACACGCCCTGGGTGGGACGGTTGCTCGATGTCGCCGACGACCCGGCGGCGGAGCGGGCGGCGCTGGAGGCACGGCAGCCGATGGGCCGCCTGGTCTCGGCCGACGAGGTCGCTGCCGCGATCGCCTACCTGGCGAGTCCGCTGTCGGGTTCTACGACGGGTACGGCGATTGCCGTCGATGGCGGCATGCAGAACCTGCGGCTTCCGGCGGCTCGGTCATGAAGCTCTTCCCGGAGGGCCAGCGGGTCGGGCTAGGTGGCGCGCCGATGGGGAACCTGCTCGGCGAGGTGAGCGAGACCGACGCCACCGCCACTGTGAACGCGGCCTGGGACGAGGGGTGGCGGTACTTCGACACCGCTCCGCACTACGGGCTCGGTCTGGCCGAGGAACGGCTCGGGGCCGGGCTGCGGGGCAAGCCGCGGGACGAGTTCGTGCTGTCCAGCAAGGTCGGCCGGATCATCTACTCGGCTGATTCGGAGGCTGTTGACGACGAGGGTTTCGCCATCAACACGACCCGGCGCAGGCGCTGGGACTTCTCGCGGGACGGCGTACTGCGGAGCATCGAGGACTCACTGCAACGGATCGGCACCGACCGGCTCGACGTGGTCTTCGTGCACGACCCGGACGATCACTTCGACGAGGCCGTCGCGACGGCCTTCCCGACGCTGATCGAGTTGCGCGACCAGGGCGTCATTGGGGCGATCGGGTCCGGGATGAACCAGTCCGCGATGCTGACCCGGTTCGTCCGCGAGGTCGACATCGACGTGATCATGCTGGCCGGCCGCTACTCCCTGATCGACCCCGACGGCCTCGACGACGTCCTCCCCGCGTGCCTCGAGAGCAGCGTCCAGGTAGTTGCCGTGGGCATCTTCAACTCCGGCCTGCTGTCCCAGCCCCGCCCCGCGGCCGGCGCCACGTTCAACTACGAACCGGCGGCCCAAGCCCTGCTGGACAAGGCCAACCGCATCGCCGACCTCTGCGAGTCGCACGGCGTCACTCTCCCGGCCGCCGCCCTCGCCTTTCCCCTCTTCCACCCCGCAGTAGCCGGCATCGCCGTCGGCTGCCGCACCCCCGAAGAAGTCCACACCAACGCGGCCCTGTCCCGCACCGACATCCCCAAGACCCTCTGGACCGACCTGAAGTCCGCCGGTCTCCTCCGCGAAGACGCACCTACGCCGTAGAAGCTGTGGGATGGGGAGGCAGGAGCCTCCCCATCCCACAGCTCCTCGCCGCACCCCGCCCCGCGCAGCATCCACCCACACGCCGCGCCGGAGGCGCGGTTAGTTCTTGGTGGTTCGGGAGGCTAGGTGGAGGGCTAGGCGTTCGTCGGGGTTGGCCAGGTCCACGCCGAGGAGGTGCTGGATCTTGGCGATGCGGGCCGCGGCGGTGTTGCGATGGATCCCTAGGACCGCGGCGGTTTCGGCGAGGGACGACTCGGTGTCGAGGTAGACGGCAAGGGTGGTGACGAGGTCGCCGGGTTGGTCTTCGATCGGGGCCAGCAGCGCGCGGGCGGCCGGCTGGAAGGTGTCGGTGCGGGTCCAGGCCAGGAGGAGTTGCGCCAGGCCGAGGCGGTCCACGTGCAGGAAGCGGCCGGTTTCGGCGCGGTCCCGGGCCAGACCGGCGGCGTCACCTGCTTCGGCCAGCGAGGAGGCGATCCCGCTCGGACCGGCCGCGACCCGTCCGACACCGACGTAGGCATCGACCGTCTGCACCAACCGGCGTTGGACTCGCCGGATCGCGGCCGCCTGCTGTTGCACCTGCGTAGCGGTCGGCTCGCGCGCGGCGGTGATCCAAGCCGACCACCCATCACCCTGCTCGACCACGTCCGCGTACAGACCTTCGGCGTCGAACGCCTCCACCACATCGGCCCGTCGCCCCGCGACGTCCACCGGTCCGTCGGCACCGATCCGGATCCCGGTGTGCCACCCGTCCAGCTGCCAGCCGAGATCCACCGCCCGTCGCCGCGTAGCCTCCGACGGTTCGCCATGCAGCAGCTCACCGAGCAGCGACGTACGCTGCCGCGCGTCTCGCTCCAACTCCAACCGCCGCAGCGCCAACCGCTCCCCCACCGCCGGCGCCACCACCGTCAACACAGCCGGTACGGCGGCAACCTCAGCGGGCACCACAGCCGGCAACCGCGCCACCAGCCAGCACACCGGCCCGACACCGAGCACGGCCACCGCGATCAGCACCGCGCCACTCGGCAGATCCACGCGGTACGGCGCCGCCCAACCCACCGGAACCGCGGGCAGCTCCTCAACCAGTGCAGCCCGTTCGTCGGCCACTAACGCCTCGCCCGCCAACGTGCCCCCGTCAGACCCGGCCAACGTCACCGGCCGGTCCAGTACGGCGGACGCAGTACGCAGCACCGACGCCAGGTTCCCGTCCGCACGCCGTAGTGCGGTGACGGCACGCAGAACCAGATCTGCCCGGACCACACCAGGCTCGGCCGTCACCTTGTTCAGGTGCTCGTGAGCTGCCAATGGATCGGGACTGCCCAGCACGGGCAACTGCAGCCGCTCGGCCAGCAACTGAGCTCCCCGTCCGAGTGGCTCGACACCGGCAAGCAATACGGCGGCCGCACCTGCTGCGGACGCTCGGCTGATCAGGGCGTCGATTCGCCAGTCGGTGTGGTCACTTGCGAGCACCACGACCAGCAACTCCCCCGCCATCGGCGCAGGGTGGCCGGCGACGTCCATCAGCACGCGGGAGCCCGTCAGAGCGGGACCAGGTTCCTGCGCACCACCCAGTACGACGACATCCCGCCAGCCCGGCGAAGTCAGCATCGCCGCCAGCGAAGGCCCAATCACGAGGCCTCCAGGAGATGTGGTTCGCAGGTGAGGCCGAACGCTCGTGGGCCGACGTACTCGATCCGGTCGTCGCGCCGCCACCACTCCGGGCCGGGCAGCGCGAGTACCACGACCTCGTCGCCGGTGCGGATCACTTCGACCGCGATGGGCTGCAGTGTTCGCCGATCCAGCACGCACACGAGGTCCGGCGTACTCACGACCGGCTCACCGTCGACCATGGCGAGCAGGTACTCGTTCTCGGTCTCGATCCGCAGTACCGCCCGGCTCGCGGAGTCGACCACACAGACGCTGCCACGCCCGAAGGCAGCACCACCGCCGGGGACCGCGTGCCGCGCCACCTCTTCGACCCGGCCGCCACCCAGGAGCCGCCCACCCAGCGCAGCCGCCACGGTCTCCGGCGCAGCCCCCACTTCCAGACCGGCATGCGCGCGTCCGAGCGCCAGAGCCCGCGTCAGACTGCCGCTGACCGCATCCGACGTCGCAGCGTCCACAGGGGTCGGCGCCAGCGCCAGTATGGCCCAGCCACCCGTGTGGGCGACGAAGCTCCGGACAGCACGTTCCAGACCGGTCGCATCGACGTGATCCACCACGATCACCTGTCCGCTCGGCTCGCTGAGTGCGCAAGGGGTCAGCGAACGCCCAGCCACCGCCCAGGAGAACTGGTCGAGCCGCGGCATCGCCCGGCCCATCAGATCGGCGTCGACGAACGGTAGTCCCAGATCCAGCGCCGCGATGAGCGGACTGAGCCCGTTCAGCCCGCCCGCCTCGAGGGACATCAGTCCGGTGACCGCCTGTCCCGTCCAGCGGCTGACAGCCTGTACGGCGGCGGCGAACTCACCACCACTGGGCAGCTTCTCCGCCAGCACACTCGTCGCACCCACCACGCCGATCGGGCTCAGATACGCACCCGGCACGTCGGAGGCATCCCGCAGTACCAGCTCGCCCGCACCCAGCCGACGGCGCAGCATCCGCCCGAACGCGCCAGTGTCGCCGCCACCACCCGACCCGAGCAGCGTGACGCCAACGACCAGCGCTCCGAGGTCCTGCTCCCGGATGACGGTCACCATGGCCCGATCCTGACAGGTCGAGACCCGTTCAGTGGGTGTTCGCGAGACTTTCGGTACGGCGTTCGACCGGGCTGAACTCGACGTCGAGGCCGAAGCAGGCGGGGCCGAAGACTGCGAGGGCTTCGGGGGTGCGCATCAGGTCGGGGGTGGAGATGCCGACGACGGTGACTCGCTGGCCGTAACGGAGGCCTTCGGTGGTGATCGGCTCCGCGGTGTCCGCTTCGAGCACGCAGATCAGGTCGGGCACCGTGCAGACCACGTCTCCGTCGACCACCGCGACCAGGTTCTCGTTCTGGAAGCGCAGCTCCAGCTCCGAGGTCCCGTCGTACGCCGTGAACCGGGCTCGGCCGCGGGCGAAGCCCTCGACAGTACGGCGTTCCACGTCGACGACCTTGCCGCGGAACAGCACGCGCAGGTGGTTGTAGAGAGTCGGCGCGAGTGCGCCCCGGAGAGCCGAGATCGGATCGTCGTGCGCCGACCGGGCCTCGCGGACCGCGCGCCCGATGGACAGACCGAGCGAGAGCGTGCGCGGTACGGCGGTGCGCTTCACCTCGGCGCCCGTCATCGAGTACTCCGCGATGTGCGCGACGCCGCCGAGCCGGATCGTGATCCCGCGCGCCAGCCACTCCATCTGCCGGTTGTCGGCACCGGTGTCGATGACGACGGTCTCGTCGTGCTCCCCCGCGATCGCCATCGGCGACCCCGGTACGCCGTACACGGAGAAGGTCTCCATCTGCAGCTCGGGGAACGCCCGGCCCATGCCGTCGGCGTCGACCACCGGCAGACCGGTCCGGGCGGCGACGAGCAGCGGGATCATCGAGTTGATGCCGCCGCACTCGATCGGCATGGTCGCATCCGCGGTCCGGCCGAGGTGACGCTCGAGGGCACGCAACGCACCGACCGGCTCGCTGCCGCGCGGGATCTTCTCCACGATGACCGTCGGCGCACCCATCTGGGCGGTCGGGATGACGAACGCGTCGTCGTCCAGCTCGTCCGGGTCCAGCACCGTCACCGGCCCGTACTCGCGGATCGCCTGCTCGACCAGCAACCGCCCGATCAGCGGATCACCGCCTCCACCCGTCCCGAGGATCGCAGCCCCGCGCGCGAGATCCCTCAGGTGCTCGATGTCGAGTAGCCAGCTCATACGGTCTCCAGCGCGCGGATCGGGTCGAGGTCGTAGCCGAAGTACCGCGGGCCGACCAGGGCGATGCCTCCGGGTGAGTGCCAGCGTTCGTCGGCGGGCGCGGCCAGCACGCTGACGCGATGCCCGTAGCGCAACGCCTCGGTGGTGATCGGCTCACCGGACTCGGTGTCCAGGACGATGATCAGATCCGGGGTCGTCGCGACCGCGGCCCCGTCCAGCTCGGCGACCAGGTGCTCGTTCTGGAACCGCAGCACCAGCAGTCGGCCGTGTGACGCGTCCAGTCCGTCGACCGCGGCGTCACCGCGGGCGAAGCCGGTCGTCGTACGGCGTTGCACGTCGACGACCTTGCCGACGTGCAGCAAGCGTCCACCCAGCCGATCGACCACGGCCGCGACCGGATCGCTGTGCTCCTGCCGGGCGAGATCGATCGCCTGACCGATCGCGAGGCATTGGCTGAGCGTGCCGGGGACGAACGACGCGCGGACCTCGGCGCCGGTCATCGCGTAGAGCGAAACGATCGCCGAGCAACCCATGTCGACCGTCGCGGATCGCGCCAGGCGTTCGGCCCAGGGGTTGTCGATCGTGTCGAAGACACCACGATTGCCCTTCTCGTCGACGATCGACATCGGAGTCGCGTCGATGCCGGCCAGCGTCGGCAGCACCATCTGCAGTTCGGGGAACGCACGACCCATCCCGTCGCCGTCCACCAACGGCAGCCCGAGCTGCGCGGCCGCGATCACCGGGACCGTCGAGTTGACGCCGCCGGCCTCGATGCAGGCGATGTGCGTCGGTGTCCTGCCGACGTACTTGGCCAGCGTCTGGACCGCGACCGAGATCTGATCCGCCGACGGCAGCTTCTCCACCATCACGGTCGGCGCGCCCATCATGGCCACCGGCAACACGCAGGCGTCGTCAGGAAGGTCGTCGACGGCAACGATCTCGACGGGTCCGTGCGTACGCAGGGCCTGCTGGGCGAGCAGCCGCCCGATGTGCGGATCACCGCCACCACCGGTTCCGAGTACGGCGGCACCGCGCGCCAGCGCACCCAGGTCGGCGGCTGTCAGCGTGCTCATGACTGCCCCAGCCGCAGGTCACCGACCGCCTTGCAGCGGATCCGGGTCGCGTTGCCCGGCAGGTACGGGATCGGCACCTCGTCGAAGTCGACGATCCGGACCCGCGCCGGATCGGCTCCGGCCGCGATCGCCCGGTCGACCGCCTCCTGGCGCGCCTCGTCCACCACCGCGTCCCGGCGACCGGGATCGATCGCGTACACCCGGTCGACCTCGCCGCCGACCTGGGCGATGGCCGCGCCGATCGCGTTCGCCACCGCGAAGTGATCCGGCCGGTGCACCGCCAGGCTCCCCGGGAGATCGTCCGGTAGCAGGATCGACCCACCGCCGACGGCCACCACCGGCAGCGGGTCGGCAGAGGTCCGCATCCGCTCGACCGCGTCCGCGATGTCCGCCGCCACCCGCGCGAGCGCCGCCTTCACCATGGTCGGATCGAGATCGGCCACCGCACCCGCGTCACCGACCTCGGCCCGGCCGGCCGCGACCGCGATATCCGTCGCGGTGAGCGTCGTACCGCCGAAGACCAGCGCCTGTTCGGTCAACCGGTAGCCGACCGACCGCGGGCCTACCGTCACCAGGTCGTTGCCCTCGGCCACCAAGCTGCCGCCACCGATACCGATGCTGAGTACGTCGGGCATCCGGAAGTTGGTCCGGACGCCGGCCACGTCCACCTCCGTGGTCGCCTCCCGCGGGAAGCCGTGAGTGAGTACGCCGACATCACTCGTCGTACCGCCGACGTCGACGACCGCGCAGGTGTCCAGTCCGGACAGCAGCGCCGCGCCGCGCATTGAGTTGGTTGGTCCGGACGCGAACGTGGCGACCGGATACCGGCGGGCGAAGTCCACGTCCATCAGAGTGCCGTCGTTCTGGCTGAGGTACAGCGGTGCGGCGATGCCGTGCCCGGCGACCGCACCGGCCAGACCGTCGACGATGCTCGCGGCCAGTTCGCGCAGCGCCGCGTTGATGATGGTCGCGTTCTCCCGCTCGAGCAGGCCGATCCGTCCGATCTCGTGCGACAGCGAGATCGCCACGTCGTCGCCCAGCTCGGACCGCAGGATCTCGGCCGCGCGCAGCTCGAACTCGTTGCTCACCGGTGAGAAGACCGAGGAGATCGCCACCGACCGGACGCCATGCGACACCATGTCGGCGGCGTGACGGCGCAGCTCGTCCTCGTCAAGCTCGGCGATGTGGCGTCCGTCGAACTCGTGCCCGCCATGCGCCAGGTAGCTGCGCCCACTGATCGCCTCGACCAGCCGCTCCGGCCAGTCGACCAGCGGCGGCAGCGACGCGGTCGCGGGCAGTCCCAGCCGCAGAGCCGCCGTCGGAGCGAGGCGGCTGGCTTCGACCAGCGCGTTGATGAAGTGGGTGGTGCCGATCATCACCGCCTGGATCTGGGCCGGGTCGAAGGACCGCTCCGCCTGCAGCCGGTCCAGGGTGTCGATGATGCCCGCGGTGACGTCCGCGCTGGTGGCCGACTTGTTGGCGGCCAGCACAGCGGTGCCGTCCAGCAGCACGGCGTCGGTGTTGGTGCCACCGACATCGATGCCGATACGCATTCAGATCCTCCCGGTTTGAGCTACTGCGGTCACGCCCGTGGGCGCACTCTCCATGGTGCGACTGGTGCCGACGCCGCGGATCAGGCCGAGCCGGCCGGCCACGACGTACGCCGCGAAGCCGACGACGAGCGAGTTGATACTGGGCAGGCCCCAGGCGACGTACTTGCCGATCAGTGCTGCGCCGATCCAGATCACGATCGTGGCCGGCACCCAGGTCGGCGCGGTCGCGGGCAGCGTGCCCTCGGCCCGGGTCGCGTCCAGCTCCGGACGCCAGCGCTTCACCACGAAGTACTCCGCGACCATGATCCCGGCGATCGGCGGGAACGCGACGCCGAGCACGATCAGGAAGTCGGTGAACTTGTCCAGGATCCCGCCGGCTGCGAGCACGCTGCCCAGGACACCGACGACCAGCGTGACCAGGGCCCGGTTGACGTGCCGGCCGAAGACGGTGCCGATGAAGTTCACCACGCCGAGGCCGGAGCTGTAGAGGTTCCAGTCGTTGATCTTGATCGTGCCCAGGATGATCACCAGCGTGCCGACCCAGCCGACCGACGAGGTGACGATGGTGATCACGTTCGCCGAACCGATGGCGTGCGCGAGCAGTACGCCGCACAGCCCGATCACGTACTCGCCGAGGGTGATGCCGAGCACGGTCTGCTTGACCACGTCCCCGACCGACCGGTTGAAGCGGGTCATGTCCGGGGTGATCACCGCACCGACGATGAATCCGCCGGCGACCAGCGTCGTACCCTCCAGCAGACTCAGATGCGGACCGGGCGGCGCCGCGCTGACCAGCCCGCCGAGGCTGTGGTTGGACAGCTCACTGAGGATCGACCAGCCGACCAGGATGACGAAGGCCGGCACGGTCACATAGGCGACCCAGGCCATCGAGTGGAACCCGCGCAGCACGACCAGCGTGACGGCGAGCCCGAAGACGAGCGACCAGCCCCACGTCGGGAGTACGCCGATCAACTGGCTCAGACCGGCCGCGGAGACCGCGGACTGGATCCCGAACCACCCGATCAGGCTGATCCCGATCGCCAGCCCGATCAGCGACGACCCGGCCTGACCGAACCCGGTCCAGCGCGCGATCACCGAGGTCTGCAGACCTTCCCGTGCACCGATGATGCCGATCAGGATCGCGACCAGTTCGAGGACCACCGCGCCGAGCGTGAGCGCCCAGAACGCGGACCAGAAGCTCATCCCGAACCCGAGCGTCGCCCCGAGCAGGAACTGACTGAGTGCGGAGATCTGCCCGAACCGCTGGGTCGCGACAGACCACCAGGAATACCTGGCACTCTCCGGAACCCGAGCGAGCGCGTAGTCGTCCGTACCAACAGATGAAGCGGCCATCGGAACCTCCAGCCCTGGGGATTTCACCGAACGTACGGCGCTCACCCGGCGAGATCACCGTCCATCGTGCACACCCGAGCCGCCCCGACTGTGCAATCAGCCCATGTCGCTACTCTTGTGCCGATGACCGGATCTGCTCGCGACCACGGAGCGCTGATGCTCCGTCTGCTCGGCGTGCTCGGCATCGTCGCCGGCGTCTTCGCCATGCACGGCCTGACGGGTCAGCACGATGCCGCCATGGCGATCATGCGCCTGCCTGGCGTCACGCAGACCGGCCCGACGCCGGCGCAACATGCGGTCTCGACGCCGGCCGAGGCGATGGCGGCCGAGGCCATGACGACTGGGCTCTCGCGGGCCGGCGAGTCGGCAGCGGGGCATTCGGTCCGACTGCCGATCGCGCTGGTCGACGGGTTCGACCGGGTGGCGATCGGGGCCGCGGGTGAGCAGCACGGGATGGCTGGAGCCTGCATGGCCGTACTGACCGCGCTGCTGTTGTTACTGGCCCTGATGCTCGGGTTGCGAAGCCTGCGGGCGTGGCGGTCGGTGGTGCTGCTCGCGCCGACTGAGCGGCTGACATCGACCGACCGATCACCGCCCTGGCTTGCTCCATCGCTGTCGACGTCAGGTGTGCTGCGGATATAGGCCGACCAGCGCCGTACCGCCGTACCCGACTTCCGACACCCCAAGGATTGCGATGAAGCACGTCTACCGTACGACCGCGGCCTCGGCCGCCCTCCTCGTCACCGCGCTGGCACCGGCCGCCTGCGGCGACTCCGATTCCGGCTCGATGCCGGGCATGAACCACAGCAGCTCCGGTACGCCGATGACGCCGCCGGCCGACTCGGCGTTCAACGACGCCGATGTCACGTTCGCGACGCAGATGATCCCGCATCACCAGCAGGCTGTGCAGATGGCGAGTATGGCGGGCTACCAGGCGACCACGCCGGAGGTGAAGAAGCTCGCCACGGCGATCCAGGCCGCGCAGGATCCGGAGATCAAGCTGATGAGCGGCTGGCTCACCGCCTGGGGCAAGCCCGTCCCGACGCCGAGCCACGATGGCCACGGGATGTCCGAGCCGATGCCCGGGATGATGTCCGAGGAGCAGCTGTCCGAGCTCAGCAAGGCGGACGGCTCGATGTTCGACCGGATGTGGATCCAGCTGATGATCAAGCATCACCAGGGCGCGGTCGCCATGGCCAAGACCGAACTGAGCACCGGCAAGGCTCCGGCCGCGATCGCTCTGGCCAAGACGATCGAGACCGCCCAGGCCGCCGAGATCGCCACCATGCAACGTCTCCAGGGCCGCCTCCCGGTCGGCTGACCATCCGGCAAGCCGGGTCGCGGCGGCACGCGACCCGGCTTGTCCTCACTCTCCGGTCCGCCACCGCACCTGCAGGCCGTCGCGGCGGCCGATCTGTTCGATTCGGGTGGCGACGTGGGCGCTTGTCTCGCGGAGGTGGTCGGGGTCGTCCGCTTGGACTTGGAGGACCAACTCGTTCTCGAGGGCGCGGATCGACCAGGTTGCCTCACCCAGGTCGATGAGGAGCTCGCCCGGAGCGCTGGACAGGACCTTCATGCCGCCGGGCTGGTGCCCGAAGTGGCTGCTGAGTTGTTCGACATACCGCGCCGCGCGGGGTGTCCCGACGCGTGCCTCGACCATCGCCATCCGACGACTCCTTTTTCGATACATAGTGTCTCGAACAATGACGATTTGTCCAGGTAGTCTGGTGCCGTGCCGAAGTTGTGGGACGACAGCATCGCGACGCATCGCCAGGCAGTTCGGCGGGCGGTGCTCGATGCGACCGCCGGCCTGGTCGGCGAGCGCGGGCTGACCGGCGTCACCATGTCGGAGGTCGCGAAGCGGACCGGTCTCGGGCGGGCGACGCTGTACAAGTACTTCCCGGACGTCGACTCGATCCTGGTCGCGTGGCACGAGCGCCAGGTCGGTGACCATCTCCAGCAGCTCGCCGACACCTGGGATCAGACCGGAAGTCTCGAAGCAGTCCTGGAGGCCTACGCCTTCATCTGCCACGAGCACCCGACCGCCGAGCCGGCCGCGTCCCTCCACAGATCCGAGCACGTCACCCGAGCCCGCGAACACCTGGTCGACTTCCTCGCCGACCTCTTGACCGACGTCCGGGACGACGTCCCGCCGAAGGAGTTGGCGGCGTACTGCGTGCACGCACTGACCGCGGCAAGCGCCGTACCGTCGAAAGCAGCGGTACGGCGCTTGGTCACGGTGACGCTGACCGGGTTACGCGGCCAGCCGAGCGGGTGAGAGGTCGAGGCGACGCAGTAGCTGGGCGTTGAGGGCGACCACGATGGTCGAGATCGACATCAGGATCGCGCCGACGGCCGGGGAGACGACCACGCCGGCGAACGCGAGTACGCCGGCCGCGAGCGGGACCGTGATGACGTTGTAGCCGGTGGCCCAGGCCAGGTTCTGCCACATCTTGCGGTAGCTGGCCTTCGAGAGGGCGATCACCGACAGGACCGCGCGAGGGTCGTCGGCGGCGAGGACGACGCCGGCGGATTCGATCGCGACGTCGGTGCCAGCGCCGATCGCGATGCCGACCTCGGCGCGGGCCAGGGCGGGGGCGTCGTTCACACCGTCGCCGACCATGGCGACCTTCAGGCCGCGCGCCTGCAGTTCGGCGACCTTCGCGTCCTTGTCGTGCGGGAGGACTTCGGCGAAGACCTCGTCGATGCCGAGTTCCTTCGCGACCGCGTCGGCGACCTGGTGGGCGTCGCCGGTGATCATCGCGACCTTCACACCGCGCCGGTGCAGCGCATCCACCGCCTGCCTCGACTCCTCGCGAACCTCATCCTCCAACGCGACAGCCCCGACCACCTGCCCGTCCCGAACCACATGCAGCACCGCGGCCCCACGAGCCTTCCACGTCGCGACGTCCGTCTCCAGCTCCGCCGGCTCGGGTACGTCGTACTCCCGCAAGAACGCCGGACCACCGACAGCAACCTCCGAGCCGTCCACAACAGCCTGTACGCCGCGACCGGTGAGGGACTGGAATTCCGATGCCACCACCCCACGCCCGTGACCGACCGGCACCCGATCGGAGTGAGCTCGGACGATGGCCTTCGCGAGCGGGTGCTCACTGTCGGCCTCGACCGCGGCGGCCAGTTCCAGCAGGTCCTCGTCGGAGATCGACCCGACGGTGGCGACTCCGGTGACCGCCGGCTCGCCCTTGGTCAGCGTGCCGGTCTTGTCGAACAGGACCACGTCGATCGTGCGCATCCGCTCCAGCGCCAACCGGTTCTTCACCAGTACGCCGGCCTTCGCGGCGCGTTCGGTGGAGATCGCGATCACCAGCGGGATGGCCAGCCCCAGGGCATGCGGGCAGGCGATCACCAGCACGGTCACCGTCCGCGTGACGGCCTCGTTGAGCTCACCCAGCAGCGTCCACACCACGAACGTGATCAGCCCGGCGATCGACGCGAAGTAGAAGAGGAACGCGGCAGCCCGGTCGGCCAATGCCTGCGCGCGCGACGAGGACGCCTGCGCCTCCGCCACCAGCCGCTGGATTCCGGCCAGCGCGGTGTCGTCGCCGACGGCGGTGACCTCGACCCGCAGTGCGTTGTCGGTGGCAACGGTCCCGGCGACCACCGAATCCCCGACTGCCCGCGTCACCGGCCGCGACTCACCGGTGATCATCGACTCGTCGACCTCAGCCTCCCCTTCGACCACAGTCCCGTCCGCCGGCACACGCCCGCCCGAACGAACCAGTACGACGTCGCCGGCCTGCAACTCGTGCAGCGACACCTCGACCACACCGTCGTCGGTCACCTTCTCGGCCGAGTCGGGGAGCAACGCGGCCAACGCGTCGAGGGCACCCGACGCGGCGCCGAGTGCGCGCATCTCCAGCCAGTGCCCGAGCAGCATGATCACGATCAGCAGCGCGAGCTCCCACCAGAAGTCCAGGTCGAACCCGCCGATCTCGAGGGTGGTCACCCAGGACGCCACGAACGCGACCGTGATCGCCATCGAGATCAGCAGCATCATCCCGGGCCGGCGGGACTTCAGTTCGGCCCAGCCACCGGTCAGGAACGGGCGGCCGCCGTACACGAAGATCACCGTGCCGAGGACGGGCGCGATCAGGCCCGAGCCGGGGAACTCCGGCCGCGAGTAGCCGAGCAGGTCGGCGAACATCTCGCTGAAGAACACCACCGGCACCGCCAGCGCCAGGCTGATCCAGAACCGGTCCTTGAACTGCGCCGCATGATCCGCGTGCCCGCCGTGGCCACCGTGCTCATCATGTCCACCCTGCTCGTCATGTCCACCGTGCTCGTGATGCTCGTCCATACCGTGAACATACCCCCTAGGGGTATTAAATGCAAAGGCATGAGAAAGCCCCGCCATCCCAACCGGGATGACGGGGCGTGGGGCGAGGATCTACAGCGGCTCGATGTCCGTGAGCGTCTCCGGCGTCAGCTCGACCCAGCGCGTGATGCCGATCTCGCGCAGGAACGGCACGTCGTGACTGGCGATCACCAGCGCACCGTTGTACGACGCGAGCGCATCACGCAGCTGCGCGACGCTGGCCAGGTCGAGGTTGTTGGTCGGCTCGTCCAGCATCAGCAACTGCGGCGGCGGTTCGGCCAGCAACAGCGCCGCCAATGTCGCCCGGAACCGCTCGCCACCCGACAACGTGCTGACCAGCTGATCGGCCGCCCGCCCACGGAACAGGAACCTGGCCAGCCGCGACCGCCGCTCCTGGTTCTCGGTGCTCGGCGCCAGCACCCCCAGGTTGTCCACGATCGACAGGTCGTCGCGGAGCAGATCGAGCCGCTGCGGCAGGTACCGGAACGGCACCACCGGCAGCGAGCCATCCGTGATCGATTGCAGCAGCGTCGTCTTGCCCGCTCCGTTCGGCCCGGTCAAGGCGATCCGCTCCGGCCCCCGGATCTCCAGGTCGACGCGCGCCCCGGTGCGCAGGATGTGGTCCTCCAGCCGCAGGACGATCCGGCCCGGCGGTACGGCGGTCTTCGGCAGGTCGACGCGGATCGCGTCGTCGTCGTGGACCATCGCCTCCGCATCGGCCAGTGCCTCCTGTGCCGACTCGAGCCGCTCGCTCTGCATGCCGAGGTGCTTCCCGGCCGACACCTGGGCGGACCGCTTCAGCCCGCCCGCGATGATCTTCGGGATGCCGCCCTGCTCGAACGCCCGCTGCCCACGGGCCCGGCGCTGGTCCATCTTCATCCGCGCCTCGACCAGGTCGCGCTTCTGCTTCCGGACATCCGCTTCGGCCGCGCGCATCATCCGCTCGGCGGCCTCCTGCTCGACGGCGACCGCCTCCTCGTAGGCGGTCAGGTTGCCGCCGTACCAGGTGACTTCGCCCTTGCGCAGATCGCCGATCTGGTCGACCCGGTCCAGCAACTCCCGGTCGTGGCTGACGATCAGCAACGCACCACGAAACTGTTCGACGGCGTCGTACAGGTGCCGCCGGGCCCGCAGGTCGAGGTTGTTGGTCGGCTCGTCGAGCAGCAGTACGTCGGGACGCCGCAGCAGCTCGGCGGCCAGGCCGAGCAGGATCGTCTCGCCGCCGGACAGCTCGCCGACGTTGCGGTCGAGGCCGATCGCGCCGAGCCCGAGCTTGCCGAGCAGGGCCTCGGCTCGTTCGTCGACGTCCCACTCGTCGCCGACGATCGCGAAGTTCTCCTCCGAGGCGTCACCGGACTCGATCGCGACGATCGCCCGGCGGACGGCCTCGATGCCGAGCGCCTGGTCGACCCGCAGGGAGGTGTCGAGGGTCAGGTCCTGGGGCAGGTACCCGAGCTCGCCGGCCACCCGGATCGCGCCGCGCTGCGGGGTGAGCCGGCCGGCGATGAGCCGGAGCAGCGTCGACTTGCCGGCACCGTTGCGGCCGACGAGACCGGATCGGACCGGGCCGGCGACGAAGCTGAGCCCGTCGAACAGGACGTCGCCGTCCGGCCAGGCGAAGTAGAGGTCCGTACAGGACAGGGAAAAACTCATCGGCGTGCACTCCAGACGAGGTCTCGGACGAGACCGCACACCAGAACAGGTGGCGATCAGCGGCAGAAAGAGAACCTCGGAGTTACAACGCGGACCCCTGACGTCGGGAATGGGACGTCACCAAGAGTAGGTCGCACTCCCGGCCGGGTTCAACTCTTTTCCTGACGCTTGCGCCAGGCAACGATCACGAGGTCGACCAGGGCGACCACCGCGAGCGCGGCGAACGCGATCACCCACCCGACGGGCAGGTCGTAGACGGCGGACAGCACCGCCGCCGCGATCCACAGGAGCACGCCGAAGACCGCGAGTACCAGCCGCAGTGTCAGGGCACTGCGCGGCGGCTCCGGTTCGAAGGCCATACCACCGGGCTACCTCATGGTGCCTTGCGGAGCCAGGTTTCGACGCCGGCGATGTGGGCGGTCATCCAGGCGCGGGCCGCCTCGGCGTCGCCGATCTCGATCGCGTCCAGGATCGCGGCGTGCTCGGACAGCGTCCGCTCGACCGCGCCGGCCTGGGTGACGCCGCGCCAGATCCGGGCCCGCTGGGTCGCACCGGAGATGCCGTCGAGCAGCGAGCAGACGACCTGGTTCCCGGTCGCCTCGGCGATCCCGCGGTGGAACTGCAGGTCGTTCGCGACCAGCTCCTCCACCTCCGCGTCCGGCGTGAGATCGCTGCACAGCAGCCGCAGCTCGGTCACCTGCTCCTTGCTGATCCGTACGGCGGCCAGCGCGGCGACCCCGGGCTCGAGCAGCCTCCGGACCTCGAAGAACTGCAGGACCGAGTCGTCACGATGCAGGTCGACCATGAAGCTCAGCGCGTCCATCAGGTGCGCCGAGTCGAGGCTCGTGACGTACGTACCGTCGCCGTGCTTGACGTCCAGCACGTTCACCAGCGTCAGCGCCTTGACCGCCTCCCGCAGCGAGTTCCGCGACAGGCCGAGCCGTGCCGCGAGATCCGCTTCTTTGGGCAGTCGATCCCCTGGACCCAATTCCCCCGAGGTGATCATCCCTTTGATCTTGACGATCGCCTCATCCGTCAACGCCATCTGGTCAGTATGCCGCCAGCCGTGCATAAGAACAGGACGTATCGCCCAGCCAGCGCCTTTCGCACTCGCCTCCACGCTCAAGTCCGGCCACGATCACCCGACACCTCCTGTCGATCTGCACGCGGAGCGGCCAGGAAGGTTCGGGCCCGCGCGCATTGCAGACCTGTTGCCGCACACAATGACCTCACCAGCACCCCGGCCTCGATCAGGTCCGGCCACCGAGTCCCCTGGCTCAGGTAGCGCCACCGCACCAGCCGCGGGAGCTCGCCAACGGCACACAGCCGCTTCACCCGATCCAGCACACCGCGAGCGAGAGCTCATCGAGCACCACAGCCGGGAGCTAGCATCCGAGACATGACGGCGACACCGGGCTACTCGGGCAAACCGCTGGCCGCCAAGCTCGGGATCAAGGCGGAGTACGCGGTACTCCTGGACAACTCGCCGGCCGGCTTCGCCATCGAGGGCCTGCCGGCCGGTACGAACGTGGCCCGCCGGGCCGGACGTACGCCGTACGACGTGGTGCTGGCGTTCTGTCCGGACCGGGCCCGGCTGACCACCCGCCTACCCGTTCTGCTCGAGAAGACGACCACGGCCGGGATGATCTGGGTCGCCTGGCCGAAGCGGTCGTCCGGCGTACCGACCGACCTGGACGAGAACGGGATCCGCGAGCTGGCGCTGCCGCTCGGGGTGGTCGACGTGAAGGTGTGCGCGATCGACGGCACCTGGTCCGGCCTCAAGCTGGTCCGGCGGCTGAGCAACCGGTAGAGACCAATCGCCGCCAACTGGACTGATCCGGAGGGTGACGTTGACCACATTTCTGCGCAGTCGTGATCATCACCGGCGGCGAGTGGACAACTGCATACAGTGGGCAACCACGCTCGAACCGCCCTACTCAGCGTCACCTCGGCGGGCGGCGAAATCCCACCTCTGCAAGGCGTACCGCAGTTGCGTCGGCCCCTCACCGCGCGAAGGAGGAGTGAGAGGCCGGCCGGTGAGCTGAAACACCTGCCTGCACAGTGTTTCAGGCCTCGATCGATCAAGTCCCGGGAGCCTGACCACCCGACGCACTGGTCCGGTGATCCCGGGCTGTGGAAGTCGTCGGCGTGCTATTAGCCTTTGCTTGGGACACCACCCATAACATCAGGATCAACAACCGCGGTACCGGACCCGATCGGAAGAGGCGAACTGCCCAGTGGCCACCGAGCCATCAGACACAAATCCCCTAGCAGCCTTCGGTGCGAACGAATGGCTCGTCGACGAGCTGTACGAGAAGTACCAGCAGGACCCGAATTCGGTGGATCCGGCGTGGCTCGACTTCTTCAAGACCTATCAGCCAGGTGACGCGAAGCCGGTGACTACCACCCCGGCCGACGCTCCCCGGCCCGACCCGGTGTCCGACAACAAGACCCCCGAGGCGCCGAGCCGCGGCACGGCAGCGTCCGCGCCCGCCTCGAGCCAGCCCGCCGCCGCGGCCACGGCCGCTGCCCCCGCAGCCGCCGCTCCGGCCGCGGCTGCCGCAACACCGCCGGCCGGCGCGCAGGCCGCCGTACCGCAGAACCAACCTGCAGCGAAAGCGGCGCCGGCCCCGACCAGCGCCGCCCCCACCGGAGGCAAGGTGAACCAGCCGCCCAGCGTGCAGCCGAAGCCGGCTCCCGAGACCAGCACGGACACCGAGCGGAAGATCCTGCGCGGCGCGCCCGCGCGGACGGCGCAGAACATGGAGACCAGCCTCACGGTCCCCACCGCGACCAGCGTCCGCCAGGTCCCGGTCAAGCTGCTGATCGACAACCGCATCGTCATCAACAACCACCTCAAGCGCGCCCGTGGCGGCAAGGTCTCCTTCACCCACCTGATCGGCTGGGCGCTGGTGAAGGCCCTCAAGACGCTGCCCGAGATGAACGCGTCGTACGACGAGACCGACGGCAAGCCGACGCACGTCCAGCCGGCCCACATCAACCTCGGCCTGGCCATCGACATGCAGAAGCCGGACGGCACCCGGCAGCTGCTGGTGCCGTCGATCAAGGCCGCCGAGACGATGACGTTCGCCGACTTCTGGATGGCCTACGAGGACATCGTCCGGCGGGCCCGGGACAACAAGCTGGCGCTGCCCGACTTCCAGGGCACCACGATCAGCCTGACCAACCCCGGCACCATCGGCACCCAGCACTCGGTGCCGCGGCTGATGACCGGCCAGGGCACGATCATCGGCGTCGGCGCGATGGAGTACCCGCCGGAGTACCAGGGCGCGGCCGACGAGACGATGGCCAAGCTCGCGGTCAGCAAGGTGATGACGCTGACCTCGACCTACGACCACCGGATCATCCAGGGCGCCCAGTCGGGTGAGTACCTGCGCCGCCTGCACCAGCTGCTGCTCGGTGCGGAGGGCTTCTACGACGAGATCTTCCAGTCGCTGCGGATTCCGTACGAGCCGATCCGCTGGGCCGCCGACCTCCCGCACAGCCACGAGGAGGACGTCTCCAAGCAGGCGCGCATCCTCGAGATGATCCACGCCTACCGGGTGCGCGGCCACATCATGGCCGACACCGACCCGCTGGAGTACAAGCAGCGCAGCCACCCGGACCTGGACGTGGCCACTCACGGCCTGACGCTGTGGGACCTGGACCGCGAGTTCGCCACCGGCTCGTTCGGCGGCGGCGACCGGCGGTTCATGAAACTGCGCGAGATCCTCGGCATCCTGCGCGACTCGTACTGCCGGACCACCGGTGTCGAGTACATGCACATCCAGGACCCCGAGCAGCGCAAGTGGATCCAGGAGCGGGTGGAGCGGCCGCACACCAAGCCGCCGCGCGAGGAGCAGCTGCGGATCCTGGCCAAGCTGAACGAGGCCGAGGCGTTCGAGACCTTCCTGCAGACCAAGTACGTCGGCCAGCGCCGGTTCTCGCTGGAAGGTGCCGAGACCACCATCCCGCTGCTCGACGAGCTCTGCGAGGAGGCCGCCGGCGCCGGTCTGGACGAGGTCGCGATCGGCATGGCGCACCGCGGCCGGCTGAACGTGCTGGCCAACATCGTCGGCAAGTCGTACGGCCAGATCTTCCGCGAGTTCGAGGGCAACATCGACCCGCGGACCGTGCAGGGCTCCGGTGACGTCAAGTACCACCTGGGCGCCGAGGGCGAGTTCGTCTCCGAGTTCGGCGACAAGATCAAGGTCTCGGTGGCCGCGAACCCGTCCCATCTGGAGACCGTCGACCCGGTGCTGGAGGGCATCGTCCGGGCCAAGCAGGACCTCCTGGACCGCGGTGTCGCCTTCCCGGTGCTGCCGTTGCTCGTACACGGTGACGCGGCCTTCGCCGGCCAGGGCGTGGTGGCAGAGACGCTGAACCTGTCTCAGCTGCGCGGCTACCGCACCGGCGGCACGATCCACGTGATCGTGAACAACCAGGTCGGCTTCACCACCTCACCGGCGTCGTCCCGCTCGTCGATGTACTCCACCGACGTGGCCCGGATGGTCCAAGCGCCGATCTTCCACGTGAACGGCGACGACCCCGAGGCCTGCATCCGGGTCGCCGACCTGGCCTTCGAGTACCGGCAGGCGTTCAACAAGGACGTCGTCATCGACCTGGTCTGCTACCGCCGGCGCGGTCACAACGAGGGTGACGACCCGAGCTTCACCCAGCCGCTGATGTACGACCTGATCGAGCAGAAGCGGTCCGTCCGCAAGCTCTACACCGAGGCGCTGATCGGTCGTGGCGACATCACGATCGAAGAGGCCGAGCAGGCCATGCAGGACTTCCAGCACCGGCTCGAGCGGGTCTTCGCCGAGGTCCGCGAGGCGAAGAACCAGCCGGACACCCCCGCGCCGTACGTGACGCGGCCGGTCTACCCGGACAAGCCGGAGGGCCCGGACGCGACCGCGACCACGCCCGAGGTGCTGAAGAAGATCGCCGACGCGCACACCACGCTGCCGGAAGGCTTCACCGTGCACCCGAAGGTGATGCCGCAGCTGCAGCGCCGGGCGCACGCGATCACCGAGGGCCCGATCGACTGGGCCAGCGCAGAGATCACCGCCTTCGGCTCGCTGCTGCTGGCCGGACGGCCGGTCCGGCTGGCCGGCCAGGACAGCCGCCGCGGCACGTTCGTCCAGCGGTTCGCCGCTGTCATCGACCGGGTCAACGGCCAGGACTACGTCCCGCTGCAGAACCTGGACGAGAACCAGGCGAACTTCTACGTCTACGACTCGCTGCTGAGCGAGTACGCCGCCCTCGGCTTCGAGTACGGGTACTCCGTGGCGCGGCCGGAGGCGCTGACGCTGTGGGAGGCGCAGTTCGGCGACTTCGTCAACGGTGCCCAGTCGGTCATCGACGAGTACATCTCGTCCGGTGAGGCGAAGTGGGGCCAGAAGTCCGGTGTCGTGCTGCTGCTGCCGCACGGCTACGAGGGCCAGGGCCCGGACCACACGTCGGCCCGGATCGAGCGGTTCCTCCAGCTCTGCGCGGAGAACGCGATGACCGTCGCGCAGCCGTCGACCCCGGCGTCGTACTTCCACCTGCTGCGCCGGCACACGCTCGGCGAGGAGCACACCCCGATGATCGTCTTCACGCCGAAGCAGCTGCTGCGGCGCAAGGAGGCGGTCTCGCAGCCGGAGGAGCTGACCCACGGCACCTTCCGGCCGGTGATCAGCGACACGGTGGCCGAGGAGAACCCGGCGACCGTCGAGCGGGTCATCCTGGCGTCGGGCCGGATCGTGTACGACCTGCTGGCCGAGCGCAAGAAGGTCGAGCCGGACAAGATCAGCACGGCGATCCTGCGGGTCGAGCAGCTCTACCCGCTGCCGGCCGAAGAGGTCGTCGCCGAACTGGCGAAGTACCCGAACGCGACCGAGATCCGCTGGGTCCAGGACGAGCCCGCGAACCAGGGCCCGTGGCCGTTCATGGCGCTGAACCTGACCGAGCACCTCGGCGGCAAGCCGTTCTACCGGGTCTCCCGGCCGGCCATGTCCGCCCCGGCGGTCGGCTCGCACGGCGTCCACGGCACCGAGCAGGCCACGCTCCTGAAGCAGGCCTTCAGCTGACGTGTACTTCACCGACCGAGGGATCGAGGAACTCGAGGGCCGGCGTGGCGGGGAAGACGTCACGCTGGCCTGGGTCGCCGAACGCCTCCGCGAGTTCGTAGACCTCAACCCCGACTTCGAAACCCCCATCGAACGCTTCGCCACCTGGCTGGCCCGCCTCGACGACGAAGACGACTAGCCCCTTCCAACAGACAGACACATGCCCTCCGCCGTCCTTCCGGTGGAGGGCATTGTGCTTCGTCTAGTCGGTGTGGGGTGGGTGGGTGCGGCGGGGTGGGTCGGGGGCCAGGGTGCCGTCGGGGGCGATGTGTTCGAAGATCTGGTCGACGAGGTTGAGGACGTGCGGGTCGTCGACGGTGTAGATGTGGCGGCGGCCCTCGCGGCGGGCGGTGATGATGCCGGCCAGCCGGAGCTTGCCGAGGTGCTGGCTGGCGGTGGCGATGCTCACGCCCACCCGCTCGGCCAGTGTGCCGACGTCGTACTCGCCCTGGGCCGCCAAAGAGACCAGATGCAGCCGCACCGGGGCGGACAGCATGGCGAACGTGCCGGCGGCGGAGTCCAGCTGCGCCTTCGTGGGTTCGGGAAACGGTGTCGTCATCGCGCAGTCATTGTGACCGGTGGACCGGTCCGCGGACAGCCCGCCGTGCCGTGGTGAGCACGGTCTCACACTTTCGCAATTGCGAAAGTATCAAAACGGTGGCAGGCTGGAACCATGTTCCGAGCCCTCCGCCCCGTCCTGGTGCTGCTCGTGGTGGCGATCCCCGCGGTCGCCCTCCGGCTCACCGGAACGCATCCGCCGGCCCTGGCGTCGATGCTGATCTTCGGTCTCGCCGTCGTCGCCGCGTCCTTCGTGCTGGCCTGGGCCGCGGAAGCCGCCGAGGTGGACATCTCGGGCGGCCTGGCGATCGCGCTGCTCGCAGTGATCGCCGTCCTCCCCGAGTACGCCGTCGACCTCTACTTCGCGCACACGGCCGGCTCGAATCCCGACTACGTGCAGTTCGCCGCGGCGAACATGACCGGCTCGAACCGGCTGCTCCTCGGCCTCGGCTGGTCCAGCGTCGTCCTGCTCAGCCTGTACGTCGCCTCCCGGCGGAGCGGGCAGTCGATCAAGACGCTGGTGCTGGAGTCCGGTTACCGCCGCGAGCTCGGCTTTCTCGCGGTCGCCGGTGTGGTCGCCTTCGTCATCCCGGTGACCGGCGAGATCCACCTGGTGCTCGGCATCCTGCTGCTCGCGTTCTTCGCCTACTACCTGTACCGGGCCGCTGTGTCCGAGCACGACGACGAGCCGGACCTGATTGGACCGGCCGCGACGATCGGCGGACTGCCGACGGTCCAGCGACGGGTCACCGTGATCGGGATGTTCCTCGGCGCGGCGGGCGTGATCCTGGCGTCGGCCGAGCCGTTCGCGGACTCGCTGGTCGCGAGCGGCCACGCGCTCGGGATCGACCAGTTCCTGCTGGTTCAGTGGCTGGCGCCGCTGGCCTCGGAGGCGCCGGAGTTCATCGTCGCGCTGCTGTTCGCCTGGCGGGGCAAGGGCGCGGCCGCACTGGGCCTGCTCATCTCGGCCAAGGTAAACCAGTGGACCCTGCTGATCGGCAGCCTCCCGATCGCGTACGGCATCGGCGGCGGACCGCTCGCACTGCACCTGGACGGACGCCAGATCGAGGAGTTCCTGCTGACCGCGACGCAGACGCTGCTCGGGATCGCCGTGCTGCTGAGTCTGCGCTTCCCGCGGTGGGCGGCCTGGACGCTCGTCGGTCTGTTCGCGGTCCAGTTCGCCGTACCGGGTCAGACCGGGCGGTATGTGCTGAGTGCGATCTACCTGGTGCTGGCGATCATCGCGGCCGTCCGCAACCGGCAGTACCTCATTCCAACGTTGACGTCGCCGTTCCGGCCGACAGAAAAGCCCGCCGACGCAGAGCGCGCCGACGAGCTCATCAACGTCTGAGCCACGACCTAGCTGGCCTGCTGCTCCTCGACCATCGGGGTACGGCGGCGCTCCTGGGGACCCGGGCGGCCACGACGGCGCCCGTACAGGAACTTCTCACCGGCCGCGGTGCCGGTGAACTTGGTCCGGCGGGCCCACTCGCGGCATTCCTCGATCACCGGGCAGGACGTCAGGCACAGAGCCTGCGCCTTGCGCTGCTCCCACTGACTGGCCGTCTCGTCGTACGCCGGCGCCTGGCCGACGCAGGCGGCCTTGGTCATCCAGCGGTCGGCGGGGTCGGCGATCACCGTCAAGGTCGGCCTCATGGGCACTCCTGCTCCTCATCGATCGGGCGGATCGAACCCGCGGGGGTGTCTCGCGGTAGGACCAGACTGGACCGCTCTCGTTGCCCAGGTGCGACGCCAATGTTTCAGCCATGAAACGTCATACGCCGTTGGTGTCACAAGAGTGCCGTTGACACTGGTGTTATCGGCGGACCATGCGGAGTTCGGTGACGTCGAAGAACGGCTCGTCGGCGACCGTGCCGTCGGCGACGAAACCCTTGTGGCGGTAGAACGCCTGTGCGCGCTCGTTCCCGTCGAGCACCCAGAGGCTGGCCGGCTGCTTGCCCACGGCAACCTCCATCAGGCGGCTGCCGAGTCCGGTCCCCCACCAGGCCTTCCGGGTGTAGATCGCCTGCACCTCGAGCGGTACCGGCGCGTCCTCGTCCTGGGTGGGACGGATCGCGATGAACCCGACCACCCGGTCCCGCATCGGTGCGCCGGGATCCGGGTTCAGGGCGACCCAGCGCGGCCGGCCTTCTTTGGCCGCGGTCGTCCACCGCTCGATCCGGGTGTCGATGTCAGCGGTCCGCTCGGCCAGCTTCACCGGGTCCACGAGGTCGGCGTACGCCTCGAGCCAGCACTGCCGGTGACACCACGCGCCGGCCTCGGCATCCTCGACCCCGGCGGGCCTGATCTCTGGCTTTTCCACGTCAGACAGTAAAGACGATCTTGCCGAAGACGTCGCCTTCGTTCATCTTCGCGAAGCCCTTGCGGGCGTCTGCCAGCGGCATGACGGAGTCGATGTGCGGTGAGATGCCGGCGTTCGCCATGAACTGGACGAGTTCGGCGAGCTCGGCGCGGGTGCCCATCGTCGAGCCCTGGACCCGCAGTTGCAGGAAGAAGATCCGGTTCAGCTCGGCCGACTTCGGCGCCTGGCCGCTGGTCGCGCCGGAGATCACCAGGGTGCCGCCCTGCTTCAGCGACTTCAGCGAGTGCGACCAGGTCGCCTGGCCGACGGTCTCCATCACCGCGTCGACCCGCTCCGGCAACCGCGCGCCGGACTCGAACGCGTCGTGCGCCCCGATCTCCAGCGCCTTTGCCCGCTTGGCGTCATCCCGGCTGGTCGCCCACACCCGGATCCCCGCGGCCCGCGCCAACGTGATCAGCGCGGTCGCCACACCACCGCCCGCGCCCTGCACCAGCACGGTGTCGCCCGGCTTCAGCCCCGACTGCGTGAACAACATCCGGTACGCCGTGAGCCACGCGGTCGGCAGGCACGCGGCCTGCTCGAAACTCAACCCAGCCGGCTTCGGTACGACGTTCCGCGCCGGTACGGCGACCTTCTCCGCCAACGTGCCCTGGTAGCGCTCACTCAGCAGCGACCGCTTCGGGTCCAGTGTCTCGTCGCCCTTCCAGGCCGGGTCCGAGATCACCGCGTGCACGACGACCTCGTTCCCGTCCGGGTCGACGCCGGCCGCGTCGCAGCCGAGGATCATCGGCAGGCTCTGCTCGGCCAACCCGACCCCCTTGAGCGACCAGAGGTCGTGGTGGTTGAGCGCCGTCGCCCGCACGTCGATCGTCACCCATCCCTCGGGCACCGTCGGTTCGGGCCGCTCCCCCACCTCCAGCGCGGCGATCGGGTCCTCGGCGTCGAACTTGGCGGCATAAGCAGCAAGCATGCGAACCACCTTAGGCCCGGAGCGCCGACTGCTCAGTAACCGACATCACCGCACCCGCGCTGCGCGCGGGTGCGGTGATGGAAGACGGAACGGCCAGGGTGCGGTGGTGAGCGGGGCGGAGGGTGCGGTGGTGAGCGGGGCGGAGCCGTGCGTCAGGCGCGGGCTACGCCTTCGGTGTGGGCCGCGGCGGCGACTGCGCCCGCGACCGCGGGGGCTACGCGCTCGTCGAAGGGGGACGGGATGATGTAGTCGGGGCGGAGGTCGGCCTCGGCGATCAGGCCTGCCAGGGCGTCCGCGGCGGCCAGTTTCATGCCTTCGGTGATGCGGGACGCATTGGCGTCGAACGCACCGCGGAAGATGCCGGGGAACGCGAGGACGTTGTTGATCTGGTTCGGGAAGTCCGAGCGACCGGTCGCGACGACGGCGGCGTGCCGGTGCGCGATGGCCGGGTGCACCTCGGGGTTCGGGTTCGCCAGCGCGAAGATCATCGCGTCATCGGCCATCCGCGCGATCGCTTCCTCGGGCACGGTCCCGCCGGACACACCGAGGAACAGGTCAGCGCCCTCGAGCGCATCGACCAGACGGCCCGAGAGCCCGCCGGTGTTGGTGTCGCGCGCCAGCGACAGCTTGACCGGGTTCAGATCGGCGCGGTCCTCGTGCAGCACACCCTTGCTGTCGACGACCGCCAGGTCGCCAACCCCCGCCTGCAAAAGGATTCGAGCACACGCGACCCCAGCCGCTCCGGCTCCAGAGATCACCACACGGATGTCACTGATCGACTTGCCCGTGACCCGCAGCGCGTTCCGCAGCGCCGCGAGTACGACGACCGCCGTACCGTGCTGGTCGTCGTGGAACACCGGGATGTCGAGCCGCTCCTTCAGCCGGCGCTCGATCTCGAAGCAGCGCGGCGCGGAGATGTCCTCCAGGTTGATCCCGCCGAACGACGGCGCCATCCGGGCGACAGTCTCGACGAACTCGTCCACGTCGGTGCAGTCCAGGGCGATCGGCACCGAGTCGACGCCGCCGAACTCCTTGAACAGCAGGGCCTTGCCTTCCATCACCGGCAGCGATGCGGACGGCCCGATGTCGCCGAGGCCGAGGACCGCGGTGCCGTCGGTGACGACCGCAACCACGTTGGACGTCCAGGTGTAGCGGCGGACCAGGGACGGGTCCTCGGCGATCGCGGTGCAGACCCGGGCGACGCCGGGGGTATAGGCCTTGGACAGGTCGTCGGCGTCGCGGACGTGGATCGAGGACGTGACCTCGATCTTGCCGCCGCGGTGCAACTCGAAGACGGCGTCACCGGCAAATGGGTCGGAAACCTCAGGTGAAAATGGCTGGGCGACCATCAGAGCCCTTTCGCGAAAACTGGGGATAAGTGTTCAAAAGCAGGGGATCGCCCGTGCGTAGCAGTAAACCACACAGGCTACTGGTCTGCTGTGAGGGGTCCCACATCCGGACCAAGGACCGGCGGCTGTGCCAGGATGCGGTTTTCCCCACCACGCCGAGGAGAATTCGCGATGAACATCGTCTCCACCCTCCGCCCCCGTCGCCGGACCGTGGCCGCCGTATCGGCCGCCGTCCTCGCGCTCGCGGTGACCGCCTGCGGCAGCGACGACAAGGGCGGTGACACCTCCGGCGACAAGGCCGCCGCGGCCGGCATCACGCTGGTGAAACCCGGCAAGCTGACCGTCTGCACCCACCTGCCGTACAAGCCGTTCCAGTACAAGGACGGCGGCAAGGTGGTCGGCTTCGACGTGGACCTGCTCGACCTGGTCGCCAAGGACCTCGGCATCGAGCAGGAGGTGGTCAACATCGAGTGGTCCCAGATCACCTCGGGCGCGGCCTTCGCGGCGAAGAAGTGCGACATGGGCATGGGTGCGATGACGATCCGCGAGGACCGGCAGAAGGCGCTCGCGATCACGGATCCGTACATGGACGCGACCCAGGTGCTGCTGGTGAAGAAGGACTCGCCGTACAAGACGCTGGCGGACCTGAAGGGCAAGAAGGTCGGCGTCCAGGCCGACACCACCGGCAAGGACTACGCGAACGCGCACAAGGCCGAGAACGGGTACGAGGTGGTCACGTTCGACGACCTGACCCTGCAGACCAACAACGTGAAGTCCGGCCGGGTCGAGGCGGGCATCAACGACAACGGCGTGCTGTACCCGTTCGTGTCGGAGAACCAGGACACCGCCGTGGTCGCCGAGTTCGACACCGGTGAGCAGTACGGCTTCGCCGCGAAGAAGAACGACCCGAGCGGCACCAAGCTCGTCGAGAAGTTCAACGAGCTGCTGACCAAGGCGAAGTCCGACGGCAGCTACAACGAGATCTACAAGAAGTGGTTCAAGACCGAGCCGAAGAAGTGAGCGCGCCCGAACAGACCACCGTGGTCCGCCGGCCGGGGCTCAGCCCCCGGCAGCGGGCCCAGCGGTGGCGGATCGTTCAGTACGCCGTTCTGATCGTCCTGGTGCTGGTCGCGATCTTCGCGGCCGACTGGAAGCAGATCGGCGACGTCTTCTTCCGGCCCGCGCTGATCAAGACCGCGCTCACCGAGGGTCTGCCGCAGGCGCTGCTGAAGACCATCGAGTACACCGCCGGTGCGTTCGTCATCGGTCTGGTGGCGGGCACCGTGCTGGCCCTGATGCGGCTCAGTTCGGTCGGGCCGTACCGCTGGCTGGCGACGGCGTACATCGAGTTCTTCCGGGGACTGCCGGCGATCGTGGTGTTCATCGCGTTCAGCCTGCTGCCGTTGGCGTTCGAGGGCATGACCGTCCCGCTCGATCCGTACGGCGTGGTCTGGCTGGCGCTCGGGATCGTCGCGGCGGCGTACATGGCCGAGGTGATCCGGGCCGGCATCCAGGCGGTGCCTCGAGGGCAGATCGAGGCGGCCCGCTCGCTCGGCATGCCGGCCGGGCTGGCGATGCGGAAGATCGTGCTGCCACAGGCGTTCCGGATCGTTCTCCCGCCGCTGGCCAACGACCTGATCCTGCTGGTGAAGGACTCCTCGCTGGTGTTCATCATCGGGGTGTCGACCAGCGGGAACGAGCTGACCGGGTTCGGCCGCGAGCTGGCCAACAGCGAGTCGAACCTGACGCCGCTGATCACGGCCGGCTTCTGTTACCTGATCATCACCCTCCCGCTCGGCATCCTGGTCCGCCGGCTCGAGGCCCGAGCAGCGAAGGCACGCTAGTGGCACTCGTCGAGATCAAGAACCTGCACAAATCCTTCGGCAGCAACCACGTCCTGCGCGGCATCGACTTCACCGTCGAGCAGGGCGAGGTCGTCTGTGTGATCGGGCCGTCCGGTTCGGGCAAGTCGACGCTGCTGCGGTGCGTGAACCTGCTCGAGCAGCCGCAGGAGGGGCAGGTGATCGTCCGCGGTGAGGACATCACCGACCCGGACTGCCACCTGGACGCGGCCCGGCAGCAGATCGGGATCGTGTTCCAGCAGTTCAACCTCTTCCCGCACCTGACCGCCCTGGCCAACTGCACGATCGCCCAGCGGACCGTGCTGAAGCGCAGCCCGGCCGACGCGGACCGGGTCGCCCGGGCAAACCTGGAACGGGTCGGCCTGACCGACAAGATGTCCGCGTATCCGGCCCAGCTGTCCGGTGGTCAGCAGCAACGGGTCGCGATCGCCCGCGCGCTGTCGATGGACCCGGCGCTGATGCTGTTCGACGAGCCGACCTCGGCGCTCGACCCGGAGCTCGTCGGCGACGTACTCACGGTCATGCGCAAGCTGGCCCTGGACGGGATGACGATGCTCGTGGTCACCCACGAGATGGCGTTCGCCCGCGAGGTCGCGGACCGCGTCGTCTTCATGGACGGCGGCGTCATCGTCGAGCAGGGCCCACCCGCCGAGGTCATCGGCGATCCCAGGGAAGAGCGCACCCGCACCTTCCTCCGCCGCGTCCTCGACCCGACCCACGTCGAGCCGACGACCTGAACGCCGTTCGTCGTCACGCTGCGTGTCCGGGCCATCGACGGGCCGCACGCGTGACGGCCGCAACGACTACGAAAAGGTCTCCATTCCGCGTTGGTCCGTGCGTCCTAGGCATGCGGCTGTGTCAAGATGCGGACACATGGCGCCGGGATCGATCGGTGCCCGGGTTTGGAGGAACAGATGTCTGTTCTGCGAAGGACGCTCGTACTGTCGGGCGTTCTGGTTCTCGCCGCCGCCGGTTGCGGTTCGAGCTCGCTCGAAGGTGGGTCTTCGACCAGCGCCCCGGCCAGCGCACCCTCCAGCGCCCCGGTGAGTGCGGACCCCAGCCTGAGCAACGCCCTGCCGGCCAAGATCAAGTCGGCCGGCAAGATCGTCGTCGGCGTCGACGCCAGCTACCCGCCGAACGAGTTCCTGCAGGGCGGCACGAAGGTCGTCGGGTGGGATGTCGACCTGTTCGACGCGGTGGCGAAGAAGTTCGGCGTCACGGTCGAGTGGCAGCCGGCCGGCTTCGACACGATCATCACCGGTGTCCAGGGTGGCAAGTACGACATCGGCGTCTCGTCGTTCACGATCAACGACCAGCGCAAGCAGCAGGTCAACATGGTCAGCTACTTCAACGCCGGCACGCTGTGGGCCACCGCGAAGGGCAACCCCAAGGGCGTGAACGCCGACGACGCGTGCGGCAAGACCGTCGCGGTGCAGAAGGGCACGGTGCAGCTCGAGGAGGACCTGCCGAAGCGGCAGGCGAAGTGCAAGGCCGAGGGCAAGCCCGAGATCAAGCTCGTCGTCCGCGACAAGCAGGACCAGGCGAACTCGGACCTGGTCGCCGGCAAGGCCGACGCGATGCTGGCCGACTCCCCGATCGTGGCGTACGCCATCCAGCAGACCGGCGACAAGCTCGAGCAGCTCGGTGAGATCTACGACGCCGCGCCGTACGGCTATGTCGTCCCGAAGGCGGAGACCGCGTTCGCGCAGGCGATCGCCGACGCGCTGAAGTCGCTGAACACCGACGGCACGTACAAGAGCACTCTGCAGAAGTGGAACAACGACACGGGTGCGATCACCGACTTCGCCGTGAACCCGTGAGCTGACCATGAGGGAGCGAAGCGAGCTCATCATCGAGCACAGCGCATCTCGTGTCTCATCCGCGCCCGGAGCGAAGCGAGGACGTGGATGAGCACTGACACCGAAACGCGCCCGGCCGCCGAGGATGCCGACCGGCCGGGCGCGATCGACGCCGTACCGGTCCGGCATCCCGGGCGGTGGGTCGCCATCGCCGTGATCGCGGTCCTGTTGGCGATGCTGATCCACCTGCTGGTGACCAACAAGGCCTTCGACTGGCGCTTCGTCTTCCAGGCGATGAACCAGCAGCCGGTGATCAACGGCTTCATCAAAGGCACCTTGCTGGTCACCGTGCTGTCGATGATCGTCGGCGTGTCCGGCGGTGTCCTGCTGGCCGTGATGCGGCTGTCCGACAACCCGATCCTGGCCGGGGTGTCCTGGGCCTTCACCTGGTTCTTCCGGAGCGTCCCGCGGTACCTGCTGCTGTTCACCATGGGCACGCTCGGAGTGCTGTTCCCGGCGGGCATCTCGTTCGGGATCCCGTTCGACTACAAGATCATCGACTGGCTCGGGTTGTCCGGTGACTGGCGGTTCCTGAACCTGGACGCCAACCAGGTCTTCACCGGCCTGATCGCCGGTGTGATCGGGCTCGGGTTGTCCGAGGCGGCATACATGGCCGAGATCGCCCGGGCCGGGATCATGAGCGTGGACAAGGGCCAGGCCGAGGCCGCCGAGGCGCTCGGGATGGGCAGCGGCAAGGTGATGCGGCGCGTGGTGCTGCCGCAGGCGATGCGGGTGATCGTGCCGCCGACCGGCAACGAGACCATCGCGATGCTGAAGGACACCTCGCTGCTGCTCGCCGTACCGGTGATCGGCGAGCTGTTCTACCAGCTGCAGTCGATCGGAAGCACGTACTACAAGACGTTCCCGATCGCGGTCGCCGCGACGCTGTACTACCTGGCCGCGACCAGTGTGCTGATGGTCGGCCAGTACTTCCTCGAGCGGCACTTCGGCCGGGGCTTCGGAACCAAGGCGCCGCGGGCCGCCCGCCCGGCCGGCGCGGGAGGTGCGTGATGACTGAAGCGGCGGCCGCCGAGACGGCCACACCTTCGGCGCAACCCCTGGTCCACGCGGTCAACGTGACCAAGTCCTTCCACCACATCGAAGTACTGAAGGGCATCGACCTCGACGTCGACCGCGGTCAGGTGGTCTGCCTGCTCGGGCCGTCCGGCTCGGGCAAGACGACGTTCCTGCGCTGCATCAACCAGCTCGAGACGATCGACGGCGGCCGGATCTGGGTGGACGGCGACCTGATGGGGTACGCCGACCGTGGCGGGAAGCTGTATCGCCTGAAGAACAAGGAGATCGCGGCCCAGCGGCGCGAGATCGGCATGGTCTTCCAGCGGTTCAACCTCTTCCCGCACAAGACCGCGCTGGAGAACATCATCGAGGCGCCCACCCAGGTGAAGGGTGAGTCGAAGAAGTCCGCCCGGGAGCGGGCGATGAAGCTGCTCGACCGGGTCGGGCTCGCGGACCGCTGCAACGTCTACCCCGCGCAGCTGTCCGGCGGTCAGCAGCAGCGGATCGCGATCGCCCGGGCGCTGGCGATGCAGCCGAAGCTGATGCTGTTCGACGAGCCGACCTCGGCACTCGACCCGGAGCTGGTCGGCGAGGTGCTCGCGGTGATGCGCGAGCTGGCGCTGGACGGGATGACGATGATCGTGGTGACCCACGAGATGTCGTTCGCCCGGGAGGTCGCCGACACCGTCGTCTTCATGGACGGCGGCGTGGTGGTCGAGGCCGGGCCACCCAAGGACGTGATCGGAAACCCGCAGCACTCGCGGACGCAGGCCTTCCTGGCCCGCCTCCGCTCAGAACACGAACACCCGTAACAGTGCTTTGGCCTCGCCTCCGGCTCGGCGTGGTCATGGGGCCTTGGCTCCCGCCCTTCCCTCGTCGCTCCGGTCGCTGCGCTCCTCAGTCCAGGGCGGGAGGCCCCCATGACCTTCCGACGGACCCGCTCGTCGTGCATCGAAGGCCTTCAGGTTGGATGATGTACGGCGTGGTGGGCCGATCGGCCGCGCCGGACACGAGGGAGGCAGCGTGAGCAGCACCGGACGATCCGCCGAGGTCCGCCTGAGCATTCCGGCGGACAGTGCCTACATCGCCGTACCGCGATCGGTGGTCGGAAACCTGGCTGCTCGCAACGACTTCACCGTGGACGCGATCGACGATCTGCGGATCGCCGTCGACGAGGCGTGCGCGCTGCTGCTGCCGCAGGCGGCCGACGGTGTGCTGGACTGCGTCTTCGAGATCGACCCTCCGCAGATCACCGTGCGGACGAGCGCCCTGGTACCGGACGGCTGGCGTCCGGACACCAGTTCGTTCGGCTGGACCGTGCTGACCGCATTGGTCGAGTCCGTGGCCGCCGAGATGATCGACGACCGACTCACGATCACCGTGACGGCAACCGCCACCGCCGCGGAGAACGCGTGACCGACGACCAGACCCTGGGCGAGCCCCAGGAAACTCCGGATCTCCGCACCCGGACCGCCCAGCTTTTCCGCGCGATGGCTGCCGCCGGTGCCGGTACGCCGGGGCGCACCGCGGCCCGGGACGGCCTGGTCGCGCTGCACATGCCGCTGGTGGAGCACCTGGCCCGCCGCTTCCGGAACCGGGGCGAGCCGTACGACGACCTCGTGCAGGTGGCGACGATCGGGCTGATCAAAGCGATCGATCGCTTCGATTCCGACCGCGGGGTGGAGTTCTCGACGTACGCGACGCCGACGATCCTCGGCGAGATCAAGCGGTACTTCCGGGACAAGGGCTGGGCGATCCGCGTGCCGCGGCGGCTGCAGGAGCTGCGGCTGTCGCTGACCGCCGCGACGGCCGAGCTGACCCAGCAGCTGGGCCGGGCGCCGACAGTGGCCGAGTTGTCCGAGCGGCTGGGCCTGTCGCCGGACCTGGTGATCGAGGGCCTCGAGTCCGCCAACGCTTACAACACGTTGTCCCTGGACGCCCCCGAGCAGAACGAAGCGGACGCCACCACGGTCCTGGACGGGCTCGGCGGCGAGGACGAAGCCTTGGAGAGCGTCGAGTACCGGGAGTCCCTGAAACCGCTCTTGGCCCAGCTGGACACCCGGGAGAAGCGGATCCTGACGCTGCGCTTCTTCCGCGGCATGACGCAGTCGCAGATCGCCGAGGAGATCGGCATCTCCCAGATGCACGTCTCCCGGCTGCTGGCCCGCACCCTCACCGAGCTGCGGACCGGCCTGCTGAAGGAGTAAACGCCCTACAGGACCGGGTGGTCCTTGGCCGGGTTGTCGGCCAGGGCCTCCGTGGACGCCTTCTGGAACAAGCAGACCAGGACGCCGACGGCCGCCACCGCCAGCGCGATCGCGACGGCCTTGGTGGACCCACCCCAGAAGCTGTAGGCGACCAGCAGTTGGATCAGCTGCGCGAACACGGCCGGCCCCCGGCTCCAGGTCGACGCCCGGAACAGCCCACGGGCGACGAATCCGAGGCCCGCGCCGTACGCGATGAAGAACGCCGCCGTGGTCAGACCGAGCACCAGACGGTCGCCGTGGATCGTAAATGCCTCGGCAATTCCAAGAACGATGAGCACAAGCCCTTCCGCAGCGACCACAGCCGCGGCTAGCTTGAGCGGTCTCGGTACGGCGGCAGCTGGGGAGTCGGTCGGCACTTCGCCAGCTTAGTGCCCGGTGCCGTGGGTACTTCGGGCACAAGGACGACCACCAACTCTTCCGCGAGCCCGGTCGGGTCGCGGAACCCCAGCCCCACAGGGATTTGAGGTTGTGCGTAACCAAAAGGTGGTCGGAACGGTTACCTGCAGTGAACGGGCGATCGCAGAAGGGGCCCTCTGTCCGATAAACGGATGGGGAGAACCGCTGTGCGCCGGTTCGGAGTGTTAAGGAAGTGTTGTGATCTGATCGACAACTCCAGAACCCTTGTTTCACTCACCTGAGATTGGGAACATGGAGTCGTTCGTGAAAACGTTCACAACGCGGACCTGGATCGAACATCTCGCACCGCGAACCCCCCGTTGCGAGACGAGCAATGAGTAAGCAGCCGCTGATCGGGCACCAGACCTACCCGACAGCGAACGACAACTACTGAGAGAGATGGGATCCGCCATGGATTGGCGCCACCGGGCCGTATGCCTCGACGAGGACCCGGAACTGTTCTTCCCCATCGGCAACACCGGGCCCGCGATCATGCAGATCGAGGAGGCCAAGCAGGTGTGCCGTCGCTGTGACGTGCGTGAGCAGTGCCTCGCCTGGGCACTGGAAGCCGGCCAGGATCACGGTGTCTGGGGTGGCCTGAGCGAAGACGAGCGCCGCGCCCTGAAGCGCCGCAACGCCCGCGCCCGCATCCGCACCGCCTGAGCACGAATCGTCGAGGCCCCGCGGGATCCGCGGGGCCTTTGGTTTTCCCGGCCACCCGTCGAGGTGGCCTTGAAGCGGCTACTCCTTGACCGGGATGTCCAGGGTCACCTGGGTTCCGGACCTGCCGTCGTGGCGAGGGCCGAACTCCAGGGTTCCGTCCAGCTCCCCGATCACCAGGGTGCGGACGATCGACAGCCCGAGGTTCCCGGACAGTTCGGAATCGAAGTTCGCCGGCAGCCCTTGACCGTCGTCCACGACCGTCACGTGCAGCCGGCCGACGGACCGCTCGGCGGCCAGCTCGATCGAACCGGTCGCCTCGCCGCCGTCGCCCCCCTCGTCAGCACGCCGGCCGAACGCGTGCTCCACCGAGTTCTGCATCAGTTCGGTGAGCACCATCGCCAGCGGGGTCGCGATCTCGGAGTCCAGCACACCGAAGCTCCCACTACGACGCGTCTCCACGGAGGTGTCGACCGTCGACACATCAGCCACCATCAGGGCGATCCGGTCGGCGACGTCGTCGAAGTCCACGTGCTCGTCGAACGACTCCGACAGCGTCTCGTGGACGATCGCGATCGACCCGACCCGCCGGACCGCCTCCGCCAGCGCCGCTTGGCCTTCCGGCACGGAGATCCGCCGGCCCTGCATCCGGAGTAACGCGGCGACGGTCTGCAAGTTGTTCTTGACGCGATGATGAATCTCCCGGATGGTCGCCTCCTTGGTGACCAGCTCCCGCTCCCGGCTCCGCAGCTCCGTGACGTCCCGGAGCAGGATCAGCGCCCCTACGTGCTGACCGTCCGCCCGCAGCGGGATCGCGCGCAGGAACAGCGTGGCCTCGGAGTTCTCGATCTCGATCTCCTTGGCAGCCCGTCCGGTCAGCACCGACGCCAGGACGTCGTCGACCTTGTGCCCGCTGTGCATGAGCTCACCGGTGATGTCCTTCAGCCGGCTCCCGACCAGGTCGGTGACCAGCCCCATTCGCCGGTACGCCGACAACGCGTTGGGGCTGGCGAACGTCACCATGCCGTGCCGATCGACCCGGATACACCCGTCGCCCACGCGTGGCGTCCTGGAGAGCAGCCGCTCCCCGCCGTACGGGAAGATGCCGTCGGTGATCATCCGGGCCAGGTCGGTGGCGCTCTGCAGGTAGGCGATCTCCAGCCGGGACGGGGTCCGGACGCCGAGCAGGTTGGTGTTGCGCGCGATCACCGCGATCACCCGGGTGCCCCGGCGTACCGGGATCGTCTCGACCCGGACCGGGACGTCGTCGCGCCACTCCGGGTCGCCCTCGCGGCAGATCCGGCCGCCGTCGTACGCCTGGTCGAGCAGGTGCCGGCGGCCGCGCGGGATGAAGCTCCCGACGATGTCGTCCAGGTACGCCGTAGGCCCGGTGGTGGGCCGCATCTGCGCCCCGGCCCAGAACCCGAGCCCCTCGGTGTCGGGCAACCAGAGCACGAGGTCGGCGAACGACAGGTCGGCCAGCATCTGCCAGTCCGAGACGAGCAACTGCAGGCGATCCAGGTCGGCCTGGTCCAGGGTGGTGTGGTTGCGAGCCACATCTGTCAGAGACGGCACGCTCCGATGCTACCGATGGCGTATACCAGTACCTGCGGTGGTCCGCTCGACAAGTAGGTGTATGTAGGTGTTGATTGATCAGGCACGGATGAAAGGATGCTTGGGTGGAGTCGTCGACGTACTGGCAGGACGTGATGGCCGCGGACTACGCGGTGCCGCACGACCGCGCCCTCACCGACCTCACCGAGGAGCTCGTCCGCGGCCTCGCCAGCACCAACCCGCAGGTCCGCGACGCGCTCGCCTACCCGACGCTCGCGACCTGGCTGGAGCGCGGGGTGTACGACGATCTGCTGCCGGGGTTCGGGGACGGTCTGTGCGCCGGGCTGAACTACGGACTCGGTGAGGACGGCACCGACACGGTCTTCCGCCGGTCGTTCACGGCACTGACGCTGGCCGAGGTGATCCACCGCGACAACGCCGAGTTCCTGGTGCACGACGAGGTGGTGATGCGCTGGGGCGACCGGCTGGCCACCTGGCTGCTGCGCGAGCGTGACCTGCGCGGGTTCGTACCGGACTGCGGCTGGGCGCATGCCGTTGCCCACGGCGCCGATGCGATCGGTGCCCTGGCCCGCTCCCGGCACTGCGACGCCGGCGTACTGCGCGCGTTGCTCGACGTCCTCGCGGACCGGATCGTCAAGGATACGCCGTACCGCTGGGTGCACGAGGAGCACGACCGCGTCGCGCACGCCGTGATGACGATCCTGCACCGGAACATGCTGACCAGTGACGAGCTCGAGCGCTGGCTCAAGCCGATCGCGGCGACCGCGGCCCAGCAGCCGTTGATGCACGAGACGCTGCCGGAGTGGCCGACACCCTCGGTGTTCAACGCCCGCGGCGTTCTGCACGTGTTGCTGAGCCAGCTCGCGATCGGTGTGAAGGGCTTCCCGATCCCCGGCGACGACGACCTGTTCGGCCGGCCGATCGAGGCCCGCGCCGACCTGCTGCTGATGCTGACCGAATCGGTCCAGGCCTCGCAGCCATACATCTACCGCCCCGCCACTAACCCCCAGTCGTAGGTACGGCGACCGTCGCCACGACGGCTCGGTGATCGGTGCCCGCGATCGCGTACGTCGTGAACCCGGCCGGCTGGAACTGCCGGGTCACCACCACATGGTCGATCTGGGTCCGCACCACCGCCGGCTGATCGGACGGCCAGGTCCCCACCAGTCCATCGCCCACCGTCGGCGCCACGCTGCGGCAGTTGCCGCCCAGCGCGTGCCGGAACTCCGCGTGATCGAGGGTCGCGTTGAAGTCGCCGGCCACGATCGTCGGCGGATCCTCGGAGCACCATTGCCGCAGCACCTGGAGGTCCTGCTTCCAGGTGGTCACCGCGTCCGGCAGCGGCGGGAACCCGTGGTACGCGATCAGGCGGATGTCACCGAGCGTGCCACCGGTCACGACGATGTGACCGAACGCCGTACCGTCCTCCGCGTCGAACACCACCGCGCCGAGCGACGACGACACCAGCACACTGGTCGCACTCTCCACCGCCTTGGCCGGCTGGGTCGTGTACCCGTGGTAATCAAGGCCCTGCAGGTGCGCGCGGATCTCCTCCCGGACGTCGACCTGTGCCTCGGGCAACGAAACCAGGTCCGGGTGACGCTCCCGGATCACCTGGGCCACGTCCCCGGCGTCCGCCCCGCCGCCGAGCACGTTGGCCACCATGATCGTCAGCACCCGGGACCCCGCCGGCGCGGGCCGCGCGTCGGAGAACTTCCGCGGCGCAGTCAGCGCTCCCCCGGTCAGCGCCAGGACGGCGACGAGCGCGGCCGCGATCCGCCAGCCCCGCCGGATCAGCATCAGCAGCGCCAGCAGCAGGACCACGGCCAGCCCCTGCGGCCGGAACGCGACCAGCTGGGCGAACGGGGTGACCTCGTCCAGCCCGAGCAGCTCCGGATACAACGCAACGGCAACGACCGCGACGAACAACACGGACAGGACGACCCGCCGGATGAACCATGCGCGTTCGTTATCCATGAACCACCCTGAAGATCTAGTCCCGTGTGGGTACGAACGGTAGCGTGCTCCGTTGCGCCTGCTACGTCCCGAGGAGGTTTGCAGTGTTCCGATTGTCCGCGGTCAGACCCGCGTACTGGATCTCCGGCGTCCTGCTGGCGGTCGCGATCGTCGTACCGCTCCTGGTCTCCACCTACGCCAAGGACGCGCCCCGCCTGTGGGGCTTCCCGTTCTTCTACTGGTACCAGCTGCTGTGGGTCTTCATCTCGGCCGCGCTGGTGAGTGTCTGCTACCGGCTGGTGAGCCGGGAGGAACGCAGGCGGCGGGCGGAGCAGGGGCTTGGTGACCCTGACAACCCGGGTGCGGCGAAGGAGGCGGGCCGGTGAACACCTCTGTCGACTGGGTCCAGCTCATCATCGTCGTCGTCATCTTCGGCGCGGTCACCGCGATGGGCTTCATGGCCGCGCGCTGGCGCAACTCCGGCTCGATGGACAGCCTGGACGAATGGGGTCTGGGCGGTCGTGGGTTCGGAACCTTCATCACCTGGTTCCTGCTCGGTGGCGACCTCTACACCGCCTACACCTTCATCGCCGTCCCGGCCGCGATGTACGCGACCGGCGCGATCAGCGGCTTCTTCGCGGTGCCGTACACGATCGTGGTCTACCCGATCATCTTCATCTTCATGTCCCGGCTCTGGTCGGTCTCGCACCGCAACGGCTACGTGACCCCGGCGGACTTCGTCGGCGGCCGGTACGGCAGCCGCGCGCTGTCGCTGGCGGTCGCGGTCACCGGCATCCTGGCGACGATGCCGTACATCGCCCTGCAGCTGGTCGGTATGCAGGCCGTGTTCGAGACGATGGGCCTCGGCGGCGACAACGTGCTGGCCAAGGACATCCCGCTGCTGATCGCGTTCGCGGTGCTGGCGGCGTACACCTACTCGTCGGGCCTGCGGGCGCCGGCGATGATCGCGTTCGTCAAGGACGGCCTGATCTACCTGGTGATCGCGGTGGCGATCTTCTACCTGCCGCACGTGCTCGGCGGGTGGGACGCGATCTTCGGTGCCGCCGAGGAGAAGCTGACCAAGACCAACCCGGCCACCGGCAAGCCGGTCGGTGCGTTCATCCCCGGTGAGGCGGGCTTCTCGTCGTACTGGACGCTGGCACTGGGATCCGCGATGGCGCTGTTCATGTACCCGCACTCGGTGACCGCGGTGCTGTCGACCAAGAACCGCAACATCGTCCGGCGGAACGCCGCGATCCTGCCGGCGTACTCGCTGCTGCTCGGCCTGCTCGCGTTGCTCGGCTTCATGGCGATCAAGGCGAACGTGAACACGAAGGGCCTGGACGGGATCACGAACCCACAGCTGGCGATCCCGCGGCTGTTCGACCAGGAGTTCCCCTCCTGGTTCGCCGGCATCGCCTTCGCGGCGATCGCGGTCGGTGCACTGGTGCCGGCGGCAATCATGTCGATCGCGGCGGCGAACCTGTTCACCCGCAACATCTACCGCGACTTCATCAAACGCGACGCCACCCCGGCGCAGGAGGCGAAGGTCTCCAAGCTGGCGTCGCTGGCGGTGAAGCTGGGCGCGCTGGCGTTCGTGCTCACGCTGGACAAGACGCTCGCGCTGAACTTCCAGCTGCTGGGCGGGATCTGGATCCTGCAGACCTTCCCGGCGATCGTGGTCGGCCTCTACACCCGGTGGTTCCACCGCTGGGCGCTGCTGGCCGGCTGGGCGGTGGCGATGGTGTTCGGCACGGTCGAGGCCTACAACGTGGTCAACCCGGCGACGAAGAAACACTTCGGCGGCTCGCTGGCGAACATCCCGTTCACCGATACGCCGGTCTACATCGCGCTGACCGCGTTCGGGCTCAACCTGATCGTGGTGATCGTGCTGACGGTGGTATTCCGGGCGCTCAAGGTGCCGGACGGAGTGGACACCACGCACTCGACGGACTACGTCGCCGACCAGGGCGACCCGGGCGTGAAGGACCTGCCCGAGCTCCTCGACGAGGGCGGTGCGGCCCCGGCCAAGTCGTAGTCGTCGCCGCACAGCTGACGGCGGTCCTTCCTGGTGAAGGGCCGCCGTCACCTTTTGCCGCCAAGTCGACACGCTGCGGGGTCAGCTTGCCCGGATTCGGGCCGCCGGCGCGGCAGAATCGCCAGGGTGCTGCTGGTCCTCCTCGTCATGGTGCTCGCCGCCGCCGCGGCACTCGCGACCGGTGGACGGTTCGGACGGCTGGCCGGCAACTCGCTGGCCGGCGTGCACTGGCTGGCAGCGGCCGCGATCGGCCAGCTCCTCGGCTCCCGCTTCGGCGGTACGGCGTACCCGGTCGGGCTGATCGGGTCGGCGGTCTGCATCGCCGTGTTCCTCCGGCTGAACCTCCGTCACCCTGGCGTCGGGCTGCTCGCTCTTGGGTTCTTCAGCAACGCTCTTGTGGTCGCGGTGAACGGCGCCATGCCGGTGGCGGTCGATGCGCTGATCCGCGCGGGCGTCGGCGATGCGGTGGTCAGCGATCCGCGCCACGAACTGGCCGACGCCACGACCCGGCTTCCCTGGCTGGGAGACGTCGTACCGGTGGCTCTGCCGGGCTTCGGACAGGCTGTCAGCCCTGGCGACGTACTGATCGCGGCCGGGGCCGCATTGCTCCTGTACGCCGGAATGGGCGGATCGGGCCGGGTCCCGGTGGAGATTGCGCCGAGGTGGGACGAACTCGAGCCCTGTGCCGGCACTCCGGCGTTGTTGCGGTTGTCCTCAGAAGCGGAAGCCGCGGCCGATCACGCGGCGGAGTGACTCGACCACGACCGGGTCGTACTCCGCACCGATCCCGAGGCCGATCGACTCCATCGCCTTGGCCGGCGACTGTCCGTTCCCCTCGCCGACCAGCTGTTCGTAGGCCAGGGCAACGTTGACGATTCCGCTCTCCACCGGGATGTCGGCGTTGTTCGCCCGGCCGTGCCGGTAGGGATCGTTGGAGTGCCGGACGATCTCCGCCACGTGGTCCAGCACACCCGACCGCTCGATCACCGAAGCCCCGATCGCTGCCGCCCGTTGCCGCTCCTCCCGGGTCCGCAAGAGCGAAGCGCCACCTGGACTCGGATCCGCCAAGGCCAACTGGCCGACGCCGGACAGCAAGGCGGCGTACTCCAACGCCTCCATGCGCGCCGGGGTCAGCCCCAGGTCGTATCCCAACGCCACCGCGAGCTGGGCCGTCCGCGCGTTCTGCCCCGGGCTGCTGAAGCCGGCGATCTCCGTACTGCGGGCCATCGAGCGCACCGTGGTCCGATACGTCCGTTGCGCCGACGCGAAGCGCCTGAAGGCGAACTGCGTCAGGAACAGCGGTACGACGACGAGTGGTGGTCCCCAGAGGCCGAGCAGCGACGTACCGATGGCCAGCAGGATCCCACTGATCGCCATGGCCATCCCGATCCGCGCAGCGACGGCGGTCTCGTCCCGCAGTGCGGCCGGGAACGGCTGGTTGAACCTCTCGGTCGCCTGCCCCGCCCCGATCAGCGAGTCCATTCCCATCGCCGTGAGGACCGCGAGGAGCATCGCACCGGTCAGCGAGATGGCCGCGCCCCACGAGGTGTCCCAGTAGAGGTCGGACGGCGTCACCGCCGCGAACACGGCGGCCGCTCCCGCCACCGAGAGCACGCGCCGCGACGACACAACCAGATCCCACCGCAACCCAGCCAGCATCCGCGGCAGCACCCCGGCCAGCGTGGCCAGGCCGGTGACCGCGATGACCTGGGCGACATCGGGAGGAATCCCGACCTCCGGCGGCCGCAGCAGCGCATACCCCAGGGCGGCGCTGGTGGCGATCGGGGCGCGGTTCCGGCTCCGATCCACCCGGAACTGGATCATTTCGCCAATCGCGACCAGGAGGCCGAAGGTCAGCGCGTACGGCCACTCCGTGACGCCGCGGCGGACCGTGATGGCGAGCGACGCGAGTCCCAGCACCCCGCCGGCGACCACGACAACGATGCCACTGCCCATCCGCCGCTCATCGGATGCTTCAACGCTGACCATCAGGCGTCCGGTCCGGCGGCCGAACCGGACGCGCCGCCGGCGCTGCCGAGGCTGAGGTCGTCGTGATCGATCGTGGCGCGCACGCTGCCGTCGGGAGCCGGCTGATCGGCCGCGGCGGCCTTCCAGCCGTGCTTGCGGATCACCTCGACGAACGCGTCGACGAGCTGCGGGTCGAAGTGGGTGTAGCGGTCCTGCAACAGGATCTGCAGGGTCTCCTCGACACCGCGGGCCGGCCGGTAGGAGCGGGTCGAGGTGAGACAGTCGAAGGCGTCCACGATGCCGATGATCCGGGCGAAGTACGGGATGTTCTCGCCGGCCAGGCCGGCCGGGTAGCCGGTGCCGTCGTACTTCTCGTGATGGTGCAGAACCGCGGACTTCACTTCTTCCAGGAACGGGATGTTCCCGATCAGCTCGACACCTCTGGCCGGGTGCAGCCGGATCGCATCCATCTCGGAGTCGTCGAGCCGGCCGGGCTTCTGGATGATTCTGGTCGGCACTCCGACCTTCCCGACGTCGTGCAGCAGTCCGGCGTGCTCCAGGGCGAGCTGGCGGTCGTCGTTGAGGTGGATGTGACGCCCGAGCATGCCCACGCCCGCACTCACCCGCTCCGAGTGACCGCGGGTGTACAGGTCCTTGGTCTCGATGACCTCGATGAAGGCACGCATGGTCGCTGCCTGGGCGTTGCGTTCCGCTTCGTACAGCGACAGAGCCCAGCGGGCGACCACCAGCGGTACGACGACCAGGAACACCGCGACGATGCCCAGACCACCGATCCAGACCACGGCGAGCAGAACGCCGAGCAGCCCGTAGCCGGTCATCGGGATCGCGGTGGGCGCAGCCGCCTTCCGCAGGAAGGTCAGCGGCGGCGTGCCACCACGATCGAGCCACAGCACCAAACACATCAGGGCGGCGTTCACCGAGAGCCAGGTCACAATGGCCGCGAACCCGGAAACCGTTGCCTGTCCCGGCGCGTCCAACACGGCGTCACCACGAACACCGCCGGTATGGACGTACACGAGGCCGGCAGCAGCAGCGCACAGAACCGCCTGTGCGCCGTTGAAAACCCGTCGCATCAACGGCACGCGACGGTCTTGGGTCAGGGGAAGCAGAATGGCGACAACGACCGTTGCCGCAGGCCCGGACAACAGGAGGAGGGCGATACAGACCACGTGGTCGAGGACGGCCTTCACAGGTCCGACCTTGGAACGAAGCAGTACACCCACCAGCAACAACAGACCCAGTGCCACGGTCGGCACGTCGAGCCTGGTTTTGAACAACGCCACGGCAAGCACCAGCGTGGCGACAGCTGTGCTGATCGCCACCGTCAGACGGAGCGGCCAGCGGCTGTTCACCCGTGAACTCTAACCTTCACCACTCCCAACCGTCACTACTGAACACGTCAGGTCACCTCCGATCAGCGGTCGCGGTCTTGTTCCCTGGTGTGGTCAAGGAACAGGGGGGCAGACAGCACATCGCTGACTCGTCATGATTTTGCCTTATCAGGCGCGCCGCGAAACACTGTAAGCCAGACCGTGACCCGCCGCACGACGCGAAGTGCTGGGCATGGTATGAGAGACTGTGACTCTTTGCAGTTGTTTCAAGGAGGCTTAGGAATGGGCAAGACCGGCCGCAAGCGCCGCGCACGCAAGAAGAAGGGCGCAAACCACGGTAAGCGCCCGAACGCCTGACGGCAGGCGACTACGCAAAGCGAGGACCCCGGCAAAAGCCGGGGTCTTTGCAATTTGGTCACATCTGGCACCAGACCAGCTTTACCTGAGGTCTCGTATTCGGAGAGTCTCCGGCCGCATACTGAATGCTAGTTTCAAACAAGCGTTGGGTATTCGGGCCGATCCTCGCGGTCGCCGTCGATGCCGGTCAGCTGAACCGGTCCAGACGTCCGCCCCTGAACCGCTGCAGTGCGGTGCCGATCACAGCCGGTGTGGACAACCTCTGCGGCCGGTCGGTGGATCCTCCTACAGTTAGGCCCGATGTCCCGCACCGACCGTAGCCGGGTGGGGTCCTAGGAGTGAGGGAGGTGGGTGGGCTGTCCACCGCGAGCTTGGGCGAACTGCTGCGCGGGTTCCGGGCCAAGGCCGGGCTCACCCAAGCGGCCCTGGCCGAAAAGGCGGGGCTGAGCGAGCAGGCGATCAGTGTGCTCGAGCGCGGCACCCGGAGCCGGCCGCGGATGGACACCATCCGGTCACTGACCGTTGCCCTCGGCCTGAGCACGGTCGAGGCCGAGGAGTTCCTGGCCGTTGCCCGCGGCAAGAGCCGCAAGCCCCGGGCGCTCCCGTCGGCCCCGGATGCGACGCCCGCGAGCGACGCGATGCCGATGCCATGGCAACTACCTCCGGCCGTCCCGGACTTCACCGGCAGAATTGCTCAGATCGAGGCAATTCTCTCGGTGCTACGCGTTTCCGCCGGCGTGACGACGAGCGACGCCGTCGGCCTGGTCACCGTGACCGGCATGGGCGGCATCGGCAAGACGGCACTCGCCGTGCAGGCCGCGCACAAGCTGGCCGGCAGCTACCCCGACGGCCATCTCTATCTCAACCTCCGTGGCTATGGCCCGGGCAAGCCGATGACGGCCGGCGACGCGTTGCGCCAGTTGCTCCGCTCGCTCGGTCTCGACGCTCAGCTGATCCCCGACGGCGTCGAGGAAACCGCCGCCTTGCTGCGATCCCAGCTCGCCGGTCGCCGGGTGCTGATGCTCCTCGACAACGCCGCCGACGTCGCGCACGTGCTGCCGTTGCTCCCCGGAAGCCCCGGGTCGGCGGCGATCATCACCAGCCGCGGTTCGCTGGCGACGCTGGCCGGCGCACGCCAGATCCGTCTCGACACCCTGTCGGCGTCGGAGTCGGTCGAGCTGCTTACCGGGGTCATCGGTCAGTCCCGGGTCGCCGCCGAGCCGGACGCCGCCGAGATCCTTGCCTCCTTCACCGGTCGCCTGCCGTTGGCCGTGCGACTGATCGGTGGCCGGCTCGCGGCCCGCCCGTCGTGGCCGATCCAGCATCTCGTCGATCTCCTCCACGACGAGGGGCGCCGGCTCGACAGCCTTGGCTCGGACGATTCCGGCGTACGCTCCAACATCGCGAGCTCCGTGCGTTTTCTGGAGTCGAGTGATCGCGAGCTGGATCGCGAGGCCGCGCGGGCACTGCCGTTGCTCAGTGTTCCCGACGGATCCGATCTGCTCACCGTTGTGGCCGCCCACCTGCTCGACCTCCCGGTCCGCCGGGCCGACGCGATCCTCGAACGCCTCGTCGACCTCAACCTGCTCGAGTCCGTCGCCCCCGAGCGATACCGCTTCCACGACCTCATCCGCGCGTACGCCCGCGAACAGGCCGACCTCTCCCTCACCCCGGCTGATCGCGACGCCGGCCTGGAACGCGTCCTGCGCTTCTACATCGGCTTCGCCTGGGCATGCCAGGCGAAGACACATCCGGCCAGCCCGCGGCTCGCGCTGGCGACGGTCACCTTCACGCCGCCTCCGGTGATCTCGGACGCGGAGTCCGCGCTGAGCTGGCTCGACGCCGAGCAGCGAAATCTGATGGATCGCTACACCCAGGCGACCGCCACGTCGCTGTCCGGATCGGCGTTGTTCCCAGAGCTCGTCCTGTCGCTGTTCGGTTTCCACGAGTCCCGATCGCGGTGGGTGGAGATGCGCGAGATGGGGCTTGGCGCGGCCGACCTCGCCGGCCGGCTCGGCCTGCGGACGATGGCCGCCTGGCTGGAGCACGACAGCGGCATTCCCGAAGTGGAGAACGGAAGTCTCGAGGTCGGCGCCGACCATCTGCTCAAGGCCCTCGGGATGTTCCGCGCGCTCGGGGACCGACCTGGTCAGGCACGCGCGGCAACCTCGGTGACGCACGTGCTCGGCCGGCTGGATCGAGTCGCCGAAGCGCTCGAGTTCGGCACCGAAGCACTGCGGCTCAGCCAGGAGCTCGGCGAGCCGACCGTCGAGGGGGTCTCGTACGTCGCCCTCGGTGGACTGTACGACCGCAACGGCGACTACGCGCTCGCCGACGAGGCCTTCCGGCACGGGATCGCGCTCGCGGAGCGCTCGGGTGACATTCGGTCGGTCGGCAAGAGATACCTCAACATCGGCTTCTCGCATCTGCTCGTCGGGCGTTCCCAGGACGCGATCGAGCCGTTGCACCAGAGCATCGAAGCAGGAAAGCGCTCACGCAACGACGATCTGCAATCGCAAGGCTGGCAATGCCTGGCCGCCGTGTACGCAAGTCAGGGGCATTACCGCAAAGCGCACGAATGCATCGAAGAAGGCATCCAATTGGTGCGCCTGCTCGGAAATCGGCTGCGCGAAGGATGCTTCCTGCTCGAACACGGCAAAGTCAGCGCCGCGGCCGGCGATTCGGCCGCCGCGGCCCAGTACCTGCGGTCCGCGGTCGCCGTCCTGCAGGGCATCTCACCACATTTCGAGGCGGCGGCCGTGGACCTGCTCGAGGTCGTCGAACAGGGCCAGAAGTACACCTACAGCTTTGACGACTCGCAGGTCACCGGGCGGATCGCCCGGACCACGAATTCGACGACGACCGGCTAGAAGTCAGTCGGTGGTGATGGTGGTTTCCACCTGGATTTGGGTCAGGCGGAGGAGGATTTTCTGGCGGAGCGCGTCGGGGGCGTGGTCGGAACCGCAGGAGCGGTGGACCAGCTTCTTGACGCAGCGTTCCAGATCGTATTGGTCCAGGCAGGGGGCGCACTCTTCGAGGTGCTGCCGGATCTCGTCCGTGGTGGCGTCTTCGAGTTCGTTGTCGATGAAGACGTAGACCCGCTGCAGGATCTCGCTGCAGTCGACGTCGTGGTGCTCGCCGCAGCTCACGACTCCTCCTTCTCCGCGGTCGCGTCGGTGCTCTCGTCCGACGTGGGGATCAGGCCACGATCCCGGGCGTAGTCGCCCAGCAGCTCACGCAACTGGCGCCGGCCCCGGTGCAGCCGCGACATCACGGTGCCCACCGGCGTACCCATGATGTCGGCGATCTCCTTGTACGCAAAGCCCTCGACATCGGCCAGGTAGACGGCCAGGCGGAAGTCCTCCGGGATGGACTGGAGGGCTTCCTTGATGTCGGAATCGGGCAGGTGCTCGAGGGCGACGGCCTCGGCCGACTTCAGGCCGCCGGGAGTGTGCGACTCGGCGGCGGTGAGCTGCCAGTCCTCGATCTCCTCGGTCGGTGACTGCGTCGGCTGGCGCTGCCGCTTGCGGTATCCGTTGATGAACGTGTTCGTCAGGATCCGGTACAGCCACGCCTTCAGGTTGGTGCCCGGCGTGAACTGGTGGAACGAGCTGTACGCCTTCGCGAAGGTGTCCTGCACCAGGTCTTCGGCGTCTGACGGATTACGGGTCATCCGCATCGCCGCGGCGTACATCTGGTCCAGGAACGGCAGCGCCTCGCGCTCGAAGCGCGCGGTCCGCTGCTCGGGTGTCTCGGTGGTGGTGGGAGTCGGCATCGTGATCGAGAATACCGGGGTCTTCCCAGCTGTCCTCGCCGGAGCCTCTCTCGTCGCCATCATGTTCGTCACAACACGCCCCGCGACCGGGCCATTCCCGCTCACGGACGGGTTCAGCGGCTGACCACTATCCGGACACCTCGCGGCTGACCCATTCGAACACAGCTTCGACCAGCAGGTCGTAGGTCTCCTGCTGATCCAGCTCCGCGCGCTTCGGCACCTTGAAGGAGTGGTCGCCGTCCGGTACGACGGCCATCTCGGTGAGCGGCGGGAATTCCTCGGGCGTCCCGAACGGATCCCGCTCCCCCTGGACCACCAGGGTCGGCAGCCCGGCCGCCTGCAACTCCCCCACGCGCGACTTCTCCGGCTTGCCCGGCGCGTGCAGCGGGAACGACAACGCGAGTACGCCGGACGCCCCCAGGCTGCTCGCGGTCCGGCAGGCCACCCGGGCGCCCGCACTGCGGCCACCGATCACCAGTGGCGTGCGGACCCGCAGCTGGCCGATGATCGCGATCCAGGCCTCGTCGAGGATCTTCGGCGCCGGCGCGAGCTTCTTCCCGGCGCGGCGCCAGGGCTGCTCGATCAGGAACACGTTGATGTCCTGCTTCGGCAGCCGGGCGGCCAGCGCGACCAGGTCACCGGACTCGATCCCGGCCCCGGCGCCATGACCGAGGGCCAGCGTCGCCACCGGCCGCCGGGCCCGATGCGCCACGATCCGGGCCTCACCGTGCGGCGTCCCCACAATCCGTTCGTCGGTCACCCGCCCCATCCTGTCATCCGGACAGGTAAGAGGTGGGCGCGAAACGGTCAGAAGAGGGTGGTCTCCTCGGGAGCGGGTGGTTTGTCGATCGGGTCCACGCCGTCGGGCGGTAGTGGGTCGAGGAGGTGGGGGCCGTTGTTCTTCACGGAGCTGACGGCCTTCGAGACGGCGTACGCCTCCAAGCGGCCGGGCGCTGCGGGGACCAACAGCTCGAGCAGATCGTCAGGATCCGACGACAGCGGGTCGAGCCAGGCGTCGTACCGCTCGCGCTCGACCAGGAGCGGCATCCGGTCATGGATGCGGCCGAGGTCGTCGGTGGCCGTGGTGGTCAGGACGGTGCAGGTCCACAGCCAGGCCTCGTCCTTGTCCGGGTCCTCGACCGACTTGTCGCGCCAGATCTCGTACAGCCCGGCCATCGCGAGGACGCCGCCGTCGGCCGGGTGGATGAAGTACGGCTGCTTGACCGGCTTGCCGTTCACCTTCTCCTCGGCCGTGTACCACTCGAAATAGCCGTCGGCCGGCAGGATGCAGCGCCGGGTGGCGAACGCCTTCTTGAAGGCCGGCTTCTCCGCGACCGTCTCCATCCGCGCGTTGATCAGCCGGTTCCCGATCGAGGTGTCCTTGGCCCACGACGGGACCAGCCCCCACTTGACCGTGGTCAGCTTGCGGATCGTCTCGTCGGGGACCTCGCGGTTCTTCCGCTCGACCACCGCGATCACCTGATCGGTCGGCGCGACGTTGTAGTTGTCCGGTAGTTCCTCGACGGACTCGCGGACGTTGCCCGCCTCGATCTCGAACTCCACGACGAGGTCCGACGGGTCCCGGCTGGATGCATACCTACCGCACATGCCATCCAGACTAGAGGCGACGACGGACAAGCGGCGACGGATCGCCTACCCCGTGATAGGCGATCCGCCGCCAGCTGATGCGTCCGGGCACCCCCCTGTTGGCGTCCGGACGCAGGTCCTAAGGTCTGGCCAGTTCGTCGAGAACCCTCCCCGCCATCGCGTCGGTCGAGGGCAGTCCTTCGATCCAGATCCGGGCCAGCTGGGGTACGTCGGTGTCCAGCCGCCACTGCGTGATCAGCGCTCGTACCGTCGCGACCTGCTCCGGCAGGTTCGGCTCGCGGCCGACGAGCGCCGCCGCGCGGCGTGAGCCGACGCGGCCCAGTACGTCACCGCCGCAGAAGACGATCCGCAGGCACTCCGCCACGTCGACCAGCCGGAGCTCGCGGTCGAACGGCGTCGTCCCCGGGGGATTGAGCGGCTCGACAACCACCAGTGCGTGGGTCTGCGGTACGGAAGTGCCACGGAACTCCGCCTCTCGATAGAGCTCGCCGAGCCGGGATCGCAGGTGCGCCAGGCTGGACAGCCCGGTCAGCGGGTCCTCGCAGGACAGCGAATGCAGGTAGACCAGGGAGGCCTCGGCCCAGCTGGAACTGAGTGCGCGTACCGCCTCGAAGGCCGGCTCGCCCCCGGCGATCGCGCGGTACAACGCACTCAGCCCATCAAGTGCCTCCATCAGTGAGACCCCGTCGGCCGCCAGCCGGCGTCCGACCTCGTCCGATGCAGGCACGACATCGGCCCCGTCCCGCAGCGCCTCGGCAATCGCGAGATAGGCGCTGTGATCGGTGCTGGGGCCAGCTGTGCCGTGCGGCTCCCTCCGTTCGCACGGTTGATCTGGAGACGACGCCTCCGGCCGGTTCCGGGCGGGCGACCCCGCCAGGTTCAGGGACTTGGCTGGACGCAGGTCGAGCCGTCGGCGGAGATCCGCGAACAGCGACATGGCCCTCCTCGAATAGCCCCGTCAGTCTCCCGACCGGTCGGCCGGAAGCGTCGTTCGGAGGTGAGACAGGCCGTGACGCAGTTCATGACGCGGATTCGCAGAACTTTTTTCGCGTAACTTCCGGGCTGGTGCTCTCGTCAGGAAAGGAGCACGATTCCGCGTCAGGAAACGTGCGCGGAGCCGTCCCACGTGGGAGCCTTGTCCTCGGCAACTATGTGACGGACCGTGACAGGGTCGGGTACGGACCGTACGGGCAGTCGGGACACACGGGGAGACAGATGGAGACGCCGGAAGGGCCGAGCGACGCCGAATTGATCGCGCGCGTCCGCAACGGCGACCTCGAGGCGTACGGCGAGCTCTTCGGCCGCCATCACCACGCGGCCGAGCGGATGGCCCGCCAGCTGGTCCCGGCCAACGACGCCGACGACCTGGCCAGTGACGCGTTCGCCAAGGTGCTGGACGCACTCCGCGCCGGCGGCGGTCCGGACATCTCCTTCCGCGCGTACCTGCTGACGACGGTACGGCGGGTGCACGTCGACCGGATCCGGTCCGGCCGGAAGGTGACGGCCACCGACGACATCGCGGCGTACGAGCGGGAGCCGGAGACCTTCGACGACCCGACCGTGACCGGGTTCGAGAGCGGCGCGGCGGCCAAGGCGTTCGCGAGCCTGCCCGAGCGCTGGCAGGCCGTGCTCTGGCACACCGAGGTCGAGGGTGAGAAGCCGGCCGCGATCGCTCCGCTGCTCGGCCTGACCGCGAACGGCGTGTCCGCGCTGGCCTACCGCGCCCGCGAAGGTCTGCGGCAGGCGTACCTGCAGCAGCACCTGGCCGACGTCGCCGGGGACCGCTGCCGCTGGACGACCGAGCGCCTCGGCGCCTACGTCCGCGGCGGCCTGACCAAGCGCGAGAACCGCAACGTTCGTGAGCACCTGGACGACTGCGCGAAGTGCACCGCGGTCTACCTCGAGCTCGTCGAGGTCAACAGTGCGCTGCCGGCGCTGCTCGCCCCGGCCCTGCTGGGCACCGCGGGCCTCGGCTACCTGGCCGCCGCGTCCGGCGCGAAGGTCGGCCTGGTCGGCTTCGTCGCCGCCGGCTGGAAGAAGGTCACCGAGAACAGCACCCGGTCGGCGATCGGCGCCGGAGCGGTCGTGGTCGTCGCGGTTGCCGCCGTCCTGGCGGCGATGGCGCTGACCGGCAACGACACTCCCCCGGCGGCGATCAACAAGCCCCCGGCGCAACAGCCGACGCAGCCGCCGGGCCAGCAACCGACACAGCCGCCGACGGTGCCGCCGGTCAAGCCGCCGACGGTCAAACCGCCGTCCACGCAGCCGACGACCGCTCCGACCACCGCGCCAACCACTGCGCCGACGACCGAGCCGACCCAGCCGGCGGCGACGCCGACCCCGACGGCCGAACCGACCCCGACACCGACGGAGCCGACCCCGACGCCACCGTTGCCGACGACACCGATCCTGGACGAGGGCCTGCTGACGATCACCATGCCGAGCGGCGGCGGCGCCCCGAGCGACCGGGCCGGCGGCTCGGAGGCCACGGCGGGGATGCGCTTCGTCCTCACGATCAAGGTCCCGGACGGCAACGCCGACCCGGTCACGATCGGACTGAAGTTCGGCAGGGCGCTGGGGTGGCCGCTGACCGGCAACCCCAGCGGCTGGACCTGTAATCAGGCGGCCCACACCTGTACGGCGACCAACCCGGCGGCGCCGGCGGCGATGCCAGTGACGTTCGACACCCCGACCGGTGGATCGGCTGCCGACCGCACCTTCACCGTCTCGGCCAAGACCGGCCGGCTGTACGACGACGACTCGGAGACGCTGACCGCTCCCCCGCGGACCGACGAGAACCTGCTGAAGATCCTCGACGGCAAGGCCGATCCGGACGTCCACCACCGCATCCTGACCGTTGCCCCCGGCTCGGACCGGGCCAGTGCCACGCTGAAGATCAGCTACGGCTCGGCGCTGGAGTGGCCGATCGCCGCGAACCCGGCCGGCTGGAAGTGCTCGGCCGAGACCAAGACCTGTACGGCGCTGACCCCGACGCGACCGGCTCCGCTTCCGGCCGACTTCGCCGTACCATCCGACGGCTCGGCCGCGGCCAGGACCTTCACGGTGGCCGCGACGGCCGGGCTGGTGAGTGACACCGACTCTGAGGTGCTGCCGGGGATCCAGCAGGACGAGTCGCTGCTGCAGATCATCACGCCGACCCCGCAGACCGATCCGAACCCGTTCGTCTACAACCGGTTCCTGAAGGTCAACGGAGTGTCGAACCAGCGCGTGACGCTGGACATCTCGTGGGGTCGCAACCTGTCCTTCCTGTCCGCGCTGGACAAGGGGTGGACCTGCTCGCGGTCGACCGACGTCCGGCGGGCGACCTGCTGGACGGACAACTACCGCACGCCGTTCAACTCCGAGTGGACCGCGTGGTTGCCCGGCACCGGCACGAACAACCAGATCACCGTGCACGCTCAGGTCGGCGGCCGGGAGGACACCGACTCCGTGCAGATCCCGCCGTCGGACTCCCGCCGGTAAACCCGGTTGCCCAGACACGGCCTTGCTCTATTCTGGAGCTGTTCGCGCTGACGGAACCGAGTAGCGCCGTACGCCACGTCCGAGAGAGTCGCCGGTTGCTGTGAAGGCGGCACGTGGAGCGGTCGCGAAGACACTCCCGAGCGAATGCATGGCAAGAGGCCGGACCTGGGCACGCGCCCGATCCGGTGAAGGTGTGGTGGCACCGCGAGATCCCCTTCGCCCACACCTCCGGGGTACGAGAGACAACCTGGAGGTGAAACAGCGATGCGCATTCTCAACCATGAGATCCCCTCAGCAGTAGGCCGAACCGTCACGGTGGCCGGCTGGGTGCACCGAAGACGACGGCTCGCCGCCGTCAGTTTCCTGATCCTGCGCGACCGGTCCGGCCTGAGCCAGATCGTCGTGAAGGCTCCCGAAACCCAAGCACAGCTGGACGAGCTCGGCGAGGAGACCGTGGTCCAGGTGACCGGTACGGTCGCCGCCAACCCGCAGGCTCCCGGTGGTGCGGAAATCGTCGACCCGGTGATCGAGCCGCTGACCGAGCCGGCCGCGACCCCGCCGATCGAGCTCTGGCGACCCACGGTCGGCGCCGGGCTGCCCGTCGTACTGGACAACGCGCCGGTCGCGTTGCGGCATCCGGCGGTGCGAGCCGGGTGGGAGATCGCCGCGGCCGCCCTGCACGGGTTCCGTTCTGCTGTGGACGGTCAGGGCTTCACCGAGATCCAGACGCCGAAGATCGTCGGTACGGCGACGGAGTCGGGAGCCAACGTGTTCGCGCTGGACTACTTCGGTGGCCCGGCGTACCTGGCGCAGTCGCCGCAGTTCTACAAGCAGACGATGGTCGGGGTGTTCGAGCGGGTCTTCGAGGTCGGTCCGGTGTTCCGGGCCGAGCCGCACGACACGGTCCGGCACCTGGCCGAGTACGTCTCGCTGGACGCGGAGTTCGGCTTCATCCAGGACCATCGCGACGTACTCGCGGTCCTGCGGTCGACCATCGCCGGGATGCTGGCCGCGGTCGGCGAACGGGCCGGTGGCGCGCTCGAGCGGCTCGGGGTGGAGTTGCCCGAGATCCCGGTCGACGTACCGGTCGTGCACTTCAGCGAGGCGCTGAAGATCGCCGGTGCGAACCCGGACGAGCCCGACCTGGCGCCGGCCGACGAGCGTGCGATCGGCGAGTGGGCGCTGCGCGAGCACGGCAGCGACTTCGTCGCGGTCGAGGGATATCCGATGGTGAAGCGGCCGTTCTACACGCATCCGCAGCCGTCGGACCCGCGCTGGTCGAACTCGTTCGACCTGCTGTTCCGCGGCGTGGAGCTCGTCACGGGTGGGCAACGTCTGCACCGCTACAGCGACTATGTCGCGGCGTTGGAGGCGCGAGGTGAATCGGGGGACGCTCCGGCGTACAGCTCGTACTTGCAGGCGTTCAAGCACGGGATGCCGCCGCACGGCGGGTTCGCGATCGGGCTCGAACGGTTCGTGGCGCGGTTGACCAAGGCCGAGAACGTCCGCGAGGTCACGCTGTTCCCCCGCGACCTGCACCGCCTGACGCCGTGACGGACACCACCGCGTCGGTTGTCGCCGAGCTGAACGTTGCCTTAGGCACCGAATATCGGCTGGTGCGGGAGCTGGCCGGTGGTTTCCAGTCCAGTGCGTACGAGCTCACCGACGGCGCGGCCCGGGTTGTCCTCAAGTGGAGCGACAACCCGGGCTGGGCCCCGCGGGTCCGGCGGGCAGCCGAACTCGTCCGCCGGGCCCGGGTCGTCGGCTACCCGACCCCGGAGTGGCTCGCGGTCGGGACGACCGCAGCCGGATCGCCGTACCAGCTGCAGGACTTCGTCCCCGGCAGCGCGGTCCGCGACGGGTCCGCGGTCGACGAGCACCTCGCCCGCGAGCTGATCGCGATCTGCGAGACGCAGCGGGACCTCGTCCCGGAGGACGAGACGAACTGGTCGGCGTGGGCCGCCGGGGTCGTCTTCGACGGCTGGGACGGGGTGTGGGCGCGGGTCCGCGAGTATGGCGGCGAGGAGACCGAGATGCTCGAGCGGTACGACGCGCTGTGCCGGCCGTACCGTGGTCACGCGCTGCCGAGCGACGATCTGGTGCATGGGGATCTCAATGTCGGCAACCTGATTGTCGACAATGGGCGGATCGCCGGGATCATCGACATCGAGGCGGCGGGTGGCGGGTCGCGCGCGTACGACCTGGTCTCGCTGGCGACCTCGGCGGCGCGGGACGGTGCACCGGACGGGATCGACGAGGTGTTCTTGGAGGCCGCGCTGCGGGCGGGTGGCCGGGCGGCGGTCGCGGTGTGCGCGGCGGCGGCGTACGTGAGTATCGCGGAGTTCGTCCACACCCGCTCGAAGGGCTCACCGGTCCTGATCCTGCACGGGGCCCGGCGGGTGCTCGAACTGCTCGATGCATGATGTGCGCATGCTGAGTGAGGTGGAGCGGGCGGTTCTCGCGGCGGTGGACGATGAGCGGATCGTCGAGGAGCTGCGGGAGCTGGTGCGGATTCCGAGTGTCGACGGGACGGCCGCCGAGACCGACGTACAGGCGTGGTGTGCGGAGCGGTTGGCGGCGCTTGGTCTGATTGTCGACAACTGGCGGGTCGACATTCCTACGCTGGCGGCTGACCCGGAGTTCCCCGGGATGGAGGTCGCGCGGGACGAGATCTCGGGTTGTGTCGGCGTGCTCGGTGGGGGCGGGACGCCGGGGCTGATCCTCAACGGGCATGTGGATGTTGTGCCGCCGGGTGGGGTGTGGCCCGATGGCGATCCGTTCTCGGCGCGGGTCGAGGACGGGGTGATGTGGGGTCGCGGCACGTGTGACATGAAGGGTGGCGTCGCCGCGATCCTCGGCGCGGTGGCGGCGATCGTTGCTGCAGGCATCCAACTGCGGAAGCCGCTGGCGGTGCACACGGTGGTCGGCGAGGAGGACGGTGGCGTCGGGGCGTTCGCGACGTTGCGCCGCGGGCATGGCGGTGATGCGTGCCTGATCGCGGAGCCGACCGCGAGGTGCGCGATCCCGGCCAACTCCGGATCGCTGACGTTCCGGCTGGAGGTGCCGGGACTGGCGACGCACGGCTCGACGCGGAGTCGTGGGGTGAGCGCGATCGAGAAGTTCGTGCTGATCCAGGAGGCGCTGCAGGCGCTCGAGGTCTCCCGCAACCGCGATCCCCATCCGTTGCTGACCCATCTCGATCTGCCCAACCCGCTGTCTGTCGGCACGGTGCAAGCCGGCGACTGGGCCAGCACCGTGCCGGATCTGCTGATCGCCGAGGGCAGGTACGGCGTACGCCTCGGGGAACCGCTCGCCGATGCACGTGCGGCCTTCGAGTCCGCGATCGCCGATGCCTGCGCGAAGGACGACTGGCTCCGCGGCCACCCGGTCGCGGTGACCTGGCCGGGTGGTGAGTTCGCGTCGGGTCTGCTGCCCGATGGCGATCCGTTGCTCGCACAAACCTTGGCGGCCGCGACTGACGCGGGTGCTGCGACACCTGAGGTCAAGGGAGCGCCGTACGGGTCGGACCTCCGGCTGTACGCCGCCGCCGGCATCCCGACGTTGCAGTACGGCCCCGGTGATGTCCGTTACGCCCACGCCACGGACGAACACGTCGTCCTCGCCGAGGTTCTGCACGCCGCCCGCACGTACGCCCTGCTGGCCGTCCGTCGCTGCCTCTGAGTGATACAAATCCACCATGGCGCCGTTGCGGGGACGTTCCAGCGAGCTCGGGCGGCTGCTGGAAGCGCTGCGAGCGGCCGCCGACGGGACCGCCGCGCTGGCCGTTGTCACCGGTGAGCCGGGCATCGGCAAGTCCGCCCTGCTCGCCGCTGCCGTCGAGCAGGCCGAACGCCACGGCTTCCTGATCGCCACGGCGGCAGCACACCAGGCCGACAACATCAGCCCGCTCGCTTCCCTCGCACCAGCCCTCCGCGCCGGCCGGCACCCCCTGATCGACACCGAGCACTTCCTGGAGCTAGCCGCGCTCAACTCCCAGCCGCTCTGGCTGGCCGAACGCCTCGCCGACCTCATCGGCCGCCGCCTCGACGGCGTCCCCGCGCTGATCGTGCTGGACGACGCCCAGTGGTCCGACCCGCTCACCGCCTTCGTCCTGCAGGTTGTCGTCGCCCGGCTGGCCAACTCCAAGCTGCTCTGGCTTGTCGCGACCCGGCCGGCTCCTGGCGGCGTGACCGACCAGCTGACCGATGCCGTCCGGACACAGGTCCCGGTCCATGCCATCGACCTCGCTCCGCTCTCCGCTGACGCCATCCAGGACATCGCCACGGATCTGCTGGCCGGTCCGGTCGACTCCGCGCTCGCCGTGCAGTTGGACGGCGTGCAGGGCATCCCGTTCCTCGCCGAGCAGCTCATCGCCGGGCTGTACCTCGGCAGCGGCTCCCACGAGACCGGTCCGCTGCCGACCGGCCTGGTGGAAGGCGTACGGCGTCGTACGAGCGGGCTGTCCGAGGTCAGCCGCACCCTGGTCCGGACGGCGGCGGTCTTCGGCAGCGAGTTCCGCCTGGAGGACGTCGCCATACTGATGAACGAGCCCGTCGCCAGACTGGCCGAACCACTCGACGAAGCGATCCAGGCCGCACTGCTGACCGATGCAGGCGCCGAACTGCGGTTCCGCCACGAGCTACTGCGGTCGGCCGCGCTGGCCGACGTACCGCCGTCCGCCCAGCGCGCCCTGCACGGCGCCATCGCCGACCAGCTCCTGTCCAAGGGTCGTGGGGCGGCGGCGGCTGCACCGCACGTTCTGGCGGTGGCGCAACCGGGTGACACGGCAGCCATCACCACCCTGCGCGAGGCGGCCCGCGATCTCCTCGCGACCATGTCGACCACTGCCGCCGAAGTCATCCAGGAGGCGTTCGACCTCACGCCGGTCGACGAGCCGCTGCGCGCCGAGGTCGGCGAGGAGGTGGTCAGCATCCTCCTCAAGGCCTGGCAGTACGACCGGGCCAAGGCCTTCGCCGACGACCTGCTCAGCGGGAACGCCCTCTACCTCGGACCGATCACACCGGACCTGCGGGCCGTCGTCCGCCTCCACCTCACGCCCCGCCAGTGGTCCATCGCGCAACTGGACCCGACCGACCTCGCCGTCCCTGGAGCCGCACCACACCTGGCCGAACGCCTGGCGGCCTACCGCGCACTGGCCGGCGTGGAGCCTGCTGGCACACCCGAGGACCCGATAGCGCGTGCGGTACTGCAGGTGGCCGCGGCAGAATGCGCGCGAGCGGCGGGCAAGTACGCGGAGGCCCGCGATCTGTACGTCGCCGCGCGGCAGGTGACACCGGGTCTGGGCAGCCTGCCGGCGACTCTGGTCGAGGTGGGCGAGCTCTACTGCCGGGCGGAGACCGATGAACTGCCGCAGGCGCTGCAGCGGGCGCGCGAGCTGCTGACCGGTGGTGACTCATTCGCCGCACCGCTGCTGGCGGTGCTCGCGGCTCGGCTGGAGTACGTCGCGGGGAACCTGCAGGAGGCCGAGAACGCCGCCAGTGCTGGACTGCGCTGGATGAGCCAGGTCCACGACAACACGTTGGCGCCGGTGGCGCATCAGGTGCTCGCGCTGATCGCCCTCCTCCGTGGCCGGCTCGCCCACGCACGGGAGCTCGCGGGCCACGATCCGACGATCAATGCGTTGCTTGCCATCGCCGACGGCGATACCAGGGCCGGCGGGCGGCTGCGCGACGTACCGCAGGACTTCCCGGCGCGGATCGACGTACTCGTCCAAGCCCGGGCCGCGGACCTGCTGGCGGAGCAGGTGGCGGCCAGTCCGTCGGCCGCGTTCCGTGGAGCGTCGGATCTGGTGGCTGCGGGCAACGATCTGAAACTCCTGACCGCAGCGACCGAACTGCTCCGCACAGCGCACCGACCGCTGCTGCTTGCGCGAGCCGAGGAGGTCTACGGCCGGGCGGAGCTGGAGTCCGGCGATCGCACAACCGGAGTCGCCACCCTGGAACACGCGCTCGATTCCCTGACGGCACTCGGCGCGACGGCGCCCGCCGGCCGGATCCAGGCCGTGCTCCAGGCGAACGGCGTACGACGACGCCGCTGGGCCGCCGTACCACCGCGAGCCCAGGACGGCTGGGAGGCGCTGACGCCGATGGAGCGCCGGGTCGCGCTGCTGGTCGCCGAGGGGCACACGAACCGGTCGGCAGCCGAGGAGCTCGTCGTCTCCGCGAGTACGGTCGGCACTCATCTGCGGTCCGCGTTCGGCAAGCTCGGAGTGAACTCGCGGGTGCAGCTCACCCGCCTGGTGCTGGAGCGCTTCGCCTCTCCCCCGAACAGATGAGATTTGGGTGCACCACCGCACCCGGCGGCTCGAAAGCACCGTGACAAGTTCGGGTGTTCGGTCGATCCGGCGGATCGGGCCCAAGCGGTTTCCTTCTAGCAAGCCAACTGAAGGAGATCGAGAAAGATGAGTGAGAAGACCCCCACCGTCGTTCTGGTGCACGGTGCGTTCGCGGAGAACTCGAGCTGGGCCGGAGTGATCGCCGAGCTGACCAGCCGCGGTATCCCGGCCATCGCCGTCGCCAACGAGCTGCGCGGCGCCGCCCTCGACGGCAGCCGGGTCGCGGCCCAGGTCGGCGAGATCGACGGCCCGGTCGTCCTGGTCGGGCACTCGTACGGCGGTGCCGTGATCACCGCCGCCGCGAACCAGGCCGACAACGTGACCGCACTGGTGTACGTCGCCGCCTTCCTCCCCGACGAGGGCGAGAGCCTGCAGGATCTGCTCGGCAGCTTCCCCGCCAACGACTTCGCCTCCGGCCTGGTGCCGCACACCCTGCCGACCGGCGACGCTGGCGAGGAGACGTACCTCAGCATCGCACTGGACAAGTTCCGCGCCCTGTTCGCCGCCGACGTCGAGGACGCGGAGATCCTGAGCCGGACGCAGCGACCGATCGCCGCCGCGGCGTTCGGCGAGAAGGCCGGTACGGCGAGCTGGAAGCGGCTGCCCGTCTACGACCTGGTCGCCACCGGCGACGAGGCGATCCACCCCGAGGGGCAGCGCACGATGGCCGCCCGCGCGAAGGCCACCACGATCGAGGTCGACGGCTCGCACGCGGTCGCCGTCTCCCAGCCCAAGGCCGTCGCCGACTTCATCGCGAGCGCTGTCGAGGCAGGTGCGACCCGATGAAGCTCCGCCACCTCGGCGCTCTCGTCGCCGCCGCCGCACTCCTGCTGACGGGCGCGACCACCGCGACCGCTCAGACCGAGCACGAGCAGAAGCCGACCATCGTCCTCCTGCACGGCGCGTTCGCCGACGGAGCCAGCTGGTCCGAGGTGACCAGCCGGCTCCAGCGGGACGGATACCAGGTCGTGGCCCCCGCCGTACCGCTCCGCGCGATTGCGGCCGACACGGCGTACCTGACAGGTGTCCTGAACGGCATCCCAGGCCCGAAGGTCCTCGTCGGTCACTCGTACGGCGGTGCGCTGGTCAGCCAGCTCGCCGGGACCAGCGGGGTCAAGTCGCTCGTGTACGTGGCGGCGTTCATCCCGCAGGCCGGTGAAACGCTCGGCGCACTGAACTCGAAGTACCCGGGCAGCGAGATCGGACCGGACACCACCAACGCGATCAGCTATCCCGGTGGCGTCGACCTCGTGATGAAGCCGGAGTCGTTCCGGCAGGTCTTCGCAGCCGACCTGCCCGCCCGGCAGGCCGCCGTACTCGGCGCGTCCCAGCGCCCGGTCAACGCGGCAGTCTTCGACGAGCCGATCGCGAAGACAGCCCCCGCCGGACTCCCGGAGTACGCCGTGATCCCGACCGGGGACCATGCCATCGCCCCGGCCGCCGAACGCTTCATGGCCGATCGCGCGCACGCCACCACGGTCGAGATCTCCGGTGCCTCCCACCTGGTAGCACTGTCCCACCCGAAGGCAGTGGCCACGCTGATCGAACAAGCCGCCCGCTGAACCCCACGTCGGGGGGGGGGGGGCAAGAGGGGCGGGCGACATCGGTTCCGTGGGGGGGCGGGGCGGCGAGGGGCTAGAAAGTATCGAATACGTTTACCGAATGGGCGTGGGACGGT